>NC_014533.1:0-600000 GCF_000147335.1 Gloeothece verrucosa PCC 7822
AAAAATGTTGACTCAGGTTGTAGCAGTTGGCGACAGAGGAGTGCAAAAAAGGAGTTAGGGGTCGCTCAATAATAATTATTAAAAGGAACTCAAAAAAGCTAATATAAATAAGGGTGATAAACAAATACAAGTTAAGATTAATTATTCAAAAAAAATAAAGATGTTGACCAACCTAAGTTAACTAAATAGACAAAGTAATAATAAAAAATAAATCAAAAATATTAAAAAATTAAATAGTGTATTTAAGAGGGAGGATAAAAAATGAATAACTGGGTAACGGAAGAACTAAAAACGGCAGATTTGGGAGATAAAAGATTAAATAAAAGGCTGAGTGTCATTGTAGAAGGCTTGGCTTCAAAACCTGACAAGACCATACCCCAAACTTTTTTTCTTTTAGGTTTTTTCTTTGCCCCATTTTATGACATTTAAAGTGATATTTTCAAGCTGTAATTTACGTCATTTATTTTGAGACAATTTTGGGGGGCTTTTTTTCCTGTACTACTTTGGCTTGTGATCCTTATCTGACATTCATTGTAGCCTTTTTACAACGCGACAAATAATTTGAGACTCGCGTCATTTAATTTGAGATTCGACACCTGGAAACTCTCGGTGAACCCTTTTATGAACGTCGGCTACTGGTTGATATTAATACTGAACAAACTTGGGAAAAAAAAGGACGTAGTCGCAGTAAAAATGCACAATTTAATGACTCAACCGAATTACGTCGAGCTTTTGAAGATGCTTTAATTAAACATGGAGTACGGGCTGTCATTTTAGATGAAGCACAACATTTGATGAAAGTTGGTAATGGTCAGAGTGCCAGCAAATTATTAGACCAATTAGACTGGATAAAATCCATAACTAATGTCACTGGTGTCCTTCATGTTCTTATTGGAACTTATGAACTGTTAAGTTTTCAAAATCTAAATGGTCAAGCCGCACGACGTGGACTCGACTTACATTTTAAACGCTATCAATTTTCGGTTGAACAAGATCGTCGAAATTTTCAAGCCGCTTTATTGGCTCTGCTTAAACAAGTTCCTCTTAATACTGATATCGAGTCATTGATGCAGCAATGGTTTTATTTTTATGAACGCTCGATTGGGTGCGTTGGCGTTTTAAAGGACTGGCTTATTCGGGCAAGTGGAGCGTGTCTTCGTCGAGGTGAAGATACTTTGACGATAGAACGAATACAGGAGTATGCTTTTAACCTCGCGAGCGTGCGAACGTATGGCTATAGATGCAGTTGAAGGAGAGCAACAATTAATTTACTCCGCCAGTCGCCAAGACCATTTATCTCGATTATTAAACATGGAAGGGATTCTTACAAACTCTACTCAAGAAAAAGAATCTTCAGATGATAGTAGCACTTTTACAAGTCCTTCACTCCTCTCGACAAAAGCAACTTCAATAGATGACACAATAACTCCGACCTCCAATACTCATTCTCCTAGGCGAAAACGTACTTCAACCGCTTCTAAGACTTCCGATGCCTCTACTGTTAAAAAAGGAAGAAAAAAAACGACTTCAGTCAAAAACGATGAAATTGTCTCTCTACCCCATAATAATGAAACTTTATCAGAAGAGAGCGTAAAAGTAGAAGAAGCTGATTCCATTGATGCTACATCAACACAGAAAAAGACAAAGCGAAGAGTAGGAGCGCGTAAACCCAAACGCGACCAAGTTGGGTCCGAACCCGAAAAAGCCTGAACCTGTTTGACTTATCTGTACAAGTTTTAACAAGCAGGATGAGCGCGTAGCGGTCGGAAGGAGTGAGCGTGTAGACCATTTCGGTCTCTTAGCTTTAAATAAACATCAGCCACCGAATCCGAAAATCCTGCCACGGGGGGTCTGGGGGGAAACCCCCCAGGACTTAAAGCGTAGTGAAAAGAGACAGCGAAGCGAGCGCTTATTCATAAATTTATCAAATGGCTTTCTCTTATAGTAGTCCTTTTTTTCAAGCATATTTTGTCGTTCGCGCCAAAATATGGTTTAAGTCTCAGTTATGGTCAGTAATCTCGGACGATTAAATATTCCTGTACAGTATGGCCATCTTCGACTTGAAGCGATGTATGGTCCATCTATAATTTCTCATTTTAAAAATAATCACTTGGTTGGGGTTATAACTTTGGGCGATCAACTGTTTTTTAATTTTGTTTACTCTAAATTAGAAATTAAAAAGGCACAAGCTGAACAGGTACAAAAAGAGGCGATGAAACTTTTGTTAGCAACGAATAAAGTTAAAACTTTAGCTAAGTACCTAGAAATAAATAAAGCCTAGCTCCGCACCAGTCCTTGTACATGATGCTAAGAAATGTAAAAGCATTGAAAGCCTTTCCTGTTACCTGTTCCCTGTTCACTTTGATAAAGACTTTTCAAAGAATGTTAATGTAATACCTAAAAATTTTTTTTCAGAGTTAAAAAGAGGTACGCTCTCAACATCAAAATGTCTTGTGCTGCTCGAAGTGCGCCACTCAATATTTTTCAACGTCGCTCGACGACGCTTGTGGTAGAGGCTTTTCCCCGAAGCGTGAGAGTCGAGTAACTTTCCTGGTTCAAGTTCAAGAAAAGAACGATTCAGATCGTCGAGCGTTAATCCAAATAAAATATTCGCCCTCTCATTAGCAGCAATTAAGTAACCCTTGAAATCTACGCATAACTGGGCAACCGGGCTGGTTTCAAATATCGTTTTCCAGAAGGATTGGTCGGTTGTGAACCGAGCTAGAGTTGGTTTTTTAGAAGATTTGGGGTTGAGAGATAAAACATGCTCTACTTCTAGATTTAACCCTTTAGCATAAATTCGTAGCTTTAAATTGATAGGTGTAAAAATTTCTCTGTGCTGAGTTAGTATATCTGTTTGACCTAATAAGAGGAAGCCCGTGTTTTTTAGCGCAAAGTGAAAGCGAACTAAGATAGAACTTTGAGTTTCTGAGTAGAAATACATAAGCACATTGCGGCAAACCAATAGATCAATTTTTGAGATAGGAGCATTTTTAGCTAGGTCATGCTTACCAAAGATAATTTTATGACGAAGGGTTCGGTCAAAGACGTAATTTCCTTCAATGGGTTTAAAGTATTTTTCAATCAGATTCGCAGAGAGGCCTATCATTTGTTGCTCACTGTAAATGCCCTCTCGTGCCTGTGTTAGTGCGACTTCATCTATATCAGTTGCATAAACCTGTACTCGTTTTAGGCACTCATCGGTACCTAATACTTCTGCCAGTAAAATCGTAAGGCTGTAAATTTCCTGCCCGGCTGCACAACCTGCGCTCCAGACGCGAATAGGTTCATCTGTGTGCTTACTTTTCAGGATTTTTGGAATGATGGCTTTGGCGAGATAATCCCAAGCTTCGGGATCGCGGAAAAAACTGGTGAAGTTAATTAGAACATCATCTAAAAGAGCAGAGTATTCTTGGGGATGCTGTTGCAAATACTGTAAATAATTTTGATAGTTATCAATATTGATACTTTGCATCCGGTACTGAAATCGCCGTATTAAAGTCGAGCGTTTATAAGCGGTCAAGTCACAACCTCGGCTGTCTTTAAGGTAGTTTAATAACGCTTCAAATTCCAAATTGACTTCGGGCGGATTCATCTTTATAATTAATCATGGAGTTTAATTATTTTTGATTGATAGGTAACTCTATCACAAAAGTTGCTCCTTTTCCTATTCCTTGACTTTGAACATAAATAGAACCTTGATGAAGTTGAATTAAATGACGGGAGATCGCCAAACCCAGTCCCAATCCTTTCACGCCATTTGTACCCTCTCCTTGACGAAAGCGCTCAAAAACATAGGGAAGGAACTCAGCAGCAATGCCTATGCCAGTATCAATAACAGAAATTTTAGCATAACCCCCGTCGGCAAAATTGTCATCCCGCATCACTGAGAGTTCAACGCTCACCCGCCCTGATGGGGGGGTAAATTTAATAGCATTGGTTAATAAATTGCCCATGACTTGCACTAGGCGCTCTGGATCGCCCTTTACGACTACAGAACTAGCGTCTCCATCCTCATTAGTTTTGTGCCAGATGAGATCAATTCCCTTGGTGCTGGCCAAAGGAGCGACTGTGGAGATCGCAATATCAATAAGTGATCCTATTTCAACAGGCTCAAGACTCAAAAGCAGTTTATCTGCATTAATTCGGGAAATATCGAGCAAGTCTTGAATTAGTTTCGCTTGTAGTGCGGCATTGCGTTCGATCGTCTCTAATGCTTTTGTCAACATGGGTTGACTTGGGGGTGTGCCGCGTAACAACCGAGTCCAACCAAGAATAGCAACTAGGGGAGTATTTAATTCATGAGAAACCGTTGATAACAACTCGTCTTTTCTACGGCTGATCATTCTTTCATGATCGAGTGCTTCCCCTCGAAGTTTGGCCATCTGAAGATGAGCATTGACACGAGATACTAATTCCTGAGCGGAAAAAGGTTTTATTAAGTAGTCATCGGCTCCGGCTTCTAATCCTTTGATAATCGATTCCTCGCCGGCACGAGCAGAAAGCAGTATAAAGGGCACTTCTTTTGTGCGCGGGTCAGAACGCAAGGCTTGAAGTAACTCTACTCCATCGAGTCTTGGCATCATCACGTCACTTAGGATAAGATCGGGGACTTGTTCAATAGCTACTGCTAGAGCCGTTTTCCCATCTGCGACTGCCTCTACTTGAAAGTGTTCACTTAAGATACGAGTCAAATACTTTCGCATATCAGCATTGTCATCGACTAAAAGCACAAGGAAAGAAGAGGGTGTAAGTGAAACTTCTTGACTACATTCAAGATCTTGTTCCTCATTCGTATCTTTGGGTAGCCATCGCTCGGCTTCTAGCCTATAGGCAACACTATCTATTGTAGTAGATGCTAAGGGGCGAACGGGTTGGTCATCGCTTTCATCTAAAAGGCGATCACTGGGTAAGTGTTCTGTTCCGAACGGTAGAGAGATTGTAAAACAAGTCCCCTCTCCAAGAGTGCTATTCACTTCAATGCTGCCGCTATGCAGTCGAACCAGTTCATACACAAGAGCAAGGCCGATTCCCGATCCTTCATGAGTTCGCGCTTGAATGCCTCGAACTTGATAGAACCGCTCAAACAGATGGGGCAGGTGTTCGGGAGCAATACCAGTCCCTGTATCCTGGATTTGGAGGATAGCGCAATTATCATTATTGTTAGCTAAACTAACCCGTATTTCGCCTTTAAAGGTGAACTTAAAAGCATTAGAAAGCAGGTTGAGAACAATTTTTTCCCACATCTGTCGGTCGACAAAGACGGGTTCTGGTAGGGGAGGGCAATCAACAATCAACTGTAAGTCTGCCCGTTCGATAGCAGAGCGAAATACACTCGTGAGTTCTGTTGTGAACATTGCTAAATCAGTAGGTTCATAAACCGCTTCTATTCGCCCGGCTTCAATGCGGGAGAAATCGAGCAGGGTGTTAACCAGTTTCAATAAGCGGAGGTTGTTGCGGTGAACGAGTTCTAGCCGTTCTCCCTGAACAGGATCGAGGGGATGAGTGGGATCGCTTAAGATATCTTGCAGAGGAGCCAGTGATAGTGTTAAGGGTGTACGGAATTCGTGGCTAACGTTGCTGAAGAAGAGGGTTTTGACGCGATCAAGTTCTGCCAGAGTCTCGGCACGTTGGCGTTCTTGTTCACGGGCGGCTTGCTCTTGAATGAGTTGCAGTCGTTCGGCTTCAGCTTGTTTGTGTTCGTTGATGTTCTGGAAAACGATCGTCACTTTTCGATCTTGCGGATTGCCGTAGGGAAACACATCTACTTCAAACCAAGTCTTGAGATAGTCCTGCCACATTTCAAAGTGAACCAGTGCGTTAGTGACAAGAGCTTGGTGGTAGTGTTCAAACCAACCTGACTCAACAGACGGGATGAGTTCTCTCAAGGTTTTGCCTTGGACTTGGGTCAATCCGGTTTGGGTTTCAAATGAGGGACTGACTTCTAGGAAGCGACAATCGAGTGGTTTATCGTCATCGTCATACAGCACTTCGAGCAGCGCAAAACCATCGTTGATCGACTCAAACAGCGATCGATATTTTTCTTCGGATTCCCGCAGAGCCGCTTCGGTGCGGGCGCGTTCCAATGCAGACCACGTCCGTTCAGCAATTTCTTCCATTAAGTTTACTTCGTTGCCTGTCCAAGAACGTCTCACAGTGTCCTGAACATAAAACGATGCGACCCAATTACCTTGCTTTATCAGTTGAACGGAGATGCTGGAGCGAATATTTCCGGCTGATTCAAGGTCCGCTTCCTTTCCCTTACTCCGAGCGTCTTCAAAGGCATCTTCAACGACAACTGTTTGTCCCGAGCGGTACTGTCTGATCAAGTCATCGCCAAAGCTGACAAGCGGCCATGCCCCCTGTAAATTTTGCATAATACCGTTGGTGCAATCGCGTGCAACAACAAGATGATCGTAAGGCGGTGACACTTCGCTATAACCACAGCGTGCAACCTTATAATAGTGTCTAACAGTCTCGCTAACCGTAGCCATGATTTCAACCGGATCGGTTAACGGCCTGATAGCATCGCTGAGTTGCAACAGAAACGCCTGTCGCTCCTTACTCTCGCGTAAGGTTTCTTCGGCACGCTTGCGATCGCTAATGTCAATGACAAATTCGACGCATTCGGCATTGCGCCCGCTACCCTTGAGTCGCGTCGGTGAAAATAGCCCCCACCAGCGAGAACCATCTTTGCGAATATGCTGCTTCTCGTAAGGTGCAGTTTTTCCCAGGGTTGCCAGTTCCTCAGCCGCAGCACTCGTCACGTCCCAAAATTCAGGAGGGGTCAAATCTTTCCAGTGTGCGATATGGCGAGCTTCATCCCGGTTGTAACCGCTCATTCTTAAGAAGGTATCGTTTGCATCGGTGATCTGCCCATCGAGCATGAAAAACAGAACCCCGACGGTTTCGATAGAAAGTGCTTTTTGTAGTCGCTCTTGGCTCTCGCGTAACGCGGCTTCGGAGCGCTTCTCATCCGTGACATCGCTAAAAAGTGCCGCGAGTTGGTTTTTGTTATTGCTTGTAGGAAAGACAAAGACATCGAACCAACGATCGAGGTCTTCGTGGAAGTCGATGAACCGCTTCGGCTGTCCGGTGCGTGCAACCTCCGCGTAGTCCTTCAGCCACATATCCTCCGCTTCTGGGAAGAGTTCCTGCATTGTTTGCCCTGGTTGCGGTCTGCGCCCACTCTGCCGCTCAAAGCCTAAATTAGTCTCGATGTAGCGGAAATCGATCGCCTCGCCTGCATCGTTGTAGAGCATTTCAAAGATACAGAAACCTTCGTCGATCGAGTTGAACAGCGAGCGATATTTGGCTTCCGATTCCCGCAGGGCTTGTTCGGCGTAAGCACGTTCGAGACGGGGAAATGTGCGGTTTGTCACCTCGCGGATTAACTCAATTTCATCTTCACGCCAATTGCGGGCAACAGAATCATTCACCGTGAATAAATATTTCCATTCGCCCTCCCGATGAAAGGGAACAGTGACATAGGCATGAATCTTGAGGGCGGCATAGCGATCGCTATCTGTGCGAGGATCAGTCTGTGTATCGCGGATGATAATGGTTTCTCCAGACCGTGCCGCCTGTCGAAATTCTTCGGTGATAAACTCGGAGAGCCGATAAACACCTGTTACGTCTGGTGTATCGGAGGTATGCCAGGTGTATTCGATGCTCGCTTGATTTTGTCTTTCGTTAATTTCTGCGAAGAGACAATTAGAAATGTTGAGGTAAGCGCCTACTTTTGCCCCGACTGCACGCATAATCTCATCGGCGGACGAAAGACGGGAAAAGTCTTGGGCAATTTCGGCTAAGAAAGCAGCATTCGCTTCGCGGCGTTTGTGATCGCTGATATCTGTGAACAGAACGGCCACGCGGCGGCTGCCGTCTGGGCCCAAACGGAAAACATACAGGTCAAAAACGCGATTTAAGGTGGCTTCGCTTTCTTCAAACCGAATCGGTTCACCGGTTTCGGCGACACGCCCATAAACCTGTGCCCATTTGGGATTCGGTGTTCCCAGAAGTTCTGTGGCTTTGCGTCCGACCGGATACTCCATACCGGTCTGCTTCACAAAAGCGGGATTGACTTCCAAAAACAGAAAGTCATTCCACTGGCCATTGTCGTCTGCCAGAACTTCGACAACTGCATAGGCCTCATCCATTGACACAAAGAGCGCTCGATACTTTTCTTCGTTCTCCCGCAGGGTGGCTTCTGTCCGCTTGCGTTCGGTAATGTCGTAAGAAACCGCAAGCGCCCCATAGATTTCCCCATTTTCAGCCCTAATCGGTGTTCCCCGTGATATGTAGGTGCGATCATGGGAAGAATGCTCATACTCAAAGGGTTTACCTGCGAGTGCTTGACGGTACATCGGCTCGTAACTTGCCACTAATTCGGACGACAGCACTTCGAAGATTGTATGTCCGACGAAATCTTCTGGTTTAAATCCGGCAGTCTCCAATGCTTCTCCTTCTGCCAGCATATAGCGCAGATTTTGATCGACCACAAACGCCGCCCCTCCCGGAAGATTCGAAATTAAAGCACGTGATCGCGCTTCTGCCTCCAACGCCGCATTAGCCACCAGCAATTCTCTCTTTTGACGCTGCTGCAATAGCAAAGCAGTAGCTGTAAAGTCTGCTAGACTCGTCATAACCCGCACATCTTCTAAATCAAAGTGTCGTGGCTCATCCTGCGATATGATCCAGATCGTGCCGAAGACGTGGCGATCAGCAACCAAAGGCAACACTAACCTTTCTACAATGGGTATGTTTGCTTCTTGAAAGTAGGTAAAATAGCGTTCTGGGTGGGAAAATAAAACAGGAGAACCCTGTTCAAGACAAACGCCACAAGAGCTATAATTGCGGGGGGTACTGCCCCCAACATGATGTGCTAAGGTTCCGGCTAAAACAGTCCAGCGAAAAATCTCTTCTCCTTCAGATGTGGTTTCCAGCAAGCTTAGTCCGGCTGTCCCCGCCTTACATAACGAAAGAGCAAGATCCACCAAGGTTTGCATCAAATATTCTGAATCCCTCGCCATCTGTTGGGCCAGGAGTTGCATCCCCTCCGCCTGAGCCTGCCAATTGGGGGCACGGGGCGATCTCATCTGAAGCTCCCTTGTAATTATAATATCGTCTAGGGTGACGGTTTGAGCTTGAGGTCGTTGCATAGTGCTTATTCCTTCTCAACTGGGGCATCAGAGTTCAGTTGAGTAGAGTTGATTAAGGGTAATCTGACAGTAAATGTTGCCCCTCGCCCTTCTCCCCCACTTGCTACCTCGATTGTCCCTTGATGTAATTCTACTAGATAACGGGCGATCGCTAGTCCAATGCCCACCCCTCCGGGTGAATGACGGCTAGGTACTTCAGCTTGACTGAAACGCTCAAAAACATGGACAAGAAAATTTGAACTAATGCCGATACCGGTATCAGTAACACGGAGTCGGGCCTCAAAAGCCAAGTCGTCTAACTCAATGTAGACTTTTCCTTTATTAGGAGTGAATTTGATAGCATTGGATAGCAAATGACTCATAATTTGTTTGAGCCGTTCGGGATCTCCTGTAAGTATAACCTGTTTACCTGGATCAGGTAATCTCTCTATGAGTAGAATTTGCTTTGCTTGAGCCGTTTGACGCAGTGTAGTAATAACATCTTGTGTTAGAGGAACCAGATCGACCGGTTGAAGTTGTAGTCGAAGCTTTCCCGAGAGAATGCTAGAAACATCCAGCAAATCTTTGACTAATTTGGCTTCAATCGTGGCATTGCGCTCAATAGAAGCCAGTGCTTGAGCCGTCTTTTTCCCGTCGAAAGATTGACTTTGTAA
This sequence comes from Gloeothece verrucosa PCC 7822, assembly GCF_000147335.1. Classification (NCBI taxonomy): domain Bacteria; kingdom Bacillati; phylum Cyanobacteriota; class Cyanophyceae; order Chroococcales; family Aphanothecaceae; genus Gloeothece; species Gloeothece verrucosa. The sequence continues at coordinate 9,815 of NC_014533.1, forward strand.
TAAACGTGCCCAACTGAGAATCGCTGCAAGAGGAGCTTGTAATTCATGAGTTACAGTCTGGAGGAATTCATTTTTAAAACGATTAGCCGATTGCTCCTGGCGCAAACGTGACATTTGTAGTTGGGTCTGGACCCGCGCTATTAGTTCGTAGGTACTGAAAGGTTTAATTAAATAATCATCGGCTCCTGCTTCTAATCCTTCAATGGTTGCTTCTTTTCCTGCCCTTGCAGACAGTAGAATAATGGGAATACTTTTAGTGATCGGATCAGCCCGAAGTGTATTGAGCAGACCAAATCCGTCTAGCTCTGGCATCATCACATCTGTCAGCACTAAGTCGGGCAGTTGTTGAGCAATCATTTCTAGAGCGATTGCTCCATTGGCGGCGGTTTCAACTTGCCAGCGTTCGCTCAACAACCGGCTCACGTAATGGCGCATATCTGCGTTGTCATCCACTAGCAATATTCGGCTTTTTGACGGTGAGGGAATGTGAGAGTAACTGGGTGCTAAAATAATCTTTTTATCTTGCTGATTTTTTGACGATTCGATAAATTCCGTCTCTTGGGTAAGCCATTGTAAGGCTTCCTCCACGTAGGGAGACACGCTCATGGCGGTTGAGGTTCGAATAGGAGTTGCCCCAATCCGTTCAGGAGGAAGATGGGCAGAGCCGCTCGGAATAAACACTTTAAAACAACTCCCTTCTCCAAGGGTACTACTGACCCCGACTATTCCGCTATGCAGTTTTATTAATTGTAAAACTAGGGATAAACCAATTCCCGATCCTTCATAAGTACGTCCTTTTGCTCCTTTTACTCGGTGAAACCGCTCAAACAAATGGGGAATTTCTGCGCGGGGAATGCCAATGCCTGTGTCTTGTACAGATAGTTCAATATATGGGAAAATGGGCAATGAAGAAGGAGTAAAGACAAAATTTTCCCTTTTATCTTTTAACTTTTCTTGTTCGCTTGCTACTAATCGCAAACTTACTTTGATCTCACCACTAAAAGTAAACTTGAAAGCGTTTGAGAGCAAATTAAGGACAATCTTTTCCCACATTTCTCGATCAACATAGACAGGTTCAGCGAGCAGAGGACAATCGACCACCAAACGCAGAGCAGCCTTTTCAATGCAAGAGCGAAACACACTAGCTAGTTCAGCCGTAAAGGTGGCTAGGTCAGTTGGCTCATAAACTGCCTGAACCCGCTCGCTTTCAATACGCGAAAAATCGAGCAGAGTGTTAACCAATTTCAGCAGGCGTAACCCGTTACGATGTATGATTTTAATGCGCTCATATTGAAGAGGTGCAAGGGGATTACTGGCATCGCTTAACGCATCTTCAGCAGGCCCGAGCATTAGGGTAAGCGGTGTGCGAAATTCATGGCTGACATTGCTGAAAAAAGCCGTTTTGGCTCGGTCTAACTCGACTAATGCCTCAGCCCGTTTGCGTTCATCCTCATAAGCTAAAGTATTAGCGATTGCCGTCGTCACTTGAGCGGCTACCAAGTCAAAAAAGCCTCGATAATCATCATCAAGCGGTTTATAGGGGCTAATGCCAGCAATAAGAACGCCTAGGGTTTCGTGTCCGGGTCGGGTTAGAGGCAGGGCGATCGCGCTGTTGGGGGATTCATCCCACGCGCCCCCGGGAAGCGAACCAAAGCGATCAATTAATTGATGAATGACTCGGTTTTCTCCAGTGGCTAAAATCGAGTTGAGTGACCAGCAGTCGGATGCTTCATCGGCAAGCTCAATCACACTAGGGCTAACAAGAGTTCCGACTTCTAAATTAGTTGTACTGACAAGTTTAACCTGTTGATGACCGCTATCAAGCAAATAAAACAAGGCGAAGGGAATGTCTTTAAGGTTATTAGCTAATACATTAGCAGAAATTTGGCAGGCTTCATTTACCGTTTTCGCGTGTGCCGTCTCTGCACCTAAATCCCGAAGCGTCCTCAGACGGCGTTCATCCAAAACTCGCAGAGTATCTTCCGTACAGGCACAAAAAATCCCTCCCACGCCATCTTCATATCTCCCAATAGGACTGTAAGAGAAGGTAAAGTAGGCTTCTTCCCGATAGCCATTACGCTCCATAATCTCCAATAATTCTTCGTTCCAAGAGGGATTTCCGTTATTAAGCACCTCATAAGCCAATGGTCCTAACGAGTGCCAAATCTCTGACCAAATATCATTTGCCGATCTACCTAAAGCTTTTGGATGCCGCTTACCCAATATTGGAATATAAGCATCATTATATAAATTGATCAGGTTTTTCCCCCACCAGATAAACATTGGGTAGCGGGAGCCTAAAATAATTCGAATGCCTGTTTTTAAGCTCTGTGGCCAGGTTTCGATAAGACCGAGCTGGCTTTGTGACCAATCATACGCTCTCATCAAAGCTCCCATCTCGCCCCCTCCTGCAAAAAGGCTTTCAAGCAAGGGATTTAGGCTCTCAGATGGGATTATCATACAAAGCTTTCCTCAACAAATGCAATTTTTTCATGTTAATTTAAGCAATTTATGCTATTGACTATAAGTGCGTCGGGCTAATTGAGTTACCATATCAATCAAATCCCTTGGTTGAGCCAGCTTGTGCAAATGGGCTTCAAATCCAGCACTAATAACTTTTTCCCGAGTTTCGTCTAAATAAGCGGTAATGGCGACTGCTGGAATATGTCCTCCGATTTGAGACTCAAGCTCGCGTATTTGGCGAATCAAGCTATAGCCATCTTTATCGGGCATACGAATGTCACTCACCAATACATCGGCCTGAAATTGCTCTAATTCTTTTAGTGCGGCTGCCGCACTTGCTACTGCTCTGACACGAATTCCCGCAGATTCTAAAACGGCACTGATGAATTCCCGAGCATCCGCTTCATCATCAACAACTAGCACCTGCAATCCGTTTAGAGATTGAGACAGAGTAAGTTTAGACACTTTTTCTTTTGTAGAAATTGCTTTCGGGTAGGGGGGTTGAGCGATTAGAAACTCTGCTTGTTGAATTTGAATTAAGTTATGTACCCCTATTCGTAGAGTTTCAATCGAACCTGAGTCATTACGGAGGCTTAGCACTTGCAACAGGGCACTAAATGGTTCTTGGTGTCGTGGACATAATATCGTTTGCCAATGTTGTATTTCCCTTTTTTGAGAAAGCTCATCCAACTTGGTATAAAAAGCTGAGCGTTCACTATGATCTACATACACAACTAAAGGTTTACCGACTAAATAGTGTTGTGGTACGTTTAGCCATTTAGCTATCATCTGGTTGGCTTCTGTGATTAACCCTTTAGCATCGGTCACTAAATAGCCTAAAGGTGAAGTGTGAAATAAGTCGTAGTAATGTTGGTAAGCTGTGACAATTCGTTGATTTTGCTCTATAAGCTTTTGCTCCAGGCAAGAGGCTATTTCCAACTTCGTCTGCATCTCTTCTATATACAGTTGTAAACCGTCAAGTGCGACTACGCTTTCTGAAAAAGCAATCAATTCTTGTTTTTCTTCCTCGGCGGCAATTAGCTGTCGCAACGTTTCGATATATTGTCTCAACTTTTCGTCACTCATAAATACAGTCGAATAATGTGGGTAATGCGCTTTTAATCTTGGATATAAGACGAATATTATTTTATTAAATTTTTTGAGATTTACATACATATATCCTAACGTCCAAGCCAGGCAAACGAATCATAAAAGTTTGACGGGGTGACAAGAAACTTGTAATTAAGGTAGGGTGTGGGGTGTAGGGTGTGGGGTGTGGGGTGTAGGGTGTAGGGAAAAATGAATTAATAAGTACCTGGACATAAATAAAGCACTTTATGTTAAGAAATGTAAAAACATTGAAAGCCTTTCCTGTTCCCTGTTCCCTGTTCCCTGTTCCCTAATCACACAGTTAACTTTAATTGTGTCCAGGTACTTACAAGTAGAAGTACAGCACGAAAATGGCTTTTAAGCAGTATAAATACTTGCAATTTGGGCGACAACAAAAATTCTTGAGGCACAATTCCGTAAATTATTGGATGAGCTTTGTAGCCAATAATTACAAACATCACCAATATTTTAACAGTAGATAATTGTATGGTAACTTCAATCAATCGTTCTCGCTCTGAATTTCATGACTTAGTCATTACTCGCATGGATGCACCAGGTAATCCTAATTATGCCATCCCAAAACGAGTGATGTTAATACGCCCAAATCCATTAGACGAAAGTAATGATCTCCTATTCATCGATCAAGTGCCAGTACCGCGCGATGCTTGGACTTACGATGCCCATGACAAAACTTTACGTTGGCAAGGATTATTTGGTGGAGGTCAGTTACATCTTTATGCTAGTGGTCGTGGTGCTGTCGGGGTTATTGGTGGTGCAGACAGGGCTATATCGGTAAGGGCTGGCGCACGGGCACAATTCATTTGCTCTGTTGCTTTAAATTCTGGCGCTACTTATGAAAGCCAAAATAATGCAATTGTCGGTTTTACTTGGGATACATCTTCTCCGGCGTGGAAGTCAGCAACTTGGGTTCAAGACAGATTATTGTTAACTTATACAGTAACTCAAGGCAGTTCAATCGAACCACCAACTTTTACATGGGAATTTGAAGATAAACAGACAGAATCTATCCCTTGGGAACCTAGTTTAGGCTCTTTTGAAGCCAGTCTTAGTTTAGGTCAACAGCAGGGGCTAATGGTATGGAATTTGGTATTTAAGTCCAATGTGCCTCCAGATCAAGATATCGGTTTATCTAGCCCTGAACCAGATACTGTTTATCCCTATTGGATGCAGGCAAGAGAAGACGCGGCGGCTTCTACCATCAACGGTGTATTACAAATTGATGATCTTGCCCCCAAAGGCACGCTAGTCGGGATGCAAGGTAAACGGGTTGCTTCAATGGTAGCTGGTTATTACCACGTATCACCTGATAAAGCACCCTTTGCTGTCTTTGACGGACGTTTGCATCTCAATGGTAAGCCTGTGGCCGATTCCTATATGTTAGGCAATACCCTATATTGGAGAGGGCTTGATCGCAAACATCAAAAACGATTAGGATTACCCGCAGAAGGTAAGCTTCTATTCAGTAAAAACGGATCTCTTGCTAATGACCCCCATAACACATTGACTGTGCGGCGCTTATCAGCTAATTCGACTCATAACCAAATTGCTAAACACTGCGATCTTCACCCAAAAATTCATGACATCCTCCTCTCACAGGTAGCCTCTTTAGCCGATACCTCGCCGAATATATACGGTTTGCTGGCTATGACCCCGTTTGCACAAAATACTCAGGGAGAATGGGGTGATGTTGTTCAATCTGCTGTGAGACAGAACTTAAGTGAAATAATGAATTCTTATATCTCAGAAGATATTTGGAAACTGTTATTTCCTAATGTGAACCAACCTATTTTAAGCGGAGAATTAGCAGAAATTGCCAACTCGCCGGTATCAGGTATAGGAGATCCCACAGCCTGGTATAAAACTTTGGGGACTGCCGTAATGACTCAAGGATTGGCTAATGGTTCGGATTCAAACACCAAAAATCTCAACGGTCCGCGTGCCGCCGCTTGGTTAAAACAAGAAGTAGCCAATTCTAAAGTGTACCAAGTTCATGGGCAAAAGTTATTTCAGTACCAATGGGGTCAACGCTTCCCACAGACGGCTGATTATATCTCAGATCAAATTACCAACGCCGCTACCTATGAAGCAACTATCGACAGTCAAATCAAAAGTTCTATTAATGATATTAATACCAATGTGGTAGCAGATGGGTCATCTCCGGACCTCAAACAAAACTTAATTAAAGAAGTACAAGCCGTTGGTGAGTATGCGAAAACCAATAAACTTTTTTGGGCTTTTGCTTACTATACTTATAATACCGCCCCTGCCATTCTTGCCAATATTGCGATTCAGATCGGCATCAATACCGGATCGAGTGATGGAACTACACTAACGCGACTATTTCAGCAAAATATTACGGTACTGACTGCTTTAGATCCGTCGGGATATTTTGCTCAACAGTACAATAAAACGATCAATATCTTTTTGGCTACTAATATTTTGCCTAGTATGTACGGATTTACAGGAGATGCAGAAAGCTTTGAGCTAATTAAAGAATACCTACAAACTTTTGTTCAACAAAATATTGCCAACGAAGATCAACAAATTGCCGATGCCGCCACTCAAATTAAAAATATTTTAGATGAAAAAGATGCAGATGAAATTCTTAAAGCGTCGATCGAAACCTTGCGTACATTTGCCGAAGCCATTCAAGATACTTTAGCACTTCCCTACATAGCTAACCGATGGGTCAATTGGTTTTCAAGTACCTTTCCTAGGTTCTCAAAAATCGCTAACATCTTTGGCAGTGTATTCATTGGCGGAATTACCGGTTTAGCTATTTTTAATCTTTTCTCGACCTATAAAAGTTGGGACAAACTCACTGCCGGAGAAAAAGCAGAAGTCATCCTTGATACGGTGCAATTGGGTCTACAGATATTAGCCGCAGTTGTTAAACGCGGAGTCAGGCTTTACGCCATTTTTCAAGTAGATGGGATGTCTTTTTGGCAACGCAGTGCAGCAGTTAATCGTATTTTGGTTGAGGGAGAAGCCAGCCGGCTTGATGAAGGTTTAGTGAATATATCTAACAGAACTGCTCGTTGGCTGGGAGATACGGCTGGTTCAATAGAAATGCGAGACGAAATAACATTGCTGCTTAATATAGGCGACAATGATCTAGAAGAAGTATCCTGGACAATCAGAATATTTGGTCGCAACCTAGATGAGTTTATTGCCACCCGTGTCGGTCCGATTTTAATTCTTGCTGGTATCGGTTTGAGCATCTACTTTATTACTACTGGAGAGACGGGGGTAGCCCTTGGGGCAGATATTGTTAATATTGTTGGTGGTGTGCTAACTTTATTTGCTCTAGTCGGCACTTGGGCTGTTGAAGGAGGATTAATTGTCGCCGATGGCGTTTTGGCAGGAATAATTGCTTTTGCCGGACCTTTAGCTATTATCGCTGCATTAGTAGGGGTTGCTTTGGTGCTGTACGAACTATTCCAAAAACCACCCGATCCCGTTAAAGAATTTGTTGATCAATATGCTAAACCTGCGGGATTTTATGTCGACTCTAAAGCCAGTAGTATTGACTATGTGATTCCCTATGCCGCCAAAGAGCAAAATAACCTGTTGATGCTCGGATTCACTTTATCGCCTGACATCTTCATTGATGGGATAATATTTATCCCTTCTGGCAAAATTATGATCGCTAATGCTGATGGTTCTTTATCTCTAGGTTCTGCTACTTCCTTGCCGGATACTGTTTGGCAATCTCAAACTGATGGCTTAGGGATGAGTCAGATTTTTACTCTGATTGAAAAAGACAAAACCGAAGGCCCCATAGGCGTTTTACTCAGCCTGATGAGCGACTATACTGTTTCCTTCCAACCGAGAATGAGTTCTAGTCAAACCAAATCGCAAGCCGCAAGTGGCAAACCTACGATACTGACGCAAACTTGGTTGAGTCATCCTCAAACTCATGCAGTGACAACTAACGATGATACAGATCTAGTTTCCTTAGATTTAAAATTTCAGCCTGTAATGCCCGATCAAAACGGCAATTACCATCCATCACAAGCTGGCGGTTGGTTAATCACAACCACTTCAGGAGTGGGTTATAGTGCAAATCAGGGTAGTCTATTTAACTTAAAAATGTCTGGTCTAGCTCCGAATTTTATGACCATGAGCGATATAAGTTTTATCCTCAATAGTACCCCATCCCAACAGCAAAAATTTGGACCACGCTTTGGTATTAATCCCAGTACGCCGTTTACCTATTCTTTAACAGGAGGCTTGCCCAGTTTCTTAAGTTTTAGTAAAGAAACAGGCACTTTTAGCCCTAATGGCCAAACTGCTAATCAAGCAATTAAATCGAATAATTCTTTGACAATTAGTAACGCTCTAGGTAATGAATCTGTTAATTTCACCATTACTGTAGCTTGACCTTCTTCTAAGTCCCTGAACATAAATAAAGCTTTCTGTATTAAGAAATGTTTTACTCTCCTAACTCTTACCCATTGCCCTTTTCCCGCAACCCCATTGCCCAATCTCACAGTTAACTTTAATTTTGTCCACCTACTTAGCAAGTTTAATTCGGCATAAAGCAATAAATTTCTATGCCGATTTTTCCCCTTATTAATCAGAAAATAACCATGACAACTTATTCCGAATATCAAGAAAAATTTGCTCAAATCCTGAAAAACTCTGTTTTAAGATCACTCCAAACATTTACTTGTTCTAGCAGTGTTAACCTAAATCCTCTGATCAACGCATTAATCGATTCCTTACCCTATTATGGGGATCATGACTGGAATACTGCCCATAAAACTGCTTTAGCTAACCTACTGGCAATTAATTTGCCTAACAATAGCATTGCTCCCCACCCCGATGAGCAAGGCCCTTTTTACGCCTATTATCGTTCAACTTATTATTACAATGGGTCTTATTCAGGTTATAGAGATGCTTTCTTTCATGGTATTAGTCAATCTGGTAGCGGAGAAAAAGTCGCTGCCCTGGTTGAACAAGTAAACCGTAGCTTAAACGGAGCATGGTGGGGTAATTATGCTGTAGCTGTTTTGACTGATGCTATTAAACAAAAAGTTTCTGTCAGTTTAGATACGAGCAAACTCTCACAAGATTTAACAAACTATAACAACAGCTTTAAATCAGCACTGTCGGCCAGTTTTTTGGCTGTTTTTGAAACTGGATACCCACCCACAAGCATCGCTTTTCGTGCTATAGAAGCTACAGGAGAAATGAAACAAGCGAGTTTAGTGCTATATAGCGCTATTGCTGACGGACAATTTACGGCCAATATTAACCAAGGGATTTCTACAGGAGGCGATAGTACCAATGCGGCTACCTGGTTTTTGTTTAATTTGTGGATAGCCTTAAAAGCGTTGGGATATGATAATGTCGATGCGGCAATCACTCAGTATAAAAATCATGGACTTAAAGTGCCGATTGAAGTCGATTCCCGTAGTTGGTGGACTGGGGGCTATATTAGTTGGTATAGTCCGTTATCAGGTGCTGATTTGATTGCGGAGGCTTCTGCTACAATTACGGCGGCAATGCCAGAAGAAGAACTAACCGTTTTTAGCGGCAGCCCTTACCCGGCGACGACGAACGTAAACACCCCTAATGGTTATAGTTATAGTTTTTCTAATTGGGGTTCTTTGAATCGATATCTACCCCATAGCAGTAGCTGTTTCGGTAAAGGAACTTTAGTGTTAATGGCCGATGGTAGTGCCAAACCCATAGAGTCTATTCAAATTGGCGACAAAGTGTTATCTAATTTAGGCCCTCGTCAAGTAGTCTTAATTGAAAAACCATTACGAGCTAATAGAACACTTTACAGTATCAATAATTTGAATTTATTTGCCTCGTCGGCTCATCCTTTCCGAGGTGCAGATCAATGTGGACCTATGCGTTATGCAATTGATCCTTGGGCTTTGATTGATGGTATTCCAACTATGACGGCTAAAGGTGTTGGTAAATTAGAAAAAAATATCCAACTTTTGGGGATTAGAAATAACCAGCCGACAGCCATTGAAGTTGAACAAATCAACTCACATCCAACAACTGATGAAAACGAAATAGTTTATGATTTGTTATTAGAAAATTGGGAAAAAGGCTATGCTACTTATTATGTAGGGGGTTTAGAAACTTATTTTGCTGTGGATGCAGAAACAGCAGATCCTTTGCACGATTTGGGTGTGACTATGGCAATTGTGACTGCAATGGAAATGCTCAGGCCAGCCTGTTGGGAACATATCAGTGAGCCGCACCTAGAAATTCCTCGAATTTTATCGGCTGTAAATATTTCCGATTTACCTCAATTAATTCGTAAAGCATTTCGTCCCTTTTTTGGCGGTAAAAAAAAGCAACGTCTATCAATACCCAAACAGGACTTTTATATGCGTAATAGTGAGTGGGATGCTCATACGTCATTATTAGAATATTATCTGGTTCGAGAATATGGGCGTTGGATACGCTCAGAGTTAGCAACAGGATGGCGCACCGATAACGCTTTGCCGTCCATGACAAATCATCTAGCAATTGGCTTATTTGATCTCGAATTGATCGGTGATCCAATTATGGCAAATTCTGAGGTTTTAATTGAGCTAGAAGTAAATGGTGTACAGTTTATGGGTAGCAATATGCCCCATATAATTACGTTACCTCTTCAGACAAAACCAGTCTGGAATATAAGGTTCGATAGAATAGTAAATATGGGTCGAGTATTAACGACTTCACCATCGCCAATGTTAATAGGAAGAATAAAGCTAAACCAAAAAACTTTTAGTCATTTTCGCTCTGCTATCCCTAAAAATCTACAGTCTACTACAAGAGCCGATCATTTTATCTTTAATCAAGATGGCAATATTATTGGCAGAATTTGCCTTGATTATCGTCAATTATCAGCCAAAGATTTACATAACCAAACAGTTGCGGCAGAGCAATGGACACAAAAGCATATTATGTTAATGGCAATTAGCTTAGGGCGACAGCTTGGCTATAAAATATTAGCTCAAATTGAAGCTCATTCCGTAAAGTAAGTAGGGTTTGCTGAAAAAGGATCTCAAAAATTTAGGCTCAATAGATCACTTTCATCAAGGCTGTAAATTAATAGGACTTACGCACGGTAACCAAATTATAAGGGTTTCAGGTTCCTCGCGATTCTGTGTTTTCGCTCAGGACATAGAATCGTTGTTTTTAAGTCCCTGGACATAAATAAAGTTCATTATGTTAAGAAATGTAAAAGCATTGAAAGCCTTTCCTGTTCCCAGATCCGGTGTTCCCTTACCAAACAGTTAACTTTAATTTTGTCCAGGTACTTACTTTCTACTAAATGAAAATGAATCCTGGTAACGGGATTGAAACACAGGATGCGGCAATGGCGGCAAAACCGATTACTGACTTTCTACTAAATGAATCCAGCGACTTTTTGGTGAATATGATGATGTGAATAATAATCCTAGGTTGAAGGGTTTGGCGGTTTTGTATCATCGGTTTGCGACTGAGAAAAAAAATTGCTGAAATACCTATTGTTTCGTTGTGTCGGTCGACATTAAGCCCGGTAAGGGTTTGAGGTTTGTTGGTGGGGTGTTTTTGCTCGATCTGTGGTACAATTTAAGATGAGGTTCGCAAACCGCATCTAGACGCTAGATGATATAAAGGTTCTGTGGGCAGCCCCCTACCTATTGGGTTAAATAGGAATAGTTGGAAACAAGGATTTGGTATCGATTTCTCATGTCCTCAATAGGCCCTACCTATTGGGTTAAATAGGAATAGTTGGAAACTCAATTATTTACTTACATTCACTTGTATCTATATTATGACTGAACCCTACCTATTGGGTTAAATAGGAATAGTTGGAAACTATATTTTCAGCACCTGGCAATACCTTTAAGTTAGCAGCCCTACCTATTGGGTTAAATAGGAATAGTTGGAAACAAATCTACTCTAATTTCTGTGGGGATTGGAGTCACTATCCCTACCTATTGGGTTAAATAGGAATAGTTGGAAACCGATCACCTCGCTGTTCGGGGACTCCGCCAAAGACCTCCCCTACCTATTGGGTTAAATAGGAATAGTTGGAAACAGGTTCGAGAAGCCCTTCTCCTCCATCCAGAGGGCGTAGCCTACCTATTGGGTTAAATAGGAATAGTTGGAAACAGGAACTCGGTCGCCCCCAGCTCGTCCCTGATCTCGAACCACCCCTACCTATTGGGTTAAATAGGAATAGTTGGAAACCCGATGGCGGCATCGTGATGCGGGAGGTCGGCGGGTCGAACCCTACCTATTGGGTTAAATAGGAATAGTTGGAAACGCTTAATTATAAGCTTTCGAGTCAGGTTAACTTGATATAGACCCCTACCTATTGGGTTAAATAGGAATAGTTGGAAACGCAGTTTGAACTCCAGTCACCCCAACTACCTGGAATACCCTACCTATTGGGTTAAATAGGAATAGTTGGAAACGTTGCGCACGGTGACCGGGACCAGCTCGGCGGCCCGTTGCCCCCCTACCTATTGGGTTAAATAGGAATAGTTGGAAACGAGTACCTCTGTTACTATGGCAATTCTTCCTTTTCTCCCTACCTATTGGGTTAAATAGGAATAGTTGGAAACAAGCATTTTTTCCCTCTACCACCTTAAGAACACCACTTGTGTACCCTACCTATTGGGTTAAATAGGAATAGTTGGAAACTATGTCACCCATGCCAATTCACCCTATTATTACTTGTGCCCTACCTATTGGGTTAAATAGGAATAGTTGGAAACAGGTTCTCCTAGGAATTCATTCTTTTTAAAATTATTTACCCTACCTATTGGGTTAAATAGGAATAGTTGGAAACCTTTCTGCCTTGCCAGAGTAAAAGTGTGTACTCTTTTTCTCCCTACCTATTGGGTTAAATAGAAATAGTTGGAAACTTTCTGTAATCCTTTCCCCGCCGCCTGTCCAACATCCCCTACCTATTGGGTTAAATAGGAATAGTTGGAAACCGCCGCCGACGTGAACGAACGCGCGATCTTCACGGAGCCCTACCTATTGGGTTAAATAGGAATAGTTGGAAACCGATCTTTACATTCGCGGTTGAATGACGGCAGAAAAACTCACCCTACCTATTGGGTTAAATAGGAATAGTTGGAAACTGGAGGAAATAGACAGCGATGGAAGGCGGTATAAAATTCCCTACCTATTGGGTTAAATAGGAATAGTTGGAAACATTGAATCGCTAGAACGCCCTTCCTGTCTCCATTCTCCCCTACCTATTGGGTTAAATAGGAATAGTTGGAAACGTCCTTAAACGACTTAAGGACTTTAGCCAGTTCTTACCCCTACCTATTGGGTTAAATAGGAATAGTTGGAAACTTTCGTTTTACTTATTCATACGATATTTGCAACAATATCCCCCTACCTATTGGGTTAAATAGGAATAGTTGGAAACAATAATTAAAACATTTTGATGCTCGTTACAAAGAGCTAACCCTACCTATTGGGTTAAATAGGAATAGTTGGAAACAACTCCTTCGCGCGCTTTGCCGTGCCGCCCGTCGCCGCGTTCCCTACCTATTGGGTTAAATAGGAATAGTTGGAAACGCATTCTTAACAAATGCTCTAATTTTCTGCAATCTGATCCCTACCTATTGGGTTAAATAGGAATAGTTGGAAACAAGTAATCATCTGGCTTTTGATTATGGAATCTCCGCCCTACCTATTGGGTTAAATAGGAATAGTTGGAAACCGGGGTTTACAAAAAGGTTGGCATTTACCTTGATCCGCCCCCTACCTATTGGGTTAAATAGGAATAGTTGGAAACGGCGCGAGCGACCGAGGACATCGGCCAGCAGATCCGGGCCCCTACCTATTGGGTTAAATAGGAATAGTTGGAAACTATTTGTATTTTTGTATTACTGTTGTATTACCTAAATTGTATTACTTAAACGGAGGGGAAAAAAATGTTTCACAACGTCCCATCGTCAAAACTTTAGCTAAAGTCTGGATTTATTTGACGAAATGTTAAGCAAAAAAACAATTTTGGAAGAAAAACTTAATTTAAGTCTCTTTCTTCCCAAAGCGCGGTAAATTTAGTAATTATTCTCTAAAAATACTGATGGCTAATCTCTTAACCCTAGTACCTGGACATAAATAAAGTTCATTATGTTAAGAAATGTAAAAGTCTTAAAAGCCTTTCCTGTTCTTTGTTCCCTGATAACACAGTTAACTTTACTTATGTCCGACTACTTAAACTGATAATTATTATTATAATGATATCCCTTATTATGGTAAAAAGAGAAATAGTTATAGAAGCAAAAAAATCTCCTATCTATGTCCATTATTTTTTGTCAATTTCCATCATTATCACTATTGCAATTTTGTTGTCCAAAAAATAGATTAAAAAACTTAATCAAAATAAATGAAATAAACCAGAATTTTTAACTTATTTATGAGTCAAACTATGTACACTATTGTAACCTTTGCGCCCATACAACCTTTTATAGAAAACTCTCGAAAACTTCGGGACTTATATGGAAGTTCTTACATACTTTCCTTATTATCCTGGGCAATTTGTCAAGAAGCAGAAAAAAACAATTGTAGCGTTATTTCTCCCGCGACTATCAACATCATCCAGGGAATGCCAAATCAAATTATAATTAAGGGAGATTTTCCCGAAAAAAAAGCCGAAACAGTCTTTAACAAAACCTGGGAATCTGTAGTCGAAAGTTGCCGGCAATGGATAGAAGAAAATGTTTATCAACCTGGATGGTATTTGTATTGGGAACGAGATTGGAAAAATTGGATTAATCACTGTTGGGAGTTTTTTGGGTGCAGGGAAAACCCGGAGAAAGTATTACTCAAGTGCGTCAACAAATCAATCAGGTAAAATGTAAAAGGAATTGGACAGGAATTAATTGGCATGGGGAAAGTTCTACCCTATCAGGAATTGATGCTATCGCCTATCCTTACTTAGGTTCTAAACCCTATTCAAATACCTATCAACAAGAAAAAGATGTCATCGATGACTTTTATCAGCGACTTAGAAATAAATTAGGGGAATCATTTATAAATGCTACTCGAGATTTAATAATTCCCAACGAGCAAAAAGCCGAACGTGCCAAAGAATATGGAGAATCCTTTATTGATGTACGGGAAGAGTTAAGTATTCCCGAACTGGTTAAGCGGCTAATTACTCATAAAGTCATTGTAACCAACTTACACAATCGTCTACAACAGCAAAATATTTTAAGCTCAGAAGAAAATATCACTCAAATAGCCGAAAATCTTAACCCAGAATCATTCAAAGATTTAAACCGACGTAAAAAAAAGAAAAAATCTGAAAAAAAAGAAGATCAAGAATTATATTGGACAGGATGGTTTTTAGGAGATGGAGATAATGCCGGTAAATATTTACAAAGCTTAGGTGATTTAGAGTTAAAAATTGAAGAACAAAAAAGTAACGAATTTAGTTTACAAATGCGGGAATGGGGCAAACAATTAAAAGAAAATGAAAATAGCTATTTACCAGAGGGATATTACTTAAAAAATAAATATATTGCCGGTGGTCGAATAATTTATGCAGGAGGAGATGATTTTCTAGGAATTCTTTATTATCCTAATCGTCAAATTTCTGCTAACCGATGCTTTAAATGGTTATCTAATTTTAAATCCCAAATTTGGACTCAAAACGACCCCAAGATTATTACTCCTAGTGTCGGTTATGTTTGGGTAGCGCCTAGAGTTCCCCAAAGAGACGTTTTACAACATTGTCGAGAAGCCGAAAAATCCGCAAAACAAGGAGGACGAGATCGCATAGCATTTAGGATAGTATTTAACAGTGGCAATTATCTAGAATGGATATGTCCTTGGTGGTTATTAGATCTCAAAGAGCAAGAAAAAATGCCACTAAAATTTGTTAATAATGGCAAAAACTTAATAGAGAATTATCAAGATAGGAAACAACAGAAAAACTGGGTACATTTTTATCAAGATGTAGCTACATTACAAGCGCGTCATGGCTTTTATGTCAATCCTAAAACAGAAACTATTGAAATTAATATTGCTTTAGGACTAATTGAGATTTACTTTGGCAGTGAATACAAAGACATTATAGCTGATTCTTCATTTTGGTGGAATCAAACTAATCAGGACGGCTTACAAATTTTCTCAGGCATCTTGGGCAACGGAGATCTAAAAAAATATCAAAAAAATGACCAAGAAACTAAGGAATCAAAAATAAGTAACGCCGTTAACCAATGGGTAATCAATTTAGCAAAAGTTGGGTTTTATTTAACAGATGAAACAGACAAATTTTAACCATAAACACTTGACAAATGATGAAAAATATGTTTAGTTATTTAATAATGATAGAACCGTTAGGCTTTCTTTATGGAAGTTCAGGAAGATTTTTATCACCAGAAAACTTAGTCGGGAGATCGGGAACTAACTTTCCTCCAAGTGCGGCTACATTTTCAGGATTATTTGCGGCGGAATATGGCAATGATGCTATACAAAACTTATTAGTAGCTGGACCTTTTTGGGGTAACACAGAAAAGGTTGGAAGTGAACAAAATTTTTATGTTCCTACTCCTCTAACTTATTTAGTCAGCGATGGAAAAATAGGACCTAAATTAACTTGGGATAGTAAAAAAGAAGGTTGGTTTTACGACGGAAAAGCACCTAACGATAAATTTGATCAAGGAACATGGATAGCAATCACCGACTGGCAAAATCCCACTAATGTGATCAATCCTTATAACGATAACAAAAAAGCCTGGAAATTCTGCCCCCATCTTCATCCTAAACTAGAAAAAGATCAGCGAATAGTGATACAACAATCAGACGAAGATGAACAAAGAGAAGGGAGTTTATTTTTGGAAAACGCAGTACAGTTAAATCCTGATAACTGTTTAGTTTACTTAGCTAATAGAGAACTCGAATCTGGCTGGTATCGTTTTGGAGGAGAAGGACATATTGTTGAGGTAAAATGTTTTGAATTAAATGAAAAAATTAAAGAATTATTTCAACAAAAAATAGAAACAAAATTTGCTATTATTACCCCGGCTGTTTGGGGTTCAAATAGACTTTCATACCGAGAACCCATTTATTTACAAAAAGGGGATAAAGAAAAATATAAAAAATCTGACCCTGACAGCGCTAACCAAACAGTCTGGGAGTTAGAAACCCTTTATACTAGCCGCCCTATACCTTTTCGCTATCGTCTAGGAGATCATGAACATCAACAAAAAGACGGCCCTAAATGCTTATCAAGAGGACGTTATGCTGTACCTGCGGGAACAGTTTATGTATTAAAAAAAGCCCTAAATAAAACTTGGTATGAATGGGATGAGGAATGGTTTCCTAAAGAGGGGCCATCTTTCAAGCGCTGGGGATGTGGGTTAGCATTACCAATTTAAGGGAAAGTACCTTAAATGGGTATAATTGAGGAAATTTTCCTCAAACTAAAAGTAAAAACGTCAATCATTAACTTTAGAAGCAATGACTAACGTTTTTGAGATAGTGCTTACATTTATACCCATTGAAGACAAAAAAGTCTCTAAGGTATATGAACTACATTACATGGGTATTGTCTCCAACTATTCCGATTTGACCTAATCGGTAAGGGATTAAAGCTTTTTCAAGCTGTCTTATCCTAGTATACAAAGTTACAGAACGAACTGTGACAATATCATACAAGTATTGTAGTTCATGGTTATTATGTGCTATAATTATTAAAATCCAAAAGAAAAAGTTTAGAGGAAAAAATAATGATAAATTATTTGAGGCATATTTTAAATGATAGGGTAGCATTACATTTTTGTAAAATTACTACTCAAATTAAGCTAATTGCAAGAGATTCACACTATCTTCAAATAGCTAACGTACCCAAATGGGATTTTTCCTATTTGAAGTCTCTTAGGTAGATAAAGTACATCACATGATGTAAACCTATAGTTGGGATTTAGTCATGAGTGTAAAAGAACTTCTGAATCTGAAAAAACCGCAAGATTATCCATCAAAAGAAGCTTACAAGCAAGATGTTTTAAAAGCGGTTGAATTACTTATTCGTCTGGGAATCAATGAATCTGGGTCAGCCGACTTAAAAAGTTCGATAGAATCTGTAACTCAAAAATTACAAGAAGACGAGGAACAAATTCATGGCAAAAAGCGCAGCAAACAAGAAATTCTTGAAGACTTAAAGCAAGTTAACAGTGAAATAACTGAACTCGATCTAGAAATTGCTGACCTTGAACGTCAAATAGCCATTAAAAAAGCAAAAAAGGCAATCGAATAAGCATTAGCCAAGGTCAAAATTTCAATTGACTTTGGCTAACTAATTTTTACTCTCTTATTCAGTCTCCGCAATAATCATCAAGCCTCAGCCTTAAAAACTTAATAATAATTAATGCACCAAGTAGCACAGGTATGTTAGAAGCGAATGCTATCTCTACAACTAATTCACCAATATCAGAAATAGTTCCTGTGATTCGCTGATTGTACAAGCGACAAAATCGTTCCTTAAAGCTTGGAGTTTGAACTGTAGTATCTGCAAGTTCAGCTAGTTCATCCAATTGCTCTGGGGTATCATAGCTAATACGCTCATAGTCTAGTTGTCGTCTCAGTTCTTCTAATTCACGGCGACGACGAATAGCTTCTTCTCTTCTAATTACCAGTGCTTCTAAGTTTTGTAATTCATCAGGTTGTGATTCATCAGGTTGTGATTCATCAGGTTGTAATTGATCAGGTTGTAATTCATCACGCATAGTTAGATGTCTCTATCTATTGGATTAAACCGAAATAGGACGAAACTTAATTTGACTAAATGTTATCCTTTATAATATCATAATAGCAGGCTCTTACTCAACTATGCTTACTTATCCGTAGAATATTGTAACTTTACTTTTACTCAGATAAAGGAAAAGACTATTTCCAACAACCAATTAAAATGAACTTGAAAAATCTAAAATCAATCAATAGTTTGGAGACAGATTAGTGTATCACAAAGCTTACGGAATTATCGAAACCCTAGCGCCGCTTCATGTAGGTGCAACAGCCGGAGAAGAAAGCGGCAATTTAAACCTAATTTTCCGCGATCAATTTACCCAAACGGGGATTATACCAGGAAGTTCAATAAGAGGGCGCTTTCGGTCAGAAACTTATTTAGAACAAGGAGAAGAAGCCGCTAACGACTGGTATGGGAACGAATCAGAAACTACCGAATCAAAAGTAAAATTTGAATACGCATCTATAGTTTGGCTGCCCGTATTTTGTCCCGGTCAACCCGTCGTCTGGGTGAGTTGTCCCCGTTTACTCAAGCGCTATCAAAGAATCACAGGAGTTAACGCAACCATCCCGGAACTTTACACCGGTTCGCAAACTCTACAAGCTTTAACCGTTGAAGGGAAATCAATGCTATTTTTTAACTTTGGCTTTCTTAGCGTTGAAAAAACCGAAGATTTTACCCCTTGGTTTCCGGACGGAGAACAATTAGCGGCTGTCGTCGTAGGGGATGATGAAATAGCCATGATACATGACATGGCCTTGTATCGTCAGAGTCGAGTTCGCTTAGAAAAAGACCAAAAAAAAGTCGATACAGGCGGATTTTTCAATACAGAAGCTTTACCCGAAGGAACAATTTTAATCTTTGCCATTGCCTTCAAAAACCAAGAAGATGCCGAAAAATGGCAACCTTTCAACGCAAAAAACAGCAATGAAATGTATTTAGGTGGCTTAGAATCTATTGGTTTTGGTCACTGTAAAATTAGTTTAAATCTATAAAAGGAGTCTAAAATAAAATGGCTTGGGAACCTTACAACATCGATCGAAAAGCCCATGATTTAGTTTTAAACTATCGTGACAAAGGCAATGTTATTAAAGAATCTCACAAAATGCGGGTCACCGTAGCTTATGGATTAGAAAGATTTTGGGGAGAACAGTTTCGCTTGCGGAAAATTGATGAAAATAAAGCCGCATACTGGCAAGCCACATGGCAAACATTAGCGGAAATTATGCAACAAGCCGGGGTAAATCTTCCTAACGATAAACTCTCTCCTGAAGACACCACCGCTATCAAAACAATGACCGAAAAACTGTGGAACTTTAACCCCCAACAGCGCAAAGTAGTCTTAGCAATATTGACCAATTTATGTGACAGTTTAGTCTGGTGGACACAACGTTATAAATAAGCCAAAAAAACTATGGTTAACATCAATCAAATTCCTCTCATGTTTCGCGCCCAAATTGAAGGCAGATGCCAAATACAGCGCCTAATTCCTAAACAAGAAACCCAAGAAGCTTATCATTGGGTAGACCAATGGGTTGAAGGAGTAGAAGAAGAAATCCCCGATTTTTCATCGAACATACAGACCAAAGAATACCAAATGACCTGGCGCTTTGTCAGTAACGGTGGACAAGATGAAGGGGTTATTCGTCCGGTCATTGGTGCAAAGGGTTTTCCTTTTTATCCCGGTTCGAGTATGAAAGGGGCATTTTTAAGGGCTTGTACAGAAGAAGAAGCCTTAAAATATTGTGGAGGAAAAAAAGGCAATGAAATTAATCCGGGAATATTACGTTTTCATGGAGGATACCCAAACTCGTTAGAATGGATTGAAGAAGAATTAGTAGATATTGTTCATCCACAGCAAGATTGGCAGGTAAAAACTAATGCTAATCATAGTGCTTTTATACAAATTTCTCTGCATCAACCGACCTTAGTTTTTGGCATTTCTAGCACCCGAACATTAGAGGTACAAGAGTGGGAAAAAATTTGGAAAATTTGGGAAGCGGCATTAGGAAAAGGCATAGGTTGCCGAGTCAGTGCCGGCTATGGCCAACCGAAAAACCATACAGCTAATAGTTTATTGAGTATTCATTTACAAGGAAAAGGATTAGCTTCTCAATCAATAAAAAAAGGTAACAATGAAGTTAAAGGAGAATTTCGGGCTAACCTATTTAAAGCCGCCTTACGGGGTCATACCTTGCGATTATTGGGTGGGGTAACAGATGAAAAAACGGCCGAAAGATTAACTCAGGAATTATGGGGAGGAATTGGGGGAACATCAGGCGCAACCATTGGTCAACTGGGAATTTCTTTTGAAGTTAAGCAACTTTCCCTTGACAAGTTTACTTATACGCCGAGTCGCTATCCGGTTTCTTTCCCAACTTATAAAGTCAAAGGGAGATTAGACTTATTGTGTTTGCAAAATTTATCCGAGAAAAAACAGGAAAACTTAACCCGATTTGTGACCGACTTAATACAATTTAGTTTATTATTAGGAGGATTTGGTAAATCTTGGCGTAGAGTGGACCATGAACTTTTTTTCCCCGAGTATTTAAAAAATGGAAATAAACCGATGATTGGCTGTCATTGGCAATTTATTGAACAGTCTCGCAAGCTGTATATTCCTGTTAATCAGTTAGAAGATATTAAAAGATTTTTAGAGGGAATATATCAATCGATGCAAGGTTGGGTCAAGTATAAAAAAGCCAATTTAAACTTATTGGGATGCAATTGGCGAGAAGCATTTCACCCTAATCGCGTTCAAGTTTGGGGTAGAATAGCTAATAGCCAAGACGATTCTGAAGCCATTTATTGGTTTCATCAAGCTTATAGAAGTAATCAAACCATTAAACAAACAGAATTAACCGGAAAATTAAATAAAATAGGACGAATTTGGCATCGAATGTATCCCCGTTCTATTCTTGTTGAACGAGGCAGAAAATATACATCTGAATATGTAGAATTATTAACAATTTTTCCTGATGATTCTCAAAATACCCGAGATTTTATCCTTTTTTTACAGGAATCATCCTCTTTTGAAAAGCTTTGGGGAAATTAAATTTATTTACTCTTTGAAAACTTACTCTATAAATAAAGGGGTTATTTGGGGGGAAATGAATGGTTGTCAATAAAAATTTAAAGTCCCAAACAGAACAAAAAAAGCATTAAGTGTAAGCTACTTATATCTCACTCAGGTTACGATAAGTTACGTTTAAAAACTGTACCAAATAAAGCGGCTGTAAGTAGGTGGACAAAATTAAAGTTAACTGTGAGATTGGGCAATCGGGTTGCGGGGAAAGGGCAATTGGTAAGAGTTAGGAGAGTTTTACATTTCTTAATACAGAAAGCTTTATTTATGTCCAGGTACTTATATAAAGTGGCTATTGTCAGTAAATAAAAATATAGCGTTTTTCAGTCTAGTGAGGTACAAAGTTCTTGGTTTTAGGGAACAGGGAACACCGGATCTGGGAACAGGGAACAATGAATTAAATTAAAGGTGTACCTCATTAATGTGAGAAAGGCTATAAATAGCTAAATGATAGCTAAGTTGCTTAACTCACCGGTGTAACCTGTAATCTCAATAATTGCATCAGTGCTGGCACTAAAGCCGGCTGTACTATCATTAAGAGCCAGGAAAGTGCGCGTAGTGCTTCCTTCGACAAAAGTAAAAATAGCGGCTCCGTTTTTAACGAAGTTAGTGGAATTAAATACCGATGCGATGGCGACTTCACTTAATTGGGTGACTTCTCCTAACTTCATCACTGATACGGCTCCTACAGCACTAGAACCATCAATAAAGTCTACACCAATCTTAAGATCGCCGATACGGTCAAAATTAGCTAATAAGGAATCAGTTAAAGGATTAATCACGAATGTATTAACGCCGCCGCCGCCTGTGAACGAATCAGAACCCGCGCCACCGGTTAGCCGATCATCACCGTTTCCCCCCTCGAAAACATCATTACCTGCACCACCGACTAAAGTATTATTACCTTCCCCTCCGTAGAGGGTGTCGTCACCATTACCGCCATTAACACTATCATTACCGCCTCCTGCCGATAAAATATTAGCTCCTGTGTTACCAGTCAAAGTATTATTACTACTGTTGCCGGTTCCTGTGAGATTACTACTACCCGTGAGGGTAAGATTTTCTAAATTATCCCCAAGGGTAAAGCTAACCGAAGCGTTAACGCTATCAGTTCCTTCGGCCAGATTTTCAGTAATGACATCATTGATATGATCGACGGTGTAAACATCATTTCCGCTTCCGCCAACAAGAGTATCGCTACCCGCTTTCCCATCAAGGCTATCATTGCCTTCATTTCCCTTTAAAGTATTATTACCACTATTGCCGGTGAGAGTATTATCAAGACTATTTCCTATACCTTCAAGGTTGCCGGTACCGGTTAAAGTTAATTTTTCGAGATTAGCACTTAAGGTATAACTAACCGAAGCGTTAACACTGTCAGTCCCTTCGGCCGAGTTTTCGGTAATGACATCATCGATACTATCAACGATGTAAACATCATTCTCTAAGCCGCCGATTAACGTATCATTGCCCCCCTTCCCATCAAGGCTATCATTACCTTCATAACCTATTAGAGTGTTATTACCACTATTGCCCGTGAGAGTATTATTAAGATTATTACCTACCCCGTTAATGTTGCCGGTACCGGTTAAAGTTAATTTTTCGAGATTAGCACTTAAGGTATAGCTAACCGAAGCGTTAACGCTGTCAATCCCTTCATCGGTGTTTTCAATAATGACATCATGGATGCTATCAACGACGTAAACATCATTCCCAACACCACCGATTAAGGTATCGTCTCCCCCTTTTCCATCGAGAGTATCGTTTCCTTGAGAATCCGTCAGAATATTATTACCATTATTGCCAGTCAAGCTGTTATTAAGATTGTTACCCGTTGCGTTAAGGTTGCTTATGCCAAGTAAGGTTAAATTTTCAAGATTTTCTCCTAAAATATAGCTAAGGTAAGTTTTAACGGTATCGGTGCCGGCGTTAGGATTTTCAACAATCAAATCGCCGCTACTATCGACGGTATAAGTATCATTACCATCGCCACCAATCATCGTATCATTTCCCAATTGGCCGTCAAGATTGTCGGCCCCGGGCCCGCCGATAAGTTCGTTATTGTTATTGTCTCCATCATCATTGTTAATGGTAGCGATAACCGCCGCCGTTGTACCTTTAATATAGGCTGTGTTATCTAAAAGAGTAATGCTAACCGTTTCATGGGATTCAACAGTAGTATCACCTGTGGGATTAAGAGTTAGGGATGCTTGATTATTATTAGCCGCAAAGGTAATACTTCCTGTCGTAGCTGAAAAACTCGCCGCACCGGAGGAAGTATAATCATTGTTAAAGGTAGCACTACCTCCCACACCAAAGTTAACGCTTAAAGCGCCTTCGGTTGAACCTGTACGGGTAAAGGTATAAATTAAGTTAGTAGTTCCGTCTTCATTGACTGAGGTAGGACTAACGGCAAGGGTAATAGTGGGAAGAACATCATCATTAATAATTGTTCCTGTTACTGCGCTTGTTGTTCCTACAGTATAATTAGCTGAACTACTGAGGGTTAAAGCAACGGTTTCATTGGTTTCAATGGTTGTATCAGAGGTGGGATCTATGGTTAGCGTAGCTGTAGATGAATTGGCGGCAAAAGTGACTGTTCCGCTAGTAGAGGTAAAACTCGCCGCACCGGAGGAAGTATAATCACTGTTAAAGGTAGCACTACCTCCCACACCAAAGTTAACGCTTAAAGCATTAGCGGTTGAACCTGTACGAGTAAAGGTATAAATTAAAGTAGTAGTTCCGTCTTCATTGACTGAGGTAGGATTAACAGTAAGGGTAATGTTAGGAAGACTAACATCATCATTAATAATTGTTCCTGTTACTGCGCTTGTTGTTCCTACAGTATAATTGGCTGAACTACTGAGAGTTAAGGCAACGGTTTCATTGGTTTCAATGGTTGTATCAGAGGTGGGATCTATGGTTACCGTAGCTGTGGATGAATTGGCGGCAAAAGTGACTGTTCCGCTAGTAGAGGTAAAACTCGCCGCACCGGAGGAAGTATAATCACTGTTAAAGGTAGCACTACCTCCCACACCAAAGTTAACTGTTAAAGCATTGGCGGTTGAACCTGTACGAGTAAAGGTATAAATTAAATTAGTCGTTCCGTCTTCATTGACTGAGGTAGGATTAACAGTAAGGGTAATGTTAGGAAGACTAACATCATCATTGAGAATGGTTCCTGTTACTGCGCTTGTTGTTCCTACAGTATAATTGGCTGAACTACTGAGAGTTAAGGCAACGGTTTCATTGGTTTCAATGGTTGTATCAGAGGTGGGATCTATGGTTACCGTAGCTGTGGATGAATTGGCGGCAAAAGTGACTGTTCCGCTAGTAGAGGTAAAACTCGCCGCACCGGAGGAAGTATAATCACTGTTCCAGGTAGCAGTACCTCCCACACCAAAGTTAACTGTTAAAGCATTGGCGGTTGAACCTGTACGAGTAAAGGTATAAATTAAATTAGTAGTTCCGTCTTCATTGACTGAGGTAGGATTAACAGCAAGGGTTATGCTAGGAAGGGCATTATCATCATTATTAATTGTCCCTATTACTGCTGTGGTTGTCCCAATTAGATAGTTAACTGAACTACTTAGAGTTAAAGCAACTGTTTCGTTAGTTTCAATCGCTTGATCTGGAATTGGGTCTATAATGACTGTAGCCGTAGATGCACCAGGAGCAAACGTAACTGTTCCTAAACCAACCCCAAAACTTGCCGCACCAGAGGAAGTATAATCACTATTAAAGACTGCAATTCCTCCAACTGTATAATTAACCGTAAGGGAATTAGTCATTAAACCTGTGCGGCTGAAAGTATAGACTAGGTTAGTTGTCCCGTCTTCTGTTACAGAGGAAGGATTAACAGCAAGAGTAATAACAGGAAGAGAATCATTGGTCTCGACAACAGTAAAGGAATCTTTGGCCAAGGTTGTTCCATTCAAGCGGAGATCTATTTGCCACTCCCCAAGATCTGGCACATTAGGTAAGTTTATTCCCGCCATTCTCCATCCGAAAGAGTATTTTGTTGCATCCCAATGTATTTGTGAATATAAATTCCCGTTTGGTCGGTAGAAGTAAAAATCGAGATTGTCGCCGGTGTCGGTGCCAAAAAGATTTGACCAAAAGTAGGCTTTTTGCCCTGCACCCTCATTTTGAAAGAAAACTTTGTGATCTATTGGACGATTATAAAATTCCGCTTGAGTGGGAACATAATTTGTAATACCTTGAGCCAGAGAGCCAAAAACGTCATCAGCATAAGGTACTGAAGTAGCCCACCAACGTTCAGGATTTAAATATGTTTCTACAGGCTGGCCATTTTCATAGACGACAAAGTGAAGATGAGGTCCGGTTGAATAACCCGAACTGCCAACCTGCCCCATCGGCTGACCTGCCACTACTGTATCGCCGACCTTTACAGTAATAGAGTCTTTCTTAAGGTGTCCATAGGCAGTTCTGATATTATTACCATGATCAATGACAATGCTATTAGATTTATCCAATGGCCCTGTATTATCTCCAAAATAGCGATCATACTCCCCATCATGTACAAAAATCACTGTGCCGGCTGCTGCTGCATTAACGGAAATGCCTTTATCCATACCTGCAAAGCTACCAGCTATTCCGTAATCTATTCCATTATGTCCATCACCCGTATATTTTCCGCCACGATAATCGATAATTCCTGAACTTGAATCGAGGTCAACGTAATTGACAATCGTCCAATCAACATAGGGAATTCCACCGATGGGGGAAACCAATAATCCTCCTGTTTTAGATGAATCATTATCATTATTAATAATCCCAATTCCTTGACTATCACTAATAGTTGCGTTAGTAGGATTAGTTAAGTTAATAAAAAAGGTTTCATTTTCTTCAGTAAGTTTATCCCCATAAACGTATGCAGTTATAGTTTGACTAGATACCCCTGGATTAAAAGTTAAGGTTCCAGGTTTAGCAACATAATCTAAGCCGGCAAGTGCTGTCCCATCGGCCATATTATAATCAACTGTAACTAAAGAGGTGCTAGGACTTGATAAACTAACGGTAAATATGGCTTTAGTAATGCCATTATTTCCTTCTACAACGGTGACATCGTTAATAGATAAGCTTGGCTTAGGTAAGGTGTTTAGGAGAAGATTAATAGGATTACCTTGATAATAATTTTTAACGGTAATTGTTCCATTTTGAGCTAATTTTAGAAGTAAATCGTTTCCGTTTTTGGTTTGAGTCACGTCAGAGCTATAATAAGCTGATAAATCTAAGGTGTCATTACTATCAGTATTCCAGTAGATATCATTTCCGGTTTGACGAGTGGGACTATAACCTTTAAATGTATTGGCGGCACTATTGGCAAAAATTTCATCATTGCTGCTAGAGTTAATGACATTTTCGATTAAAACATTGTAAGCAATAACTGTCCCATAATTTGAGGTATAATAGGTGACTCCATTAACCGTATAAGTGCCAGCATTATAGTCGCTTTGAGGAGTTAATATTCCCCCTGGAGTTAAGTCTAAATGATAGCCTGAAGTATTAGGAGTTAAGTTAGAAAAATCAAATGTATCTAAGCCGCCGCTATCCCAAAGTAGTTGTTTAAGTTGATAGGGACTTTCTAAAAAGGTTTGTCCATTAACTGAGAATTTATCAGTTCTAGCCGAAAATTGATAGGTAGTGTTGGTTTCGTTGTATTGTTTAGCTCCATAGAGATATTGTAGCGCTTTGAGATCATAGCTCATGAAAGTTCCAGGGGCTACGCCTCCTCCATAACCACCCATAAGTGTATGATCATAATGAAGTTCTTCAGGAGGTATAAGAACATCTTTTGCATTAGGATGATTTATTCCTAAAGCGTGTCCAAGTTCATGAATTAAAGCAGCATAGCCATGATAACCAGCAGATTCTTGGAATCCATTACCATCTCCTAAGCGATCAAAAGTCTGGTTAAGATAAATATCACTTGCCACAGTGTATAATTCATCTTCAGTAGGGCCAAAAGCACTAGCATAACCGCTACTAGAAGGCACTATGCGTATTCGCCCATAATTATTGGGGCTTTCTGTAACTTCTACAAAATCAATATTAATGACATTCTCTAGCCAATTAAAAATTTTTCGGTAATTATTTTTTACTCCTTCACTAACTTCTTCAACTCCTGTTTGACCACCAGAATAATCTCCATTAAATACACTATGAGAGTAAAAGCTATAGGTTAATTTCCTATTGCCCCAAGAAAAATTCCATTTCTCTTTCTCCCCTCTTAAAATCCCATCAATTTGATAGTCACCAGAGGGTGTTGTAGCTGCTACCGTAACTTCAGACGTTGTGGTGGAATTTGGAGTTAGAGTAAAAGTATTATTAGACGAATTAATTGTATTAGAGCTAAAAATTATGGCATCATTTGAATTAACGTTAATTTGATTAATGCCGCTAGTAGTGGCAACAGATTGATTGGTTGTTACTGAATTATTACCAACAACAGTTTTGAGTTGAGAAGAATTAATAACCGAACTAACATCGATAATTTGTAATCCTGACCAAGCATCAGCCACATAAGCATTTGAACCTACCACTGATACTGATTGAGCCGTATAAGGCGTATCATAAGTAGCCTTAAGAGTGGGTGCAGTTTTATTAGAAATATCAATAACTTGTAACCCTGACCAATCATCAGCAATAAAGGCTAAATTTCCCACTACTTGTATGCCGTTTGCATAACCTGGAGTATCATAACTTCCAACTAATACCGGAGAAGCTGGATTAGTAACATCAATAATTTGTAAGCCAAAAATTTGGTCTACAACATAAGCGTAGTTACCGACAACTTGCAGTCCTTTAGCATAACTCGGAGCGTTATAAGTTCCTTTCAAAACGGGAGAAGTCGGATTAGTGATATCAACAATGTGTAACCCTAACCCATCATTAACCAGGTAAGCCAAATTATTAACTACTGTTACAGCTTTAGTGTTAGAAACCGTGTAAGTTCCTACTTTAACCGGAGCAGTTTTATTGCTAATATCAAGAATTTCTAGCCCTGACGAATGAGAACCAACATAAGCGATCTGACCGACTACGGTGATTGCCAAAGCTGCCCCGGGAGTTTTATAAGTTCCTTTGAGAGTGGGAGCAGCAGGATTAGTGATATCAATAATTTGTAAGCCTGAATCCCAATCGGCAACATAAGCATAATTATCTGAGATCGCGATTTCGTTAGCTAAATGAGGAGTATCATAAGTTCCTTTGAGAGTGGGAGAAGCCGGATTAGTGATATCAAGAATTTGTAATCCAGAAGTATGATCAGCAATATAAGCCAAATTGCCCACCACTTTGACATCCCAAGCATGACCCGGAGTATCATAACTTCCTTTAAGGGAAAGGTCGGATAAATTAGTTAAATTAATCGTAAATTGTTCTTCATAAGATAACCCTCCTTGTCTAGTAGTTCTAACTCGAATGCTGTAACTTGTTTTGCTCTCATAATCTAAGATTTTATTCGTTTTAAGTTGATTTCCATCAAGAGTAAAGCTGGCATTGTCAGTATCTCCGACACCTGGAACTAAGCTATAACCAAAGGTATAATTAAGGTCAGTATCAGTGGTATTAAATGTGCCGATAATCGTACCAGGCGCTTGATTTTCTGGGATGCTATTATTGCTGAGAGTTATATCTGTTGGGGTTTGATTACTCCATTCATTGGGGTTAAGTTCTAATATTTGTAAACCCGATTGATTATCAGTAACGTAAATCTGATTATTGATGACACTTACCCCAATAGCCTCCCCAGGTGTATCATAAATTGCCTTAAGAACGGGAGTAGAAGGATTAGAAATATCAAAAATTTGTATTCCGGTTAATCCATCGGCAAGATAAAGATATTTACCTTCTATTGCTATGTCATAAATCGTGCCAGGAGTATAATAAGTTCCTTTAACAACAGGAGAAAAAGGGTTGGTGATATCAAGAATTTGTAAACCCGCTTGCCAATGAGAAACATAAGCGTAATTATCAACAGTTACTATGCTTCTCACATTGTTAGAGGTACTAACGGTTTTCTTTAAGATGGGAGAGATAGGATTAGTAATATCGAAGATTTGTAGCCCTGCATACCAATCAGCCACATAAGCCACGTTCCCTACGATGTTTACTCCAACACTAAAACCGGAAGTGTTATAACTTCCCACCAAAAAGGGAGAATTAGGATTAGAAATATCGATGATTTGCAATCCCGAATCATGGGCAGCAACATAAGCCAAATTTCCAACAACTTTGACATCCCAAGCATGACCAGAAGTTTTATAATTTCCTAACTGAATGGGAGAAAGAGGATTACTAATATCCATAATTTGTAATCCCGATGAACCATCGGCTACATAAACCAAATTCCCAACGACTGCTAATCCTCTTGACTCTCCAGAAGTATCAAGGTTTGCTTTAAGAATAGGATTGTTAGGGTTACTGATATCGATAACTTGTAAGCCGCATTGCCAATCACTAACATAAGCATAATTCCCCTTGATTTTTAGTTTCCAAGCCGCCCCAGGAGTATTATAAGTTCCCTTAAAAGTAATTCCACCAATATCAT
The DNA here is from genome assembly GCF_000147335.1 of Gloeothece verrucosa PCC 7822. Lineage (NCBI taxonomy): Bacteria > Bacillati > Cyanobacteriota > Cyanophyceae > Chroococcales > Aphanothecaceae > Gloeothece > Gloeothece verrucosa. The sequence goes on from NC_014533.1 coordinate 39,797, forward strand.
CAATTTTGATAGTCAGTTGTTTTTCATAAGATAGCCCTTTACTGTCGGTACTTTTAACCCGAATGCTATAACTATTTTTCTGTTCATAATCAAAGATGCTATTTGTTTTAAGTTGATTCCCTTGAATAGTAAATAGGGCATTATCTTCGGCTCCTGTGCCTGTAACAAGGCTATAGGTAAAGACATTATCCCCATCAGGATTAAATGAACCAACTACCGTTCCTATCGGCTGATTTTCAGCTATAGCATTATTACTTAAAATAATATCTGTTGGCCCAGAGGTTATAAATTCTTTTACATCAAAAATTTGTAATCCTTGACCATCATTAGCAATATAAACTAAATTTCCTACTACTTTTATAGAGTTAGAAGAGTTAGGAGTTTTGTAATTTGCTTCTAATATTGGGGCTGTTGGGTTAAAAATATTAATAATTTGTAATCCCAATTTTCCATCCGCTAAAAAAGCATAGTCTCCTACGACTGCTATTTCTTGAGTATCTCCCGATGTATCGTAACTTCCCACAAGGGTTGGGGCAGTTTTATTAGAAATATCAATAATTTGTAGTCCTGCTGTTTCATCAGCAATATAAGCCAAGTTACCGACAATTTCTAAATCAAAAGCACTACCAGGAGTATTATAAGTTCCTACTAGACGGGGAGTGGTTTTATTAGAAATATCAATAATTGCTAATCCTGCATTTTCATCAGCAACATAAGCATAATTTCCTACAATTTTTACTTCTCGCGCACTGCCAAACGTATCAATAGTTCCCTTGAGAAATGGTGCATTAGGGTTGCTGATATCGATAATTTGTAATCCGGCTCCCGAATCAGCCACATAAACATAATTATCAACGACGGTTAGCCCATGAGCAAAACCTGAAGTATCATAACTTCCCGATAGAGTTGGTGCGAGAGGATTAGAAATATCAATAATTTGAAGACCTAAAGAACCATCGGCTACATAAGCGTAGTTTCCAATTCCTGTTACTCTTCTGGCGCTACCAGGAGTATTAAAAGTCGATATAACAGAAGGGGCAGAGGGGTTAGAAATATCAATAATTTGTAATCCCACATCCCAGGCGGCTACATAGGCCAAATTCCCTACGGCTTTTACAGATAAATCTAAACCTGGAGTATTGTAAGTGGCTCGATGAATAATCTCTTTTTGATTAGTTACATTAATGGTAAATTGTTCTGTATAAGATAACCCTTTTCCTGTACTTGTTCTTATACGAATGCTGCAACTCTTTTGGTTTTCGTAATCGAAGATTTTATTAGTTAACAGTTGATTTCCTTGGATAGTAAATAAATTATTATCATTATCTCCTTCTCCATTCACTAAACTATAACTAAAGGTTTCACTACTAACAGGATTAACACTCGCCAAAGTTCCAACCAGAGAACCCACTTTAAGATTTTCGGCTACGGAATTATTGCTCAGAGTTATATCTGTCGGCGCGGGTTGACTCCAATCATTCGGGTTAACGTTTAATATTTGTAACCCTGATTGCCAATCGGCCACATAAACCGAGTTACCAACTACACTAACTCCCACTGCCTTTCCGGTTGTATCATAACTTCCCTTAAGGATGGGTGTAACAGGATTAGAAATATCAAGAACTTGTACCCCTGCGTTATTGGCGGCAATATAAGCCAAGTTATTAACGATTGTAATTCCATAAGCGGAATCAGCCATTTTATAACTTCCCACTTTGGTGAGAGAATTGGGGTTAGAAATGTTGATAATATCTAAGTTCCCATTATGTTGAGCGACATAAGCATAGTTCCCTTTGACTGCTACTTCCCAAGGTGAACCTGAAGTTTTATAAGTGCTTTTCAGGATAGGTGCAATAGATTTAGTAATCTCGATAACCTGTAGTTCTGATGATTCCCAATCGGCTACATAAGCGTAATTTCCGGCTACGGTTACGCTATAAGCGGCTCCGGTTGTATCATAAGTTCCCTTGCTTACTGGAGCGGCAGGGTTAGTAATATCAATAATTTGTAGCCCGGATAATTCATCAGCAACATAAGCCAAATTGCCCACTACTGTTACTGAATGAGCATAACTCGGAGTATCATAACGTCCCTTCAAAACCGGAGAAGCAGGATTAGTAATATCAATAATTTGTAGTCCATTATATCCATCAGCAATGTAAGCGTAATTGCCCACAATTTTTACATCATGAGTCGAACCTGAAGCATCATAAAATGCTATACCTCCCGCACCTGAAGTATTATAAGTTCCTTTAAGAATGGGACTATTCGGATTTGAGATATCAATAATCTGTAGCCCTTGATATAAATCAGCTACATAAGCCAAGTTACCGACTACAACAACTTTATTGGCTTTTCCCGGCGTATCATAAGTTCCCATATTGTTTCCTCGATTTTTCAAAAATATCAGTTTAAACAGTTAGTTCTAAGGATTGAGCCTCAGTGATGCCGAGTAAATAATCGCAAAATCCCCAAAATTTTCCGCTCTGCTGTTAAAGTACCCAATTTGACTTTTTTGAGTCACTTTTATTTATTAATAAATATGAAGTTTTGTAACCATTCGTGGCAACTTAAAACTTTATGTTAATTTTTAAGGGGTACTATTTAACTGAACATCCTTATGAGAGATTGAAACAAATCAAAAACTAATAATCCTTAATGCCGAATTAAGTTACATATTAAAAATCAACTATAGTTATTAATTTATATTTATTACAATAAATATTAAATAGTAGATAATTATACTTTTTAAACCTAGTAAATTGCAAATTTTTTTATCAATTTTTACCAACAAACTGCTTAAATAGTTGACAAGCCGCTCTTTTCAATTGGATAATAAATCTTGGGGGATTTGCTCAGGAACAATCCAATAGTAAATTTTACTTCCACCCGTTACTGTAACCACTTGTTCCGGCTTCCACGTTCCCATATTAAACGCATGGGAAACAATGCGAGTGCCGGGTTTAAGTTCTTGCAGTAATTTCGGCCTTAATTTTAAATTTGCATCAGATAGTAAATAAAGCGTAACAACCGTAGCTTCACTGAGATCTGCTTTGAAAAAATCTTGCTCAATAAACTTAACCCGATCACTAACTCCGGCTTCTCTAGCATTGGCTTTCGCTTCCTGTATTAATTTCGGATCAATGTCTATCCCAACTCCTTTGGCTCCATAATTTTTAGCCGCACTAATCACAATTCTTCCATCTCCACTCCCCAAATCATAAACCACATCAGAGGATGTTACCTGAGCAATACGCAACATTTCTTGTACAACAACATTTGACGAAGGAAGATAAGGCGCATCTTTATAGATAACTTGAGCAAGCGAAGGTTCGACAAAAATAGGTGTTAGGGTTTTCAAAACCCATTGTCCTCTGTCAAGAGCCAGTGCCAAACTTATGAAACTAATGCCTGTAATTAAATATAATTTAACGGGTCTGAAAGGCTTCATGCAATTTCTTCACTCACAGATGGTATACTATATTCTTATTAATTTATCAACCTCCTTTATCATTAGTCATAAGCCATTAGAGGGAATTTTTCTCTAATAAATAGTTCTGTCTCCTTATGAGAGTTTTTTAAACCTCAAGGTTTTCCTGGATTCTTTGATCGCTTACTTAATTTCGGTTTTTTTCCTTAAAAATTTAGCTTTATGATAAGTACCTGGACAAAATTAAAGTTAACAGTGAGATTGGGGAAAGGGGAAGAGGGAAAGGGCAATGGGTAAGAGTTAGGAGAGTTTTACATTTCTTAAAATAGTGTGCTTTATTTATGTCCAGGTACTTAGCTTACCGTTGTTATTCTACTACTAATTTAATCATACCAAGATCCAGAGAACTATTAGCCGCTTTTTCTAATTTATTTAAATAAATTTTAGTTATTTTCGGCAAATTTAACATATTTTTAGCAAAATAGGCTATTGCAGTAATCCCATTCTCACTTAATAAATCTTTTATAAATTTTTTGCCCCTTCCCCTTTCCTTGACTGTGAGCGTATGCCTACGGAGTGCGTGGCGGGCGTGACTACCGATAACCTTTGAACTTGCTAGTGGCTTTCTTTGTTAGCTTCAGGCTATACAACATACAAGGAAAAACAATCTGTGCTTTTAACTACTTTTTGATTAATTTTTATGGTATCTTAACTTTAGTCAAGACCAATTTAGATAATTTAAGAAGCCTGATTATCAAGTCACTTGTGTATGATCAACGATAAAAAATTTCAACTGAAATGGAAAAGTTATTGGTTTAAAACTCTTGGGAGGTGGCGCTCGTGTTCATTGACCTGCCCGATAGACAGACCTCCAAATCGGCATATTTTTTGGAGTTGGATCGGCAGTTTTTTGGCTATTACTGCAACCTCCTATCTTGCCGTCAAAACTAATTCTCCTTTACTAATGGCTCCGTTTGGTGCTACAAGCGTTCTGATCTTTGGTGTCCCTCACAGCCCTTTGGCTCAACCCCGAAATGTGATTGGGGGCAATTGTTTAGCTGCTTTGGCCAGTCTGATCATTTTGCATTTTTTCGGTTCTTCTCCTTGGGCGATGGGGATGGCTGTTTCTGCGGCTATCGCCATTATGCAAATTACCGGAACCTTACACCCGCCTTCGGGAGCAGTTGCCCTAGTCGTGATGATGACCAAACCCGACTGGGAATTTTTGCTAACACCGGCTTTTGAGGGATCGATAATTATGGTCTTGTGCGCTGTGATCTTTAATAATTTAGCGGAAGAAAGAACCTATCCCAATCACTGGTTATAGCATTGTCTTTAATAATTTCATTTTAACGGACGCGCGAGTGGTTTTAATATTGCGGCTCTACAAGCTGAAGTCTGCGTTCATTAACCTTCTGAGCTTTGTAAGTAGTCGGACATAAATAAAGATCTCTGTGTAGAGATCTTTATTTATGAATTTTAATAGAAAGTGAATTCTTGTTGTGTTCTGTTGGAGATATTAAAGAAAGTTTCAATCCCGTTTCCAGGATTCATTTAATAGAAAGTAGAAAGGGCTTTGTTAAGGCTTGAAAAAATAGAAAATTTTTGTTTCAATCCCGTTTCCAGGATTCATTTAATAGAAAGAACGGCAAACTTAAAACTGTTGTTGACAACAATGAGTGTTTCAATCCCGTTTCCAGGATTCATTTAATAGAAAGAGTCGATATTGAAACAAATATCAATCGATTAGCGTTGTTTCAATCCCGTTTCCAGGATTCATTTAATAGAAAGCCTAATTATCCTGGCAAAATGGACGGAAGTCTTAGTTTCAATCCCGTTTCCAGGATTCATTTAATAGAAAGTTTCCATTAACCGTCCTCGATGGGAAGAACTTTATGTTTCAATCCCGTTTCCAGGATTCATTTAATAGAAAGGTATCGTCCTTTGTTTTAACATTTAACTTATAGCGTTTCAATCCCGTTTCCAGGATTCATTTAATAGAAAGTGTTGCATCTTATCTGGTTCCGTTGGTTTGTTTTGTGTTTCAATCCCGTTTCCAGGATTCATTTAATAGAAAGACAATAAGAATTCAGATAATTCAGCGAAATATCTATGTTTCAATCCCGTTTCCAGGATTCATTTAATAGAAAGGAAGGATCAATAGGACTACCAACATTAAATTTAGAAGTTTCAATCCCGTTTCCAGGATTCATTTAATAGAAAGCTATAGGAGGATCAGGTGTTAAAACAAAAATTCTCGGGTTTCAATCCCGTTTCCAGGATTCATTTAATAGAAAGTTTGACTCTTCTTCTTTGTCTTGACAAATATATTTGTTTCAATCCCGTTTCCAGGATTCATTTAATAGAAAGCCGGACATTGACTATAAGGTAACACAATTATTATGTTTCAATCCCGTTTCCAGGATTCATTTAATAGAAAGCGCTCATAGCTCAAAATTCGTAAGAACAGTTTCGTTTCAATCCCGTTTCCAGGATTCATTTAATAGAAAGCATCAATTATAAACAAATGATAGACGATTACTTATGTTTCAATCCCGTTTCCAGGATTCATTTAATAGAAAGTACCTATTTCTAGTTTAGATATCAAGTTGTTAACAGTTTCAATCCCGTTTCCAGGATTCATTTAATAGAAAGATAGATGAATTAATACTACGTGACAGTATTCCGTTAAGTTTCAATCCCGTTTCCAGGATTCATTTAATAGAAAGACAAATCCGCAGCATAACTACACCATTTTGTTAGTTTCAATCCCGTTTCCAGGATTCATTTAATAGAAAGCCCCGCGAAATGGGGCTAAAAAAGCCTCTAAAGGGTCGTTTCAATCCCGTTTCCAGGATTCATTTAATAGAAAGTGGCAATCCAAATTCAGGACCATTTGAAGCTGGAGTTTCAATCCCGTTTCCAGGATTCATTTAATAGAAAGTAAACGATTGTGTTCTAGTTTCAACGGATACAATGTTTCAATCCCGTTTCCAGGATTCATTTAATAGAAAGCCTGATCCTCCTATAGAATGGCTAAGATGTAAATTGTTTCAATCCCGTTTCCAGGATTCATTTAATAGAAAGTAACATCTAGTAATAAAAGTGGCGTTAATTTATTAGGTTTCAATCCCGTTTCCAGGATTCATTTAATAGAAAGTTGCAAGTTTGTGTTGTAAACGATTGCACAGTAACATCGTTTCAATCCCGTTTCCAGGATTCATTTAATAGAAAGGCTGCCAGGCAAAAGGTTTATGCTCGAAGGATTTGAGAACGGTTTTTCGCGGGGAACATTTTGGCAAGACTCCAAACGCTATTTTCTCCTCAAAACCGAGCCAATTAAAATCCCTGTACATATTGAATTGTCAAGGTTCTAGAGTTTTTTACCGGGGACTGGGGATTATGCCCCCGCTACCCTCCGGCGAAAAACCATCTAAATTGTATGATAACCGATTCAAAGTCAAGAAGAAACAAATATTACAAAATAATAACCTCTTCTTGTCTTGGTTTTTGCGAACCATAAGTAATTGTTTTCTGTACAGCACCAGCATCTAAAATATAGATTCTCACCGAATCTTCATCGGGCTTAATTAAATCTTCTATCTGGTGTTGCAGCTTAACAAACTGCATTTTCGTCAAAAAACACTCAAAGACGCTATACTGAGTCCATTTGCCAAAACCGCAAAGCAAACTATGTAACCGTTTACGACGTTTATTAGCCGCCTTAGAATCCGCTAAATCGTAAATAATTAAATAAAATAACTGACTCATTTGATGCACAAAGGTTGATAAGGAACTTCTTCTTGAAGATGGCGGCTTAACAGACGTGCTTGTAATTCCACCGCCCGACGATAAGTACATTGATAACCAAAAACAGGGTGTTTAAACTCAGAAGTCATCTTGCGTTCAAACGCCTGTAAAAAAGTTTTACGCCCACTATCAGAAAGATTATAAGCACCTAAACTTTCTTGAAAATCAGCCGGTTTAATTTCCTTATGACTAATAACCGATAAAACCAACCTATCAGCAATTAAAGGGCGAAATTCCTCCATTAAATCTAGAACCATTGCCGGCTGTCCTCTAGTCGTCTCATGAAGATAACCAATATAGGGATCTAAACCCGCCAAATGAACAGCCGCCATCACTTGCACGCGCAATAAACCATAAGCAAAGCTTAACAAAGCATTCACAGGATCTCTAGGAGGGCGGCGATTTCTGCCTGTAAACTGCCATTCTTCATCAAGAATTATTGATAACCCTTGAAAATATTCTCTTGCCGCTATGCCTTCAACCCCTCGAACTTGATCTAAAGTTTCTTGATTTTTAACAGATTGTTTTCGTAATTTAAGCAGGTTTTCTCTCTGTCCATATCGATACAGAATTAAATATTGATTCTGAATTTTACCGCTTACAATTGTTTTAACTAAAGCCAATCTTTTCTCAGGATTATTATGAACAGCATACTGAGCTAATCTTAACTGTCCATTACGAGAATATCCCGGTAAAGCCGAACCTAAATATTTACCAAAAATAGAAAGATAATGAACGGATATACCTAACTCTAGAGCATAGCTTAAAGCCTCTCCCGTAATACTCTGTTGACCCATTAATACAATTTGTTCGACAGTTTGAGCCGCAACAGATTCTTTTTGCCATGAGCCATCCTCTTGCTTAAGAGCCACATTAAAAGCCTCTAGTTTTTTACTTAAAATTCCTTCGGGTTGAGTCAGATATAAAATAGACATATTTTTCTCCTTAATTTGATAATTTTGAAATGAACTAAATTCTTAATCATCTTCAAAAGTATTTACTCTGCTTTCATTAAGCCGCTTAATCTCTTTCTGTAAACAAATCCCTTTAAGACTACAATCTCGACATTTTTGAGAATGAGCAATGGGAAGCGGCATTTTATCATTAACAGCTTGATGAGCTTGATAAATAGCTTCCTCGGTTACTTGCCGTAATTGGTCAGTAAAATTTACTCGTTGACGGCGACGATTTGCATGGTAAAAAATATCGCCATAATTAATAGAAATATTTCTTTGTTCTTCTAAACAAATAGCACCCGCACAAAGTTGAAAATGATCATTTAAATGTCTGGACATTCGACCCTTTTTATATTCAACGGGAATCAACGCTGCTTCGCGTTCTTCAACCAGATCAATAATGCCCTTAATTTGTAAGCGATCACTCCATACCCACTGCTGTCGATGTAATAAAATATCCCCTTCTTTACTGACACCTTCTTGATTAATATTTCGATGGAGATGACGACCAATAATAATATGTTCATTATCAGCCATTTCTCCTAGAACATATTCCCAATAAAAGCGGCGGGGGCAATATTCCCAAGCATTCAAATAAGATAAAGGTAAATAATTGTCATTCATGATCAATTAATGGTTATATCATTGTTAACTGTTAACTGAACTTGTCCCATTCCCATCGTTGTTTTTCTGCCCACACCAGCAAAAAAAGCAAACTGAGATAGAACCGAAGCATATTTAGCTTGCTCTGATGAATTAAACTCATAAGAAATCCAACCTTGTGAGCCAATTTCCGCACCGCTTTCTAACTTTAAGGCATAAGTTTTAAGCTCATAAGCAGTTACTAAAGCATCCCAAGTCAAAGCGGGTATTTGTAAGTTTTCAGGAGCAAACTCATTCCATCGACGCTGCAAACTGCCAAAAACTAAATCCGATAAAGGAAATAATTGAATACTTTTTTGTTGTTTAAAACTGGTGGGAGAAAGGAACTTTAAAGTAATTTTTCTTTGTTCCTGAACTGTTTGCGTTAATACATAATAATTTGTAGCACCAGCTAACCGATGAGTGCCCGGTAAGGTATAATAATTGCGTAACACAAAAGGAAAATTAGCAAAAATTAACGGTTGTGTTCCCCAGATTTCAATCCCTTTAAGTAAAGGTTCTATCAAATTTCCATTTAACAAACCTATACGGAAATAAAAATTATCTCCGGCTTCAGTTCCTTTAGGACGACGATTACCTAATAAGCCGGATAAGCTTAAAGGTGCAATTTGACTTTCATGAACTTGGTTAGCGAGTTCAGAATTACCCAAATTAATCCACTCTAAAACTTGAGCATGAATCGCTCGTCCGAGGGTAGCAGGTGGCTTTCCTTTCGCTGCTGCTCCCAGTTCAATTACCATAGATTGTAAGGTATAAGAATGATTAGACATTTGCCATATATCTTGCACCATAAAATGCTCCTTTAGGTAAATAAATTTGCTCAGGTAAACTCGGAAAATTTTGTTTAAATTCTTTCCAATTATCACCCAATACTGAGTAATAATTACCCTGTAATTGAGCTTGACTGACTAAACTCACTGGCGGCATAACAATGCGATTATACAATTGTAATTGAGTAGTATCGGATAAATCTAATGGATTTAAAGGATGATCACAGAGATATTCTCCTGACTTATTTTGGATTAATGATTCAGGAATAGGAATAATGCTAACTTCGATTTTTGCTGACCATTTTCCCAAGCGAATCCAATGAGGAATTTCTTCTGATATTTCATTTTTAGCCATGATATAAGTTCGATATTGACTGCCAACAGCTAACTCTTTGGCTCGACCATAATTAAAAGGATAATTTTTTACTGCTTCATCCTCTCCAAATTTTTTAAATCGTCCATAATAGGCAGATTGAGCGGCTTTAAAAGTATTCACTTGATAAGACCAATAGAGCGGCTTTGCCGGAAAAACATAAACACCTGCTCGATTTAAATGATTTAGATTTTGCTCGTTATTATCATTTAGGTAATTAGGCTTTTGAGCCGCTTCACCTTGTAAACGATAAGGATGAGGAATATAAGTCACTTTAAAAAAAGCATAGCTTAGTGCCCAATTATGTAAATATTTTTCAGTTTCATAAAGAATCCCCATTTCTCGACTAGCAAAAAAAACATTATCGTGTAGCGTTAAAAGGCAATGGTAAAGCTTCATATTTCCTCCGTTGTATTTGCGATTTTGATCCCCCCTAACCCCCCTTTATAAGGGGGGAATATTAAAATTATTTCTTTTTACTTTTTCCTTTACCGCCCGATAAAGCACCAAAGGTTTGAGAATAGGTTTGGGTTTGTTGATAAAGTGTGGTTAGAGTTGCTTGTAATTGAATTTCATCTTGATAAATAGCAGTAACTTCATTCAGTAGTTCTTCAAGTTGGGTATCAAAAATGACTTGACTTTGACGAACCGGTTCTTTATCTAATAATTGACGTGCCACATTACTCGCCTCAATACAAACATCCGCAATAGGAGTATCTCTCTTTTCTTTTAAAGCATCATAGAGAGCTTGGGTAAAATAAAGATTGCTGAAAATTTCTCCATCACAAAAGATAATTCCCAGCAAATAATTAGACATAGTTCCTGTGCGGGTTTCTTGCGCTCCATAGCGGCGAGTTCGCAATAAATTACCTAAGACATAAATAAAACTTTCATAGGTAGGGTCTCGCAAAGTTTCAACAGTAGGAAATGTAATTTCTGGAAGGATATGATCTTGTTCATTTATAGAACTTCGCATTTGTCCGCCTTCGCTCATGGTTCCCGCTTCAGAGGGAGCATTAAAGGTAAAACTACGATGAGACTGTTCATAAGCACCCAGAGAAAAAGCAGAGTCAGAATATACTTTTGAACGCTCTGAACCACTATCGCCGATGGCGAATCCATAAATAATACAATCAGGGCATTGTTTACAAGATTTTTCGCCGTTATATTGACAATAGTTAGAGTTGTTTTCTTCGGAACTGGTAAAGTTAAAAGACCTTAAAATTTCGCGCCCAATTAAGCGCTCTGGGGTGGTTTGTTTGCGTTTAAATAACACTAAGCGACTTATATTTTCTGGGGTATTTATACCGGCTTGGGTGCGGGCTGTATTGAGAATTCCGTCGGTTTGAAAGATGGGAAAAGATTGACTATGACGGAGTAGGATAAAGTGTACATATTTACCAGAAGCAAGACGAGGGAAGGCGGTTTGAAATTGAGGTTTTAAGGTTTCAAGTTTCATGGTGTTTTCCTTGATAAAGTAATTTTTTTTCGCGCATAGGCGAAACGGCGCAAAGAAGGTTAAGAGTTTGTTTCCTCTTTATGGGTTTTTTCTTGCAGACAGAGGCGACGGTAGGCAAATTCTGCACCGGCTTTGATACGGTTGCGGCTTTCTTGTAAGAGAGCGCGATCGCCTTTACACATTTGACCGAAGAGTTCTTTTACACAGGTAGTCATAAAGGTTTGAATGGCTTCTAATTCTTGGATTTGGCGGGTTGTATAGTCAATGGTTTTGTCTTTAATTAGGGGGCGTTTGTAGACATCTTGGCGTTCTAATGCGGCTTGAATTAAGCCCGATCCTTGATCGATTAATTCTTGATCATCCCAGTTTTCAGGAGTGCTAAGAATTACTTCTAACGCTTTGGTAAGAGGCAGTAAAATGGCATGACTCGAATCATTAACGCCGACTTGATAGAATTGGCGATATTCATTGACTAATTTTTGAGTAACTTTTAATTTATCTTCCATAGTTTTATTTCCTTGGGCTAATAGTTCGGCAAATTGCCAATATTGGTAAACTTCTTCCAATGAGGCATGATCTCGTTTGTCTTTACGTAGTCCTTGATTAGCTAACGCAAATACATTTAAAATATCGGTTATGGTCTGACGAACTGTTTTGATCAAGTCCTGCCAACGAGGATCACCTTTTACTCCACGACTGCTGAGATGTAAACTATAGGTGGTTAATAGTCGTTTTAAAGCAAAAGAAAAGTCTTGAATTCGTAAAGATGAGGGTAAATGAAGAAGATGCCAAAAATTAGCAACCCCATCTAAAAGAACTGATTGTAAGAATTCTTCATCACTGTTGTATAGAGGGATAAAGCTACTTGTCGCTACAACTTTCACACCCAAAAGAAAAGGTAAGGTAACAGCTAAAAAAGCTGGTTCTATCCAAGCTTCTGTTACTGTATTACCTCGCGTTGTTGTGTAAACTGTTGCCATAAAAGGTAAATCTGCACTGTGATATTTTTTATCAGCAAATTGTGCTGCTTCATCTTCTTGTATTTCCAACCAAGGAAAAGAACGTAAACTATTTAAGTCCATTCCTTCTTGTAACCAATGTTGGCAGATTTTCTTTAGATAAACTCCTTTTATCTCGTCGGTAAATGTGCGAATAGCTGCTGCCATTTGTGGGGAATAAATATAAGCGGGAAAAATATAGAGAAAAATCGGGTTTTGTTCTTCTAGTTTACCGGCAACTGCTGACCAGCAAGCCTGACGCAGTAACATTTCTAATGACAAAATTTTAGAAATTCCTCGTTTAATTTTTCTGCCTCCTAAAGGATTTTTATTGCTGTATTGTTGAGGTTTAAATAGCACAACTGAATCCATTTGATCCTCACTAAGATATTCTCCTGAGCGTAAAGAACAAATAGGTTGTTTAGCGGCTTTAGTTTTAGCAAGGGTATAAGCTGTTAATTCATCAGTAAAACTCGGCTGTTGACTGGTTAAACTTTTAATTTCTAAATATTGGCTGAGATAACTATAGAAAACTTCACGGGTAGGACTTTGATGTTGAGGGAAAAGATGATTTTCCTCTGCCCAGGTACTTAAATTTTCTGCTATTTGTATCAGTTTATTATGAATGGAATCAAGAGTAGCATGACTAGCAACATAATAAGCGGCTACCCGATACCAACCATAGTTTACCCCGCCTGACTGTTCTTGAGTTTGTTCAGGGGTTATTTTTGAAGATAGTTCTAAAGCTTCTAACATCCAAGAGATATACTCTGGTACATTATTAAAAAACTCTCTCTGTGCCAAAATAATAAATTCAGCAAGATGATCAGCCCTTAAATCAGAATACTTTTTCAGAAATTTATGTTCATCATCTGTTAAAGGTAATTTTTCTAATCGTTTAGGTGTGGCTGGATTTTTCGCATTGGCAACATTAGCAATGATAACATCTGGTAAATATTTAATTAATTGAGCATAACTAAATAGTTCTAAAGTTTGAGGGGCAACTTTTAACCCTTTACCATCCCGTTTAAATCCTATTCTACCAGTTGACATTTCTCCGCCTAATCGCTCACTAATAAGTTGCCAAATAAATTCTTGTAATTGTGAAATATCTGGGAATTGATAATTAGGAGGAGCCAGATAAACAACACCTTGAGCAAAGAATAAAATAGGTTTCCATTCTAATTCTTGGGTAAACAACATAGTAGCGTTATGAATGACATTTGTAAGAATCCCCAAAGTGTCTCTGAGGCGATGATAAACAAGTTGTTTACGAATATGTAAAGCTCGTAAATGTTCTCGTAGGCGATCGCCTGATGTTTCTGTTTCTATTTGAGCCGGATCTTGTAAATGTACTGCTAAATCTCCAAAAGCTAACAAATGACGCAAAGGCGACTGCAAGCGTCGATGATCAGGAATTTTAAAGGGAGGATAATTAGCAGAAATCATATTTGTTCCTGCCTTAAACTGGGTATTTTGAGCTAGATAAGCAATTTCAGAAAGGTATTTTTTCCAGTCTGGCCAAAAAGATTGAAAATTTAGCTTTTCTCCTAACTCTTGACAGATAATTAAAATAGCTTCTACATCAGAAGCATGGGGTGATTCTTCTCCCCCACCGATACAATATTTGTTATAGTCGTGGAGAGTTAACCCCAAACATAAAAGATATTTTTCCAAATCTGATAACGGTTGATGAAGGTAAGGCAGTAAATTCCAAGCTGTTAGTAAAGCATTCAAAACATGAACCAATAAACTCTGATCCGCTCGATTTGACCAACGTTGAGCCTTTTCTTTAGCATGACGATCTCCCAACTGTGTCAAATTTTTAAAATGGAGATCTTCAGACCCCCCTAAAGCCGAAATCAAAGCAAATTCTTTCTCCATCGCTGGCACAACAATTTCGACATAAGACCGTAAAATTGGCTCAGTATCTTCTGGCAAAGTTTCCAACAACAAATTTTTTAATAAACTAAGCATAAAATAATCCCCATTTATTTCTGTTCATTTGTGGGCAAAAACTTAAAAAATTAACGGTTGAGATTGACTCCTAAAAAAGTTATTTAACCGCCATTTCAGGGCCTCCAAAAGCAAAGCATCCTGATTAAACCCACAAGCATAAGCTTGTCCCGCAGCATCTGTTAAGCGATACAATCCAAAAAAAGGATTTAATTTAAGCTGACGACTCACATCCCAATGACTAGCACGTTGGTTTCGGTTTACCGGAATCAAAAAAGCTAATAACTTTTGACCCTTCAAACAATTAATAATTTCAGACTGTAGATGTTGTCCCTTTAAACTCAACTTACTTAATAAAAAAAGTTCCCCTGTTTTGAGTTGATCACAATTGCGGCTACAATGAAAACTAATTTCTTCACGTTTATCTATCCATTCTCGAACCCGTAAATAAACCTGAATATAACGCTCAGGAAATGCTTCCTCTGTGTATCCTTTATGAGTCGCGGCTTTAAGAAAACTATTCCGCTCTAAAATTTCAACTGTTGTATAAGGTAACAATCTTAGTAAATCATAAGTGTAAAAGCGCTCGTTATCCCAAACCGCAGCTTGTAACGATGTACCGCCTCTAAACCGCAATAATTCTTTTTGTATCGCTTTGCCTACAGGGTCATGATTCAGAGCATACCACCTTCTTTGCGCTGACTCCAGTTTATCCCCATATACCCTCCGTAAATCCTCACTCATCCGTTGACGAACAGGCTGCATTACTTTAGAATTCTCTAAACTCATACAGGCAAACATTCCTTGTGCTTGCAGTGCCCCCCAACGGTTCCGATATTCTTGGAACTCTTTAGGTGGGTTAAAAGCGTTGGTAATAACCTCTATTAACTGTTCTCGTTCCATAGGTTCAATAGAAGCATCAGGCGGCAATTTTTCTTCAATTCTAGACATTATCCAAGGTGTCTGACCTGAAACTAAAATAAAAGCTTTATAGGATAAAAACCCTGGATGTCTTCCCAATCGTCCTAAGCGTTGAATAACAGTTGCTGAGTCACTACTTTCACAAATTAATAAATGAATTTTGAAATCTACTCCAACATCTACTGCTGAAGTTGCTACAATTAAGACAGGTTTATCAGAATTTTGTAGATTGTTTTGAATTTCTGAGCGTGTTTTTCGGTCAATTCGTCCGCTAATCTCTTTCACTAAAACATTGGGCAATAGTTTCTCAAGTTCACGAGTAATCTTGACAGCTAAAGCAATGGAATTGACGATGATTAATCCTCTTCCTTTAGATTCAGCTTTGAGAATATTATTAATTTTATTGGCTTTTTCTTTCAACCATTCCAGAGTCTTAGTCTCTTTTAAATCAATAAATTCTAATTCCACTGCTTGAAGAATTTGCCGATAACCTGGAGTTTCTTGATTAGCATAAACTCCTTTTACGAGTTCGACTTTAAAATTAGCTTGGTCTAACTGTTTAATAAAATCCGTTTTTGGAGTGGCAGAGGTAAATAAAAACCGTCTTGGATGTTGTTGAGTTTGACGAATGAGGGTCAAGCTATTTAACATAGCGGCTTCTTGATGAGGGCCAAAAATATGAAATTCATCAATTACCCATAAATCGGGAAACCCTGCTAAACTCATGGGAAGTAATTCATTGCCATAAGCAGGATTGCGATATTGAAAATGAGTAATTAGATGAAAAATATCAGGGTTAGTTAATATGATTGGCTGAGATTCAATAGGATATAATAATTCCAGAAATCGATTACTATTTAAGTCTTGAACTCGACGGCTTAATTCTTCTCCAAATAAATAGTCTATTCGATTAGAGGCATCTAACCCAAATAACTTATGATAATGACGTTGTTGTCGGATTTGATCTTCTACTAATTCAATGGTGGGATATAATCCCATCAATCGAAAGTTAGGATCGAGTAAGCTAGGTAAAGAAGCGGCTAATGATTTTCCGTCTCCTGTGGCGGCAAGATTAAATATAATATCTGCATCACCTGCCCTAGCGTGAGCATAAGTTTCTGCTTGATGAGACGATAAAGGACAAGTGTAACCAGTTGGAGGTTTAAGTTCAAGTGCATTAGGTGCGGCTTGATGAACTTTACAGACTCCCTCACATTTTAGTGGACAATTCCCCACCCCCCCGTTAAGCTTGGAGTAAAGGGGTTTTAATTGAATTTTCATTGGTGTTTCTTGATTTAAGTTGATATTTCCAGGCTATTACACTTATTCGGAAAGTTGTAGTCAAAAAATGATAATAACTAAAAAATTTTGACTGACACCCGCATATGGTGCAGCTATACGGGCAAAGCCTGCCTACGCAGGCTAATGGGTTTGATTAACTCGTTTATCGTAGGGACATTGTATGCAACGTCTCTACAGGAATTGGATAATGATCCCAAATCCGGCTTAGATTTAGCCCGCGCCCCGATTGCTCTGTTCGTACAGCCAGCCCCTTCAGGGTGAGGACATTTTTCAGGTAACTATCTGGTAGACTTTCCAGAGATCGCGGCCAGAATGCACAAACAAAATCTCCTCATCATTCCAAGGTATAGTTTGAAAAGAGAGACTTAGATTGTTATACTTATAAGCCCAATGAATACCGGTAACGGGATTGAAACCTGATATATTTTTATGGCCAAACTGAGTCTCTCCTTTAAAATAGCTCCCCTCTACTCGTAGGAGAGGGGTTGGGGGAGAGGTCAAAAACTACTCTTAAAATCCCCATCTTGCATGACTTACAATCAAATCGCCTTCGCCTTAGAAATACTGAAACTTATAGCCGCAAAACCCCGAAAACGAGAAGAACTATCCGAATTACTGGCAGAATTTTTAGATAAAAACGATAAAAACGCCGATGACATCCCCCAGAAACTAACCCGCACCATCCGCAAACTCAGAGACTGTGGGTTTAATATCAAAAGCGCTCCCCATCATCCCTATGAACTGCTAGAATCAAACTTCCCGGTTATCCTCTCGCCGCAACAACGCCAAGCATTATATATGGCGGCTCATTTTCTTGCAAATATGGGGTTTTCAGCACCAGCAAGTCAAATTATTCGCATTGGAAAACTATCCGAAGCGGATCAACCCCCTAATTTTAAAGTTGATTTTAGCCCACCCATTGATTATAGTGAAAATCAAATTACTACAATTGTTCAAAAACTACAAGAACAATTTGAAAGAAAATGCCGCTATTCTATCTATTATGAAAATAGTAATGGAGAAGCCAAGTTTTGGGACTTAGATTTATCTGGACTTCGCTTACACAATGGCGTATTATATCTTTTTGCTTTCGTGCCAGATGCTGATTCTCGAAATATTCAAAAAAGACCAAATGTAGAACAAAACTTTATTTTTAGAGTCGATAGAATTAAAACTTTTGGAGGAACGACCAATATTCCTTGGTTTTGGCAAGAGTTCCCCACTTTAACGATACGTTACTGCATGACAGGCCCTTTAAAAACCTATCAACCCCGTCGGCAAAATGAGCGTGTTATTGAGCGCAATATCGAGAAAGAATATGTAGTAATAGAAACAACAGAAGAGTTTATCTTTTGGTTTAGTCAAAGAATTCTACAATATGGCTCAAATGTTCAAATATTAGAACCAGAATGGTTAGTTCAAGAAATCAAACAAGAACTCATAAAAGCTTATCAAAATTATGAAAATAATTCTTAATACCAATCCTCTATAACGCTGCATTTAATCGATCCACCCAACCCCCTGTGAACTCGGGGGCTTTAAAGAAAAATAAATTGTATTATTAAGGAGAATTGGTATAATTAGCTCAAATCATTTAAATCTCCATTTTCTAGTAGCTAGATTTGACTTAAAAACTCTTTACTTGCAAAGGCAGTAGCTTATTACTATGGCTCTCCCGTACTTGCGGTGATAAGAAAAGGTTATCAATTGTAGGGTGGGTTAGACGCGGCGATGATTTTGATAAGAAAGTGATAACTTTTGATCCGTGCCGTAACCCACCATAGACTATTTTGTATTTATCTGAACATTTTTCCCCACGATGCCGAAAGAGCCATTTTTAACGGGTTAAAGGCACTGGCCGTAATCTTCCTGCTACTTCAACGTTAGGAAAATTGGAATCAAAAGTTAAATTTTCTAATTCTCCGTTCTCCAAAACAATAAAAGTATCTTCTATTTTTGCTCCTGCTAAACTCGGATTCCAAGCTATGGCCATATTTTCGCTTAAAATATCGTCAGTTGTGGGATTTGCCACAATTTCCCTGGCTAGATATCCGGTTGTTCCTCCCTGATGATGTTCGCGGATAGCATTGGAAAAGCCATATTGTTCGTAAGCTTGAGCAAGTTTTTGATAAATAGCGTTGAGTGAGATTCCAGGTTGGCAGGAATTTAAAGCTTGTGCTTCAATTTCTTGGACATAGTGATGTAATTTAGCTTTTTCATCACTTAGCCTCCCAAATGTGATAAAACGAGTCAAATTGGCATATAGACCCGCTCCTCTAGCACAAAATACGAGCATTGCTTCTCGCCCAATCTTTTCACCTGTTGGGGTAGGATGGCGATAAAGAGGTAAGCGCCGCTCTCCGGCTGCCAAAGTTAAAGCCGGATGAAGTCCTCTATTCCACAAAGCTTTTGCTCCCGCCCCTGCTAATTGGTATTCTGTCCAAGTCGGTTGGGCGGCATTTAAAACTTCTGTCATTGCTTCGCTGGCTAAGCGTCCGATCTGACGGTATCGTTCTAATTCACTTGACAAAATTTTTCTTTTATGTATCAAAAAAGATGAAGATAAAGGCTTTTCTAAAGATGAGTTAGGGCGATCACTCTCTAATAATCCTCCTTCAGTCTGCTCAAGCACAAATGTTTCCCGTTTTGGCATATCTGCCCAAGGATTTATCCATAACTTAAAATTACTTGGCAATTCTTCATCTATTAAACGTTGTGCTTCAATCTCATCGGTTAATACCCAAGCATCTTGAGCGGTAATTAGCACTTCGGCAACTCCGGTTTCTGCTGTGAGTAATACGGTATTAGATGCGCCCCCCGTTACCCAAGCAAACCAATCACTACCGCGTAGTCTCACCCCTCGCGCTTCAGTTTTTGCTAGGGTTTGGCGGATTAATTCAAGTTTGGCAGAAACCTCTTCGTGGTACTGATTCATATAAAAAAATAGGTAATAAAAACGGCTCTTGTAGCCGCGCTCATCTGTTGTTTAAACTACTGTTTTAGAAAAAATTTGTTGTTGAATTCAGTCTAACGTCAGAGTTCTTTGCTCCACCTCTTTCTAAAGTAGCATTAGCAATAGCTTAGGAGTTACGCACTCTCGATTAAAAATAAGGATTTTATGTCATCCGCCGTCAGCCCTGAGCCTTTAGCCTTATTCTCAAAAATCAATGACAAAAATTTGCTTGTTTTTTCAGCCAAAAATTTTCTCTAATTTGACCGCCAATTATCCCGCAAATGACGCTCAAGACTATAGAACCTACTTGACCAAATATTAGACTACCTAATATTAATCCGACCATAGCACCTAAAGTTTCTGCTATTAATTCCATACCCGAATGTTCTAAAAAAATTTGTATGCTTAAAGCAGGATGAAGTTTATTTTCTGAAATAGGAGTTATTTCTCCTAACCAGTAACGAATGGTATTTTCTCCTATTTGGCTCCCCATTAATCGTCCAATAACACTAGCCAAAGCGCTACCAAAATGTCCCACTGTAATAAATCCTAAATGACTCAAAAGCAGACTCCCAATAGTAGCACCTATCATCTTACCTCCAAATTCTTGTATTTTGATGGTCAAAATATTTGTTTTCTGAGAGCTAACATCTAATTCATCTAGTTTTTTTTCGGGTAAAGTTACCATTTTATCAAATCCAGAACAAGGTTTATATTCTAGTTCATATATTTGTAAGATATCATCGGTTAAATATTTTAAATTTTCGTTGTTTTGATATTTATTTAAGTTAATTTTTGAATTAAGAATTTCAAGGGTTTTCAAAATTTCATTTTTTATTTGTGTTTCTGAATTTTGGCTGACTTCATAATATATAGTTGCAGAATTGTTAATGTGGCTTAAATAGACTTTTTTGACAGATCCTAAGCTAATAATCAGTTTTTTAAAAGCTTCTCCTAAATAAGGAGACTGTTTTAACCAAGGAACATAAATTCTCATTCTCCCTGGAATTGAATGAATTATTTTCCATTGACCTAAAATATTTTTATCAAAAGACTCTGCATTTAGATAATTGTTTATTTCTTCAGCTATATACATTATTTATGATTTATTTTAGATTTTAAAAACATTTTAAATGTTATTTTAATAGCATAATTTTTTTAGGTTATCTACTTTAGGTATTATTTTTTCTTTTTTTATACAGAAAATGTTTATAAGTTAGATTAATAAAAATAATTATTTGTCGAACTAACAAAAGCACTCAATAATTAAATCTATCTTTTGAAATAAAAATTAACCTAATTTTAGAAAATAAATAAAATATTTTTATATTAATTAAAAGTTTAAGTTAAGAGTTACGCACCATAAGCGAATTATAAGGGTTTGAAATGGTTCGTGATCCTTCGCAAGGCTCGCTTGGGGCATAAAATCGTT
Organism: Gloeothece verrucosa PCC 7822; assembly: GCF_000147335.1. NCBI lineage: Bacteria > Bacillati > Cyanobacteriota > Cyanophyceae > Chroococcales > Aphanothecaceae > Gloeothece > Gloeothece verrucosa. The sequence goes on from NC_014533.1 coordinate 60,820, forward strand.
GTTTTTAATCAGGAGTGCCTAAACCCTAAAATTAACATTTTTTTAGGTGCGGATATCCGTATCTACATTGGGTAGCGGTTTTTAGATTTTCAACGCCACAATAAGTATATATGAACTCAACTCACCAATAAGGACTAAGCTCATGTTTCCTTTTTGCGGTAATTCCTATCAGTATCAAGATACAACCTCATTAAAGACATCGAGAGAACGTAAACTTCAATTTCTTAAATGGATGCGCGATTCACTTGAAGCTCGATTAGCCGGCTTAAATGCCATGATTGAAACAATAGAAAGGCAGCTTAATACATCTGAAGAGCGGGTTTAGTAAGCTAATTTAATTTCTCCTTGTTAAAAATTTAATTTAACGAGGAGATCTCTGATACTTTTCCTACTTAGATGTCACTGAGAAAAAAAACAAAAAGCTAATGAGGGCTTCTTTCTTGTTATGCTTATACTTGTACTTGCTAAGGCTATTACCTTCATATAAGTATAAGTATAAAATAACGAGACAAGCCACTCATTGCTTATAAGTTCTGGAAAGATGATGAATGTTAGTTTAATATCTTTCCCGAACAATAGAATAAGAATCCCAGATATTCTTATCAGTTAAAGATTTAACTAATTTGATATATTCGGCATGACTCCAAGCTAGAGGCGTTGCACTGTTTGTTCCTTCTCCAACGATATAATGATAGGTGTCATTACTGCCCACTCCATCCCAAACTTGCTCAGGAATCATAAAGCTATCATTAGCAAAATACTCTATTGCTCGAACATAAATATCGCGCAGTTGAGCCACTTGTTGATCGCTAATGCTTCCGCCATTTGTCGCCTTAGCTAATTCTAATTCATAATGTCCTCGTTCACCTGTGAAAATCGGCCAAACTCGTCCTCGTTGATTAGGTAAAACGCCAAGATAGTTAGAACCATCAGTAGTAATTTCTCCATAACCATCATGGCCATAGCGTCTGAAACCTGGATATTCTTTACCATCAAAAGTAAAATTGTACTTAATATTTAAATCCTGCTCTGGCGAATTGTCGCTTATGCCATCAAATTGGCAAATAGTAGAGCTAATATGAGAATCATTAGCCGGTTTAACGCCAAAACGAACTAATTCTAAAAAGCCGCCATCTAAAACCTTTACTTCGCCAATAGGCGTTTTTCCATTGCTGGCATCAATTTGGCCATTGTTATTAGGATTTCCATCTTGGTCAATTCTTAAGAAATATTGACCGGGGTTGTTACAGGGTGTGGTTAGTCCATTGGTAGTAAACATAGACTTATCCACATTGTTTTGAAATTCATCCGCTTTCTGTAAATAATAATTGGCTGCACCTGGATCATTAGCGGCATTTTGGGCAATATCAGCCGCCACGACTAACCCAGTAATAACAGCAGCAGTTGTTGAAGGAGAATAACCATATTGTTCTTCCCATCGTTCTTGGTGAGTAATAGGAGGAGTGATTTGACGAATGTTTTGCTGATTAGGAGTACGAATATTAATTGGCCCTCCATTACTTAAAAACTCGGCGGCTGGTTTCAATGTAGCATGATAGGCATCGCTGATTTGACGATCAGAGAGAATACCCGCTTTCCACAATTTCCAACCCAACATGATCGGCATAGCGGTTTGATCTAGCTGTACGCCAAGCCATTCTAAAGTTCCATCAACGTGAGTTTTTTGCAAAAACCAACCTGTAGTCCCAGAATTTCCCAAAGTTCCGGGCTGTCCATTGGCGGCGGGCTTAACTTGAACTTTAGGTAAATACCGAAAAGCGACAAGAGGAGTTTGTTTATCTCCTAATGCTAATAAAGCCATAGCCACTTGATAAAAATCTCTTGGCCAAACTGCCCGATATCCAGTGGCAAAAATATCTGCGTTCACTGTATTACCCCAAGGCACTGATAAAGAAGCAATTAATGCCCCTGCATTGGCTTTATCTTCCATCGTTTTTAAGGTGAAGGCACTAGCATAAAGCTCTTTACCATTATCCCCGGTATTGGGCACCATAGCCGCTAAATTGCTCAAACTAGAGATATAATCTTCCCATCCAACGGCATTTCCTGTCCCGTTGTATTTGGCCAACACACTCGCGTAACCTTCTTGTAAAGAACCGTCTGCTTCTGCTGTAGCGGTGTTATAACTATTGCCAAATCCCACCACTATATCAAAAGTTCGGGTTTCTCCTGCCTTAAAAGTAGGTAATTGAGCCATCATCGCCACATTACCTGGAGCATTTTGGTCTGTATAATCATAAGTCCAGTCCATCACTCCATTTTGTTGAAGGTCTTGATAGCCATCAGTTCTGCCTACATATCCGGCTGATGTTTTGACAAAAGGCTCGCTGCTTTTTAAGCTTAAATAGACCTTTTCTTGTTCACGAGCATTAAGACTATCTGCGCGAACAAAAGCCACATCATTACTACCCGTATTATTCATGTGAGGATTGATCAAAATGTAGGGCGTGATGTTATCCTCATTGGCCGTAAAAATGACTCGGGTAAATAAAGTTTGACGGTTTGGATCGGTAAAAATATGTTTTTCGATAGTATATTTACCATTTTTACCAGTGTTAACGACTCGATAAGCAGGAGACAATGGCCGACCACTGCTATCTTTATCGAGATAATCTACTTTGCTATTGGTATCTACTTTTTCTTGATCAAAAAATCCATTACCGGTTACTAAAAACTGTAAATCGTTGATCTGAGCAAGGTCAATTTCTCCATAAGCGGTTTCTGTAATAATTCCTTGTGCTAAAGTAAACCAAACTTTGGAAACCACTCCTGTAGCGACATTATCCTGATAAATGTTATTAACATAGTTCTCATAGGATGTGCCAATACCTTGTTTGCCGGCATAAGACCAAACAGAGGGAACTCCGGGGGCCCCAGGTGCTTGACCGCCACCTACTGCCCAAGCAACATTTGTTCCTAGCGATAAAACACAACAAAGGGTAATTAAGTTAACCCATAGCCAACGTTTAACATTCATAAAATTATCTTGATTGTGAAAAATTGACATTGACTTAAAATCCCTTGTAGATTTGTCATTTCTACCCCTCCTCCCCATACGGCAGAATTTTTTAAGACCCTATAGCGCCAAATTGTTCTACTTTTCCGTTATAAACCGTTCCGTCAGGCATAAGCGCATTGAACAGATCGGCTTGAGTTAACTTGGTTTCTGAAAGAGTCGCGCCTCTTAACTTGGTATTTCTCATGTAGCTGTTAGAGAAATTTGCCGAGGATAAATTAGCACCAGTAAGAACGGCTGATCTTAGCTTTGTATTTTCTGCTGAAACATTAGACAAAGTTGCTGTCGAAAGAACAGCTTCTGTTAGGTCTGCTTCGGTTAAATTCGCATTCGACAAGATTGCACCGGAAAACAAAGCATTATACAAATCTGCTTTAGAGAGATCGGCCCCTGTTAAATCTGCATTTGTGAAGTTTGTCCCCATGCCTATTATTCCTGATAAATTAGCATTGGTTAGAATCGCATTGGATAGATTTGCATCATTGAGTAATGTGCCAGAAAGGTTTGCACCTGTCAGGTTAGCTCCATTAAGGGCACTGCCATATAAATCCTTATTCGATAAATCTATTTGTGTGAGATCGCAATCAACACAGGCATTTGTTACAAGCAACTTTGTATAATCTGTGGCCACAAATGCGTTAGCTGGCAAATTAAAAAGCGTTAAGCTAGAGAAAATTAAGAGGGTAATAATTGAAAGTCTATGGAACCAAGATTTGATACTCATATTTGTCCTTAAAAATTAGAAAATGTGTGCGATTAGAAATTAATGAACTTTTTAGACAAAAATTTTGGCAAAAGTCACAATTTTAGGAGTTACGCACCATAACGAAATTATAAGGGTTTGAGATTCTTCGCGATCCTTAGCAAGGCTCAGGACTCGCTTGGGAGATAAACTCGTTAGTGCGCGTTTCTGAGTGCGTAACTCCTAACAATTTCTAGCCAAAAAAGGCCAATGTAAATAGAATCGACAAAAAATTTAATTAGAGAACATCCCATTTTTGTAAACTCATGGTTTAAAGTCAGCACAGGGGATCGGTTTTAGTCCTTTAGGACTTACGCACCATAACCCAATCATAAGGGTTTCAGATTCTTCGCTATCCTTCGCAAGACTCAGGACTCGCTTGGGACATAAAATCGTTGGTGCGCGTTTCTGAGTGCGTACTCCTATGCTTTTGAAAACCGCTAACCTGTTTTTTTTGGGATGTTCCCTTTGGCCCACTGATTAACCTTGATGAAGGCTAACTAAGGGGGGTTCACTCCAAGTCGCATATCCCTGGCCTTTTGCACCGGGTGGGTTAACCCCAAGAGTAGGCCAAATCAAACCTTCAGGATAGGCTTGAGGATCGATAATAAAGGTGTGGTCTTTGGGTTTGGTTCCATAATTATCTCGCCAAGATGTAGGCAAAGCATACCAAGTGGCCATATACCAAACCTTGATAATATTGCGGGCAATGGGGCCTAATTTTTCAGAGGCTAAAATTTCTGCACGAAACTTGTCATTAAAAAATGATTCGCTGATTTTTTCAAGTTCTAGGTGATGAAAAGTATTTAAGAGTTCTCCAAAAATTTCTTCACCAATAATGTCTTGAATGGTTTTAAAGTAAGATTCAGCAAAGCCTGTTCCGAGTAAATGAAACCGAGAGTAACCCGTAAGAACTACTGACAAATTCAAGAAATAATCATATTCAGGTGAATTAATATCCATCGCTTATTGATCTCCACAAAATGTTAGGGTATGCAAGTCAAGGTTAACTAGGTTTGATCTGCACGAAAGACAGGAGCGGCATTAAACCCTGGTTTGCCTGGAATGGGATTACGCATTAAAGCATTAGCCTGTTCTTTGAGACGGAACATACCCCCAACTGCTGGAATTAAGTCTTCAGGATGACCATTAAATGAGTGTTCAATCTTGGCTAAAAAGTGACTATAACCCTGTTGAAACTTTACAGCTTCCTGATAAACTTCTGAGTCTTTAGGATAGTCTTCGAGTGAAGCATTTTCCTTAATGGGATAAACTGCATCCCACTTTACCTCAAAAGTTTGACCTGTAGGATGATTAGGCTGATCGGATTTTGTGGGGTCTTCCTTGTCAATTTTATAATATTGTCCTAAAAGGATTTGCTGAAAACGGTAATCATGAGCGAGTTCTCGTTCTGCATCGTAAATGGTATTTACTCTTGACCCTTCACCCTGTTCTTGAATAATTTTTAGGGCGCGGATGGCTGAACGTAGGTCAGTCACTTTGATGATGTCTCCACCACCGTTATAATAATATTCTGGGCCAATTTGACGAGCGGGATCGCCAGAAAAGAGATTTTGACCTTTTTGTTTATATTCTCGATCAAGGGCATTTAAACCGCGAATGATTTCTGCATAAAATAAGCCAATGCTGAAAAAACTTTTGGTAGGGTCCCAGCCGATAAAGTCAAACAAGAATTGTTCTAACGCCCGAGATTGAACCACCGGCTGACCTTCTTTAACTTCTTCTGAGCGTTCAATCTGACGAAAGGTTTCAATCGTCTCTTGTGAAAATTTGCCTAAACCGACTTTAAAATCTGTAGAACCTGTGGGTAAATAACTAGGATAGATGGGAATAAAATCCGGTGCCGTTAGGACTGGTTCATCAAAGGTTCCGCCTACCGCATTGTAAACGTTAGCCGCTAGACATAGGTGTAGCATTTCTTCTACCGCCACCGCCCGAATAATATGGAACGCTTCTAAATTGGTTCCTGGGTGAATTGAGTAAAGGGCTGTCATGTACGGCGGAATAGTTGCGTGTTCTATCTTCATCGCTTGTTTGAGAAAGTACCGCAATCGTTCAACCGTTGTAATTAATTTCAAACTATCGGGTGTCGGTGTTGTCGTCATAGTTAAATTTTCCGGAATGTTAGTGGTTGATAGTTTTTCAGAGAATGGATTTAGCTCCGATTCATCCGTAATAGTTGATTTTTTCGGAGTTATTGCTGGTTTGAAAGGCCAAATCTGCTTAAAAAAAGCACAAATTTGACAGGGATTTGACCTAGACATTAGCGGTTTGCACCTTAGAGGCATTTAATCTGTTAAGAACCTGCTCGGCTGTTCTGAAACTCAGTGCCGCAAGGGTTAAAGTGGTATTAGAACTGCCGATACTCGGCATACTTCCTGCCCCTACTATGTAGAGATTTTTGTGGTCCCAAGAACACTGATAACTATCCACTACTGAATCTTGCGGTGTCAATCCCATAATATGAGTACCTGAAAAATGGTTGCCTCCTTTATAGGCGTAACCTTCACCCTCAAATTCAAAATAGGCGGGGTCTTGTGGGTCATAATGGGTATAATCTTCGGCTCCTAGACGCTGGAATATGAGGCGAGACACTTTTCGGGTATAAGCCAAAGTTCTGCGGCTATAGTCGGGTAAATTGTAGTTGATCACCGGACGATAATTACCCAGTTTATCGGTGTAGTTCGGATCGATGCTCACTCGGTTGTCATATTCGGGCAGTAATTCGCACATGAAAGCGAGGAGCAATTGTCGGGAAATGCGGCTTATCAAGGTCTGTTGCAATTCTTGACCATATTTGTTTTTATTGTCCACTGCATCCTTGAGTTCTGGCGTGGCCCCCCCGGTGGCCCATCCCCAACCATCGTTATGAATATCTACTGCGAAAGAGGATTGCAAGCGGCGAAATTCGCCACTACGGAAAGTTCCAATTCCTGATGTAACCAGTGGTCCGCGCATGGTGCCGGTTACTTCAGGCATTAAGGCCCAAGCTAGGGTGAATGGATGATCCATTAAATGCCGCCCAATCATTCCACTGGTGTTAGGTAGATCTGAAGATAGCAACAGCCGCGCATTTTCTACTGCATTAGTGGCTAGGACATATAATTCTCCTTTGGCGGTTCCTGTGGTGTAGTCGCTGAGGCTTTGGTCTTTGTAGTGCTTAAACTCAATGCCAGTGATATTACCGTTTTGGCGGTCATACTCTACCCGAGAAGCGACGGCTTGGTAAAGTATATGAACCCGACCGGTGTCGAAGGCTTTTTTAAGAGTTCGACGGGCATCATATTTGGCTTGAACCGGACAGATAGGAACACAATTAGCGTTTCCTTGACAACGTTCTCCATACTGTACGGGATTAATGCTGGTCAGTCCGTCGGGAACAAAGCCATTACCCTCAATATGTTGAGTGCCAGGGTATTTATAATTCGGGTTCGGTACTCCGTTACGCGCTTGAGGGAAAGTCGAAAAGTTTATATGGTAAGTCTTACCATAGAGTTGAACGGGAGTCCCCTCAACTTTTTCGATGACTTTTTGATCCAAGTAAGAGGGGGGTAGTTTGTACATGGGGAAAACATACCCATCTTGAAATTTAACCCCGAGTTTTTTTTGCTCCTCTACGTCTCCACAAATCCCTAATTCGGCCTCGGCTTTACAATAGTAGGGTTCAATATCATCATAGCTAATGGGCCAATTAAGTCCTTGTCCGTACTTTGTATATAATTCGAAGTCTTCTGGTAACATTCGGGGGGTTTTGGCTTCCCAGTGCATGGTTGTCCCTCCCTGAATCCGGGTATAAGAACCCGAAAGACGCATAGGACCTTTTTCGACAAAATATATATCATCGTCAGTGGGACTTAAAACATTGGGATTAACTGGATAGGGTGAGTTAGCGTTTTTTTCTATTGCACCGTAGAAAGTATTCACATATTTTTGAAAACTCTCTATGGTTAAACCCTTTGCTAGGGAAGCTTCAAGGATTAAAACGTTTTTGCCCTGTTCACTCAATTGTTTAGCAATAATTGAACCTGCTATCCCTGTTCCTACGATGACAACATCATAAAAGGTGTTTGAGACTGTTTCAGGATCGACAATGATAGTTGTCCCATTTAAGCTCATCAGTTACTCCTTAAATTTTATTGAAGAGAGGAAGCGACAATTCAAATTTCCTTTAGGAAAAACAAAATTTTGCTCTTGATAATTTTGCTTTTTGAATTGTTCAGTTGAGGTAATCAAAAGTAGTTTTTATCCAATTTATGACTTACGCACTATCCAGGGAATCATTAGGGTTTGAGATTGTCCGCGATCCTTGGCTAGACCCTTCCTTTCGTCAGGGCTAGGCTACGCCTCGCTACGCGCACGGCTCAGGATGACATAAAATCGTTGTTTTTAATCGAGAGTGCGTAACTCCTACAATTTTATCATCATTTTGTTTAATAATCGCTTTTTTGAGCCTACCCATAAAACTAAATATATAATTCTAAAATTTTATATTTAATTTACCTTGCCTAAGTATTTTTTATCATTTTTAATACTTAAACAATGTTGACTACAGTTCGACAGCATTAAAGCAATTTAAATCAATTGATGAGGATATTTTTATTACTACTTTGTTGTTTTTGGTGTTAGGGTCTGCTTTAAGTTCTAGTCCTCATAATAGTCTAAGAAGGTAACCTTAAAAACGATTTGTTTACAAAACTTAGCGTTTTGTTATTGCCCTAATAGAATGTAACAAGAGAGTCTTTAGTTTTATAATTTAAACCAGACTTATCTACAAAAATATAGAAGGCTAGTTACAAAGTAAATTAGGGTATATTTCGGCTGAAGTATTGTTGAGTTTTTCTCAAGTTTCACTAGCTATATGGGTTAAAAAACTGATACTAGGAGCAAAGAAATATTCACCCCCTTTCATAAAAGCCCACAGTTTAAAAGTGTAATCGACTTTTTCAGGTTTTCCCCATTCTTTTGGCCACTTTTGGTTTCCTTCGGGTTGACCAATGATAGGGTCAGGGCCGGTATTAACTTCAATAAAATTCTTAGGATTAGCCCATCTTATTTGCATAAAGTTAAACTGATTTTCAATATCAGCTTGAAAACAAAGAAATAATAAGCCTGCGCCAGTTTCGGGTTCTTGAGTTGGGTCATTTTCTCCATAACTAACAGCCCGTCTCGCAATTCGATGAATTCTTTCGACTGCTACTGCTTCCTCAAAACCCGGTGAGGATACTACTCGTCCGGTATCGCCACGCGGGTTAGTCTTACGAATATGAGCATGGAAAGGACATTTTAACCCCTGAGTATCTTGCTCATAATTAAAATTATTAGAAGGAGTCACGGCATAAGTGGGAATATTAGATTTTGTAACAGGTGTTCCGTCATAAAAACGACCGACTGCTAATGCACCGGCTAATTCCTCTCCAATATTTAAAGTTTCGGCTAATTTTCGTTTATCCCGTCGAAATGCGGCAACATTTTGTTCAAGTTTTCGATAAACTAAATAACTGCCATAACTATCCTCAGTTTTTCCATTGGGGTCTTTAACTAAGAGAATACCTAAATTAGCTCGAGAATCCCATTGACTAAAATTACAATCATTAGTGCGAGCCTTGACAATATCTCTTTTAGTAAATAAAGGTTGACTTACCCCATCAACAAACCCAAAATGCTCGATAATTTGTCCGGCTTTATTTCTAAGGATAAAACCATCTTCTCGATGCACAATATCTGCTACTAAACGCAGGTCTTGGTTAATGCGGTTAACAAATTGTAATAAATCAACTAAATCATCTTCGGCGATCAAAATTAAGGCATGAATTTCTTGTTGATAACCTTTTTCCCAATCTTTTACTTCTGGATCGTTTAAAAGACCCCGAATTTCCGGATCTTTCATGCCCATTCTAAAAGGCTGATCGCCGGGAATTTGATAGGGTTCATAGCCAAGAACTTCATAACCTTTACGAGTTAAGTAAACATTGGTAAATATCCCGCCTGGAATATTTTCCCGTCGATAGCGAAGGGCTTGTTCTGACTGTTGTTGGGCAGAGGTGACATAATTTTTAGAAAACTCTTGTAACCATTGTTTAGCCGCGTTAATATCATCGGGTTTCCATTGTAGGAATAAAAATACACTGTAGTCTCGCCCATGCCCTTTTAAAATATTGCCTTGTAAGTCTTCGAGCAAGACTTGATATATTCCGGGATTTTCTGTATCAATCCCGTCTTCTAATACCTCATTTAAATTGTCTTCTGTCAGTGCCATTAAATACTCCTATGTTTAACTAAGGTTGAATTGAAAGCAGGTCAATTTTGTCAGAACATTTGAATTAGATTGATTAGGAATAGTAGAAAATACAAAACCTATGGTTAGGCTAGTACAAAAGGTCTGCCAATTTGACCTGCATTCTGTTAAATTCAGCGATGAATTACAAGCAGCATTTTGAGCATCTGTCAAACTATCCACCTGTAACATCAGCCGGATTAATTGAATTGGTTTCTACCCAATGTTCAATGGTATTACGCACACTTTGGTCAACGTATTCTATACGAATACCCAAAGGGCCTTGAGGGCTGGTAATAACCGTGAACGGTATGCTACCCTCTTGGTTACGGAACCAAGCATCAATAGCAATTCCCTCTTTTTCTAAAGCCTCGATGCGGGCTTTCATGTCTTTTTCCCATACGCCTAGGTAAAGAATTTTACCTTCATGCTTGGCCGAAAAAATGCCATCTCCGCTTGCCTCAATTAATTCGTAGTAAGGCGGGCCTTGTCTGGAAAAGGCCACATAGGGATCATGGCGATGAGGTTCGGGGTCTTCTAGGCGAGGAATGTGAAAATATTGTGGGTCAGTGAAGGTAATTCCCAAAACCTCGGAAAAGTTTTTTATGGCTTCTTTAAGGTCGGGAACGATGACACCTATATGAAAATAGGTACTTACTTCACCTTGACACAAGTGAGGATAACCGTGACCATTGGGTTGTTGAGACCCTTCTGGAACAACCGGGCCAAAGGTAAGAATTTCCGGAGGCTGCTCTAGGTAATTCATCATTTCTTGCACTATTTTTGGCAAATATTCCGTGTTTTGATGAAATGTTAAAGCGGCTTGATCGGCATACTGTTCAAAAAAGAGATACTTTCCAGGCTGATCCACCGAACGCACGAATTGAAACAGCTTAGTATCTGGCTCAGAGCTTTGTACTTTGTCTACCAGTACAAGCATGAGTTTTTCTAAATTTGCTTCTTGTCCGTGTTTGGCTTTTAAGGTTGTAGTACAGGTAATCATAATTTCTGCTCTCTTTATGTGGTTTTACTTTTTCAATGGAGGTAGGAGATTATCTGCTGTGTCGTCCTGAATTTTCTTTTCGGCTTCAGGATATAAGAAATACTCAGGCCCTTCATTGGTGAACAATACATAACCGACAGCGCAGCGACTATCGAACCACATTGACAATTCTTTGCCGATTTCTTCGCCCCAGAGAAAATTAACTAATGCCATCGTGCCAGCATTAATAGAACTGCCGCCAGCCATCGTCCACAATTTATGTTCTGGGGCACCAAGCCACATTGTACGGGGGTTGATAACGTTAATTCCCTCCTCTTTCAATCTTCTTAAAACTGGTGGACTGCAAGTTACTTGGGCATCTCCTATTACCCCTGCGCGGTGAATAATTCCTACACCTACACAGTTAGCGGCAATAAATTTCCCCTGTTGTTTATGTCTTCGGATACAGTTTAGGACTCGCTCATCGGCAATAGCTTTTCCCGATCCTTGACCTCCAGGCACATAAAGTACATCAAATAAATCATCGTCTTTTAAGACTGCGTGAGGTTCAACTCTTGACCCCATTTGTAACTCAATGGGTCCGTCATCTAAAGCGACAAGTTTAACTTCTGGTGCTTCATCTTTTCTACCGAGTAGTTCGAGAAGTACCGGCACTCCTCTAAGCACTTCAAAAGCGACAATAGTATCAGATTCACTACAACGGTGATAGGCAAGGATGCCGACGGTTTTGATGCTCATTATGTCCTTCCGTTTAAAATTTACAGGTGTCTTTAGTTTTAATCAACAGGGGTTAAGACAATTCCTGATTTTTTAATTTCAAGTTTGTTTTGTTTCAAGCTTGATAAATTTGGCATGAGAAGGTTTACCTATATCATTGAGGTAGAACATCATATAATATCCTGGCGGATATAAATTCGAGTTAACAGCAACATTAAAGTCAATCGTGGACTCATCACCTAGCGTTATACTATTAATGGTTAATTCCGCTAAGCGTTGACCAAAATCAAAGGAATGAGTTACAGCACCTAATTTAATTAAAACAAGAGAACCTTTTTCTGTGGCATCTTTAACCGATATGGTTGCTGTTTGATCATAACTAAGAGTCTCTGGGGCATTTGTAATTTCAGGCCGAGAACCTGGCTCAAATAAATAAGGGGGACTAAAAATTTCCGCTTGCCAAATTTCTGCCGGGACAAAGGGTTCAGGGTCACCGGGAACAAAATAGCTTTGAGGATTATTATAATACTCTTCGATGTCAAACTGTTTTAGCTGTCCTGATTGATCAGTTAATGTGGGGATTTGATAGAATCCTTTAGAATCAGGTAATGTATCTACTCGAACTGTTCCGTCTGCCTCTCTTGCCGCACGGTTAGCGTTACCTCCTATTACCAAGACGCGAGCATCAGGTAATAATAATGCTCCATTATGATAGAGTCTCGGTAATGTCGCAGGAGCTAAAGATTTTTTCTCGTAGCCGCCAGGTGCTGACGCATTTGGGGTCATTAATAAAGGTTGATAAACGGGCTTATATTCTGGATATTCTCCTCCATTGATCACTAAAATTTCTTTTGTGGGTAAAATGACGGCTTGCAAGTTAGCTCGTGGTTTATCGAGGAAATCCGGTAAAATTTCCCATTTGCCTATTTTTTCGCTGCTTTCTTGTGACGGTATCCAATGCTGTAAGCTAGTGGATATTTTAGCACCTGGAAATCCACTGGTATTTCCTCCTTTTCCAAAAGCAATACTATTTGTGCCAATAATACCGCCGAGAAGTAATACATTTTCAGAGTTGGGAACTTGTATGGCAGTTCCGTAAGCTTTAGAGGTTTCTCCTCGATCTGGCCCGACTTCAAAGCTAACTGAGAGTTTACCTGTTACAGCATCCTGATTAATAGTCATGAAATAGCTTTTTTTGCTAGAGTGCGGCACTAAAACGGCGGCAATTCCGGCTTCATCTCCGGTTAAAAATAATCGGCCATCTTTAAGAGGGAAAACGCGAGGATAGAGATCTATACTATCATAAGTATCTGTGCCGGTAATTTTGGTATTAAAGGGGCTATTTTTAATGGTTCTTAGGTCAATATAGGTAAGTTTTTGGGTTTGGGGATCGTAAATTTCTAAACTAGGACTAATTTGGTTAGGTGCATCTATTTTTAAACCCGAAAAGATGACTATTTTTCCATCAGCTAGGGAGACTAAAGTGGGATACCAACGACCTTGATTCATTTGTCCAGCTTTAGTCCACTCGCCTGTCTGCCAGTTATAAATATTAATTTGTTTTGAACCTGTAAAGCCGCCGCCAGGGTAATAACGCCCTGTTCCTCCCACAAATAAAATATTTCCGTCAGCTAATTGCAAATGACCCGAACAAAATAAATCATTAGTCTGATTATATTGAATTGCATCAGGAGAATTTATGGGTTCAAAAGTTTTAGTTTCTGGGTCTAAAAGGCTAGTATTATTAATGACATCATAATTAGTAACATCCACTCCCTCGATAATTTTATTGACTCCATCTTCTTGAGTCAGGGTACTCCTAAAACTACTGCCGTTAACGATTAAAACTTTCCCATTAGGAAGCATAATAGTATGAACAGACTGCATTCTCTTTTCTTTGGGCAGGGGAAGGATTTCCCATGCTCCTAGGGTTTCTTGGCTTTCTGATAGGGGAGCGGCTATAGCCTCTTGCCAACCGAAAAATATAATTCCTAATGCTAAGATAAAACTCAAAAAAATGGATACAATTATAGTTCTTTGACGAGATGAAACAAGCATATTTAAGTACCTAGACCAAATTAAAGTTAATAGTAAGACTAAAAGAAAAGTTTTAATCTCTGCTTATTAGAGACTGGAGTGTGCGACTAGATTTTATTTTTAAGGCTACTCCCCTTGTAGAGTAAGCATTTTAACGTTTAAAATACTAGCCGCACTTTTTAGTTTAAACTTCAGTAGAAACTAGGCTTGCATAAATGGCTAAAATTTTTCGCCTCTTATCTTCTGTTTTTGGCAAAAGAACCTACGACTGGTTTAAAAGCTTTTCTATTTCTTGCTGCGTTTTTTCAATGGCTTTTTGAGCAATCTCATAGGCACTAGGATGTAAATTTGGTTCGTCTTCTCCAGGTATCCAAAATTTACGCCTTGATAACCGCAATGAGCTTAGAAAAGCAGGAATAGCGTTAAAAATTTCTACAGCAATTGGCCCTTTATACCGAGGTAAAATAGGTTCTAAAAATGATTGCCAAGGTAGCCAACTGGTATGAACAGCCCCCCTGTCTGGAGGAGAAACTTGAATATAATGAAGCCTTTCTGCATTAGCTAAAGTTTCTACTTGCTGTTTAAAAATGTCTGGGCCTTCTCCGTCAAGGGTTTCATGAGCGCTATCAATAACTACTCCCACTTGTTTACTTTGAACGCCACTCAAAAACTCTATTACTTGAGATAATTTATTAGGTCCTGGAGTTTCCCAATGAGTGATCGGTTCAATAGCTAATTTGACGTTTTTAGCGGCTGCATATAAACCTAATTCATTTAAAACAGGTTGAGCAGTAGTATAACGAACTTTTAAGAAGTCTTGTAGCTGATCACTCCAGATGGGTTCATTAAAGTCTGTAGTAGGAAAAACGCCATAAGGAATAACAATTGGTCCCATCATAATTTCTCCGCCTAAAGCCTCCGTAATATCTACTCTTGACTTAAGATATTTTAAGGCTTGTTCTCGTTGTTCAGGATAAGGAGAACTGGGATCTAAGGTTCTTGTTGCGCCAACATTGGTAGCTATTTTTACATCAGCTAATCCTTGACGGTCTAGATAATCTCGTAGGTTTTTATAATTTTCCACATCTTGAGTGTAATCTTTGCCAAAAGTAGGGGCAATCGGAAACTCAAACCCACTATAACCAAACTCTTTTAATTTTTTAATGTGTTTTACCACAATTTCAGAATACTCGGCGTTATCCGGTTGTAAATTGGTGGTAAACATGAAAAAGCTTAGGTAAATATCTGGTAATGATGATGAGTCGCTCATGTTATTTCTTATTAATGGTATTAGGGCTTAACATTCCAAATCTGGCGGTGAATTTTCCAAGTATCTTGTTCTTTTTTCATTAACCATAAAGCCCGATAGAGTACCTTTGATATTGATGAAGTTCCATCAGGGTTGGTGGTGGTTATAGTGGCATTAGAGATGCCAAGAACATAGCCTAAATCCCCGATAACATGGATTTCTTCAGCAGTAAAGGTAGGATCAATCTGTTTGTTTTCAACACCAATAGCCGCATCATACCCGATAAGAATATCCGGAATACCGCAACGATCTGGGGCATTAGGTGGCATCCAAAGGGCGTTTTCAGTGTACATCGTGCCGTAATTTTCACGGTCTTTGTTTCTTACATAAGTAGGATAATCTACTTCAAATACTTTTTGAATTGCCTGTTTATCACTATCCATATTTAGCCTCTTTTTTCTCTTGAGAAATGCTGGAAAAAAATTTAAGAAATGAGAATTAATCCTCATTTCCTAACGTTTATTAGAAACCTGTCAGGTCTTTTAGATAGCTTCTTGCCATTAAAGCATATTTTAAAGGATTAGCTTTATTGGGGTCTTGTTCAGCTTCCACCATTAACCATCCTTCATAGTTTACATTGGCTAGTTCTTGTAAGATTGGTCGAAATGCAATTGCTCCCTTATAATCACCAGGAACGGTAAATACTCCTTCTCGAATAGCACTTAAAAAGCTACGTCCTTGCAGCTTAGATTCGTCTAATATATTCTGACGAATGTTTTTTAGGTGAACGTGTTTAATACGAGTGGCATATTTTTTGGCTACCGTTAGGGGATCAGTACCGACATAATAAAGATGGCCTGTATCTAGCAATAATTTGACATAATCTGGATTAGTATTACTCATTAAGCGATCAATATCTTCACCGGTTTCTACACCTGTTCCTACGTGAGGATGGTAGCATAACTGCATTCCTTGTTCATGGGCTTGTCTTCCTATCTCATTTAATCCTTCAGTTAAATCTTGCCATTGTTCGTCTGTAAAAATAGGCCGGTTAGTTAAAGGATCTATGGGTTGCTGATGCACTGCACCGCCAAGTTCTGCTACGACGATGGTATTACCCCCCATCTCTTTCATAAATTCCATCTGTTCTCTAAAAATTCTTTTACTTTCTTCTTTTCCATTGCCGCCAATGGTGAAGTAAGTTCCTACCCAAGGTTCAGAAATTTTTAGACCACGCAGTTCTAATTCTTGTTTCAAAACATTTATGTCTTTGGGAAATTTGGGGGCACCTTGAGAACCTTTGAAACCGGCTAGTGCCATTTCACTAAGAATTTGTTGGTAAGGAATAGGAGGAACTAAATCAATTGTAAGGTCATCGCTATTGCTCCAGCCAGTAGGGGTAATACCAAAACGAACAAGTGTAGGATCAA
Source organism: Gloeothece verrucosa PCC 7822 (assembly GCF_000147335.1). NCBI lineage: Bacteria > Bacillati > Cyanobacteriota > Cyanophyceae > Chroococcales > Aphanothecaceae > Gloeothece > Gloeothece verrucosa. Next base: position 77,330 of record NC_014533.1, read on the forward strand.
AAGTCGGACTGAGTAAAGCTCTGAATTTAGAAATTTTCGCCTTTTCCACATTTGTGGCAGAAGAATTAGGTGCTAAGACTTCTCTTTTACCAGCATTGATTTGTTGAGCATTTGCCGGCGGGATAAAGGCAATCCCCATTAGGAAGACTATAAAAGCAGAAACTAACAAACGCTGAATTGATTTAGACATAATTTTGTATTGATTGATAGCCAATTTCAAAGAACCAAGTTGAATGCTCAATTGTTTTCGGTAACAATGCTTAATAAAAATTTTCCTCTCAAAGTAAGAAAATTATTTTTTTCACATTGATTAAATCATGTAACAGTTGCTAGATTTTTGTTGAGCTTAATCTAATCGATTTTCTCGTTATGTAACAGAGTTTAAATCCATTATATATCGATAAAACCGCTAGATAAACAGCCAAAAATATAATTATTTTCGCAACTAACCTATAGATTAATCCAAATACTTAGATAATTGACAATTATTACCTAGGCTCATGTGTTGTATACAACAACTTTTTCAAGCAAAATTATATTAGGGAAACATATTACTAGGTAACTAGGAAACATCTACTTTCTGGAATATATTTTATAGCATAAACTATGTTGAGAACAATTATCACTATATTTGTAACAAAATTTTATAAAAATACTCTGGCTTAATTGCATATTATTTAACAAAATGCAATACTTAATTAATAAAGATTTTAAATAAATTGGATTATCGCTAAAGGTAAAGCTAGTTCAGCAGCAGGGAGATAGAACTTATGAACTGTAACGCAATAAATAGGGTTTGAGATTGTTCGTGGTATTCCGCAAGGCTCAGGACTCTTTTTGGACATAAAATCTTTAGTTTTAATCAAGAGTGCGTAACTTTTAAAGATTGTTTTTATCACTACAGGTACAGGAGAGCGAGAAAAATGACTCAGCTACTTACATTAACTGTCAATAATTTTTATTTAAAACCTGTAAAAATTAAATCAGCCTATTTTATAAGAACTACTCACAGAAACAAATCCCTGGTTTCTGGGAATCATGTTTACCCCAAAAATCATACTCTCTTTAGCAAATTGAAATTTACTCAAAGTTCTTAAAGGCTCTTGCAAATGGTTTTTTTTTCCAGTCAATTGATCAGTAGTAGTAATGATACATCTACTACATGGCTTCACAATATCAAATATTATTTCATCAAATTGTATAAATTTCCAATTATTCTCAATAAAAGGTTCAGTGGTTTTAACAACGATATTTGGTCTAAATCTATTCATTGGTACTTCTTCAAAATTTTGGGGTTCGAAGTCTAGAATTTTTCGATTTAATTCTGCCAATGAGGCAGTAGCTGTTAGCAAGAATGGATAACCGTCGGCCCAACTAACTTGGTCATTTTCTTTGACAGCATATTTTTGATCAACGAGTCTGATGTATTTGGGAGATTGCCTTACTAAGCGGCAGTTTTCTTCTAAGTCTAGCGCGGTTTTAAACCACTCTGCCACTTGTTGGCCCTGATCAATGGCTATTGTGCGAGTTCCCCAAATATCAACTTCTATCTCTAATCCTGTAAAACTAGGTTTGAAAATGAATGGTTTTAAGCTAGTTTTTTTAACAGATAAAGATATCAAATTTCCCAAAAAAAGCACTTTAATTGTAGCTAATTGAGGATGTTGTCTTTGAGTAAGAAACACTCCATTACTATCTACTAACATAAATTCTCGATCCCAAATAAATCCTTTGGGCGTTACTTGAGCTTGGTCAACTCTAATTCCTTGGCAAGATTTGATAGGATAGATAAAAATTTCAGAAATTACCATAGTTTGTTAAATTTTCTCTTTAATGTTAGGCTCTTAGGAATTGTAACGAAATAATTAGGGTTTGAGATTGTTCGCTGTCCCTCACAATGACATAAGTTCGCAAGCCTCGCTTGGGACATAAAAGGGTTTGAGATTGTTCGCTGTCCCTTACAATGACATAAGTTCGCTGTCGCTCACAATGACATAAATTCGCTGTCGCTCACAATGACATAAATTCGCAAGCCTCAAAATTCCTCCACACCCTACACCCTAACCTCAGAGTTAACTTTACTCTTAATCAGGAGTTGTTAAACTGACAGTAAATTGCGACATACTCTAGCATTGTTTTCCAATTCTACAGGAGCATGGTGGCACAACCAAAATAAACCTGGACAGGTGGCAAAATCTATTGTCACAGGCGTTAACATACCCGGTTTGATAAAATATTTGTGACCACGATATGCTGGATTTTTCTGAAGAAAGCTCTCTTGCTCTGTGGTGAGCGGCATAAAAGGTTTTTGATTATCTGAATAAAGAAACCCTATTTTTCCTAAACAAACCAATTCAACTTTTTCATCTTTTACATTGGGCACCTCATTTAAGTAGCTCTGAACAGCCAATGTAATCAAGTCGGGTGCATAAGTTTCTGCAAATAATTTCGGGGCAATGCCACCGTGAAGCCGGGAACCTGCTTCAATCATGACAGGCCCTGTGGGTGACCACATAATTTCCATGTGAATGGGCCCAACCTGGATGTCTAAAGCATTGGCGGCTTTTATCGCATAATCGAGTAACGGTTGCAAATCTTTTTGGGACGGATTTAATACATCTAAACTATCATAGACGAAACTCCCCCCATTTCTGGCAATTTTTTTGTATTGGCAAACTGAGGCTACAATGTAGTTGCCATTAAAAGCGACCAGGTCTACAACGTATTCTGTTCCTGAAATAAAGGGTTGAACAATAAATCCGAGATTTTTTTCGCCCAAATCATTGTTTTTATTCCAAGCGGCATTCCGTAGGGCACGTTCAACACCGATACGACCATGAGTCAGTACGACTCCATCGGTAGCGGCTGAGTTAATAGGTTTTACAACATAGTCAATTTCATCAAGTAAATTAATTAGCTCGTCTATTTGCTCGGTGTTAGTAATAAATTTTGAAGGAATGTGAGGTAAACCTTTGCTCTCAAGCGCTTTTTGCATTATGTGTTTGTGTCGTCGTACATCTGTTGTCGCAAGAGGATTTCCTCTAATTGCAAGTCTATCGGTTAAATAATCGGTCAGAAAAACACCTGTTTCGCATCCGGCAACAACGGCGACAATATTAACTTCTTTGAAGACATTCAACAGAGTTTCGTTCCAAATAAAAATATCGGAAAAATCTTGCTTCTGTAAATCCCCTATTAAATGTTCGGGAATGTTAGGACTAGAAATTACGGCAAGGCATTGGTAACCTCGGGCAGCAAACAAGGGTGCATAAAAACGTCCTGTTGAGAACGGGTCGACTATAATAATAGCAGGCTGAGTATTTAACATTTTCTGACAATCTCCTTAATTAAAACGATAAGTCTTACGGGACATAACTAAACGGGCAATGACCACCAATCCTAGAACCAAGGATGTTAGAATCATTAAGGGTCTTGATGCCTCTAATCCAAATAGAGCGTCTGTGGTGAACAAGGTCAAAATCATTGGGGCACTGCCGCTCAACAGCAGATAATAAAAAGAGCTTCTCGTGGCTAGTAGGTCTGCTACCCTGGGATTATGAGACTGTTCAATTAGGTACTTACGAAAGCTAATACGCAACTGATTAAGACAAAATCCAATCAAAAAAGCGGCAGAGCAAGCCAGGAGCGCCGAAGGCGAGTAAACTAGGGCAATATCCATAACAGTCACTCCTGTAACCAACCATAAAAGATTAATTGATAAACCAGGAATCATTGCTCCTATAAAAGCCCCAACCCCTGCCAAGCCGCTCGCTATACCCAAGCTTGTAGCACTCCAGGTATTCAATTTTTGAAAAATGATCGGCACTAGGCTATTGAATGCACCAATGTGGAAACCTATCATGCCCAGTGCTAGAATGACTAAGAATATTTCTTTAGCAGAGCCATAGGAGTGCTTAATGGCTTCCTCTGACTCTTTTTGCTCTTGCTGTGGTAATAATGTGGTTGTGCGAATCTGCGGTATAAAAAGCAGTCCAAGAAACATTATCGCCATTGCTGAAATGGTGGTTAAAGTGGTAGTGACAGAAAAGGAGTCTATGGCAACCCCACCCAAAAAGTCACCGCCAAAAGCGCCAAGTTGAATAGCTGTTTCTATAAACCGGGCAGACTTATGGCTGTCAAGCACTCCGGCAAGAACCAGTTTAGTGTTCTGCGCTTCGAGGGTGCTAATGGTGAAATAGTCAATCATTCCAACCACAAAAGCAATCATCAAAAACCCTATCACAAAATTGGTTAAATGCATTAATGTAAATACCAATATAGTAGTAAAAGCAATTAAGCGAATTACTATCAATCGATTAATGCTGAGTTGTGTAGAGTGCTTTTTGTTTAACCATTTCTCCAAGATAAAAGGTATTACAGTTGAAATGCAAAGGATTATTCCTACTAAGAAAGTTGATTTAGTCATACTAAGTGTGTACCACACCATAGCAATAACCATTGCCATATCTGAGGCGGCGAATAATGTTACCATTATGTAAAATAGAGTAACCGTTAGTTTTTTATTCACGCCTTTTCTCCTTGCTGTAATTGATGACAAGGGCGTTCTTTCCAAGTAGTTACCTGCACTTCTTCAGGAATGACAAACTTAAGTTCATTCTTCACTCTTACGATGCACAATGATTGCTTCGCGAGATTACAAACTTTTAATTTGTTTTCATGCCAAGGGCAAATAATTGAATCGCCATTATCAACTTGTTCACCATATTGAAGCGGTCCACCACGATGAGGACATTCGGCAGGAAGTAAGATCGTTCGGCAATTAGTGTGTTTTAGAAAATAAGTTTTTTCACCAATTCGTATTTGATTTGTTTCGTTTAAGTTGGATACAAATACTTTCATTTTCTTAACTCCAAGCTAGTAACTGTATATTGGCAATGTTCGCTGACAACAAGAGAACCATGAAGCATACCTTGAGGAATAACTATGCCTTCACCGGCTTTTAAAAGGATAGATTTATCTGGCGATACAATAAATTCTATTTCACCTTCCTCAACCCAAAATAGTTCATCGACGGGATGAATGTGAGTTACTGATAGCTCTCCTTTTTTTTCAGTAAAAGACATATCAGATCCATAATTAGGACGTAAAAAATTCGCTTTTTGTTTATATTCATTTAATTGATCGTGCCATTTTATATGAGCAAATAGATCTTTATCTGCAACGTCTTGTAGTAGTTGAAATTCTTCGAATCCTCTTAAAATTTCAGGCAATATTTTATTGCCATATTCTTTAACCAGTGGTAAGATCAATTTATTTAATGCCATTCTGCCATGATGTATATCAATATGACTATGCTCGTCAAAATATTGAGTGCATACATTGCCAGAAAATATCTCTTTTATGGCTTTAGATTGGGCACGGGTTACGTATGCTAGGGTTGCCTCTGTAAAGTACATTGCACCTAAATAACGGAAAAAGGAACCATGATTAGCAGATACATAATGAAAATAGTTAATTAGAGCTATAGATTTTGGTGTGTAAAACTGCCAGTAATGGTGAATATGATGGCTCAGTCCCGCTTGTTTTAGTAATTCTTCAAAAATTGAACTGTGTTTCTTTTGGTGTACACCATAGCCATATTCGTCAATTAATATTTTAAATAATTCACTTGTATGGCTACCAAAATTACCTAATACATTTTTACCCATTGCAGATGCTTCTGATAGGAAATCACCAGCGCATTGAATAAGATAAAAACGAGCAGCACTTTGCGGGTCTTGACTAGCTGTTAGCTCTTTGTACAACTGAGATTCAGACTGTGCAATTTTTTTTAAAATACTATCTGTATAAGCAATAAAAGTCTCTAAATTCCAAGGGCCTTCTATGTGAATTGATTTTTCCAGCCAGTCAAAAAGGAAATGTTCAAGCTCAGGCCGAATGGTATGTCCACAAGCCATTAATTCTGCATCGTAGAAACTTTGAAACTTTTTAAAATTCAAGACTCTGGGTGCCTGCGGTAGAAAAATAGAATCTTGCTCATATATATTTAACAGCAGACGTTGCGCCAAAAGATGATTAGGATTGTCTAAAGTTTCTTGACTCAATGAAGTAAATAAAATGTTTTCGTCTAAGTCCTGCGGTCTACAAGGTCTAACGTAAGGAGAATCGCAGTAAATATTATCAGGATGACCAAATAAAGGTGAAGATATATAAGTTGTAAGACACCTTTTTTTGTAATCAGAATGTTCCTTTAATGAATTAACCAATTCTTTTTCTTTTAAATTCATTTTAATGTTTTGTCCTAAAATACTCTAAATTAAACAACAACACTTATATAGGGTTTTCCGCATGAAATTAAAAATTTTTCAGTCAGTTCAATGGCCTCATCCACGAGAGTGCTTTTTTTCGGAGGAGACGAAATACCTAGGAGTTACGCACTCCTGATTAAAAACAACGATTTTATGTCATCCACCAGCCTTGCGAAGGATCACGAAGAATCTCAAACCCTTATAATTTGGTTACGGTGCGTAAGTCCTAAGTACCTGGACACAATTAAAGTTAACTGTGTGATCACCAGATCTGGGAACAGGGAACACTTCGACAAGCTCAGTGCAAGCAGGGAACAGGTAAGACTTTCAATGTTTTTACATTTCTTAACATCAAGTGCTTTATTTATGTCCAGGTACTTAATACCGTAAACTACAGCAATGACTGAGCTTGGCTCTTTCGGCATCGTGGGGAAAAATGTTTAGGTTGATACAAAATACACAGTGGTGGGTTACGGAGCGGATCAAAACTGATCCGCTTCTTATAAAAATTATCCCCGCACCTAACCCACCCTACACTACAATAATGACATTAATTCGTTGGTGCCGGTTTCTGAATACGTAACTCCTAATTACTTAAAATATTAGTCACAAAGCGAGTTTTAAGTCCGTTTGGCGTTAGGTTCTGTTTAAGCCCAAAAACTAAAATTAATTAACCGAAAGATTTTAGTTGAGCAATTATTATTATCGTGGCTTTTGTAAGCACGAATAGCCTTACTTTCTAAAATTATTCTTAAATTAAACAGAGTTGTCGCTCTTGTATTTTACAGCTTTGATTAACTTTTTATACTTCTTTGGAAATACTTGGAGTTCGCTCTTTCGACGGAAGTCTTCTTATCAAAATACTCTTTCAATAAATGCATAATTAACCTAATTAAACATTGACCAACTGAAATGAAATTAATCCTTTAATTAAAATAAAAGAAGCTGATCGACAAAAATGAATGAACAAACTCAAATAGGTAAGGACATTGCGACAGACCCAAGCTTTGAAGACCAGTGGTGGGAAATTTTAAAAGTTGCACGAGGAACAATGGTTGTATTAGTCTTGGCACCATTAACTGGGATATTTGGTCGTGGCCCCCTTAGTAAGGCGACGGTTGACTCGTTCATTGTCCCCTTGCACGTCCAATATGAACGATTTCCTCGCTTTAGAACGCCCGCATCCATTGAAGTCACTTTCTCTAAACAAACCCCCACTCAGAACCAGGCTCATTTAAGATTAAGTGGTGAAATAGCAGCCGCATCCCTAATCCAATTAATGACCAAACGGACAGAGCGCAAAAAAGTTGTAAAATCATAATTTTTCAAAAAGATCAAGCAGTTTGAGTCTTGCAACTGAGGGCTAACCTCAACAAAAATTTTTCATGGCCAAATTGTTCAACAATATTAAAAGTTACGCACCATAACCCAATTTTATGGGTTTGAGATTCCTCACGATCCTTCGCAAGGCTCAGGACTCAGAATGACATAAACTCGTTACGTTAGTGTGCGTTTCTGAATGCGTAACTCCTAAATATTACTTAATTGAAAAACCTCATTTTTAGTTTAAAAGAATATTTATTGTTCACGAATGAGTCTGAAGAATGAGTTATTTAATTTCGAAATTTTTTATTCTTTCTTAAGACAGATAAACAGAAAGCTTTAAAAGGGTTTATTAGCAACTTCGACAAAATCGTTTTTATAAAGTTTAGAAGTTACGCACTCCCGATTAAAAACAACAATTTTATGTCATCTTGAGCTTTGCGAAGGATCTTAAACCTTTATGATTTGGTTATGGTGCGTAACTCCTAAAGCCTTTGAATTATCGCGAAAATTAATATTATATTTATAAAAATAAGGGCAAATTTATATCATATAAATCACCCCAAATTTAAAAAATTTAGTTAACGCTTAAATTTTTTAATTATTCTTCGCCAAAATCTGCCCGAAGTTTAGCCTCTTGCTCGGTTGTTAAATTTGACTGAATTAATTCTCCTCTTTCGTCTGGCGAAAAAGCCTCTTCTACTTTATCTAAGGTAACTTGACCGGTCATTAAGAAAAGTGCAGAGGTTCCTTGAGAAATTTTATCGCGGATATCTTTAATAAAGTCATCATTAATGCCGTAGTCATTAAAATGAGCAGACAGCGCCCCTGCTAATGTTCCCACTGCTGCGCCAATAAAAGGCATAAAAAATAAGAAGCCAAAAAGCATTCCCCAAAATGCTCCACTCACTATTCCCGCTCCGACTAAATCAAAGGCTTGAGTCGTTTGAGGCTTTTTACGATCTTCAGGCCAAGATACAATCGCAGCATCTTGAATTTCTATTAAATGTTGCTTTTGAAGCTCAGCTAATTTAGCTAGTGCATTACTTGCTCCGTCGGGGGTATTAAATTTCCAAACTGTTAAGGTTGTCATAAGTTGAAATTCCTGTGTATTGTTGACTGACAAAATAATAGGATTACGATGATCAAGAACGTTAATTTTTTAAAGTTTCAAAGAGTGTTTTAATGACAAACTCCTGTAAACTTTTGGTCTCCATGTTGAATTTGAATCGTTCTATAACTATTTTGGAGACTAAAACTAACCGGGGTTCCTGCTTGAGTTTTTCCGCTAAAGGTGTTGTTACCTTGATAGGTGGTTAAAGCTAAACCCACTGGCTGCATTTCTGGAGGAGTGGCAGAAACAGCATCACCTATTAATAAGCTATTGGTTTTTTTATCTAATACAACCAACTCAGAATCACTGATTGTGCTAACAGGTTCAACAATCGTAACAGAAACAGGCTGTTTTCTATCTATGGTTGATGAATCAATCAAAGAAGTATATAAGTAGATTTTTCCATCTTTTGTTTTTCCCTTAGCTACACACATAACCCCATCTCCTAAGCTGGGAGTTTGTGCTGAAACTGTATTGATTAATAAGCTAGGGCTAAATAGCGCAATCCCGCTCACCATTAGAGCTACTCGGTGAAATTGTTTTAACATAAATTGCTAGAAAATTTATTTGTTACAACTAACCGAGAAACAATATACCACATCAAGGGGGAAAATTTTACCAATTCTTTATGAAAACGATAATAAAGCAACATTTCTAGCATTACTAAGCACTCTTAATGGTTAAGTTAATAAAAAATTAATTTTTTAGTTACCCAAAAGTTTTTTGTACTAATGTGTGTACTCAGATGCTTAAATTTTTTTCACTACCTAAAATCTCTCAAACCTTTTTAAGAAAAGTTTTTAACCTGCTTGTCGCCGCGTCAAGTTCTGGGGGAATTTACCTCACTTATAAAAGGATTTAAGCTTTGGTTTTCCCCTCGCTGCGGACACTTTTAGCACTTTTATAGGCGCGTCAGTTTATTAGTAGCTAATAGGCAAAAAGCCTAAGCATTTTACAAGGAAAGATTTTTGACCTTAAGCCGCTTGTTCAATCATTTCTATTAATTGATGCTGAAATTGGATACTTGATAAGGTAGGAGTATAATTTACTCTAATTGAAGAAGCCGCCCAATTAATATAAACTTTTTCTACTCCATTCACAGATTCAATAAGGGATTGTAAACGATGCCCATATTTTTCATCGTTTCGTAATCGAGGAATTCGTAATCGAATACGCCCCAAAATGTGATGACTGATTTGATAACTAACTGTTAAGTTAGTAGTTTTTATATTTTTATTAACATTGGTTGTTTGAGGGATATTTACAGACTCATTAATTTTTTTACTTATATTCCATAATAAATAGATCATTGCTTCTATTAAACTTTGATTCAGAAGTTTAGCCGCTTTAGTCAAAGTGTGCCATAAAGATAAAAGTTGTTCGCCAATTTCTTGAACAATTTGCGCCATAATGCGGCTTAAATCTACAGGCAGCGCAAAATTTAAGACAAGGTCTTGAATGTCTTGGTTATTATTTTCAACAACAGTTAAACTCGGCAAGCCCATTAATTTTCTTTGGGAACCAATAACTTGCTGATAAGAAGAAATTACTTGTAAACTAGCGGGAACAATTTCAAAAAAGGCTGTGTCTGATTTGAGCATTTCCCCATCAACGGTTATGGCTTGAGATGGGTTAGTGACAATATTAATTTTTTGCACTCGTAAGTAACCAATGTGGTGATTATTACTATTAGAATGTATTAAACCACTTTCAAACAGTTCTATCGCTTGGGTTAAAGCTTCTAAGGCATTAGCAGGAGAGATAATAGTTACATCTAATAAGCCATCATTACCAGAACTGGAACCGATCCCTTGAGCCAAAATTGATGTAGGTGGGGCAAAATTAGCTACTGTTATGGCTGCGGCATTAACCGTAATAATTTGGTTTTCTGTTTCTAAACGTGCTTCAAAACTTTCTAGGCGTTGCAATTGATCCAGTCCAGCAAAAATATAAGCAAAAATACCAAATCGATCTTTTAATTGACGATCAGCTTCTTTGACTGTATTAGCCTCGAAGCCAATACCGGCTAATAATAACATCGGCTGATCATTACAGCGAGCAGTGTCTACACTCATAATTGCTCCCTGTAAAATGGCAATACAAGATTCTTCTAAAGTAATAGGTAATCCTAATCCATTAGCAAAAGCGTTTGCTGTACCACCAGGAATAATGGCTAAAGGTATATTTGTTCCGATTACGGCATTAGCGGCGGCTGAGACGGTTCCATCTCCTCCAGAGGCAATAATTAATTCTACTCCTCGTTCAACGGCTTCTTTAGCTAATTGATCTGCTCCTATTTCTGGAGTTGTTAGGTGAATATCAAGTTTTATATGAGGTTCTAAAAAGAATTTTATTTTTTCTAAATCTTGTTTGGCATTTCTTCCTCCTGATACGGGATTAAAAATCAAGCAGGCTGAGTCAAAAACTTTAGCTCGTTTGAGGGTAATTTGAGGTTGAGAAAAAATTTGAGTAAACATAATTTTTTGAGCAATTAAATATTCAGTAGACTATTTTTTAGGATTGAGGGTTAGTTTCTTCGGAGGGAAGATTTTGTTCGGTTTGATTTGTATTTTCATGGTGATGATGGTGGTGATGATGTTTTGAATGACCAAAAATCCATTTACTAGCCACCTTACCCATTTCTCCTCCTACAGTTTTTCCTATTTGTCCACCCATATCTCCAAATAAAGCATTCCCAATGGCTTTACCAGCAGATTCTCCGGCTGTATTTCCTACTTTTTCACTGCCTTTTTGCTCTAAAGATTCAGCAAAACTTGGGTCTTCTGAAGCCTTTTCTCCTTCTTTGTGGTGAAGGTTATCAATTATTTTGTTTCCCTGTTGAGAGCCAATAATTTGACCGACTAACCCCCCGGCTTCTGCTCCCACAACAACTCCTAAAGGACCTAAAACGGCTCCCACAGTGCCGCCCACTATTTCACCGGCCGTTTGACCAGCCATACCTCCTGCCATTGCTGCTCCCATACCTGCGGCTTGGCTAGGATCGTGAGCTAAATCGTTAACTTTGGCAATAGCATCATTAGTGGTTTTATGTATTAAATCTGATGCTTTCTGAATAATGTCTTTGTCGGGGTTAGTATTATCTTGTTTAGTATTCATAATCATTACCTTTTTAGTTTAATCAAGATGGAAAATAAGAGAATATTAATCTAATTCCTGTACTCCACCTCCACTGACTGTTAACACCTGACCACTAACCCAAGCGGCGGCAGGAGAACACAAAAATAACGCGCTATAAGCTATGTCATGAGGTTCTCCTAAACGTCCTAAAGGTGTATGTTTTAGCATGGCTTTTTCGATTTCTGGAGTGAGTACGGTTGCCAAAGCATCTGTTTTAATTGCCCCTGGTGCGATGGCATTAACGCGGATTTTGTTTGCTCCTAAATCATAAGCCATATTTCGAGTTAAATGGTTTACTGCGGCTTTGGATGAACCATAAGAAGTCATACGAATATTTTTGTTTTCACCTGCCATTGAAGAAATGTTTAAGATAGCGCCTCCCCCGGCTGCGGCAATATGAGGGGCAGATAATTGACATAAATGAAATATTGAAAAAACATTCAGTTTATAAGCCCATATAAATGTATCCATAGGCATATCAAAAGGTTTAGGTCCACCCCCGCCGGCATTATTCACTAAAATTGTGATTTTGCCGAAAGCCGCCAGCGCTTGCTTGACTAAGTTTTCTAAATCGTTATTATTGGTGACATCACAAGCTACAGAGATTGCTTGACCTCCTGTTACTTTTATGTCTTGGGCTACCTGAGCGGCTGTTTCTTGTTTTAAATCACTGACAACAACTGCCGCACCCGCTTGGGCAAATAGTTTAGCAATGGCTCGACCAATGCCGGCCCCGGCTCCGGTTATAATAGCAACTTGATTATCAAGCTTAAAGATATCTAATACTGACATAGTTGTTCTGTTTTTAGCATAGATCAATAAAAAATCAATACAACTTTTGCTACATCAGCTTTACAGGATTTTACTATTCAAGTCTCTACCATAGCATAAATAGTTACTTAGTTGAGTTTAAGCTATTAAGTTCGGCTAAAATGGCTGAACCTCCATTAATCATCACTGCAATAATTGGGTTAAGTCCAAAGGCAACGCCAAGACTCACTGCTACTAAGTTAGGAAGAATGGCAATAGCTAAACTAGAGTAAACAGTTATTAAAGTATGTTTAGCTAGATCTAACGTGTATATTAACGAGTACAAATCATGATTATGAAGAATTACATCTGCTTGTGATTGATACAATTCATTAGCTAGAGAAATAGTAACTTCTGCCTGCAAAGTTGTTAAATCGTCTCCTGTAGTATTATCAATCCAAGCAATTGTTCTGCTTTCGTGACGCAATTGTTCTATAAATTTATCTAGTTGTTTCCCATCCTCCACAAAACAAAGATTATTTTTTAAATCTTTTAATTGCTCTGTCCATTTTAAGGCTTCTTCCTCATCATTTATTACTACATAAAAAGAAAAAGATCTTCGATCTAACTCTTCTATAATTTTGTCAAGAGTGTTAACGGCTTTTTCAGTAGTTATTAAAGCGAAAAAGCTTTTAGCCGCAAAAACTAGGGTATCAATTTGGGCTAATTTTTCTAAAGTTCTACCATTACGAATATATACGCCTGTACGGGCTGCCGTAATTAAAGCCGAAACGACAGCCAAAGGAGTTACGCCTCGTAAGGATACTCCCACATCAAGCGGCAGAAGGGCACTGGCTCGCCCTAAATCATTGGTTAATAATCCTATTCCTCCACTGATTAATAAGGTGGGTACAATCGCACCTTGAGCAATGGGCTTTACTTGCTGCATTAATTCTGTTTCTTCTAGTGAGTGTAGCCAATTGTCTTTATCTTCTGGGCGAATGGGAACAAACTTTTGTTGCTCAGATAACCAGTGAATTTTATGGTCTTCTTGTTCAAATAAAACATATAATTCGTTTTCTAATTGTTGTAGTTTGTCTTGGTGTAAATTTTCTGCTGTTGTTCCTAAATAGAGAGCTAAAGAAGCGGCTAAATAATTTCCTCCTACCAGTTGAGCAGAAAGCCAAAGCAGATCTAAAAAATCTACGGTGATTTGTCTTTGATGAATGAGGGTTTGGCTAAAGCGCTGCCATAAGGGTACAGAAGCGGCTAAAATTAAGCCCCCTGTTAACAGAAAGGGCCATTCTAAGGGGCTTCCCACTAGGGCTACTGCCATAGCTAAGGCTGATAACCCTATGTTCTGCGAGGCTTGTTGTTCTTCTATTTCATTAGCGACCTGATCTTTTTCGGGTTCTTGAGCGGCTAATTGAATAACCTGCTCAAGATAATCTAAAATTACTTTTTCTGGTACTACGTCTTCTTTATAGGAAACAATCAAACAACCTGCGGCTCCATTGATCCGACTTTCAGTAATAGTATGAGTTTTTAATAACCATCGCTGCAATCGATTTTTATATTGCCCATCCCATATTAGTTGAGAAATACGAATCCGCAGACGACCCGGTATTTGATGTATAATTTCCCAATTAATTTTTACTACAGAAACGCTATTTTGCAATATTGTAGTTTGAGGAATGGATAGCTTGGTTGTCATGATTGTTTCTTTTTTCAGTCAGTTTAGATCACGACAATGACCAAAGGTTGTAGTAATAAATTGGCGATGACAGTGGCAACCACTATGACGCTGGCTACATAGATTACATCCTTGACAAATTTAATTACGGGTTGAATGATGTTCATTTTTTTTCCTTGTAATTATTGATGTTTTTTGCATTATTTAACTTTAATTTCTCTGCTGTTCAATTTTTTTAGCAAAGCATTAAGAATTAGTGGGGGAAATATCAATAACTTGGGGATTATGATTAGAATTTTTATCCATTTCTTTTTCTAATTTAGCTTCTGCGACTAAATCTTCCCACGATTGTCCGGCTTCTACCACAGAACCCTGTAATTTTTCGTAAGCATCAAGTCCAAATTTTATACCAGTTTTGGCTAAATTTCGTCCTGAATCTGACATAGCTTTACCGACTTCTGGATTGAGATAACCAACAATAGGAGCTAAAACCACAAGCGCGGCTACTCCTATTCCTCCGATAATTAATACTTCTTCCATTACTCCCTCTTAGTTAAAACGATAAATTTCTATAATTTAAATTAACACATTTTTGGTTTAATTTCAATTATTTAATAATATTTTTATACAACAAAGTGAAATTTTATATTTAAGAATAATTTAAATTTATTTAACTAAATTTTTCATGATGTATTATCGCTCTTTAAAAAATCAAATTTTCTGAAATTTTTGTTAGTTTTTGCCTTTTTTTAGACTAAATTAGATATAGCATTAACCACTAAACCAACAATCACAGCTACAAACAAAAAAGATAAGATAGAATGAATCAGAGTCCAACGGCGGATAATAGTATCACTGACCGATATATCCGAAGTTTGATAACACATAGCAATGGTAAATGAATAGTACATAAAATCCCAATAATCTTCTAATCCTTTATTAGGAAATACTAATCCTTTACGATAGTCAAAATTATTATTTTTTGATAAACTTTGGTAATAAATGCTCGCATAGTGAAGCGCAAAGAAAATATGCACTAAAACCCAAGATAAGACAATAGCAATTAAAGAAAGTCCGATTTTTAAGTTAATCATCAATCGACTCCAATTCGGGTCATTTTCTAGCATAACTCCTACAGCAATATAGCTGGTAAAAGAGATAAAAATAATAAAAACTATTATAGAAACGTGATTAGATTCTTCTCGTTGAGAAAAATATAAAGTATCTTCAGCCGTCGCATAAGTCATTCTTAAAATTAAAGCAAAAAGATAGATTAAAAGAGCCGAATCATAAACTAAAGTCAATCGAATTGGTAAATAAAGCTTTTCTGAAATAAACCAAATAATAATTGCTACAATCGTAGATGCAATTAAACGATAAATAGGTTTAGTTAATTTAAAGATAACGGATTTAGTTAACATTTTTATCAAGATAAATTTCGTCAATTAAAGTTATAGCCAAAAACAAGAAAAAATCTTATTAAAACTAAGTACCTGGACATAAATAAAGTTCATTATGTTAAGAAATGTAAAAGCCTTGAAAGCCTTTCCTGTTCCCTGTTCCCAGATCCGGTGTTCCCTTACCAAACAGTTAACTTTAATTTTGTCCAGGTACTTATCAAATCTGCCTTGCGCGGTTGCCATATAACATTAAAAAAATCCAATTAATTGAATAAAAAGGCAGGAAACAAATTTCTGCCTTAAATAACGAAAGTTCAACTAGAGAGAGACTTCTTGACGATAGGTTTTTTTGTCTGCGCCTAAAGTGGGGCGTAATCCATTTAGTCCGGCTAAAATAGCTGAACCATTATTAATAATAATCGCCAAAATAGGATCAAGAGCAAAAAGAACCCCAATGACTAAAGCACCAAAGTTAGGAATTCCGACAATAAAGGCGTTTTGATAAACAATGTCCATGACTTGTTTAGAAATAGCGATAGCATGAGTTAAGCCACTAAGGTCGTCATCCATCAACACCACATCCGCCGTTTCTCTTGCTATATCGCTACCAGCCGCAAAAGAAATAGATACATCTGCATAAGCCAAAGCCGCAGAATCATTAATTCCATCTCCAATAAAGGCTACGGTTTTACCTTTTGCTTTTAATTGCTGAACTACTTCTACTTTTCGTTCTGGAAAAGCTTGGGCGTGAACTTCATCCGGGTGCATCCCTAATTCAGAAGCCACTGCATCGGCAACTCGTTGTACATCTCCAGTTAACATATGAGTGCTAATGCCTTGACTGTGGAGTTCACTGATAACACCAGGGCTTTCTGTACGAATGGGATCAGCATACATGATGACACCGATTAAAATACCATCTCTAGCTATATAAGCTAATGATACGCCTCCGGTCTTGAATTGTTCACTAACAGAGATATCGATATTTTCATTTTTCATGAAGCGGCTACTACCGACTAATATTTGCCGCCCTTCAATCTTAGCCACAACTCCTAAACCGACACAATAATTCCATTCTTCGCAGGTTTTGTTTTCTAGGTTGAGTTGTTGGGCCTGTTGTACAATGGCATGAGCAACAGGGTGGGTTAATCCTTGTTCAGCAGAAGCGGCAAGCGTGAGAATTTCTTGGGGGGTAACGCCTTCTACTGTGGCTTGAATATTGACTACGGAGGCGTTACCTTGGGTTAAGGTGCCGGTTTTATCAAATACGACTGAGTCTACTTTAGCCAACATTTCGATTGCTCGACCACTACGGATATAAACACCTGTTCTGGCGGCATAAGTTAATCCGGCTAAAACGGCTGTGGGTACGGAAACTCGGATACCCGTCCCAAAATCTAGAGTAATAATACCCGTTGCTCTGGCTAAATCACCCGTAAAAGCAAAAATTGCTGCACCAATTAATAAAGTGGGTAGTACAGCGATATTAGCAAATTTAGCGGCATAATTTTCGATTCGGGTATCATGGACGGGAGCGGCTTTCATCAGTTCTACTACGACACCAGCGCGAGTGTTATTACCCGTTCGTTCTACTAAAATAGCTAATTGCCCTTCCACCAATAAAGTCGAGGCAAAAACTTCATCATCAACGCTGCGATGAACTGGTACAGATTCCCCAGTTAATTTACATTGATCAATGAGGGCTTGTCCTCGAATAATCTTACCATCAATAGGAATTAGATCGCCGGGATAGACAATTACTATACTGCCTTCTTGAACGTCTTTAAGAGGAATTTGTACTTCTACGCCATCTTGTTCAACCCAAGCATATTGCCCTAAACTATCAAGTAAATCTAAGGTTTGACGTTCACTAGAACGCGCTGTCACATCTCGAATAACTTCCCCGGACTCAATTAAACTGATCATAAAAGCAGGGGGAATAAAATGACCTTGTGCCGCACTCAAAGTAATCGCTAAAGAGTCAAGAAAATCTACAGTTAATTGTTTTTCTTGAGTTATGCCTTCCCAGGCTCGTCCATAAGCTGGTAAACAAGCCGCCATGATCAATCCACCCACTAAAAGCGGCGGCAATTCGAGCGGCAAGGCAATTATTGCTAATACTAAACTGGCAATAGGAATTCCTAATCTTTCCCAATAATTAATTTTATGAGATGATTCTGAGTTAGTTTTAATGGGTAAAGCTTCGCCACGATTGGCTTCTTCAATAGAAACTGCTAAATATTCCTGAAGTCTTTGAGAGGTAACTTGGTCGGGATCGTATTTAATGGTTAAAGATTTTGCCGCACTATTAATATATACAGTTTTGACATAACTACTTGATTCTAATATTCGTTGCAGGTTATTCGCATATTCAAAATCATCGTAGATGCGTTCAATTTTTATTCGTAAACGTCCTTTTATGTGATGAATTAAACGATAATTAATTGGCAATGCTCGATAAGCAATAGATTGTTGATTTTCTTTTTTTTCAATATTGGGAGCGGCAACCAATTTAAATCTATTTGCAAGGGTCATAGGTTTATATAAATTAGTCAATTTTTGCTAGGGGTTGAACAATGGGCGGTTAATCCAAAATTTAGTATTTTGTTTATTTTGGGTTTTTAATCCACGCACTATTAAGTTTTCAGAATATATTAAAACATTTTGCCTTATTTGTCTATATTCTACTTTAAAATTAATTCTATACTGAATTTTTATTAATGTTAGGACTTACGCACTCTCCAGGAAATCATTGGGGTTTGAGATTGTCGGCGATCCTTCGCTTCGCTGGTGGATGATATAAAATCGTTGTTTTTAATTGGGAGTGCGTAACTCCTAAATGCGTTATTTGTAACCTATAAGCTAAGACGCATTTAATTTTTATAACTTTATTTTTGGTACAAAGATTCAATCCTTTCTCCTTTCCCCTTTCCCCTTTAACCCTTCTTTATCTGGACTAATAATTTAGATGCGTAACAGCTTAGCAGTGCAAGCCAAGACTTCTCCCTTTGACAGGCTCAGGGTGGACTCTAAGAATTTTTTATAATTTTTTTTTATAAAATTTATAATTTTTTATAAACTACTAGCCAAGAAAAAATCCTGTAATTAAACAGGATAGAAACTCTACTAATTATTCAGAGATGCTGATATTTTGAGGTTCAGCAGAGTTTTGTGAATTTCTCTCAACTTTTCTTTCTTGTTGAGCTTCAGCGACCATATCATTCCAAGATTCGCCAACTTCTGCGACGGTTTCTTGAATTTTCTCAAAAGTTTCCATACCGCTTTTAATACCGTGTTTAGCTAATGAACGCCCTGATTCAGAAAGACTTTTCCCTATTCAGTATTACCCAAAGCACCAACGACAGGAGCAACGGCTAAAGCGGCAAGTCCAACTCCTAAAGCTACAGCCGGCTCTAATCCTAACAGAAGGGCTTCTAAATCCATAATGACCTCACAGTTTAGTTTATTTATAAGTTACTGATGGACGATTCTCTAGGCAATTATAACAATTTTTGGTTTAAACCAAACTTTTTAACCAAATTTTAATGTTATTAATTTAACAGGCCACAGGCAAATGCTTTCAGAGTTTTACTTTTCTTAACTTTAGTGGACGATTCTAGTTCTAAGTTCTGAGTTCTGACTTGTGACTATAGCTTGATATATTCCCGTAACTTTATCGGCCAGATGATGCAGTTCTCCAACGATAAAAGCCACTCCCTGTGATTCTTTGAGTTGATTTTTCTGAAGCCTTTCTAAATAATCATCAGCTTTATCTAAACTATGGTCAAAATTAGGTAAGGGTGTGAGTTTGGCCTCGGTTTGCTGGAGTTACTGCAAATTTTTTAATGTGTCTGTAACCTGTTGAATAAATAGATCTAATCCAGGAAGGGTACCAGATGGTTGAAACTGCTTATAATGTTGTCTGAGGGTAGTGATTCCATTGACAAAACTATTGACATTAATTATCAAAGTCATCATGGCTTCTACATTGTTTTGAAATTGTTTGGGTTCTTGACTTATGTGGGTGGCAGTGATTAAAGCACTGGAACCCGCTAATTCAGCTTGGCGACGAATTATATCTAAAGTTTTTGGATTTTGAGCTTGTCCTTGATAGGCGGCTCCAACGGTTTGAAAATAGCTTAAGCTGGTTTGTAGCACAATGACAAGTTGTTGGGGAAGATATCGTCGCTGCCAAAGCGGCCAAAGATAATAGCTGATAACGGCTAAAATTCCCCCTTCTAGAGGATGAAAAACTCGTATTTCAGCCAAAAACCAATCTTTTCTATCGGTCAAGGTGAGCATAACCACAATCATCTGTTAAAGGAATCACTTCCCGATACATTTCAGTTATTTTTTGAATCAGTAGAAGCAGCCGCTCACTTTTAGGCTGAACGCCGAATTGAGTGCGTTGAACCTGTTGCCACAATGTGCGAGCTTGAGCAATGGCCGTTCCGGTTTGATACTGGGCATCAGAGGTAGTGACCAATAAGTAAGGGCAAGGCAAAGGCAAGCGCCGATTGAAAGCCATGAATTAGGGATAGGTGATTTAATTCAAAGCGAAAGATAGATAAGCTATTATGCATTAATTTTTTAGTTAGTTTAAAAGTAAGTATGCGGACACCATTAAAGTTAACTGTGCCAAAAAGGAACAGAGAAAAGAAATTAATTTGGAGGCGTAGCTCTTTAAAGTGAGAAAGGCGATAAATACAAAAGACTATGTTAAGAAAAGTAAAAACGCTCTCTGCCTTACTTTATTATAATGGGTAAGGTAAACTAAGCTAGGGTTGACCGGCATCATTATCTACAAAAATTCAGACGATCATCAAAAAATGGCAAATTTTGACTGGAAAAAACTACAAAACGGCTCTGACATTCGGGGTATAGCCCTTGAAGGAGTTGCCGATGAACCAGTAAATCTTACAGAAGAAGTGGCTAACATTCTGGGGAAAGCTTTTGTAACTTGGTTGAAAAAACAATTAGGTCAACCCGCCTCAAACTTAACTATTTCAGTTGGACGCGACAGCCGCTTATCCGGTCCGAAATTAATGACGGCAGTAATGGAAGGAATTAGCACAACAGGTTGTCGGGTTTATGATTTTGACATGGCCTCTACTCCTGCCATGTTTATGAGTACCATTAGCCAAAAATTTGCTTGTGATGCGGCAATTATGTTAACGGCCAGTCATTTACCATTTAATCGCAATGGCTTTAAGTTTTTTACTGCCAAAGGTGGTTTAGATAAACAAGATATTTCAGAAATTTTAAAGCTGGCATCCGAGAATGTGTTTGAAACTGTAGCGACTCCTGGGGAAATAGAAAAACTGGATTTTATTTCAGTTTATGCGGATAGTTTAGTTAATAAAGTTCGTGAACCCGTCAATGATAGCCAAAATTATGAGCAACCCCTTTTAGGCTTAAAAATTATTGTGGATGCTGGCAATGGAGCCGGAGGTTTTTATGCTGACAAGGTGTTAAAAACATTAGGAGCAGATACGAAAGGTAGTCAATTTATTGATCCAGATGGTAGGTTTCCTAACCATATTCCTAACCCTGAAAATGAAGAAGCAATGGCTTCAATTCGTCAAGCAGTTTTAGAGCATAAAGCGGATTTGGGAATTATTTTTGATACGGATGTAGATCGCGCGGCAGTGGTTACCAATTCTGGTAAAGAACTTAATAGAAATCGCTTGATTGCCCTAATTTCGGCTATAGTTTTACAAGAGCATCCCGGCTCTACAATTGTTACTGATTCAATTACATCTGATGGTTTGACAGAGTTTATTGAACAGGATTTAAAAGGAATACATCATCGTTTTAAACGAGGGTATAAGAATGTTATTAATGAGTCTATGCGGCTTAATCAAGAAGGACAAGAGTCTTGGTTAGCTATTGAAACATCGGGCCATGCGGCTTTGAAAGAAAATTATTTTTTAGATGATGGGGCTTATTTAGTCACCAAACTCATTATTAATTTAGCCTTACTGAGACTAGAAGGGAAAGGGTTAAATGATTTAATAACTACTTTGAAAGAGCCTCAAGAGAGTCAAGAATATCGCCTTAAAATTAATCGCCAAAATTTTAAAGAATGCGGAGAACAAGTTATTGAAAAACTTCAAGAATTTGCCTCTAAGCAGACTGATTGGCAAGTGGTTCCAAATAATTATGAAGGAATGCGAATATCCTGTAAGTCTCCCCAAGAAAAGGGCTGGCTATTGTTACGTTTATCATTACACGATCCGGTAATGCCTCTGAACATTGAGTCTAATGTTGAGGGGGGTGTTTCTCAAATAGTTAATCGAATTTTCGATTTTTTCAAACCTTTTGAATTTTTAGATTTATCAGCTTTTAAAAAGGATATTTAAGGGCAATGTACTAAAGGCTACTGTAAAGTGTATTAGCATAGTGTAACGCACCTAGACCTGTATTGAGCGAGTAGGTTAGGATTTACGCGCCATAACCAAATCATTAGGGTTTGAGATTGTTCGCGCTCCTTCGCAAGGCTCAGGATGAGATAAACAGGATGAGATAAAATCGTTGTTTTTGAGAGTGCGTAACTCCTATAGGTTACGGAATGGTAGCCCCTCGTTTAAGTAGGTGGACTCCCCATAAAGTTAAGAAATTGGGGTTCATGGGGGAAAGGCCGATGGGTAAGAGTTGGTAGAGTTTTACATTTTTTAATAGAGAGAGCTTTATTTATATCCAGGTAAGTAGGTGGGCATAAATAAAGCCTAGCTCCGCGCCACTCCGTGTACATTATGTTAAGAAATGTAAAAATCTTAAAAGCCTTTCCTGTTCCCTGTTCACACAATTAACTTTAAGTAGTCGGACATAAATAAAGTCCACTGTGTCAAGAATTGTAAAACGCCTACAACCCTTCTCCATTGCCCATTCCCCATTGCCCATTCCCCAAACTCGCAGTTAACTTTAATTTTGTCCAGGTACTTAGTTATGTTCGACTACTTACTTATGATCCAATAATTAAGAATTTGCAAGAGCGCACCCTACTTAATATTTTATTTATAAACTATCTTTAAACTCACAAAGCCTTTTATACTACCTCGACAAAGTTTATCAGTAAATCTATCTTAAGGAATAAATTGCTGTAGTCAATATATAATGTAATAGTTGACAACTTAATCTAACGGCTTTTTATTTTTGGTTTTAAGGTAAATTTACGAAGAAAGTGTTTCCGTATAAAGTTTTTACAAGCTTAAGCTTAAACTCAAGAGCTTTATCCAGAATTAGTATAAGCGTTGATTTTTTAAAGTTTATATAAAGTTTTCTTAACCTCTTGACAGATGACGAAATATAAGCGACCATAGTTGTTAAGAAAAACCTTAAGCAAATTTAGGTATAGTAATCAAGAATTAAGCTTAAGAAAATAGTAGCTAAACTATTGGTTATAGTTAATTCTTATTGGTCATTCCTGATTACTATAGTTGTAGAGTCTAGTAGCCTAATCAAAATGCTTTAATAATTATTTAAGTATTGGTGGTAAGGCAGGAGTGAATTTTGATTTGAATATTGGCATTAAATTAACAAAAACTTCTAAAACTATAACTACTCCATACGTTATCCTTTTACCAGTGAAAGGAATATTTAAGCGAACTACAAAAATTTTTAAAGTATTACATATCATCAATACTTTAATGAGTAGTTTGACTGCAACTAAAAATTATCACTCACACTTAACATAGATACACTCGTACTGACTAAAGTTCAATAGAAAAGTAGCAACTAAAAATGTAAAGTTTACATTTCAGTCAGACAACTATAGCAGGAGTCAGCAAATAAAAGTAGTAATTAAAATGCTGGTGACAGCACATTTGATTGACACGGCTATTTTTACAGAAATATCTATTGTTTATACTTGCTGTTGAGCAATTAATCAAACAATCATTTTTCACTAAAATACCCTGAAAACTTTTCGAAAATAAAAAAATTAAATCGATGGACAGTTTTAGCATAGATATCCAAAACTTTAACCAAATTATTTCAGAGCCAGTAGACATTATTAATCCAGTTTCGTCTATATTGACCAATAATTTAATCCTTCCTGGGTTTATTCAGCTAACAACGCCTCAAATTGAGGGTATTTCTCAAATTACAAGTATAAATCCATCAAATACTATTATTAGTCAATCTACTTACGTTAACTCTAATGACAAGAATAATTTATTACCCAATGGGAATGATAGTTTACTCGGCATTAACAACAATGTTAATACTTTTAATCGATCAATTACAGAACTAGAGCAAACTACCATTTTAGATGGATTAAATAGTTTTACCGAATGGGTTGATAACTTAGAAAAAGTTCAAAAAATTAATGATCTCCTCTCTCCTAACCCTAGCCTATCAATTTTAACACTTGAAAAAAGTATTAATAAAACTTTTGACTTTAGCAATGCTTTTCAAAATGGACTGGTTAACCCTATAAAAAATTATTTTCTAGGAGTTTCACCAACGGTAGAAGGCTTGCTAAGTTTATTTAAAACATTAAGTACAAAAATTGGTGATATTAATATTACGGTTGATCCCACATTAGTGTCAGGAGAAGAAACAGAAAATAATTTGGAGTTTCATCTAAAATGGATAGTTGATGCAACTCAAACAAGCCAATTTAAATTACAATCCAACTCAGAAAAAATACGTTTAAATACCAATGAAAATACGCTTTTAGACTTAATGGGACAGTTCGCGTTAGATTTTTCTTTTGGGGTTGAAAATAATCTTTCCAATCCAACTTTTTATCTTAATTTTAATGATCTGTCAATTACAGGAGCGGCTAAAACTGACACCTTAAATACAAGTTTAAATTTAGGTTTTTTACAAGCCAACGTCAAAAATCTTCATCTAGATTTGAGCGGTGAGGCAAATGTTAATTTTATAGATCCTAATAATAATAATAAGATCACTTTATCTGAACTGCAAAGCACTCCCATTTCTCAGCTTATTAACATCACTCCTAGCGGCAGTTTAAATGTTGAGTTGCCGATTGAATTAGGTGCTTCAAAAAGTATTTCTAGTATTACTATTAAAGATGATAATTTATTAGATGAAACTCAAGCTAATGTAGTTTACAGTAGTCCTCAAATTGAAAATTTTGTCAACTTTGATATTAACAAAGTACAAAATATTTTAGGAACAGTTGAGCAAGGTGCCGAAAAATTAATTTCTCAGATAAATCTAGAAAATAATATTCCTTACTTAAAACAAAACTTTGAGAATATTATTAGTTTTTCAGAAAATATATCGAAGCTCAAACGCTCTATCATAGAAAATAGCGTTACAGGAACTGCTGATATTTCTAATGGTAAAATTACTGAAGATGCTGTTTTTTATCTGGCAATAAATAATGACATACAGCATCCTGTAGGTATTAAAGTCTTTAAAGATGATAGTAACCAGACTATTGATGATTTAGTTGATGATATTAATACAGCTTTTGAGCAAGCTAGATTAAAAAATGTTGTAGAAGCCTTTTCTAGAGAAGGAAAAATAGGAATAAGAACTTTTGATTTAAATGACCAGTTTACTCTAATTAATTCTAAGCCAACTACCGTTAATGAGTTAGGGTTACAAGATCAATTATTTTCTGAGCAAAAATTATTTCCTTTTGCGACACTTTGGAATTTATATGATATTGATGTTAGCCAAAATGGGATTTTAGTTAATTTTAATTTGAGCCATACCCTTAAAAATAATATTTCTTTTGATTTTACACAAGCAATAGATACTAACATTGGTCAATTAAATTTAACCAGTGACAGTCAAGGAGAAATTGAAGCAACAGCAAATCTTAATTTAATAATGAAAATTGATCTTAATGCTGTTGGAGACAACTTTGATCTCAATGAAAATACTCCTTTATCAAGTTTAAATGACGGTCGAGGTATTGCTATAGATCCTCAGAATAGTAATACTCTAAATGATATTACAATTTCTTTAAGAGATGGTACAGTAGCAGAGGTTGACTTAAATAAGGCTGAAACAGTAGGCGACATTATTAAGTTAATTGAAACTAACTCTTTATTACTTAATAAAATTGATGTAGAAATTGTCAACGATAGTACAGAAATTAATTTAAATAAATCATTAAAGTTCAAAGATTTAACTAGCGGCAATAACCAATTTAGCATTATTGCTGTGCCTGGGCATTTAGCCGGCTTTAGTTTAGGAATATTAGGAACAGATTCTCTACCGGTTATTACAGGAGAAAATATTGGCTCTGACTTATCTCCAGAAACTCTCTTATCTAATTTAAATAATAAGACGGGAGTGAGGGTAATAGAAAGTTTACCAGATATACAGATTAATCTTAAAGATGGGAGTCATTTTACAGTCGATTTTAACTTGAATCCAAATAGCACATTAAACGATATTATTGATGCTATTAATAAGACAACCGATAATAAGGTGATCGCTAAGTTTGTAAGCAAGTTAAATCCTACTACTAATCAGTATATGGGAATGATTCAACTTGAAGATAAATCATCTGGGAATAAGCTTTTTAGTATCACGGAAATTAATAATTCTTTAAAAGGAAAAGATTTAGGAATTATTGGTTCAACCAGTAGTAATATTTTTACAGGAACTCCTTTATCTAACTATGCAGAAACAACGCCGGTTGCTTTAACTTACGAAACTTATTTATCAACGCTTAACCGGGGTAGAGGAGTTCGCAGTCTTGAGAATAAAGATGATTTGCAATTCAATCTCAAAAATGGTGATCAAATTTCTTTAAAGTTAGTCATTAATGATCAGACTAAAATTGGGGATATAATTAATAGTATTAATACGGTCTCAAAAGGGGCAGTTATTGCTAGTCTCAATTCTGATTTAAGCGGACTCCAGTTAGTAGATAATACATCTGGTAAAAATATTTTTACTATAGCGGCTTTAAACGATTCTTTAGCCGCTTTAGATTTAGGAATTTTGGGACCTAGTTCAACGGGAATAATAAAAGGAAAGCAGATTAATAAGCCTTTTGGACTGGATACTAATATTACAGAATTTAATAACGGTAATGGCATTAGAAATAATGAGGCTGAACTTGAAATAACCTTGAGAGACGGCAGTAAATTTTTTGTTGATTTTAATACAGAAACAACTTTAGCAGAGATTATTACTACAATCGAAGAAGCATCTCAAGACCCTGAAAATAATTCTAATAGAATTGCTGTTAGTATTGATCAAAATGGTCAGAGGTTGTTTTTATTAGATCAAACTTCTGGTACAGGAATTTTTAGCATTCAAGCACTTAATAATTCTTTAGCAGGGAAAGATTTAGGAATTATAGGTTCTAGCGTTGATGGAGTTATTCAAGGACAAACTCTTGATAATGATACTTTCTTCAATCATATATACATTGATCCAGACAGTAAAATAGATATTACCACTAAGGTAACAGCGAATAATCTTAATTTCAGTGGAAGTTTTGCTTCATTTAAACTTGGTGTTAACAATGGTACTGCTGATTTTAATTTTACAGCCACAAGTAATATAATAGATCCAACCCCTAATGATTTAGGCATTTCCTATAGTGATATATCAAATACTTCTTTATTAGTCAATCCAAGTTATACTGGGAAAGGAAATATTACTCTGCCGCTTGAATTTAAAGGATTAAATCAATTTGGGTTGGAAACTCCAAGGACAGATTTAATAGTTAATTTCATAGCTGAAAACAATAAAATAATAAAAACCGTTAAACCCTTCAAATTTAATAGTCCTATAAGTGACCTAGAAGAAAAAATTAAATCTTTACAAAATTTTTCTCTTGATGATGTATCAAATTTAGCCGAACAAGTTATTACATTTTTAGATAATAAAAATTTAAGCTTATTCAATGAAAAAGTTCCTCTAGTTGATCAGTCTATTAATGAACTACTTGGTTTTTTAAATCCCATTAAAGAACGTTACAATAAGTATAAAGAAAGCCTCGACAGTCTTCAAAATGTTCTAGCTGAAAAAACAGAAAAATTTGAAAATTTAATTTTTGAACCGTCTCTTTTATCTCAACTTCCCGCGTCTGTTTCACAACAGTTACAGAATACTTTAGCTACGTTAAACAAGGCTATTGACAATTTACCTTCTGGCTTAGATATACTTAAGAAAGGTATTCAACCTGAATTAATTAGTGCCATTAATCAGATCCAAGAATTAATTAAGAGTTTACCTCAGCAATCAATTAATACAATAAAAGATGAAATTGACAATGCTATTAACTCTTTACCGTTCTCTGATAAACTTAACACAGCTAAGAATAATCTTTTTGCCGTTCTAGACTCAGCAGATTTAAATTTAGAATCATTTAATCAAGCTTTTGATCAACTCAAAATAGCAGGTATTGACTTACTAGAACATTCTGTTTCTGAAGCCATAATCACGCTTCAACCTATTTTGGTAAACCTAAAAACGGCTTCTGTTCAAGAAATTTATACAATTGTTGAAACCTTAAACACAACACTTGATCATCTTCCTGCACAAATCGACAAAACTAAGTTACTGGCGGCTAAAAATAAGATCACTTTAGCGGTTGATCAAGTCGACTACATTTTATTAGATCAAGGCATAGCCGATTTGGAAACAGCAATTGTTCAGTTGCCTGGAACAGATGTAGCAGAATTTTATGAAAAAATAGAAGCCGCTTCTGGAGAACTAATTGGTAACTTAGCCAATAAGGCTTTTAATTTATTAGTTAAAGAGATTCCAGCTTTTGGCAGTATTGAAGAATTTTTGAAAAATTTAATAGGATTTGGCGATTTTCATGTATCTCTAGGATTCAACCCTGACAAGACTTTAGTTTTCAATTTAGATTGGGATATTAATGCTAGTAAACAAGTTCCTCTAAATTTTTCTCTTAATAATCCCGTCAGAAATTTTGTGAGTACAGAAGCTAATCTTACAGTGAAAACTGGTGCTAATATCAGTCTTGACTTTGGCCTAGATTTATTAAATACCACCCCAAATATTTATTTGCTTCCTACAACCGAATTAAATTTAAGTGCTGGCTTTAACTCACAGATCAACGCAAAAGCTGGAATTAACGACTTTATAGAAGCAAAATTAGGTGGCTATGTTAATTTATTCAATCCTAACTCATCTGATCCTAGCGATCCTGCCGCAAGTTTTTCAATTAATTTAAAAGATGTAGATCAAGATGGGAAAATTATCCTCAATTCTAACTCGGCTGATTCTATCGAAGTTTCTAACTCTCTAGGTGTAATTAAAGGAGAAATTCCTGTATTAGTAACAATTTCAGGCAAAGAGACTCGTATCGGGACAATTTCTATATCCTCAGAATCATGGACTAAAGGAATCAATATTGACCCTAATTTAAATTTCAGCCAAATTAAATTAACAGATTTTAGTGATGCTCTTTTACAAGCAGGAATCGATAAGTTTTTAAGTGTCATTAAAAATACTTTAGAAAATAACATTTTAAGTAAAATTCCTTTAATTGGTGATCAAATAAGTGGAAAAACTCAAGGCTTTATCGATAATTTAAAAACCAAAATTAATCAAGCAATTTCTACCTTAAGCGCAGATTTTATTGGGAATGAAATTGTATTTAATGACCTGAATTTACAAGGTAACTTTACTTTCTTTACTGATTTTGATTTAGGCTTAGATTTTTTAAATCTACTTAAATTTAATAGCAGTGGAGGAGTAGAAGTAAACCTAGGCTATAATTTAAATTTTGGCATCGGACTAAATAAAATACAGGGCTTCTTTTTCAAACTATCACCTGACAAGCCAGAATTTGATTTTGATCTTACTATTGGGCTAACAGACGATACAAAAATTAAATCTAAATTTCTATTTTTAAACGCTACAGCCACTAATTTAAATGAAGCTAAGGCCCATATAGATTATAATGGCGATGGTGATTTTAATGATACAACAGGATTCACAGGACAATTAAGCATAGATATTATCGCTCCAAGTCCGACAGATGGAATTTTGACAATACAAGACCTAAGTAAAGTTAATTTTACTTACGAACTGAATCCAAAAAAATCTTCTATTGAAACAGAACAACCTCCTTTTGACTTTAATGTTTTACTGGGATTAGAACTGAGTTTAGGCACAAATGACCTACCAAGTTTAGACGCTAATTTAATTATTAAATGGGATAAATTAGACAGCGATAATAATCAACCTTTGATTAAACTCACAAATATTAAACTAGATTTAGGAAATTTTCTCAGAGATACTGTAGGTTCATACGTTAAAAATGTTGATAGCTATATCGAACCAGTACGCCCAATTATTGAGTTTCTGCAATCAGAAGTGCCTATTGTTTCCCAAGTTTCTCAGTTAGTTGGCCTGGGTAAAACTACCGTTTTGGATATCATAGGTTTATTTGCTGACTCAGACGATTTTGAGGATGCTAAACGCTTAATAGAAGTGGTAGCAGGAATTAGTAAATATACAAAAATTTTGAAGGAGTTCTTAGACAATACAAATTTCTATGATTTTGATGATCTAATTTTTAATAATCAAACAGGTAATTTCGAAACAGGTAATTTGGAAGCAAAAACAAAATCATCTCTAAAAAACCAAGTCTTACCGAATATTTTTAGTGAACTTGGCAGTGAGTTAAAAATTACCTTCCCAATTTTTGATAAGCCTATGGATAATTTGATTAAACTCCTTTCAGGTAAGACAAATTTTGAGATACTTAAATGGGGCTTACCAAAACTTGATATAAACTTCCCCTATCGTTATCGGTACGGACCTATCTATCCTCCTTATCCGATTTATGCTACCTTCGGCGGCAGACTAGGATTTTTAGTAGATTTATCGGTGGTATTAGATGGATCAGGCATAAAAAGTGGCAATGTTTTAAATGGGTTATATTTCAATGATTTAGATGAAAACAATAACGATATACCCGAATTAGGATTAAGTGTTGCCTTCACGGCGGGGGCTGAAGTTTATCTTCCTTCTATTCCCTATTTGCAAAGACTTGAATTGTCCATAGGCATAGAAGGAGGAATAGAAGCAAATATCTTTGGTAATTGGAATGATCCTAATCATGATGGCAAAGTTTACTATCAAGAAATTCTCAAAAATGCGCGTCGTAACTGGCTACGAGTGTTAGATTTTGAGGGAGAATTAGCCGCTTTCTTAGACTCCTATGCCAAAATTGTTTTGAATCTTGATTTTGGGAAAAAAGTTACTCTTTTAGATAAAACAATTACTTTGGCCAAAGTATCTTTATATAAATTCAAGTTAGCTGGCGACGAAAATAGTTCCCCTTCTCCATCAGAACAACCAGAAACAAACCCTACCCTCGGTCACTATAGTACAGGAGAAGGAGAAGATGCCGGTATTGAAAAAGGAAGCCTCATTGTTCACGTTGGCCGCTTTGCCAATTTGCGGCAACCCGGAGTAAGCGTAGATACGGCAGAACAAGTCTACATTACTCGCTTAAAATCAGGGGCCTTAGAAGTTCATACGGGTTTCCGTTCTGACTACCGCCAGCAGTCTAGCGATCCTCATACCACCGGTTCAGTACAAGTGTTTGGTGATGACCCCAATGAAGCGATCCCCACTAAGATTTATATTGATTTGGCAGAGGGCGATGATTTAATTGAAATTGATCAGTTAGTTACGGCTGAGACAATTATCTTGGGGGGTAATGGCGATGATACGATACTAATCAGAACCACTACAGACCCCTTAAGCGGCAAAACTTTAAATCATTATGTTGAAGGAGGCGCGGGTAATGACCGGATTACCTCTAGTATTGGCAATGATACGATTATTGGTGG
Source organism: Gloeothece verrucosa PCC 7822 (assembly GCF_000147335.1). Taxonomy (NCBI): domain Bacteria; kingdom Bacillati; phylum Cyanobacteriota; class Cyanophyceae; order Chroococcales; family Aphanothecaceae; genus Gloeothece; species Gloeothece verrucosa. The sequence goes on from NC_014533.1 coordinate 108,802, forward strand.
CGTTTCCTCGATTAATCCTATAGCGGCTGATGGTAATGACATCATTGTCGGTGGTGGAGGAAATGACCTTATCTTTGGCGATAATGGCCGAATTCTTCAAAATGGTCAAACCGTGATCATCCTGCAAACCGGAGAGGCAATTAATACTCGCCTTGAAACTATCGCTACCAGTGATGGCGGCAACGATGTGATCTTTGTGGGTGGAGGAAATGATACCGTTATGGGAGGTATCGGGAATGATCATATTAGCGGCGCAGACAATAATGCAGGTGAAGATATCATTTTTGGCGATAACGGACAAATTGATTACCTGGGTCAGAATTTACAAGAAATTAAAAGCATCGATGCAATAAATAGCGGCAATGATCGCATCTATGCAAAATTGGGTAATGACATCGTCATCGGCGGTGGAGGAGATGACTATATAGAAGCCGGTAAAAAAGATGAGTCTATAGAAGGCATTGACGGAGAGGATATCATCTTTGGCGATCATGGGCGCATTGAATTTGACGATCATGGACCCATTAAATATGGTCAAAAACAAATTACTCATTTAATTAGCACTGACTTTGATCATGGCGGCAATGATACCATCGATGTAGGTTTTAATAAAGACTTTGCGGCTGGTGGTGGTGGAAATGATCAAATTCTCAATCAAGGTGATGATGATGAAATCTTCTTTGGCGATCAAGGAGAGGTGAAAGCAGATTTAATTGTTTCTCTCTCGGCCACTACTGACGGCGATGATTTAATACAGGGTGCCGGTGGAAATGACTCCCTTCTTGCTGGTGGAGGTAATGATAATGTCGAAGGAGTCGAAGGAGAAGATATTATCTTTGGCGATCATGGACGCATAGAATCTGTTAACAACATTGTTACTCGTTTAATTAGTACCGACTTTGCTAATGGAGGAAACGATCAAATCGCAGCCGGTACAGAAAAAGATATCGTTTTTGGTGGCGCGAAGAACGATATTATTACTAATAACGACGATAATAGTCCAGATATTATCTATGGCGATCAAGGCTATTGGGAGGCTAATCTTATTAGTAATGTCAGCGATAAAAATGATGGAAATGATCGCATTTTTAGCGAAGGAGGAGACGATATTATCCTAGCCGGTGGTGCTAAAGATTATGTGGAAAGCGGCAACAATTTAGATATTATCTTCGGCGATCATGGAATCGTTACTCGTCAAAATAATGTCATTATCCGCATCGAAACGTCCGAGTCTAAGAGTGGAGATAATGATACATTATTAGCGGGGAACGATGATGATACCGTTTTGGGTGGGCCCCAACAGTGATTATATTAGCGGTGATACAGATCAGGATGGAGATGATATTGTCATCGGTGACCAAGGATACTGGACTCCTGAAGTAATCATCTCTCAATCTGATGCTAACAGTAACCCTGACGGTAACGATACGATTTTTACTAATGGAGGAAATGATATTATATTAGGCAGCGATGGAAGAGATTATATCGAGGCAGACAGAGGTTTAGATGTCATTACTGGAGATTACGCTATCATTAACCATAATGGAAAAACCGTTCTCAGAATTAATACAATTGAAGTAGAAAAAGGGAATGATGACTTTATCCATAGCGGCGATAATAATGACACTGTTTTAGGCGGGACAAACAATGATACTATTTTCGGCGGGAATGATAGCGGCAACGATATTTTATTAGGAGATAATGGAACCGTCGTTAATAATGATAAAAGTGGACAAAGTAATGATATCTTTAGCCATTCTCCGTTATTTGGGGGTTTAGATAGAATTGCTGGCGGCCAGGGAAATGATATCATTATTGGCGGTTCTGGAGGGAAAGATACCACTGATAAAACCGCTACCACTATGACAGGTAAAAGCGGCGATGGACTCACAGGAAATGAAGGAAATGATATAGTGATCGGAGATAATGCCTATATCACCCGCAACTCTAGCAACCAAATTGAAAAAATTGAAACAACTTACACAAACTATGGCGGCGATGATTACATTTTAGGAGAAAAAGGAACAGATTATCTCATAGGAGGATTTGGAAAAGATAGTCTAGGCGGTGGTGAAAATACAGATATACTTTTAGGCGACAATGCTTACTTTGATTACACCCTTGATAAAAATCTGAGTACCCTAGATTTTGTCACCACTACAGAAATTACCCTAGGAGATAATGACACATTAAATGGCGATCAACAGAATGATATTCTTATCGGTGGAAAGCTGAATGATATGATTGACGGTGGAACAGGTAATGACACCATCGCCGGTGATAACGCCTCAATTCGGCGGCGCAATAATACCCTCAATCCTCGAATACGGGTTTTGAGTGGTGAAATAATTTATGATGCTAATGGCAATCCTCAAATTACTTCTGAAAGCCAACCTGATCTGCTATCTCCTTCTCAATATGAAATTGAACTCCTGGATGCTTCAACTATTCCCAATTCTATTTCTTACGGAAATGATTATATTGCAGGAGGAGCCAATGATGATATGATTTTTGGGCAACAAGGAAATGATACGATCCAAGGCGATAGTACCACCACGCAAAAAGTTAGCCCAACTCAAGCTTCTATTGAAAGTAAAAATGATGGAGATGACTATATAGAAGGGGGAAGTGGTAAAGACTTAATTTTTGGTAATCTTGGACAAGATGATATTATTGGCGGAAATTCCAACCTATTTAATAAAAATACCACCAGCCGCCTTGATGGTGAAGATACTATTTTTGGCGGCGCAGGAACACAAATCAGCCGTAATCATCAAGGAAATTCCTCTCCTGAAGGACATACTAGGGATGCAGATGTAATAGTAGGAGACAATGGCAATATTTTCCGTCTAGTGGGAATCAATGGCGTAAATGGAGGAAAATATCTCACCTTTAATTATGACAACTATAGTAGCCAATTAAAATTGATTCCTCGGGCTGTTGAAAAACTCGATTATAATCATGAGAGTGATAGCCCAAACCTAGGAGGTAACGACCTTATTTATGGTGAATCAGGAGATGATGAAATTTATGGCATGACTGGCGATGATATCATTTTTGGCAATGGACAAGATGATAATCTTATCGGTGGAATAGGCAATGATCGAATCTACGGAGGAACGGGAGAAGACGGAATTCTTGGCGACGAGGGGCAAATTTCCACCAGTCGTAATGGGCAAATTGAACCTCTTTATGGAATTCTCACGCCTAATGTACAACAAACTTTAAGTATTGCTAATACCCTTATCGGTACAGTCATTAATCCCGTAAATCGTCTCAGAAAAGATGTAAATTTATTAGCCTACAATTTTGGAGGAAATGATGTCATTTATGGCGGCTTAGGCGATGATTCTTTACATGGAGGCGCGGGAGATGACGCTATCTCTGGTGCTGAAGCTTTACCTGAGTTTTATAATAGTAATCCCATCACGAACTTTAATCCTCTTGGCTACAATCCGCAAACTCGAAAACTGGCGGCTTATAATGCAAGTAATCCTCGTCAAAAAATTCCTAACTTTTTGCTAAACTTTGAAGCTTTTGTCATCAATCCTACTACTCTAGCAATAGAAAAAGTTAATGATGGTAATGATAGAATCTTTGGAGATATAGGAAATGATTGGTTAGTAGGAGGAACCCAAAACGATAACCTCTTTGGCGGCTTAGGAGATGATGTTCTTAATGCTGATGATAATCATGAGACTAATAATAAACTCAATAACCAACCTGATAATTTAGAATATGCTGATGCTGACTTTGCCTTTGGAGGAGGAGGATTAGATGTTTTAATTGCTAATACTGGTAAAGATAGATTATTTGACTGGGTTAATAATTTTAACACTTACATTGTCCCCTTTGAATTCTATGAATCTCCTGTAGTTAACCGTTTTATTTCTCCGGAAATCGTTCAATTTTTACAAGGATTAGGATATGCTAGTGGGGCAGATAAAAACAAACCTGAACCGCAAGGAGAACTAGGATTAGTGACTGAAACAGACCCTGAATGGCTTGCTCAACAGGGCGACCCCCGCGACCCTATGGGAAATTTAATCAATGTTCCTATTGATACTTTAGGAGAAATCGAAACGAATAAGAAATAAATATTGTTGAGAATTTAACGGGTTTTTATCTAACAAAAAAGGTAAGAAAAAAATGAAAAAATATTTATCGTATTTATCGGTTATTTCCCTTAGCTTGTTGGGTTCTTTGGGTGGGATCAGTCTAACTCCTTTAGCGGCTAATGCACAACTGAGTATTAAATTAGAGGCTACGGTAAGCGCAGATAATCATTATGGACTATTTGTAGGTAATCAAGATGCCAGCGATCTTTTACTAATTGGAAGAAATGAAAAAGGTCCTTTTCATATTCCTGATACCATTCCGCCGGTTCCTAATGAAATTCCTGACCATCCTTTATTTTTTAATTGGGAAGGGGCAGAAAGCTGGTTAAAAATTTTATACAAAAAATATAAATATATTTACATGGTTGTTTGGGGAGATGAAGCTGTACACGAGGGATGGTTAGGAAAAGTTGCTTTAACTTTTACTTGTAAAACACGTGACTGTTTTGGCACAACTATTGTTGAAAAAAAGGAATTTTTTTCTTCAGATGAAAGTTGGGAATATTTAATTAGTTATCACCTTTATCCAGGCGATTTTGGCGAAGTGCCTAGTAATTCCGAAATTCATGAAGAAGTTTCTTCTGCTAACAATAATAGCTTATGGATGCCAGCTATTGCTTTAGGCAGTAACGATGGTACAACCTTGCCTTGGAAACATATTACAGGGATTGATAACAATATTTTAATCTTAGATGCTTTTACACCCGATAATTATTATAGAATTTTTAGACAGGAAATGTCTTGCATCGAATGTAACTCTGAACCAATTGAATGTGTACCAGAACCGTCGATGATTTTGGGAATATTGATGGCATCAAGTTTAGGTGTTTTTTTTAAGCTGTATGGAATTTCAAACAAATTAACACAACAATAAACCTCCTGGACAGAAATCAAGCTCTCTGTATTAAGAAATGTAAAACTCTCCTAGCTCTTACTCATTGCTTTTTCCCGATTCCTATGACCCGAAAAACTTTTTTAGTATTATCTTATGTACAGACTATTTTTTTTATCTTAGTTTTCCTTTATGGAGCTATCAAAATAGTTTGGCTAGATAAAGGAGGAGCTTATGGCATAAGCGGCTTTATCTTCTTAATTTTTTATCTTCCTTCTTTACTGCTGCTAATTCCAGACATTTTACTGATTGTAAAAAGCTCAGTTCTTTCACACAGGCAAAGAATAGGAGGCTATTTTTTTCACGTGGCTGCTATTGCTTGGAGCATATTTTTGATTCATCTTGCTTTTTAAAAGAGAGCCTGTAAGGTGGGCATAAATAAATTAAGTACCTGGACACAATTAAAGTTAACTGTGTGATTAGGGAACACCGGATCTGGGAACAGGGAACAGGTAAGACTTTCAAGGTTTTTACATTTTTTAACATAAAGTGCTTTATTTATGTCCAGGTACTTAACACTTTTATTAAGTCTTAAAAATAGCTCAATTCCTTACCTATTAGCTGCTTGCACCTCGCATAGCCGAACTGTTCGCTCTCTCTGTTTTAGCCTTAATGAAAACCCACCTATTTAATATCTAATTCAACGGCATCCCGACGCAGAAAGCACATAAGTTTTTCCCACAGCATTTAATTCGCCGACATAGACATTAACTTGATAGGGAGTTTGATTAGCTCTCGGAGTAGCTGTTATATGCAAAGGCTTTCCTGCCGCTAAAGAAACTGTATTATCATAAACTTTATCTGCTGTATCATCGCTATATTTTAAATTCACTTTAATCGTATATTTGCCTCCGTCAGAAGGAACGATAGTTGAAATATAACGGTTAAAAGAAACACCGTTGTCTACAGCAAAATCTGTATTCCAGTTAGTTCTAAAAGCAATGGATGCTCCTGGCGGCGTAACGGTTTTTTTAACAGTAGTACCTTGTGTTCCGTCGTCTCCCACTACCGCCAGAGGAGTACAGGTATTAGCGGCTTTTATGCCTAAACTAGAACCTAGTAATGTACCAGATATAGCTAATAGTCCTAAACCCAAGAAAATTATCAGTGAATGCATCATTTTATCCTCTAAAAACTCAACTGTTTGGTTAAAAAACTTTTTTAGTCCCAATTGAAAAGGGTAGATATTACTCTTTTAATATTTTTGTTCTATCCTTTCATCATTTTTTAGATAGAACTATGAATAATAATTTTTAAGACTTTAGATAGATATTTAAAATTTATAGCTTACTAAAAAATATTTCAAAATAAATAAAAATTTTCCTTCTTTGGGAACAGTTTATTATATAAGTTTATTTACTATACTGAGTTATTCTGAAAAATTAGAGTAAACAATTATTTTAATATAAATGGGACTTACGCACTCTCCACGAAATCATTAGGGTTTGAGATTGTCCGCGATCCTTCGCAAGGCTGGCTTGGGACATAAAATCGTTGTTTTTAATTAGAGTGCGTAAGTCCTAATAAAAACTCAGGCAAAGTTAAGTAGAATTTTAAATGATTAATGAATGACTGGACACAAATAACTATTAAACTTTTTACGGCGACCTTGTTAGGAGGGCTTCTTGGATTAAATAGAGAACTTACAGGAAAATATGGCGGCTTTAAAACTAATGCAATAGTAGCTTTAGCCTCTAGTTCTTTTGTGATTTTAACTTCTATTTTTGAGCCATCTGAAGTGCCGCGAGTTATTACCGGAGTGATACAAGGAGTAGGCTTTATTGGTGGCGGCTTGATTTTTAAGGAAAATCGTACAACACGCGGCTTAACAGGTGCAGCCGAAATTTGGTTATCTTCTGCTCTTGGATTAGCTTGTGGTGTGGGATTGTGGCCATTAGCTGTTTTAAGTTTAATCTTCGCCCTAATAGTTTTAATTGGGGGTAAATTCTTATTCAATAAACTAAAAAATCGAGAAAACAGATAACTTTATTTTTGTTTACTTATTCAGATAATTGTTGCAAAATTTGCCTAATATTTTGATAATCTGTGACATTTCCTTGTTGACGGAATAAGTCGGCAGCAATTTGTAAATCAGAGATAGCTTGTTTTTTATTCCCCGTCTGGGCGTAGAGAATCCCTCGGTTAGCGTAGGCGAATGCTAACTGTGGGTTAATTTCAATCGCTTTACTATAATCAGACAGTGCTAATTCATATTCTTCTAATTCTTTGTAGAGAATGCCCCGATTGTAGTAGGTTCTTGCATCATCGGGGTTAATTTCAATCGCTTTATTATAATCAGACAATGCTTTTTTATACTCTTTTAATTCTTTATAAACAACGGCTCGGTTGTTGTAAGCTTGTGCATCCTCGGAATTAAATTCAATGGCTTTGTTATAATCAAAAAGTGCTTTATCGTACTCTTTTAAAGTTTTATAGAGATTGCCTCGATTGTAATAAACTTGAGTATCTTCGGGATTAAGTTGAATAGCTTTATCATAATCTGACAGGGCTAATTCATATTTTTTTAATTGAGAATAGAGAACACCTCGGTTATAATAGGCTTGTTCTAACAAGGGGTTAAGAGCAATTGCTTTATTATAATCAGATAAAGCTAATTTATACTTTTGTAAATCCGAATAAAGCAAACCTCGATTATTGTAAGTCCAAGGATGTTGTTTAATCTTTAAGGCTTCTTTGTAAGCTTCCAGTGCCAGAGCATAGTTTTTAAGCCGCTTCAAAACACCTGCCTGTTCAATATAATAAACAAACTCTCCAGGAGCATATTTAATGGCTTGCTGATAAGCGGTGCTTGCATCCGGATATTGTTCTAACATCAAAAAACAAAAACCTTGTTGTCGCCAAGCTTGATGGAATTTTGGGTCAAATTGAGTAGCTTTTTTAAAGTTAATAATCGCTTCAGGATATTGAAACTGATATAAAAATAATAAGCCTTTTAGATAATAAGCATTAGCACTTTTTGGTTGTTTTTCAATGGCTTTATCACAAGCTTTTATCGCTTCATTATATTGGGAAGATCGCCAAAGAGCATTACAATAATTCAGCCAATCATCAGCATTTGCCTCAGCCAGAGGAGCTTGTAAAGTAAATAATTGATGGCGGATTTGCTCAACTTGATCATTCGTTAACTCAGGCGGGTTTGAGCTTTCTACTGTTAACCAACTTGGCTGTATTTGCGTTTTAGATACTACTCCCATTAAAGTTGTAATAGAAACGCCTAAGCTTTGACCAAGATTTCCTTCTATGCCTGTATTAATTCCTATTACTCTTCCTTCGGAATCTAACACGGCTCCTCCGCTCATTCCTGGATAAGAAATGGCTGTATAAACTAAATCATTTCCCATTTCAGAAGAATATTGATCATTAGTAGTAAAAGAGGCTACATCTTTATGCCAAATTCTGCCGCTACTTAAATAATATTTTCCTTTAACGGTGGGAGGATTAGTATTTCCGGGAAACCCACTCACGAAAATCCATCCTTTTTTAAGTTGCTTTAAATCATTAATTTTTTCTAACCCTAAGTCATAGTTTCCTAATTTGGCGACTGTATAAGTTTTGGGGCTGGTAAATGCTAATACGGCCATATCTATGCCTTCTAAAATTTTAATCGTTTGATTATTAACGGGATATTTTTCGCCATCTGGAGTAAGTATTTGATAAGTTTCTTGGGAGTTTTGTACTACATGAGAGGCAGTTAATATATAATAAGTCTGTCCGTTTCGGGCAATAATTACTCCTGAACCGTTATCGTTATTACTTAGCTCGATTTTAACCGTTATTTGTTGAGCTTTTTGGTTAATATCAGCAAGAAATCCTGTATAATTGGAAACCGATACTGACGTTTCTTGATTACTAGCAATAAAATTATTGAATCTACCATTGATTTGCCAAATTTTTATACCCTGAGTTTGAGAATTTAACACCGGGATGAGTAAGAGCCAAGTAAACATAGGTAACGAAAGCTTAAACATTATTTTTCTATTTAAATGCTAATTATTAGACTATTTTATCTAAAATAAGGCACGATATCTTGCAATTCGTTCAGAATTTTCCGCTCTTATAAAAGATTAAAACTTACGCACTGTAACGAAATAATTAAGGTTTGAGATTGGGCCGCGATCCTTGGCAAGGCTCAGGATGACATTTGTAATTCAACACATTTACCAACATTGTTGGTAATTTTGTTTATTATATCTTATAATTCTTATAGCCTTGAGCATTGATAAGCAAAACTTAACGCTATAAACAAGAACAAAATCTGTCAAAGAGGAGTGTTTCATGAAAAAACGTCAAATTATACTTTTTTTATCGGGTTTGATTTTATCTTTGGCTTTTGCTTTAGGATTTGGGGGCAATGTGCTTAACCCTCCTGCGGTAGCTCAGTCAAATAACTTAACCGTTTCAGCCGCCATTAGTCTTAAGGATGCCCTAGAAGAAATAAAAACGCAGTATCAAAAGAGTCAGCCAAAAGTTAAGCTAACCTATAATTTTGGTTCATCAGGCTCTTTACAACAACAAATTGAACAGGGTGCGCCGGTAGATATTTTTATTTCAGCCGCCGCTAAACAGATGGATGCTCTAGAACAAAAACAATTACTACTATCAGGAACACGCAAAAATTTAGTCAGTAACAGCCTAGTATTAATTACCCCAAAAAACCAACAAATCGTCAAAAAAATCTCCGATTTAAAGGACAATCAAGTGAAAAAAATTGCCCTAGGAGACCCTAGCAGCGTACCAGCCGGACAATATGGAGAACAAGCTCTTAAATTCTATAACGTTTATGATGCTGTTAAATCTAAATTAGTTTATGCCAAAGATGTGCGGCAAGTGCTAACTTATGTGGGGACTGGTAATGTAGATGCTGGCATGGTATATGCAACTGATGCCATGACTTCTCCTCAAGTAAGAGTTGCCGCGACAGCTTCCCCTCAGTCTCATCAGCCGATTAATTATCCTATTGCTGTGCTAAAAGATAGTAAAAATCAAGCCGCCGCAAAAGAATTTGCTCAATATCTTTCTGGGATTCAAGCTCAAAAAGTCTTTAAAAAATACGGATTCACGATTTAATTTAAGTTTGAGGCAGTAGAGCCAAGATACAGCAATTGGAGGAAAAAATTTTGCAGCTAATTCAAATTAAAGGTTTAAATTATGTTCGATTTGTCACCCCTCTGGATTTCTCTAAGAGCGGCAGGAGTAGCTACTATCGTCACTTTTTTTGTGGGCATTGCCGCCGCGCGTTGGATGTTAACTTATCGAGGTAAAGGTAAAGGCATAATTGATGCTATTTTTATTGCTCCTTTAGTTTTGCCGCCGACAGTGGTCGGATTCTTATTACTATTATTATTAGGGCGCAATAGTCCCATCGGACAACTATTAGCCCAAGCTTTCGACTATAACATTATCTTTAGTTGGGAAGCTACCGTTATTACAGCAAGCGTTGTTGCTTTTCCCCTCATGTATCGCACGACTTTAGGCGCTTTTGAACAAATTGACGCTTCAGTTTATTTAGTCGCTCGCACTTTAGGCGCTTCTGAATGGCGGATTTTTTGGCAAGTTATGCTGCCTCTTTCCTATAAAGGTTTAGTTGCCGCTACCATTTTATCCTTTGCTCGTGCTTTAGGAGAATTTGGTGCAACTTTAATGTTAGCTGGTAATATCCCTGGACAAACTCAAACTATGCCGGTGGCTATCTTTTTTGCGGCGGAATCTGGAGATATGACCACTGCCCTAATTTGGGTATTAATATTGATGAGTATTTCCATGTTCGTCATTATTGTAGTCAATTTTTGGTCACAATCTAAGCAAGTAACAGCCCCAGTAAAAGCCGATAAAAAAACTCAAAAACGCCCCAGTAATATTGACTCGAGAATTCTTGAATCTGAGAACCATTTAATTCCTCAAGCTTATGCGGCTGAGAGTCATAATCCTTCACAAGAACTAATGGTCGATATTGAAAAAAACCTAGCCGGTTTTAGTTTAGAAGTAAATTTTAAAGCCACTCAAGAAACATTAGGATTGCTAGGTGCTTCGGGTTCAGGGAAAAGTATGACGTTAAAATGTATTGCCGGTTTAGTCACACCAGACCAGGGGAAAATTGTGCTTAATGGGCGTACTTTATTTGATTCTGAACGCAAAATAAATGTACCTCCCAATGAGCGGCAAATTGGATTTGTATTTCAAAATTATGCCTTATTTCCTCATCTTAATGTTTTTGAAAACATTGCATTTGGCATTAAAGATTTACCCATTATCCAACAACAGCAACGCATCCAAAAATATATTCAGTTATTAGAATTAGAAGGATTAGAAAAACGTTTTCCGAGCCAATTATCAGGAGGACAACAACAAAGAGTCGCTTTAGCGAGAGCTTTAGCCATTGAACCAGAAATTTTAATCTTTGATGAAGCCTTATCCGCTTTAGATACTTATCTTCGGGGTCGCGTTGAACAGTTATTAATTCGAGTTTTATCCGCTTATGACGGAGTGAGTTTATTTGTTACTCATAAACTTGAAGAAGCCTATCGAGTGTGTAAAGATTTATTGGTATTAGACGGAGGTCAAATTATTGAGGCAGGAAGTAAACAGGAAATCTTTGAAAGGCCTCGCACTTTTAAAACAGCACAATTAACTGAATGTAAAAATTTTTCTAGTGCCCAGAGGCTTGACGATCAAACAGTAAAAGCGATAGAGTGGAATTGTATTTTACAAGTAGTGGAATTTATTCCAGATCACCTTAGTTATGTGGGTTATCGCGCCCATCAATTTAATTTTACGCAAGACCCAGAACAAGCTAATACCTTTCCTTGTTGGTTAGTGACTATTAGTGAAACTCAACATCGAATCACCCTATATCTAAAACTTCATGAAGACCCGGGGACTAATAAAACCTATGATTTGTTAGTGGAAGTGTTTAAAGACAAATGGTTTGAGTTAAAAAAACAGCCTTGTCCTTGGTACATTACCTTAAATCCTTGGAAAGTGATTTTATTAGAAAATTGACTGAGGAAAAAATGAAGAGAAAAAATTTTATAGGATTACTCCTGTGTTTGATGTTGACTTTTATAGGAACTGTTAGCTGTAGTCAGTCCTCAGATAATACAACTTCTAATTCCCCATCTGAACCGGTAAAGTTGACCATATCAGCCGCTATCAGTCTTAAAGATGCTCTAACGGAAATAAAAAAAATTTATCAACCAGAAAATTTTAATCCTAAACTAACTTATAATTTTGGGAGTTCAGGAACGTTACAGCAGCAAATTGAACAAGGCGCACCAATTGATGTTTTTATTTCGGCGGCTCCCAAACAAATAAATGCTTTAGAAGCTAAGAAGCTTTTATTAGAAGGAACTCGCCAAAACTTGTTAAAAAATAATGTGGTTTTAGTGGTGGCTAAAAATACTGATGAGGCGAATATTTCCGATTTTAAAGATTTAACAAATAGCAAAATTAAACGTTTGTCTATTGGCGACCCGGGGAGTGTTCCTGCTGGACAATATGGTAAAGAAGTTTTAACTTTTTTCAATATTTATGAGCAAATTAAACCTAAAATCGTTTTTGCTAAAGATGTTCGCCAAGTTTTAGCTTATTTGGGTACAGGTAATCTTGATGCAGGGATTGTTTATGGAACAGATGCCTTAACCTCAGATAAAGTTAGAGTAGTAGCTACAGCCTCAGAAAATACGCATCAACCGATTATTTATCCTATATCTGTGCTGAAAAATAGTAAAAATGTCGAGGCTGCCCAGCAATTTATTCAATTTCTTTCAAGTCCTCCTGCTCAAACAATATTTGAAAAGTATGGCTTTAAGATGGCACAGTAACTAAAGTTTAGTAACCTAACTTTAAAGACGTAGATATTGCTCAAAGAAATTTGTCAATTCCTGCTCTGCATCAACCGCAGCCTCAAAATTGTAAGAAGAACGCTCATCACAGAAAAACCCGTGATCGGCATCGTCATAAACCTTTAAAAAATATTCTTTATCGAGTTCACGAAAGCGAGATTCGATTTGTTCAATTCGTTTCCTTGCAATAAATGGATCTGCACCACCGAAAAATAAATATACGGGAATGGTAATGTTTTTAACGGCCTCGATCCACTCATCAAAAACCATACCGTAAAAGGGAGCAGCTGCTTTAATTTCATTAGAAAATTTACAAGCACTCATAAAAGTCAGTCCCCCGCCTAAACAGAATCCCGTCATTCCAATGCGATCTTCTTTCACATTTGAGCAGGATTTCAAATAAGCTAATGCCGCCCTAATGTCATTTTCCGTAGCCAACAGATCGAGACGATACATCATAGCCATCGCTTGTTCTACTTCGTCATAGGAGAACGTGTTGAGAGGTAACTCTCGGTAATATAAATCAGGGGCAAGAACCACATAACCCCATGCAGCAATTCGGCGGGCCACGTCTTTTATATGGGATGTTAAACCAAAAGCTTCCATTAGGAGAATAATAGCAGGTTCCGGACTCTCTGAAAGTGGCCGACACAAAAAGGCAGGCATTTGTCCGTCGTCGGTAGGAATTATGACATCTATCTGTTCAAGTTTCATCAACATTTAGCCTATCTAATTAACTTTTATTTATTTAACTATTAATTATAGATAAGATTCTGGGTATCCTCCTTTAGGATAAAAATTTAGGCTCTTTCGGCATCGTGGGCGAAAATGTTTATATTGCTACAAAATACACAGTGGTGGGTTACGGAGCGGATCAAAATTTATCCGTTTCTTATAAAAATTATCCCCACACCTAACCCACCCTACAATAAGGAAGCTTTTCTTATCACCAGAAGTACGGGAGAGCCAAAAATTAGACCTCTTGCAGAAATTATCATTTTTGAAAAAAAAGAATAAGTATCAAATATTTTTCCTTCTCCCGACTTCTGCAAAAAGTCTAATGTTTGATGGTGTTATAATTCATCCGTTTCAAGCTCGTTATTTTGCCGCATAGCCTGATTATTCAACCGAGTTAAAGCTGAGGGAGATAATGAGGAATGACTCGCTTTTCCGGGTCGTTGTTCATCATTAATTCCTCCTGCGGCTGGAAGTAACCAGTTAACCCATTTTAAAAGATCACTGGTAAACCCTGGAAAGAGACCATGAAAGCGAGTAGCAATAAATGCAGGAATTGATAAAGTTACTTCAGAAGCACCTCGCCGAATAGCGGCTAAAATTTGTCGCGCGGCGGCATCTGCACTCATGGATATTATAGGGAGAGAATCGCTGAGACTAAACCAGGTATATTCAGCCCGATAATGACCTTTAAAAAAAGCATTTTCGGTACTTCCTGTTCGCATTAATCCAGGGCAAACAGTAGTAACAATAATTCCATCACGTGCTAATTCCGAACGCATTCCCTCAGAGAGTCCAACTAAAGCAAACTTGCTGGCACTATAAGGTAATAAATGAGGAACACTAATTTTTCCGCCTATAGAGGAAATATTAACAATTCGACCGGTTTTTCGTTTTCTCATACTAGGAACAACCGCAAGGGTGGTATAAAGAGGACTCCAAAAATGAACATTCATGGCGGCTTCGTAATCAGATAGGGTCATGGTTTGATATGGGCCGACTTGAATCATACCTGCATTATTAATCAGCACATCAATACTGCCTAAAGAGTTATTAACTGTTTCAATTAACTCCTGGACTTGAGATAAATTGGTGACATCACAGGGAATTGTCAAGACTTTTGCTCCTGTTTCTTCTAACTCAGATTTAGCGGCTTCGAGTTCTGCCGTATTTCTGGCACAGATAGCTAATATAGCACCCTGTTTTATTAGCTGGCGTGCCATGACTAAACCAAGGCCACGAGAGCCGCCAGTAATTAATACGGTCTTATCTTTAAAATTATATTGGCTTTCTTGCCACCAGCGTAAAATAGTAAGCAAAACCCAAAATGTGCCTATAGCGGCTAGAATAAAACCTATAGGATGGTCTTGAATAGTGTTCATAAAAAGCCCCCACCATTGTAACTTCACGGCCATACTAAAGACAGAAAGACTGTTAATACATCTATCTTTTGAAAAAAAATTTGTTAAACTTTTGCAGGAATAATATTGTAAGCCAAAGCCGCAATAAATGTCCCAGCCCACTCAATACTTATGTCCGACTACTTAATTTTTCAATTTTCAATTTTTAGAGAAAAAATCTTATTTAAAAAAAAATTAGTCGTTCACCTCTTGCTTATTGTTAATTTTTTTGCGGTAATGCTCCGAAGGTTTTTAGTATTTGGGAAAATTGAGTATTTCGTTCCATTAAAGCCATATGTCCGCCAGGTTTTAAAACAACCAACTCGGCATTAGGGATATCGATACTAATGCGACGATTAGCGCTCTTAAGCGTAGAAATATCCGATTCACCAGCAATAACTAAGACGGGAAGTTCGATAGTTGACAGGGTTTCGGTTTCATCAAAATTGAACATTGCTAATACTCCTCTTGCGAGTACCCCAGGAGATGCCAGTAATCCCAAGCGCGTTGAAAAATCAAGTTGTCCTCGAGTTTCATGTCCTGTAAATCCAGATAATTCCGTAGTTAAATACATCATACCGTTGAGGTAGCTTAAAAGACTCATCAGCCAAAACAGAGGTGATAGGGCAATAACTGTATACAATAATGGCTCAATTAACGGTTTTTGCAACCGCTTGATAATTCGATTAAAAATAGTCGTTTTCAGTGGATTTGTGTAGGTCGTATCCACTAAAATTATGCCTGCGACTTGTCGTCTCTGATATTCGGGAAACAAGCGGCAAAAGGTTAGCAGAATCATCCCACCCATACTATGACCTAGTAAAATAGCCGGACGATTTCCGGCTAAAGCTAACACAGCTTCAAGATCACGAGCGTATTTTTCGAGTGAGTAATCACGATTTTTAGGATGACTCGATTTACCTAGACCCGGTAAATCCCAAAGGATCAAACGGTAGTGATGGGCAAGTTGTTTTTTGAGATAGTACCAGACTGTACTATTTGGCCCCCAACCATGAGTCAAAATTAAAGGAGGGGCATCAGGTGAACCATAGAATTCAATATGAATTTCACTGCCATCAGGACGTAAAATTTGTTCAGTTACACTACTGCGGTACATTCTCGGTTCATCAACTCCCCTCCGCCGTAAGAAAAGAGTAATCGGCAAAAATCCTAAAAATGACCAAATTATAATAGTCCAACCTAAAATCAACCAGAAACGGTTAATTAATTCTCCTTCGTACCACTCGTGAAGTATATAAATACTACCACCCAGTAGAACAAACGAGAGCAATCCTGTAAGCGTTCGCAACAAAAAATCAAGGGGCATAAACATTTTGCCTCTTCCCTTCCTAAATAATAAAATTTATAGGAGTTACGGACTTCTGATTAAAAACAACGATATTATGATCTTAGGAAACAAACCCTAAAACTCTTCCCCCACACCCTACACCCTACAACGGCACTCAACATAGCGAGGAAACCTCGCCATCCGTGCCTCCCCTACACCCCGCCACAAAGAACAAATTAAATGCGTGACAGCTTATTGTAGAGACGTTGTCGGCAACGCCTCTAAGAAATCGATACTTTTAATTCAAAGCTAAAAGTTTTCCCATTGATTGAGGAATAATAACGCTGTCAATGACATGAATAACTCCATTATCTGCTTTAACATCTGTGTTAATAACTTTAGCCTCATTGATGTGAATACTATCATCTGAGACTTGGATTTTTACTGATGAACCTTCTGAAGTTTCCAGAGATTGATTTTGAGGGATATCTGCTGCCAGGATTATTTGATCAGGAATGATATGATATCTCAAAATGGCGATTAAATCAGGAATATTTTCTAGCAAGGTTTCTACTGTTCCTGATGGTAACTTAGAAAAGGCTTCATCGGTTGGAGCAAAAACAGTAAAGGGGCCTTCGGTTTTTAATGCTTGTGCCATACTAGCCGCATTAATGGCATCGACTAAAGTGGTAAAACAACCGGCATTGATAGCAGTATCTAACAAATCAGGCATAAATACTTTCCTCTTTTTTGGTTAAGTTTTTGAAATTTTAAGATTTATTGACTAGCTGGAGTCGCATCAACAAGGTCCGGGCCTTTTTGATGTGGGGGAAGTTGAATAGATTGTTCAACTGTAGGCCGTTGGTGATAATCTAAATGACCTAATTGAACAACATTACCAGTTTCTAAAGAACGGTGAAGGGCATTAATAATACGAACGTCATTTAATCCTTCTATTCCCGAGGGTTCTGGGTCTTTATTTTGCAAAATACAGTCAGAAAAATAAAGCAATTCAGCCGCTAGTTGATCTCGTGATTCAAAAGAACGTTCTTGCTTTTTGTCTTCAATAGTTAAATAATGCTTAATTTCTCCCTTCCAAGGATAAGCAGGATCTACTCGTAAATCTCCGATTGTACCAACAAGATGATAACTAGAAACACTAGCGGCTCCAAAACTACAGGTAAATGTCGCCAGTCGTTCCTCTGGAAAGCGTAAAATAGCACTGGTCATCTCTGAAACTTCGCTAAAGCGCTCATCATTTTTTTTAGTAGCACTGGTTACAAATACTTCTATCGGTTCAGAGCGAAATAAATAACGCGCTGCGTTAATACAGTAGATACCGATATCATAAAGTGTGCCTCCTCCTTTGGCTTTTTGTAATCGGATATTACCCGGTGTTACTTGTTGGGTAAATACCGAGTTGAAAATACGCACTTCGCCAATTTCTCCTGACTGTGCTGTTTTAATGGCTTGTAAATTCCCTTCTTCAAAATGTAAACGATAAGCAATCATTAGCTTAACATTATTATTTTTACAAGCCTCGATCATTTGTTGACATTCATCTTCATTTAATGCCATCGGTTTTTCACATAAGATGTGAATTCCTTGATTAGCCGCTCTGACTGTATATTCACAGTGTAAATGGTTGGGCAAAGCAATATAAACGGCATCAATTTCACCGCTACTTAAACATTTTTCATATTCGTCATAAGAATAAGTAAGCTTAACCCCATAATGTTGGGCAAGTTCGTCTTTTTTAGCAGGATCATCAGAAACAAAAGCAACAACTTCAGAATTTTCTGCATGAACAAAAGACGGTAAAGTGGCGGCTTGAGCAAACCACCCTACCCCCACAATAGCATAACGGATTTTTCGTTTGTTATTTGCATTAGAATCAGAAATATTAGATAAGGGCATTATTTTAACTCCATGAATGAATTTTTACAATGGTTTTTAACCCGAAATTTTAGTAAGCTCTAGATTCTAAATATTAAAAATTAGCCATTTTAAAATTTATCCTATAAAAAAATTACAATGGCATAATAAATAATTATCATGCGACTTTTTACAGCAACAGCAAAAACTTGGAAAAAAAGACAATAAATTATTTATGTCTAAGCTTTATTTATTATTATAAGATACACAAAAAAGCTCAAATCTATCTAAAGAAAGATTAAAATTTTAGCTGAGTTTATTGTTGTTGATTGTTTTAAGAAAAATGTTAATGATGATGGCTCCATATAATAATGTTTTTATTACTCAAATTTCTATCTTAAGAAAGATGTTTTTTTATATAACCAATATTTAACCTATCAAACTGGCTATTTTTTAGACTGTAAGACTTTACTTATTTACATTGAAAGCCGCCGCCACCTCTACCAGCCGCATTAGCGGCATTAGCATGATGGCATTCAACTGTACCTGTTTGTTTAGCATGAGCGAGAGAAACGGCAACATTAATCACACCAATATGAGAAAAAGCTTGAGGAAAATTGCCGAGGTGTGCCCCTGTTTCGGCATCGATTTCTTCAGCAAATAATCCTAAAGGAGTGCTTTTAGCTAGTAGGGTTTCAAACCATTGCTGTGCTTCTTCTAAACGTCCTGCTAAAATGAGGGCATTAATTAACCAAAAAGTACATAAAACAAAAGTGGACTCTTGTCCTTTTATTCCTTCTGGTGCATTAAGATAACGATAACATAAACCATTTTTTACGAGATATTTAAGGGTTTGATTAATCGTAGATTCCATTCGAGGATCACGCCCATCGATAAAGCCAAAAACTGGTAACAATAAATTCGCGGCATCGAGGTTTTCCTCTTCATAAGATTGTTTAAAAGCTTTTAATTTGTCGCTCCATCCTTTTTCTAATACTTCGGCTCGAATGTTATCTCTTTCTTGACACCATCGCTCAATATCTCCTTTTAAATGCAAGGTTTGAGCAATATCAATGCCGCTATCCAGTGCCAACCATGACATTACTTTACCATAAACAAAATGTCTCACCCCTCCGCGAACTTCCCAAATGCCGCTATCGGGTTCACGCCAATGATCAGCAACCCAGTCTAACATAGAATAAACTTCATCCCAAATGGGCGACGGATCATATTTTCCGGCTTTCCAAGCAAAATGAAGGGCACTCATTACCTCGCCATAAACATCCATTTGAATCTGTTCTACCGCTTGATTGCCAATGCGTACTGGGCGAGAGTTACGATATCCTTGTAAATAATCTAAAGTTTGCTCAATAATTTGACCTTCAGCAGTAATAGGGTAAAGAATTTTGATCCCGGTTTTTTCCACTTTAGCAGTGCGAACTATCCAGTTAAAAAACGGCTGTTGATAGTCAAAATATCCAGCTAAAAGTAGTGCATAAAGAGTAAAAGAAGCATCCCTAATCCAAGTAAAACGATAGTCCCAATTTCTCTCTCCTCCTATAGTCTCAGGTAATGAAGTGGTCGGTGCTGCTACAATGGCTCCTGAAGGTTCATAAGTCATTAATTTTAACGTAAGAGTGCTGCGAATTACTTGATCTCGATAAGGACCTTGATAAGTACATTGATTAGCCCAATTTTGCCAAAATGTAATAGTTGAACTTAAAGCGGTTGCCGGCTCCAGTGATGGTAAATCTGAATCGTTTTCTGTCATTAAAGTAAAAGCTAGTTGTTCTCCAGCATTGAGGATGAAAGAACAAATTAAGCTATTATTTTGCTCGTCTATTTGCAACTCTTTCGGTGCTGTTAAGATAAATTTACCAAATTTTACTTCAGTTCCCAAATGGGTAAAATTAGGAATTGTTTGTCCATAATTTGGACGAGGAGTACAAATACTAATTATCTCAACTGCGCCCTCTATCCCTTCAACAATTCTAATTAATCGCCCGGGTGCGGCTAAATCTTGCTCTATTTCTGGATTAGTGATATCCATGAAATCCATTAAAGAAAAACATCCAGTGGAACAAGTAAACCTTGTCTTTAATACGTTAGTGTGATCAAAATATTTATGTTCACTTTCAAAAGGTTCTATCGGTTGAATACTCCAAAATCCCCCCTTTTCTAAATCTAAAATTCTGGCAAAAATTGAAGGCGAGTCAAAGCGAGGTAAACAAAGCCAATCTATAGATCCCTGGCTATTAATTAATGCAGCCGTATGGCAATTTCCAATAATTCCGTAATCTTCAATGGGAGAAAAAAATAATTTTGATTTTTGGTTGGTGTTGTTTATTAGTTTAATATCCATTTTCCTAAGAAATTAAACGGGCATTTTAAAATGCTAAATACCTGAAAAAAAAGTTAAGTGTATGACAATAGAACATTGCTATATTAAAAATTAAAATATTTAAATTATACATAGCCAAAAATTACACTAATTACATTTATATATAACCTTTTTTAGATTTTTTATCTAGCTTTCGTTTGAATCTGTCAAAATCTTATCATATTCATTTTTTCTTCTAACTATTCCTATTTATATATTTATTTGGGCTAAAAATTAAACTGTCCCTTCTGTAAATTAGGACATCTATCCAAATATAGATATTTTAAAAAATGAGAAAAAACTTATATTTAATTGGCAAGTTTGTGCTTGATACATATAATAAAATAATTTACATCGATTAAAAATTATTAATGTTATTGATGCCAACTTCAACCCGATAACTATAACTTAAAGTAGATGAGCCGGGTTGCATATATTTTTAAAATTAACCTGTTGATATTTCTCTGGCTTCTTTAACTGATTAGTGTAAAACGAAGTTAAGCAAAAAAATATGAGTTATTCTCCCTATTTACTTAAAAATCAAAAAGCCTTAGTGACAGGTGCTAGTTCAGGCATTGGTGAAGCAGTAGCCCGTCATTTAGCGAGAGCCGGTGCTTCAGTAGTAATCAACTATCATTCGGATGCTGAAAGCGCCCGTAAAATTGTTGCTGATATCTGTAATGAAGGCGGACAAGCCATCGCTATAGGTGCAAATGTAGCTTCTGAAGATGAAGTGCAAGCTATGTTCCAAGAAATGTATTTACAGTTTGGCGGCATTGATATTTTAGTTAATAATGCAGGAATTCAAAAAGATGCGGCTTTTATTGATATGAGTCTTCATGATTGGAATTTGGTCATAGGAGTTAACTTGACGGGACAATTTTTGTGCGCTCGCGAAGCCGCCAAAGAATTTTTAAAACGAGGAGTCAAGCCGGATATATCAAGTGCAGCCGGTAAAATTATTTGTATTAGTTCTGTTCATGAGGTTATTCCTTGGGCCGGTCATGTGAATTATGCTTCTAGTAAAGGGGGAATTGAGATGATGATGAAAAGTATCGCTCAAGAACTTGCTCCCCATAAAATACGAGTTAATAGTATTGCTCCAGGCGCTATTAAAACACCCATTAATAAAAATGCTTGGGATACTCCACAAGCTGAAGCTCAATTATTAAAATTAATTCCTCAAGGAAGAGTAGGAGAACCGGACGATATCGGTAGGGCGGCTGTATGGTTAGCTAGTGATGATTCTGACTATGTTAATGGTGCTACTCTTGATGTAGATGGTGGCATGACCTTATATCCAGGTTTTGCTGATGGAGGTTAAATCAATGAGTGTTCTTGAGGGGGATAATATAGAAGTCAAAAAAATTGCTGCCATTACCTTAACGGTATCTAATGCCGATTATATAAAGGATTTTTATGAGCAAGCCTTGGGATTTAAATGTATTGACGATATCTTTATTGAAGGGCAAAAATACAGCCTTATTGAATGTATTTCTAAAGCTAAAATTAGGGTTTTAACTTTACAACTAGGAGAGGAAAAAATTAAATTAATGCACTATCTTAATGACCAAGATTTGCCGATTCCAAAAGATTCTCGAAGTAACGATATTTGGTTTCAACATCTGGCGATTGTGGTTAAAGATATAGACCTTGCTTATACTCATTTAAAATCGTTTTCAGTTGAGCATATTTCTATTGAACCTCAAACGATTCCCCAAAGCAATGAAGCTTCGGGAGGAGTACGCGCCTTTAAATTTAAAGACCCTGATGGTCACAATTTAGAATTAATTTGGTTTCCTGCTGATAAGGGTAAGAAGAAATGGCATGAGCATCATGAACAGTTATTTTTAGGAATAGATCACAGTGCTATTGCGGTTTCTAATACGGAACAAAGTCTTGAATTTTACCAAAATTTACTAGGTTTAAAAACTCAAGAAAGTAGCTTAAATACAGGAAAAACTCAAGCTCGACTTGACGGTTTATTTGATGCCCAAGTACGAGTTACCAGTTTGGGGACAATTGAAAAAGGTATAGGAATTGAATTACTTGATTATATTGTTCCATCTGATGGTCGTCCTCGCCCGGAAAATTGGACAAGTACCGCTCTCGGTTATCTGCAATTAGAATTGGTGGTTAATAATCTTAAAACCACTGTAGAGCAATTAGAAAAAAAAGGAGTAAAGTTCATTTCTCCTCATCTTATACAGTTAAAAAAACAATCAAATTCTTATGAACAAGCTTGTTTGATCCAAGACCCTGACGGACACGCTTTATTACTTTTAGAGGAAAAAAAATAATATGTTAAATTTACGTCTTAATGAGGTTAATTTACCTTATCCAGACCCCATCCATCCGATTATTATTCACTTTGTTATAGCGATGGTATTATTTGCTTTTGTCTGTGATATTATTGGGTATTTTTGGAAACAGAATTACCTTTTTGAGGTGGGCTTTTGGAATATGATTGTGGCTTCAATTACGATATTTTTAGCAGTGATTTTTGGCCAATTTGAGGCCGGACTCGCTCAACCTTATCAAGCCGCTCAACAAACGTTAAATATACATACTCTGACGGGTTGGATATTATCAGCAATTGTGGTGGGAATTACCGCTTGGCGTTTAGGAATTCGTCACCATAATTTTTTAAAAATACCTCCTATTTATTTAGGGGTAGCTACATTTCTAGTTATTTTAATTTGTTTTCAAACTTATTTAGGAACAAAATTGGTTTGGGTGTATGGATTGCACGTGGAACCGGTTGTAGAAGCAATGAAAGAAGGAGTGATCCAGTGAATGTATTACTGATTGAACAGTTAGGTTTAAAGTTAGGAGAAAATCGATTACCCTACCCGATTCCTATTCATCCTAATTTAGTTCATTTAACATTAGGATTGTTTATTATTGGAATTGCTTTTGATTTTGCAGGAACTTTATTTCCTTTAGAAAAACCGATTCTTAAATTGTTTTCAATTGAAGCTAATCCTTCAGGTTTATTTGATGCAGGTTGGTTTAATACTTTAGCGGCTGCGTTCATAACATTTTTTACCGTAGCCGCCGGTTTTTTTGAATTGGTTTTAGCTAACCCTGCTGTTACGACAAAAAGTGATTGGGGCTTACCCGTTGAAACTACTATGCTTTTGCATGGTTTAGGGGGAATATTACTGTTAATGGCTATTGTGCTTATAACAGTTTGGAGAGGCTTGCAACGGTATCGGTGGCGCAAAAATTCTTCTAAGCAAGTTCATTGGAGTTATTTAATGGTTGGTATTATCATGTATATATTATTGTTTATTCATGGGACTTTGGGGGCACAATTGGGAGATGATTTTGGCCTTCATAACACAGCTACCCATTTAGTACAAACCGGAAAAAATCCCAATGAATTTTTAAAAAGCGGACTCGTAAATTAGTTAATTTTAAGTACCAAGACATTCATAAAACACTCTATGTTTAAATATGTTTAAAAAACTAGCCCCCTATTCCTTAATATTCTTTCTTTAGTTAGAGGTAGCATTTGTCGTTTTTTTTAGAATGGATTTATAGTTGATTGAATTTTATAACCATTTTCTCAACATCTGTACTATCTTCGCTAAAGTTAAATCCTTGATATATTGCTAAGAATCAGTGCTAATTTTCAGAAAATTAACTGACACTGATATTACAGATTATTGGCAGTATTTTTGTACTAAAATGCTTACATAGAGGATTCAAATCACATAAATTGAGGTAACTATTTTATGAGCGATCAGGTATTACAACAGCCTTCATCGGATCAAGCTAGTTCCACGCATGACTTATCAACACCTCCAATTATTGATTATTGGTACGTTTGGACGGATGAACAGGGAGTAAGTCATCAATCTCGCCGCCAAATTCAGGACTTTAAACTAAAAAGTATTGCCGCCTCTACCTCTCCACAATGGATGGGAGAACTCAAACAACAGGGGGCTACTGTGGTTTTTAGCGTGCTGCCTGTAGGCTGGACTGGTATTTGGCATGAAAATCCAAAACCTCAATGGATTATTCCTCTAGCAGGGCGCTGGTTTGTGGAGACGATGGATGGAGAACGAGTGGAAATGGGGGCCGGTGAGATTTCCTTTGGAGCAGATCAGAATACCAAAGAAGATTCTCAAGGGCGTAAAGGACATTTGTCCGGAACTGTTGGCAATGAACCCGCCGTTTTAGTGATGTTACAGTTTGATGAAACGCCGCCGATGGAATAGCTTTGTTTGATGTTTTTAAAAAACTAAATCCTATAAAAGGAGGCAAAATGATGATTTCTCAACTTACATTAAATCAAGTTAATCCAGAAATGCGGCAGTGCATTGAAAACTGCTTGGACTGCCACAGTGTCTGTTTGAATACGGTTTTTTACTGTTTAGAAAAAGGAGGAAAACATTCAGATACGGCTCATATTAGGTTAATGCTAGACTGTGCAGAAATCTGTCAGATTAGTGCTAACTTTATGCTTCGTGGATCTGACCTTCATTCCCGAACTTGTGGCATTTGCGCTGACATCTGCTCTCGCTGTGCGGCTGACTGCCAGAGTATGGGTGATGATTCTCAAATGACAGCTTGTGCTGATATGTGTCGTCGTTGCGCCGAAACCTGTGAGCAGATGTCAATGGCAATGAGATAAAAAAATTGTGTACGGTGGGCCTTGCCCACCACAAACTTTCAAAAAATTTTACTGAACAGGTTAATCGAATATAGCACCCTTAGTTTTAGCGCCTTCTAGGTTTGCTCCTTTAAGTTTAGCCCCTTTAAGATTAGCACCATAGAGAACAGCGTCGCTTAAATCAGCACCATACAGAGCAGCACCCTCTAAATTAGCCTTCTGTAAATAAGCACCTTTGAGATTAGCTTTTTGAAGATAAGACCCTGATAAATTAGCGCCTGATAAACTAGCCCCTGATAAATTAGCTCCTGATAAACTAGCCCCTGATAAATTAGCTCCATATAGTTTAGCTTTAGACAGGTCTGCACCGTATAACTTAACCCCTGCTAAATCTTTTTCATGCAAGTCAGCTTCCACTAAATCGCAGTTATGACAATCTTTGGTACTCAGTAGAGTATCTATATTAGATTGCACAAAGGCATAAGCCGGTAAGTTAACCGCAGAAATAAATAAACAAAAAACAAGAGCAGTCAAGATTACTAGCTTACTCCATAAGGTTTTCATCATTTTTAGTTAACCTCTATAGTTAAAGTGATAGGTCTGTTTAATTTAGATTATCCTTATTAAATGCTATTTGTCAAAGATTATTTATTTTTATATAAAATCGACATAAATATGCTGTAAATGAAAAAAAAATTAATTTACTTGCTAACTACCTGGACATAAATAAAGCTCTCTGTATTAAGAATTGTAAAATGCTCACAATTCCCCCACACCCGACACCCTAGATCCTGTCGCCAAGAACAATTTAAATGCGTGACAGCTTATCATGTCATTGATGGAAGTACATAGAACAAAAGTATTAGTATTTTCCCAGGAAAATATCGACTTAATTTTAAGTTAATTGTAAAAAAAGGTTTTTCCAGTCAATTTTCGATGGGCGTTTTCCAGTATTAATTAACGCAAAAGTTTTATTAAGAGTAGAGGGAGAATGAAGACTTTCTACAATAGCCGTTGCTAAATCAATACGACTGGTTTGACCATTTAAATTATCTCCTTGTTCGATATTTATCCCCCATTTTCCGTTACTGGTTGCTTTTAATAAAGTATTGAGGTCGGCGGAAGTATAGGGACCATCAATCAATCTGCCGGGGCGAATAATTGTGTAAGGAAGTCCAGATGCTATCAAGCTATCTTCTCCTTGTTTTTTAGCATCAAGAACCCCAAAGGCATTCAAAATTTTAAAGGGAAATTGATGACGACGTTCAATGCCTATAGAAGAAACTAGAACAAAACGTTTTAAATTAGATGGTGCAGTATTAACCAGATTTGTAATGCCCATAGCATCAGCTTTCTCGGGGCTGTTAGCCGCAACTAATTTAGCATAATTAGGATTAAAATAACGTTTTAACTTTTCTAAAACGCTGTTTTCATGGCTCGAAAACTCCCATCTAGCAGAAGGAAAAGCCGTTGTTCCTGTGCAGCCAATAATATGAGTTACATTAGACATAGCCTCGGGCAGCGAATCGGCTTTTCTGATGTCTCCTAGGCTTATATCCACACGCCCATTAAACATAGCCTTAGCTTTATCGAGGTTTCGAGTTAGAATGCGAACTGAAAAGCCTTCGGCAAGTAATTTACTCACCGTTAACTGTCCCACTCCGCCAGTGGCTCCAGCAACTAAAATCAGGTTAGATTGATTGTCTGTCATATCGTTGAAAATATTTAGAAAAAACTGTATAATATAATAGTTATTATTATAGCAAAACAAATAAGTAAACTCGACAATAATTATCAAGTTCTTTAATCATTTTATTCGCTCAATAATAACTTGCTCACTAATTCCTGTTAATATGAACTACTCAAATTCTACAGATTTTCTCGTCCGTGCGGCTCTATATGAAGAAGTAAAAAGTGCTGGTAGCTTACTCGTCCGTCTCCAAAATTTAACCATCTCTCTTTGGATAGAAAATGGCAAAATATATGCCCTCGATAACCGTTGTCCTCACATGGGTTTTCCTCTTCACGGTAGTCCCTGTAAAGATGGAATTGTGACTTGTCCCTGGCATTATGCCCGCTTCGATGCCGCTAGTGGCGGAACGTTTGATTCTTGGGCTGACGATGTTCGAGCTTTTCCAGTTAAAGTTATTGATGGTGAAGTCTGGGTTAATTTAGCCGCCTCCTTCGAGCCAATCGAACACCAACGTCAACGACTGACTGATGGACTACAACAAGGCATTTCTTTGGTCATTGCTAAATCTACCCTCGCTTTACTTCAGTTAAATATTAGCCCAGTAGAACCGTTTCAAAAAGGATTAAGGTTTGGGACTCGATATAATCAAGCTGGTTGGGGAAGCGGTTTATCAATTCTGACTTGTTTAATGAATTTGTTGCCCTATTTAGATGAGATAGATAAACCTCTCGCTCTTTATCAAGGACTTTCTGCCGTAGCCAATGATAGCACAGATACACCGCCACGTTGGGGAGTACATCCTTTACCCCATCAGCCGGCTTTAGGGGAAGAATCAAATTTAGTAGAGCGTTTTAAACGCTGGTTTCGCTCGTTTATAGAAGTTAGAAATGCCGAAGCCGCCGAACGGACTTTAGTCTCTGCTATCACTGCTGGAATTAACCCTCTAGAAATTGCAGATATTCTTTTTAGTGCCGCTACTGACCATCGTTATTTAGATGTGGGTCATACAGTAGATTTTATTAATAAAGCCTTAGAAGCGCTTGATATTAATGGTTGGCAGGACGCAGAATTAGTTTTAGGAAGTTTAGTGTCTGGTTTAGCCAATGCTTCCCGAATGGAAGAGTCTAATGCTTGGCGTTATCCCGTAGATTTAGCGGCTATGCTCCCTGTGGCTTTTGATTCATTACCAAGCGTGTTAGAAAAAGGCCAATCAAAAAGGGGCCAATGGTCAGGTCAAGAAAAATTAGTGTCTATTCTTCTAGAAGATGACCCCCAAAAAATTATTGATGCTCTTTTGAATGCACTTTCGTGCGGCTGTACAGAGGAACAATTAGCGGGAGTTGTTGCTTATGCCGCTTCATTAAGAATTGCTCAATTTAACCTCAATAATGAATTTAGCGACTGGGATAGTGCCCATCATAGTTTTACCTTTGCTCATGCTGTCCATCAAGGTTTAAGACGAGTAAATTCTATAGAATTGTTACGGGCTGTTTTTGATGCGGCGATGAGTATATATCTCAATCGGTTTTTAAATATTCCACCTGCTAGGTTACCTTCTGTTAAAGAATCAGACCTCAAGCCGGATGAATTACTTAAACAATTACCAGAGTTATTTGACCGCCAACAACAAGTTAGTCAAGCGGCGCATTTAGTCGCTTCTTATCTTTATCAAAAAGGTGATGCTAAAAAATTAATGGCTATGTTAGGCAAGTTAATGTTAAGAGAAAATCGAGATTTTCATGTTATTCAAGAAATGGAAGCGGCTTTTAAACAATATTCTTTTTTAAATGGTTCAGAAGCGGGGATTCACATTTTGGTGGCGGCTACTCGCTATTTAGCGGCTCATGCACCTACCCGGCGGACTTCCTACCAAACTTATCAGATTGCTGAGCGCTTGTCTAAAGGTGATCGTTTATTTGAAGCAGAGAATTAACGCTCTCTGTGAGATTGTTGTGATCCTTCGCCAAGCTCAGGATGACATAAAATTTTTGTTTTTAATCGGAGTAAGTACCTGGACAAAATTAAAGTTAACTGTTTGGTAAGGGAACACCGGATCTGGGAACAGGGAACAGGAAAGGCTTTCAAGGCTTTTACATTTCTTAACATAATCAACTTTATTTATGTCCAGGTACTTACGTAACTCCTATAAAGTTTTTTTGGCTATTATTAATCCTATAAAACTTAACATCGAAATTAGATAAGAAACAGGAGATAAACTCGGTTCTGGTACTGATACTCCTGTATCCGGACAATTGGCAATGGGGCACACAGTTCCTAAAGTCCCTGCTTTAAGGAATAAACCAGAATCATATTGGCCATCTGTGGCATCTTGAATATTAATAATTAGGTAATTTCTTGCATCTTGAATGAGAGGAGCTTGATACAATAAAGGTTTCGTGTAGCCATCTAATTTTGTCTCAGAACTTGCAGGCCCAGTTCCTACGGGATTGTAGATTAAATCAGGACTATAAGGGCCTAAAGGACTCACAGCAAGGTTATTAATAGTCACAGCATCACCATTACTTAATTTAGCATAGTTAATGCCATTTAAAACCAGGCTAAAAGAATCATTATATTGACCAGCATATTCGAGTAATTCTTCTGAACCAAAAACATATTGAAAATATAATTGATCTACTGTTTTATCCACATCAAAACTGACAATCATACTAATAGAATCACCAGTTACACCCGGTAATCCTAAATCCGTGCTGAGATCAGCCCCACTGGGGGGGAAAAAACCGCCATCTACCGTGTTAGGACCTTTTAAATCGGTAACACGCCCTGTACTAAGCGCTACGGCAGACCCTAAACCGAATGGATCGTCGCTAAAGGTTCCAAATGCTCTGGCATCACCAATGAGATTAATATTAAAATTACTTAACCCTTTGTAATTATTAGGATCGTTGCTTAAGAAAGCATTAAGAAGGCTATTAGGATTATTATTTTGGACAATATCAAATGCTAATACCGGTAAATTAACCAAGGCTAAACTTCCAGTTAAAGAAAGAATTAAAGAAGAAATTACTTGATAATTTTTTTTCATTTTTTGCTCCAATAAATATCTTAAGTTAGTAAACAAAAATTTAGGGGCGCAAGGCTTACGCCCCACTTAATAAAAGGCAAAGATTTCAGGCATTTTAAAATTTTAAAAACAGAGAGTTTTATTGATGTCCAGTTACTTAAAAATTATTTGGGAGGTTCAGGACAAGGATCGCCGACATATTCGAAGTAAGGAGCGTTAAGGTCAAGACCATGTGCCCCTTGAAGAAAAGCGATCAACTCGTTTCCTCGTTCTGAATAAAGACCACTACCATTGCCAAAAGAGCCGAAATCAATTAAAGTATAACCCCGATCAAAAGATAGGCCACTCACTCCACAGTTAGGTAATTGAATTTTGTCTCCTTCAGCCACGTTAAAATCAGTAATTAAAGCGTAGTCATTTGTACCAGCTTTATCATAAAAATGCGGATCTAAGTTAGTTCCTGCAACAAAAGATTCTCCTAAAAGGAAGAGGTCGGCTCCGGCTCCACCCTCTAAGGTATCAATATCCGCACTGGTTTGATTTGATCCAATTAAAACATCATTTCCCTCACCGGCATTAATATAATCATTACCTCCATTACTTCTCAAATAATCATTGCCGGCATTAGCTATAATTGAATCATTTCCGTTGCCCAAAACGATTGTATCCTCTTTGCTTGTACCTGTTACTTGATAGTTCTCAAAATTGCTGAAGTCAATTGAGTCTAATAGAGAGGCTTCAATATTATTAGGATCGATACTTCTGTAAGCGTAACCCGTTTTATCCTCGGGTGTGACAAACATAATCATGCCGCTACCTGTATCTCCTACTGAGTAGTCCACCACAAGAGTATCAATAACCGGTAATTCTATTTCGCCTAAATCGGGTAAAAATACCGTATCTTTGCCACCATCAACGCTATCAAACCCTAAACCGCCATTAACCGTGTCTGCACCTGCACCGGTAGAAAAGTTATTGTTAATTCGGTCTAGTTGGGTAAGCCGGTCATTGCCGCTACCGGTTTTGATATCCTTAAAAATTTCAAAATTGCTAATGTTTGTGCCGTCAATATAATAGCTTTTTGAGGATTCTTGGGTAATATCAAAACTTTCTAAACTAATGTTTTGAGTTTTATTAGACAGATCATCAGATAGCGTATCAATACCGCGATCACCATCTAGCAGATCATTTCCACCTCCTCCATCCACAAAATCATTTCCGTCGCTCATCCGAAGCACATCATTACCTGAGCCGCCAATAATCGAATCATTTCGGATAGTCCCTGCAACGGACAAGCTTTCAATATTGGTAAAACCCACCTGATCTAATACGCTAGTTTTACTACTGTCGGCATAGTGTTTGATATCACCGGTATTAAATCCGCCTTCTATTCCCTCACCATAATCATCAATGGAGTAGTCTACCAAAAGCGTATCTGTACCCCCTCGTCCATCGACTATATCCAGTTGACTACCACTCAGGCTAGGATCAATTTTATTGTTACCATTGTCGCCATTAAGATTATCTCCGTAGTTAGAGCCGGTCAAATCTTCGACATTAGAGAAGGTATCGCCTTGAGCATCAGCAAAGAAACCTTGATTAAATAAAAGATCGGCGTATACTGCACCTGTTGACTCTAGGTAAGTGACTGTATCTTCTCCTGTGCCGCCATCCAGATGATCTGCACCAGCACCACCATTTAATAAATCGTTTCCTCCTTCGCCATAAATGTTATCATCGCCGCTCAAACCTCTAATAAGATTATTGTTGTCATCTCCTCGCAATTCTCCATCGCTATAAAGCGACCCTTCTAAATTTTCAAAAGAATTTCCCTCTTGTGGTGTTCCTTTACCACTGCTGGAGTCGTAGACAATGGTTTGCAGTTTGTCTCCCTCAGCATAGCCGCCAGAAAACGCATTGTCTTTGAGATTAACGTTTACTCCGGCATTAGAAAGCTTATAAGATAGCCAGTCAGAACCATCACCCCCAATAAGAGTATCATGACCTGAACCCGCATAAATTATGTCATTTCCCAACCAACCATCGATAATCCCGTCACCATCCCTAGCAATCAGAATATCATCGTAAGCTGAGCCGGAAACATTTTCGATGCCATCAATAAAATCCCCATCAGCAGAGCCGCCTTGACCTCGATGAGCGGTTATATATAAAGGCGAGACACCATCAGGAAGCGTAACATTACCCAAGAAAGTTTGATTAGAGAGGTTAACAAGAATGCCCGATTTTGAATCAAAATAAGTGGTAACATCGAAGCCATTACCGCCTCTAATCGTATCGGCTCCCTCACCGCCCAAAATGACATCATCATCACCGTCAAGCCCTTCTAAATCATCATTTCCGGCACCGCCATTAAGATAGTTTTTAGTATTACTACCGATGATCACGTCATTTTTAGCCGAACCTTCGACATTTTGAATATTCGAGAGGTTATCCTGAGTGCCATAGCCATCATTACTGGCAAATCCACTATTTAGATTGACTCTAACGCCATTAGGCGAATTACTGTAATCAGCAGTATTATTGCCCTCGCCACCGTTGAGGGTATCGTTACCCTGTCCACCATCAATAAAGTCATTGCCTTTGCCGGTGGTGATATTGTCATTGCCATCCCCGCCTCTGACTTGCCCTGGTGCCTCTACTCCATTAATAAATTGAATCGTATCATTGCCGGCTAAACCTTTGATGACAATAAGGGTCACTTTATCATAAGGATCGGGATGGGGGTCCGGATTGAGATCACTTCCGTTTACTTTGACGTTAACTTTTATTTCTTCAGTAGAATCATCTCGTTTTGCACTCCAAGTGCCGCCAAGATGGTCAACCGTAATTGTATTATTATCATCGGTTCCCCGCCGGTCTATAATTCCTGCATCGTCTAAGGATTTTTGCTGTTCTGGGGTGGGTTCTGGGTCTTCATGGTTGAAGTAGTCGGCAGTATGACAATCGGGTTTTGAGTCAAAATCAATCAGCTTAATATCCGCTAGATCGAGACGTTCGGTAACACTAAAAAAGCCTAGATCGAGTTCTAATTCTCCGAAGATAATTACCGACAAGCCGCCGCCTACATCAAAAGCACAAAAAGGTAAATTAGGAAAAAGGGTAGTTCCGCGAACTTTGCCATCTAATCCATCGCTGGCATCCAAACTTTGAGCAAAATTCATTCCTAAACCAACATTAATTCCTCCCCCAACGGTTAAAGAGGCAACTCCAACACTGACTCCTGCTGATGCGTCAACTTCTGCCTCTCCGTAAACATTAGAATTTTTGCGAGATATTGGATCTTTTGGGTCAGCATTGGGCCTGACCACATAAAATCCATCCTCAAGATGGCCTGTCGCTAAACCCGTTGAATCATAGCCAAACTGTATCTGTGCCCCAGCTTCTGCGTGCCCTTCAATTTTAATCACGATTGGCCCAACAACCGGAATGGTGATGTCAGGAATACTGTAATTAAAAGCAAATTTAGGGAATTCTTCATTGGTTTTAAAAAGATCTATGCCGGGTTTTCCGAGTAATAAATCAACCGTATTCTCTGGTTTATCTAAAATGGGAAAATCAAAACCAATGTCTTTCAAGTCTTGGATAAAAGCCGGTTCTAAACTACTGGCCAAAGGAGCGACTACAGCAGGTTTAGGTGTAGCTGTTGTGCTACTTAAATCGGTGGTTCGGATGTCTCCGCCTGTAAGGTTAAAACTTCCTAAGTTAATTTTGCCACTGTCGCTAGGTGCTTTTAAGCTGGCAAGAGTATTGAGAACTTGAATAAATTTTCGGGTTTCTTCAGGGATATTTGGTGATAATTCTAAAAAAGATTTGTCAATAACTGGAAGAGGAGTAATAAAAGGGTTTAAAACTGATTGAATGGGTTTTAAAATATCCTGAATGGGTTTGAGAATTCCGCCGGCGAAGTCTTCGACTAAAGAACCTGTATCTAGAGTAACGTTATCAAAAGAAACACTCGGCGCAGGCGTGGCAGGATTGCTACTGTCATATTGCCAACCGAGTAAATTTAATTCGCTTTCAATGGAGGGTAAAATGTCATTTTTAGCCGCACCGAGACCGGTATTTAATTTAAATTTGAGGTCAGCATTAGCCGTTAACTTTGGATCAGGCGCAACCGTTAGACTACTCAGGTCACTAACTTTGACTCTTCCTTTAGCGTCTGCACTGGTACTTGTTAAATCTGCACTAAATTTTCCGGTAAGTTGACTGCCATTATCGGTTGCTTGAAGATTTAAAAATCCTAGGGTTGCTTTCGCTTGTAAAGGATTGTTACTGGCATCAAGTAAGTTAGCTTTTAAGTCTGTTTGTAATTCTCCACTGGTTTTAGTATCTAAAAAGACATTGGCATTTTTATCAACGCCAAAACCAACGGTTAGTCCTAAATCTAATTGAGGCGTAATGCCGCCGTTTAAATCCAGCCCTAAAGTTGGCAAACCTAATTGATCGGCTAAAGATAAGTTAGGCTTAAAAGTCTTTCCTAGTTTAAATTGAAAATCGATAGCATTAGCATCATTTTGAGGAAGTAAAATGTCATTAATAGTGACAGCAGAATCGCCATTAGAATCTAATAATATATTTAACCCTGATGTCCCCAAGGCATCAAACAAGCTTTTTCTAACTGCATTAACAGTAGCGGTTCCGTTGCTATTAATTTCACTGATGATTTTGTTATCAACATTATTTAATAGCTGATCAACAAAGTTTTTAATTTTAATTTCTCCCACAAGCGGGACATTTTTTAAATCTTCGACTTCTAATTGGGATTTAATGCTATCTAGTAACGGTTTGATTTGAGACGAAATTAAATTTAAATGATCTTGAGCATTACTCGCTGTCTCTACTGTAATAGTTTTTCCATCAATATTAATTGTTTGAAAATCATCTCTTATTTTTAGCTTATTTAATTGAGAGTTAGTGAGATGACCCCCTGTGGCTAAAGCTGAAAAAATAGCACCTTCATCACCAGCCGCATCAACTGTGTTAATTTGCGTATCTATCCAATGTCCGACTTCTTCTAAAAAAACTTTAGTAATTTTATCAGGGTTACCAGCATTTAAATTGATAAATTCCTGTGATAAATAAATAGTATTAGTTTCTTGAGAAAAGGCTCCTCTAGCTCCTTTTAATGCTTGGTCTGATACAATTCCAATTTGAGGTAAACGACTAAAATTTTGCTGACTCCAATCTTGCCGCAGAGAATCTAAGGCACTCTCATTAAAATTATTGCCATAGGCTTCTGTTATTTTATTTAAAAAATCGCTATCTCCTGAAAGCTTATTTAATAGGCTTAGGCTATTTGTAACAGGATCTTTTAAGCCTATTAAATTCGAATTTTTCAGTAGGCTTTCAACAGAATAAGGAATTAAATTGCTTTCCATACTCTTGCTTATTTTACTTAGTTGGTGGTGCGTTTGGTTGGATTACTGCTGCCATTATATACATGGTAACTAATATTGGGTATTTTTTTTATATTTATTAAAATTTAAAATGGTAAGTATTAATGCTTGATTAATGATTTGATAAGTTCAGTTTTCAAAAATGAAAATTAAGTTTTTTCTAATAAAGTTATTTTTTCAAAAAATTGTTATAAAAATTTAGGCTATTCCTTAAAAATAGCCAATATTTTATTGCTGAGTTTATGAATCAATGTAATTTTTATTTCATAGAGTTTGGCTCATACTAATTTTTTCAATGATTTATCGTCATCCGCCAAAAGGAAGAATTAAGAGTTACGCACTCCTGATTAAAAACAACGATTTTATCTCCCAAGCGAGCGAGAGCGAAGAATCTCAAACCCTTATTTTTTCGTCACAGTGCGTAACTCCTAATTTAATTATTTGAGCCGCTATCCGGTATGTACTAAGATTCGTACTTAGCCGCAGGAAATTTTAAAAGACCAAAAATCCCTCAAACTTTCGAGCAACCGAGCTTTTAGGTTGTTTGTTACCCGATCAAGTTGATCGATTGGCCGATAGCTATTCCGGCGAGTGCGGCTAGTCCAGCAATACTCACCGTTTGCACTACGGTAGTAAAAATGTCGCGTTGTCCAATCCGGGCGCGACCGTATCCTAATAGGATTAACAGCACTAGAGTCATGGCAAAAGATACCCACTGCGCCTCTTTTAGAGGCAAAACCGCGAAAGCCAGAACAGGAGTCAGCCCAGCGAAAAGATCGGCAACAAACATCCAGAGCGCATGGGCTAAAGGTTTGGCCTGACTAGCTGAGGTCGGCCCATTAAAGGCGGATTCTAGGGTTAACAGAATGGGTGGGGCCTCTTGTAAATCCGCTCGAATCGCGTTTAGAGTCGCCGGACCTAAGCCAGTTTTCTGCAATTTTTTCATCTGTTCCTCAATTGCCCGTCCGGGATTGGCTTGTATTTGTGCCTGGCGTTGTTTGGCCTCGACTTTATTGCGGTCGCGCTCTGATTGTAGATCCAAAAACACCCCTGCCATCATAGAAACCGATGCGGCAATGGCTCCGGCCGCCCCTGCTAATAAGACTTGTTTTTCGCTCTGCGCGTTCAAAGCAACCCCTGCGACTAATCCGAAGATCGAAACCGTCCCGTCTTCCATTCCGAAAACGATATCACCAACGGAAGCTATAAAGGAGGTTTTCAACCTGTGTAAAAAAGATGTCGTCACCATATTCTGTAGATAATTTTTGGTCTATTTTCCAAGATTATGCCTCAATTGCATATATTTTAACAATAATATAGTGTTTTTCAGTCTAAGTACCTGGACATCATGAGTCCTGAGCCTTGCGAAGGATCGCGAACAATCTCAAACCCTAATTATTTCGTGGAGAGTGCGTAACTCCTAACGACTTAAGCTGTTACGCATCTAAATTATTAGTCCAGATAAAGAAGGGGGAAAGGGGAAAGGATTGAACCTTTGTACCAAAAATAAAGTTATAAAAATTAAATGCGTCTTAGCTTATGAGCAGCCAATTAAAGATGTTATAAAATTAGCAAATTTTCAATTTCTAAGTTTTCTTCTTTTACATACATTCGGTGTTTTAAATTAATAGGCGTAAATATTTGTCTTTCATGTATTAATAAGTCTATATTACCGAGGAAAAGAAAGCCTGTATTTTTGAGTGCAAAGTGAAAGCGAGTCAATATAGCTTCTTGAGTCTGTTTTTCAAAATACATCAGGACATTGCGGCAGAGCAATAAATCAATTTTTGAGATGGGAGCATCTTTAGCTAAGTCATGACACCCAAAAATTATACTTTGACGGAGTTTTCGCTCAAAAATATAATTTTTTTCAATCTTTGTAAAATATTTTTTGAGTAAATTAGGAGGGATACCTGCAATCTCTTTTTTGCTATAAGTTCTTTGCCGTGCTTGTGAAATAGCAGCTTCATCCACATCGGTTGCGAAGGCTTTAACTCGTTTTAAACAAAATTCAATTCCTACTATTTCTGCAAATAAAATTAGAAGGCTATAAATTTCTTGACCGGCTGCACAACCTGCACTCCAAATCCGAATCGGTTCATCAGCTTGCTTGTTAGAAACTATTTGAGGAATAATATTTTGAGCTAGATAATCCCAAGCTTCTTTATCTCGAAAAAAATAGGTAAAATTAACAAAAATTTCGTTTAACAGAGCGATATACTCTTGTGCATTAGATTCCAAATACTTGAAGTAGCTTTGATAATTATTAATATTAACAGCTTCCATCCGTACCCGAAACCGTCGCTTTAAAGTCGAGCGTTTATAATTTGTCAAATCACACCCTCGACTGCTTTTGAGGAATTCTAACAAGGCTTCAAATTCTGGGTCTAGTTGCGGCGGCGAAGGTTGCATAAAAAATTTCTTCTTTCTTTTTTTTTATTTAACGAAAAACCTGATCATAGAAATTCTTAAAAGCGTCGCTTATGGCTAGATTATGTTGTCTTGAAGTTTTAATTAATTGTTGAAAACAACGGGGTAGATGTACCAAGCATTTTTGTTGGGTTATCATTAGGTAA
Organism: Gloeothece verrucosa PCC 7822; assembly: GCF_000147335.1. NCBI lineage: Bacteria > Bacillati > Cyanobacteriota > Cyanophyceae > Chroococcales > Aphanothecaceae > Gloeothece > Gloeothece verrucosa. The sequence continues at coordinate 146,684 of NC_014533.1, forward strand.
CTGTTGTAAACAATCAAATTATTTTTTAAGGGTCTAGTTAATCGTTTAGTCATTTACAATTTTTTAAAAAGCACAGATATCTTAAGTAAAAAAGTCATCATTATATTGTATTATCCTTATGTTTTAAAATCTATAAGCTCACTCTATAGCGTCTAGTTTATAGGATTCTTAGTAGCTTAAACCTTTTGGCTATTGCTTATTAATATTTAATTATCTATTTTTTATTTTTATAGAAAAAACGCTATCACAGAGCAAAAAAAAAGTCAAGAGTTCGTCGTTAAAAACCCGAAAATCTGCGAATTTTAAAGCTTTTGTAAAGCTTATCGGCTTGATTGTAAAGTTTTTATTAATTTTTTTTAAATGAGGTTATTTACTTTTAAATATGTTAATATATAGTTTTACTTGACGTTGTATTTTTTCAAGACTCAAAAGACCAATGCACCAAAAAAGAACCACCAAAAAAAATCCCAAAAAATTTTATTGTCCCTATTGCGATAAAAGACTTTGGAGGGTTGGTAGCCCTAAATACTACCTTTTTCATCAAGGAAAAGAAAATATGCCAAAAAATCCGAATCTGACTCATAAAAAAGCTAGTTTTTTAGCTTCACAGCAATCTGTTGTAGTCAACCATAATATTTGGTTAGAAGAGTTTTTTTGTGAAAAGGATGGCAAAATTTGGTTTTATGTAGAGCGCTCCGAGAAGGGGAGCTTAACAGTTAAGTTAGCCACCCACGAACATTGGAAAAATACCACTAGAACAATTGATCCTGAACGTCCTAGTGATACTGCTAGTGAACTTAGTTGTAAAATGAGCCGCCAAGCTGATCCAGATTTAATTAACAAATCTAAACAGTCTACATTAGGCGTTACCCATTGACAGAAAAATCTAGTTGTGCGATTAAACTATTTCTCTCTCTAAACGCTTAATAATAAGTTCCCTAACCACTTTAAGATAAAGTTCTTGTGTTCATTTCGTACCAAAACTGATTATTTTTTTAAATTCTCATGTGTTCTAGTAGACAAAAAGTTCTCAAAAAACCCAAAATATTAGTAACTATAGGCTGGAAAGTTTTGATTAAAAATTTATTCCGTCTGCTTAATTGTTTTAAGGTCATAAGGATTGACCTCAATTCCCTATCTATTGTACATAAAGGCTAAATTTGAGCGCGGCTTAAGTTCTAATTTCGAATCTTCTGTTGGGTAAGTTATTAGGGTTTCTCTCCAGCAATTGCTACGAGAAATTTACATTGCCCATAACTTCGCCGTTGTGTCAATAGGCAACTCTCATTCACATAATATTTAATCTATAGTTAACCTTTACTTAACTGAATACGCTCTGTCTTTAGATAGATTTATAGTAAAGTTAAAATGTAATATTTTTATACAAAATAAGTTAAACTTAAGTAGGCTAGTTTAACGGCTTGCATATTGAAGCCAGTTAAAATTGATAATGTCAACCAAAAAAAAAATGAAGCAAGCTAAATCAATTTCTCAATCTAATAGAAATTTAATCCGAAAATTCGTTTTAGAAGCAAAGCAAAGACAAAAAACCGGAGAAGTGCCTTTTACTTATTATTATAAAAAATCCGATAATTTTGTTGGTTCTTTTTTTTGTGGTGATGAAACAGATGAGTTTGTACTTTTTTTTTGTATCGATTATTATGAACAGGATTTAATTTTAGAGTTAATAGCAGAACATTGTTATGCTTTAAATGAAGAAGTTTTAGTATATCCTTTAACTACAAAAGCCATTGAGCTTTATGAAACAGTGACACCCGAAAATTTTTTAATTGTAGAAATATCTTAAGATAACCATCAGGAATTAGATATGAGTTGACGGGGTGACAACAAGTTTAAAGTGGAGACTGGGGGTAGGGTGCAGGGTGTCGGGGGTAGGGAAAAATATCCCTTCTGAGCCGTTCTTTCTAACTCAATATTCAAAAAAAACCGCGCATTTCTCCCGACAATCCCTAATGATCTATAAATTTAGCGAGCGATCATTGAAATTTTTTCCCCACACCCTACCCCCCACACCCTGCCTTAATTACAAGTTTCTTGTCACCCCGTCAAGGGAGTGTGTAAGTCCTAAAATCATCATTATTGAAGAAAACGAATAAAGGTCAAGCCCTTACCCTTTTGCCCACTTCTGCAAGCAGTCTAATTTAGAGGTGGCGACTTCTCCGAGGCCGGTTCTAAGGGATTTGGTGAATGGGGATTATTGCAGCGATTACTTTCTAAAACATTTGTATTTGATTTATCCTACAATTCCTTGATAGTTTTTGCAACAAAACCATTAACTTTGCAATTTATTGACTAATTGCCGCGCAAAGACAGAAATAGCTTCGTATTTATCAGCATAATGATTTATAGCTTGCAGACGGGCAAATTGCTCATCAGGATTATTAGCAACGACAGCTAATTGTTCATAACCTGGATAGTAACGACAAAAAGTATAAGTGTAATTATCATCTAATAACCACTGGCTATAAATTTTTTGTTTTCGAGGAAAAAAACTGTCCCCCGCATTTTGGCTGATAATTTCTTTGGGATACTTTAAAATTTCTATAAAACTATCCACGGCCGCGGGTTGAATACGTCCTATTAATCGAGTGGTTAGATTTTGCAAAATTTTAGAGGCGGCTTTGGATTTAGCGATAGTATCTAAATCTTGAGCCGATAAGATTACTCGAATTCCTGACTTAGCTCCATTAGCACAAATTCTTCCTACTAAATTAGCAATTTGCTCAAATTCAAAAAGAATAGGTGCTTCATCAATAAAAAAGATCGATGCTGGACTGTTGAGAGCGCGTCTTAAAGCGGCAGAATAAGCACTTAAAGAAAGTATAGCCGCATCTTCACTATCTGATAAGTTTCTTAAAGCAAATACTAACAATTTAGCATTAGTAGGAAAGCTAGAAGGAGTAGAAATAGCTTTTCCCACTCGACTATATACCCAAAACCGCAAACGCAGTTGAATTTGATTAAGTGCCTCTTCTAATTGTCCGCCTATTGCATCAAGTTCTAAATGCTCTGGTGTGCAAAAATCTAGAAAATCTTTTAAAGTAGGGGTTTGTTGCCATGCAGCACTACCAAAGCCGGCATCTATTGCTTTTCGATATCGCTCATTAATACTTTCATCGGCAAAAAATGCTCTTAAAGTAAGGTTAAGCAGCGAACGCACGGTTTGAGTTAATAAAGAATTATTTCCTGATGACCCCAAAACCATAGTCATTAATGCCGATTCTAAAAAGGCAGTGTAATCCAAAAAGCGCTCGTGTTGTTGTTCTAAACTCAAAGACCTTAAATCGGGTTGTTCAAATAGATTATTAGATTGTTTGGAAATATCAAAATAAGCTCCATTTTTCCCCATAAACTCAGCATAATCGGTAAAAGTAGAGGTTCCATCGGGTTTAGGAAAGTCTAAAGCCACAATGGGAATATTATGAGCTAATGCTTGAGTCAAAATTCCCGAAACTAATACAGATTTACCGGCTCGGGTTGTTGCAAACAGAGCAAGATTTTTATGTTTATTAAATAAATCAATATAAATTGGTGTACCTCCTTCTTCAGCGATTAGTTCAAATCCTTTAGAATCCCCTTTTTTTGTCAACATTAAAGGCATTAACCCTGGTACTTCACTGGTCAAATATAACTGTCGTCGATTAAAGGGTTTAGCTAATAAGTTTTCCCAAACAATGGGAAGAGTTTGAAGCCAAATTTTCCAAGCATATTCTATCTCTCGAATTACTCTTGCTGGTCGTTGAAAGCAATTTTCAATATATTTTGTGGCTTCGTCTAAAGTATCTAGAGTCGGGCGATGGACTAAAATAGCGATTCCTGTATAAATAGGGATAGCTCCTTCATAAAGTTCTTCTTGAGCAGCTAAAGATTTTTTGAGTTTTAGTTGAGCATTAACATCGATAGTTTTGCTTTTTTGCTGGGCTTGAATTGCTGTCATATTAGATTGCTTTAATACCCGTTGTAAAGTGGTTTTGACTAAAGCAGGGTTAGCTGGCGTTAATTGGCAAAAAATTTCTGTGTCTGCTACAAGATCTCTAGCTAAAAGTTCCCATAAGTAACGAAGTTGGGCAGTTTTATTAGACCAGCCTCCCGGTTTTTCTAAAAAGGTTAATACTCCTAAATAATTATTATTAATTTTTACCCAACTGCGATCAGCTTGAGGAACTGTTGAATCGAGCAATAAGCTTGTACTATGCAGGCTATCAAGTAATAATTTAGTGCTAGATAAATTTGAATAAGTTTCTTCACGTAGTCCATTTTTATCTATTGTAATTAATTGAGGAATTTGGCTAGGTTGGCTGTCATTAAACCTTTTCCATAAAATTTTCCACAAGTCTTCTGCGCTTAAGGGTTTAATATCTAATCCCATTTGATTAGATAAAAGCTGCTCCCATCTAAAAAAGCCTCTTTTATAAGCATTAAAAAAAATTGTTTCAATCTGTTGATTTTCTAAATCTGTTATGTTACCTTTAAATTTTAACCACCATGATTCCGCTTTTGCCAAGAGCTTTTCAATCCAATCTTCTGTTTTAGCAGTTCCAATTTCTACTGTATAAGTTACATAAATTCTTAAAAATTTTATTTTTCGAATACCAGCATTAGCTAGTTCTTTTGTTCTCGATCTTTCGGACATTAATAAATATTTAATCTCTAAATTTGCTGATTCTTTCACTAAACTTTTTAGGTCATTTTGACGTTGTACATCAGACTTAAAAGACCCTAAATGAAGAGTCATTTTTTCATTAGTAGGAAGATCCTTTAAGCTAGTTTCTATTTGATGGAAAACTGCCTCTATTTGTTCTCGTCCTAATGTAGGATGAATTCCTTGGCATTCAAACCCGAAAACAAAACAAAATTGATTTTTTTGAGTTCCTTTAGTTAGTATATATGCACCTATATCCCGTCCGTTTAAGCAAATACGTAACATAGAAGCGAGATGTAAAGCATCTTCAAAAGGAGTTAAACGAATTTCCTGGCCTGCAAGATTAAGAGTTTGTTTGCCGATTTTTTGTTTCATAATTTATATCTAACAAACTTTGATAACGAGGAAACCCCCTTGTCCAATTAGGGACTCCAATAAATTTGCTTAAAAATCGCCAACTTTTATTACCTGTTAAAATCCACCATGTTGCGATTCCCCATGCCGCCATTAAAGTTATCCATAGCCATTTTTGGAATTCTCCTAAAAAAAATCCACCAAAAATCCCATTGATAATAAAATAGGATGTTAAAAAAATTATTACCCAAGGTATAATTTGATTGGCAGGAATAGGCCCTAATGATGGCTGAGTTCCTAAAATTTGATTAACAGTCCTGAATTCAGAAGTATTTTCTTGCTTCATAAAGTTTTATGCTAGTTTAAACCATTGTAAAAAAATCTATGTGCCTCCTATAATAAAGTTAGTAAGAACATCTGCAAGGGTAACAGCAATAATAACTAAAAGAGGAATTCTAGCGACACTTTGCCAATCTTCGTCTTTACGAATAGCATTAATAATATTAATTAGAGAAATAGCAATATACATTAAATATACGGCTCGCAAAGCATTAAAAATTAAACTAATAGCTAGATAGCTATTTTCTCCAACAGATGACCCTTGAGTTAATGTTGTCTTAAAAAAATCTTCTGCTTTTTTAAAAAATTGGGCTGATGCTGAAGTAGCTAAAAAGTTTAACCAAAGTCCTATCCCTAAAGATAATAACAACCAGTTACTAAATTTTAACCATCGTTTTTTAAAATTAATTCTAATTTTTCTTTTGATTAATTTATTCTTGAATTTTAACATTAAAATAAACCCTTTTTTAAATTATAGTAAAATAATTAAAACTGCATAGGTTGATTAACATAAACTTCTACTTCTGTTCCTGCGGCAAGAAACCAAATATTAGTGCGTTGAAGCATTTCTGCAAGTTGCTGTTGATTGCGCTGAGTAATTTGAGGAATAACTGCATTTAGCCCTCCTTCCAACACACCTGCTGCCAAATTAGGACTATTGTTATTATTAGTAATAATCGTTCCTGCTACATTAGTTGTTACAACTTCCGAGCGAGTACGATTAAATAATTGGGAAACTTTACCTAATCCTCCTAATACAAATAAACCCAAGTCCATAGTAGCAATAGAACCTCCGTGTTTAGGAAATTTTTCGGCAAACAAAGGTTTACCTTTAGGAGCGCGAATTACCAGACTACCTTTAGCTAGAGTTTTTTCAATTGTATTGTTATTATTATCCCAAATCACTTTATTAACAGTTAAGTATAACAATCCTTGATCAGTTAAAGAACTAATTTTAGTCAACAATTGAGCATTAGCTGGAAAAGCTATTTCTTCGTCAGGAGTTTTTAACGGTTCTTGTAAAGTTATTACAAAAACGTTAGCCTCTTGTTCAGAATTATTTGATTTAGAAGTTTCGCCAAAAACGGCAGTAGTTAAAATAGCTTTAGCAGAGGTTCCTACTGGAATGGTTTTTGGAACTTGTGATGTAGCTTGGCTAACAGTAGAAGAGTTAACTATTTGTGGTGTGGGTGTTGGAGTGTAAGGAGTTTGAGTAGAAGGCGGCGTTTGTTGGATAGGATTAGGTACAGGGTAGTTAACTGGCTGGGGAACTGAATTTTGAGGAGGGGGTGAGTAAGTAGTTCGAGTATTAATTGGCTGATTAACATTGTTTTGGGAAGAGTTTTGAGCAGAAACCATAGGCAAAATATGAGGTTTTGGTGAAGGTTTAGAAGAAGGTTTATAAACAGGTTGAGCAACTTTAACAATTTTTTCAACCGTTACAATTCGAGGAACATAAATAGTTTTAACTTGGTTAATATTTTTAGTTTTAGGAAAAGAAACAGGAGAAGGTGAGAAAGTAGCTGAGCTTTGAGTTGTTTTTTTGGATCTTAGAGTTTGTTGGGCTAATTTAATGGCTTCTTCTTGTTCAGAAAAGGCTAACTTAGTTTTTAGGTTTTCTACTTCTGTTTCTAAATTTTGTAAGTAAGATTTTGTTTCTTGTTTAGGTTGAGAAATTATTACATTTTTATTTTTTGGGCTTTGTTGATTAATATTCATAATTTGCCATAAAAATCCACCAGCTAAAACAAATATAATTAATGTTGTTACTCCTACTAACCCTAATTTCATGAACGGATTAGACGAGAAAGTTTGTTGAGTTTGCTCTTTTTGAGCTTCAGAACATGAAATTTCAGGTAAAAAAGAATTTTCTTCAATTTTTTCATCTTTAGATATAATTTCGTTTTCCAAGCCGACTAATTTTGCCATCCGTGATTCCCAGTCTGAGGTTTCATTGGCTAGATGGGAATAATCAGCAACAGCATTTCTTAAATCTTCAAAAATAGTTTTAGATGAATTGTTATTTTCCATTATAGTCATACTCATCAATTTAATTGTTTTTTCTATTTTCTTTGTAAACACTCTATAAAAAATAAAATAAATTTTTAGGCTTTTATTTTATTTAACATTTTTTCGCCCACAGTTTTGCTCTTTTAAGTCGCAAATGTTAAAAATTTGTAAGCGGGCTTCGGCTAATTGATAAACGACTAGATTTAAAGGAAGTGAATTATCAGATAGTATTATAGCAGGTTGATCAATGGTTTTAATTAATATTTGTTTATTAAACTCAATTGATTTCCCTAATTTATCAAGATTACTAAAAATTAATTGGTTAGCAAATATATTGACTTTCCATTTGCCTTCTGCGATTTTTTCAGGTTCAGAAATTTTTTGTATAATTAATAATTTTTCTAAACTATCATCATTATTTAGTGAAGATGAATCTAAAGTTTTTGTAAAAAAATCTTGGCGAAATTTGTTTTGATATTCACTAGCTATTAATCCAGAACTAACTTTAAGAATTGTTGCAGAAGGTTGTTGAGGCGAAGTAGTGAATAAAAAAGTCATCGTTTCTCCTATAAAACGGCGAATTGTGATGTTTTGCCTTTCTTGATTTGCTTCTGGTTGACCAGTAATAGCACGTCCATTGATCAATTCTATTAGAACTTTTGGCATCAATTGCTGACTTAACTGCTGTAACATAAAATTATTAAATAACATTAACAATAAGGCTAAGGAATTTAAGCCAATTGTTCCTAATCCAAGCAAAAGTAAAGTATTTTTTATCTGATTTTTTAATTGATGCCAGTGCATTTTATAAATTTAACATTTTTGATCTGGGTAGTTTTTTAATTTATTAGGTTTATCTAATAAACATAAGTTCCGAATCTCGTAAATTTCTAATTGTTCGGCTCGAACACTATAGATGGCTGTTTGTAAAGTAGTTAACTGTTCAAGTAGAGGATAAGGAAAATAATCTGTTGTTCGCACCAGTATATCTTTATTATAAGGAATGACAATTCTTTTTCCTTGTTTTTGTTGAACTAAATCAGCAACAATTCCAACCCTCCAATTTTCAGAAGTAATTTTTTCTGGTGGTAAAATGCGTTTAATTTTTAGCTGCGTCGATATAATTTGATCGAAGTTTTGAGAAAAGACTTCGGGCGGTGTCATTTCTGAAATTTTACTGAGGAAACCTTTACGAAAATCTTCTGATAAACTAAAACTAGCTATCCAACTACTGGTCGTTACTTTGGTGATACGGCCTTTAAGTGTAGTAATCTGTATTCCTAAATCAGGTTTAGGTTTAGTGAGTTCTTCAAGAGTTTGAGGTGGTAAAAAACCAGTCCAATTAAACATAAGTTCTAAGGTTTTTATGACAAACTGACGAATAGTTTGAGGATCTTGTGTAATTTCTTCATATTTGACGAGTTTTTGACCGTTTACTAATTCGACAAAGTTATAGGGTTTTCTTAAACTTAATTGACGAATAGTAATTCCTTGAATGATTAAAAATATAACGACTAATAAGTTTAAGACAATAGCAAATATAGCGAAATTTACTAAATTATTATTTTTTTTTGGCTTCTTTTGTAATAAACTCATTTAATTTAAATTTTCTCTCTAACCCATGATGTGGTATTGCTAATCGCGTAAAATAAAACAAAATTTGCAGTCGCGGCGATAATTAAAGCTAAAATTGGTGCTAAAATTCCCAAAAAAATCATAAACCATAATAAATCTGGCTCTGCTATTGGATCTTGTCCTGGCCCATTAACAATTACAGCAGAGGTAATAATAGCAAGAATATTAAAAGAAATTTTAGCAATACCACTGGCTAAAAATCCTGATAACCAAGCAAATATGGGCTTACCGGCTACTGGGAGTAAAGAAGCACCTACCGCTAATGGACCTAAAGCCGCTATCAGTAGCATAATTGCTTCTATCAAATTTTGAAAGGCAGTTTGCCATGAAATTAAAACATTCTTAATTATAGTTTGCCCTGTAGAACCCAACAAGGCATTAAAGGTTGTTTCTGATAGGGTTCCATTATCATATTTAACCTGATTGATCTTATTTTCTAATTTAGTAATCCAAACTTTATCTCCATATAAATTTCTATATTGTAATAAAAATATATCTAGCTTTTCTGTAGCTTTTACTAAACACTGTGATTGCTGTTCTCCTGTTAAAGCTTGACAAGGGCGAAGTAAAGATCCAGCAATATCTTCTGCCACACTCATGTTTAAAGCTTGTTGATAGACTTGCTCACTATTTGCTGTTGTTACGATCTGTTGATTAATAGTATTGATAAAATTTCGCAATCCTAAAGTTAAGTTAGATAAAAAGTTTGCCTGACCTGGGTTAGCGAGAAGAAATACAACGATAAATGGCCAAATTAAAGATGAAATAGGGCGAGAATATTCATGATAAATTACATCTTTTAGCCACTGTACCATAAAAAAGAGTAAAGTTCCGACGGCCAAAAATGTCCCTAATTGGCTTAATGAAGAATAAATGTTTTTATTAGTGGTATTTTGTAATAAAATTAACCATTGTTCATTCCAGTTTTCTGCAATTGTTCTGGCGGTTACTTCTCCATTATTCAAAAGTTCGTTAAGCTCAAGTTGAGCAAGATTTTTAAAAATCATTATTTGCATTTTGATACAGTGTTTTAATTATAAATTTTAATTAATTTTTCAAAAAAATGATAATTAGTTTGTTGTTTTTACTTCAATTGGCTTACCATATAAATCAGTTTGAAATGTAACTTTTAAAAGGCGGGCTGTTTCGGCAGACGCATTTACTCTACTATCACGATTTATCTGTTCGATTTGACTGGCTATATTATTTAAGTTTAAGTTAGAATATAGTAAAAATTGGTTAGTTTTTATATTTTGGCCTACGTTTTCGGATAAAAATTTTGCGGTTTCTGTTTGAATTTTAATTGTCTGCAACTGTAATTTAAATGTATTAGTATTGAGAGAAGCCGTAATTCCTTCTATTCCTGTTAGTTGAGCGGCATTACTCAAAAACTTGTTAAGGGCATTTGTATAAATATCTTCGGCATCTTGAGAATATTTATCAATTTTATTTAAAGTAGTTTCTGCATTTTGTAATTTTGTTTTTAAGCGCACTTGTCCACTTTCTCCCCAATCACTAGCAACGGCTCCTAACGTTATTACCCGATCAATTTCATTTTCAGTTAATTGCGCTCGCAGTTCTGAATTATTTTCAAATTTATCAGAAAGAGAATCAAAATAAATTTCATTTGCTACTCTTTCTCCTGCTAAAATCGGGTTGGGCAGATTTAATTCTCCTGTTGACTCCTGAATAGCCCCTTGAACTCTCTGTTCCAAAGGTTTTAAAGTTTTACTGGCATTATCTGTTACATAGTTTTGTAAATCTATGGTATAAGAATAAAAATCTCCCCATATTTTACCCAGTTGTGCTTTAACGGGATTTTTAACAACAAAAATTAACAAAAATGATAAAATGGCTATTTTTAATCTTTTATTCATTGATGATATTTTGTAAAATTATTTTTTAAACAACATTTATGATAGTTGTTGTCGCGCTTTAAACAAAACTACAAATATTATTGCTGTAGCTATTCCGCCTTGGGTGGATGGTTCAACAACACCCTCTGCTTGAAAACTAGCTTTATAAATACCTTGAGAGCCATCAGTAAAAGCCGCCAAAAATACTAAAGAATTTTTACTTAACCCCCGATTGGAAGTATTAAAAAAGTTTGAAGCAAAATCTAAAGAAGATAAAGTTTTTCCGTCAAGAGACTGGTTAAGGTCAATTATTTTATAAAGTAATCCATTAAAACCAACATAAATACCTTGTTGCGCTTGATTCCCTTTTCCCCAAAAAGCGACAATATTTTCATCAAAAGCAGGATTTCCAAAATTGATAAAATTTCCAATCCCATTAGGAATAAAAGTATTAGTATCAGCCACAACGCTCAAAAAATTAGAATTAGTGCCCAGATAAATACCTTCTTGAGCATTAATGCCTCTACCTCTAAAAGCTACAGTTTGCTCATCCAACGCAGGAGCGCCGAACTCTGTAAAATTCTCTACCCCTTTAGGGATAAAAGTATTAGTATCTACTACAACACTAAGAGATGTGGGACTTGTGCCTATATAAATACCTCCTTTTTCCTCCTCACTCTCTAAAAAACCATTAAAAGCAACGGTTTCTCCTTCTAAAGATGGATTAAACAGCCCCGCAAAAGTTTTGCTATTATTAGAAGGAACGAGAGTTTTATTATCTGCAATTAAGCTTAGAGAATTAGAGTCAGTTCTTCGGTATAAACCTCTGTTGACCGTTGCATCCTCACCCCAAAATGCTACTGTTTCCTGGTCTATATCTGGATTACTAAAAGAAAAAGTGGTAAAATTTGATAAATTAGTGGGATTTTGGGTTGTTTTATTGGCTATTAATGTTACAACTCCAGAAGCTGTGCCAGTATAGATTCCGTTTCCAGTTTGTCCATAGCCGTTAAACACTACCTTATTACCACTTAAACCTAAAGCCCCAACATTATAACCTTGAGACAAAAAGCCTAAACCAAAGCCTGTAAATTTATTAGTTTGATAGGGAATAACAGTATTAGTATCCACTACAGGCTCGAGCAATTGCGAACTGGTACTGATGTATATACCGTGACTGTTGTTTCCAGAGCCAATAAAAGCGACGGTGTTATCGTCCAAAACGGCTGACCCCGCTCCAAAACTGCTAAAATTTTCATTGGTACCGGGGATAGAAGTATTGGTGTCAGCTATTTTAGTGAAGCTGACTGTAAACCCTTGAGCGGCTGGAATTATGAAAAAACTTAGCGGTAGACTTAGAGCTAAAGTTTTCATCAGCCTGTTGTTAGTTAATTTTGGCAATAATTTGTCAACAGATTGAGTCATTTTGATCACTTTTTAGCTTGTTTATTTTATTTAATTTGAAAAAATCAAAATTTTCTCAAAACGGGTTTAATAAAGCGTCAATTTTTCAACTGATATTTTTTTAATAGATTTTAATTTGCCCGTTTTTAAATTGACTTCAAACACAGCATTACTTTTTTGGATAGGGTCGGTAGCAAGGGCATACAATAAACCCGATTTAGAAAAAGATAAACTTTTTAGGTCATTAAGAAGAGGTTGATTGTCGAATCCTAATGGAATTAACTGCCGAATTATCACTTTACCAGTAATTGGAGATATATCTTTAAAATTAAAATAAATTATCACAGGAATTCCTTCTGGGCCTGTTTCGGTTGCAAAAATATCTCCATTGGGGGATTGACATAGATTAGCATATCGATGGTTAAGCCGCAAAGGGGGAAGAAATAATGTATCTTCAGAAATAAATTTTTGTTGGATCGGATCAAATAATTTAAAAGAAAAAGGCGGAGTACCGCGATTTCCTACTAAAAACACAAGTTGATTATTAGGGACACTAACTAAACTTTCAACAGTCTGATTAGGATTGTCTAAGCCGTCGATTTTTATGGCTTCGATTTTAAGTTTATCAATTTTCCCCGTTCCAAAAATAATTTGATTGACATGGCCGGTTTTGGATTGAGAAACTGCCGCAATGGCAATAGAGCCATCGGCAAGAGTATTGATGGTTGAAATTCGGTAATTATCAGGGAGAAAAAAGGCTTGATTTTTTTTCTTTACAGGTTTGGTATTTTTGACTTTAACAGAATTCACTTTAATCTTAACAGGAACTTGTTGGGCCGTTAGGTCAGTTTGTACTAACTCTAATGGCGGAGTATTGTTTTCCAGGTCTTGTAACTGAGAGGTATCAAGAAGGTTGACACCATAAACTAATTCTTGTGCAGTTGCGCTCAATACTTTAGCAGAAAATTGGCTTAAAAGAGTGGTAGTAAAACTACCCGCCGCTATTTGTCCGAATTGTCGACGTTTTATTTTTTTAGCCATGATTATATCCCTTTTTTGTCACTCTCCGAATTCAAAAAGTCATAAATTAGTTAGTTTAGTCAAATTTGTTAAGGAACAATAATGTTCGGGGCAGGAGCTAAAGGTCTAACTCCCATATCCGCCAGAATATTAACGGTCATTTGTTTAATGCGAACGTCTTCCCGCACGGGGTTAACATCATCACTATCTAGTCCCCATGCCCACTGAATCGTTCCACTCGCAAAAACTTTAGCTCCACTAGAAGCCGTGTAGCGAACTGAGTTGGCTAGATTAAAATTTTGATTAGCGGGAAGGGCTTGTTCTCCTGGGGGTTCGTCGTAAGTGGGTAAAAGATTAGAGGGCACAACATTAGATTGAGAGAGAATAACAAGGCCTGGAGGGCTAGACCCATTATTGACGACAAAATCCCATTCATAACCCACCAACAAAGTAAGCTGATCCCCATTGGATAAACCTGTGTTGGCATAATAAGGATCTGTACTATTGGTGATTATCATATTGTATCCACCGTAGATACTGGTGGTATCGCTACCATACATAACCCCTAAAAGAGCGTTTTCGGGTCGGTTGTTTTGGAAACTACGGAATTTATTTGTTGCTGCTGTTGCACCTTGTTGCTGGATGATGGGATCTAATGACCAATCTGATTTATAACAAGCCATCACTCGATTAGGTCGAATTGGCCCAGCCGCCACAGTGGAATTTTCAAATCTTACTCGCCAATAGCAGGTATTAGCTGAGAAAAAGCCTAAATTAATCCCTGCATTTCGTGCCGCTTCAATATTATCTCTCATTTGAGATGACCAGTATTCATCATGTCCAACTGATAGAAATACTTTATGATTGAGCAATAGTTGGGGATTATTATGAACATCCATGCTACTGACGTAGGTCACATCATAGCCTTGAGATTCCAGCCAGCGCACCATATTATATTCCCATCGCAGCATTGTATCAGCCTCGTAGGATTGTTGATAGGTCGCTTGGGAAAAAGGACGGTCATAAGAAACTTTAAAAGCTCGCTGACCGTTAATGCTGTTAAATGAGTACAAGCTATATCCGCCTGTGGTGCTATAAGCCAAAATAGTAGAAACACTACTTTGAAATAAAATATCGGCTGTGCTGCTATCATTACGAACGGTAAACCAGATGTGAGCAACTTTTCCACTGGTTTGGTCCGTCAATTTAGCTACATAAAGCCCGCTTGTCCAATTATTACCGATTTGTAAAACATAAGAAGTTGTCCAGTTACATTCGATTAAACGAGTATTAGGGTCTAGAGTACAGGCGGGTTGCGTTGTGCCATTGAGTAATCCGCTTGTGGCCATCAGCCGACCTCCTGTGCCTCCATAGTAACCCAATCGATATACATCAATGACAAACTGTCCAGATTGGGCTAGAGAAACTTTAATATCAAGAGATTCCCCGCGATTAACACTGGTTGCTGAAGCATAACCGGCTATCTCATCAGTGCCTCGATTGACCAGTTTCCAACCTGTGGAGCCGGGGTTTTGATTTTCTAAATAAATTGCATTAGGATTTGCCGGAATTGCTGTAGCGAAAAAGTAAGTAGAGCCAATACCTTCTACTGTGGCTTTAACGACGACTCCTCCAGGTGCAGTGGGGACTGCTCCCAAGGTTAACATTGTGCTTGCTTGACCGAACCCATCTGTTACCATACTCGTAGCAGAAAGCACTCCTCCTCCATTGGTAATTTCAAAATTCACGGTCAGCCCGGGCTGTGGATTGTTTTGAGGATTTAATACTTGCACAACGAGAGGATTGGGCAGAGTTGCACCTGTTGAACCATTTTGATTGTCTCCAGAAGTTTTGATTAGTCGATTGCTGACAGCAAAGACAATATCACGGTAATAGTTAGTATTTTGATAAGAACTGGTGGGAAAAGAATTAGGATTAATATTATATACGCCGTTATTATTATCTGCCACTGAGCTAAGATCGGCGTTGATTATGGGATTAGCCAGTTCATTGTTAGTAGCCACATAATAGGCATTTCCATTGACAGAAACAACGTAATTGGTATTCGATTGAATGTTTAAAGGTGTTTCTAAGGCTTGATATTGCCAGCCTGATGCTGTCTCATTGGTAAAAGTCACGCTTGCCAAAAGTGTGCCCGTTGCTGTCCAAATCTTGCCTATATGAGTACCAGTTTCGCTGGCGGCTTTCCAATAACGAATAGCAATAAGCTGCCCGGCGCTTGCGCTACGAAATTTCATTCCTAATTCATAGGGAACACCATCAGTAAAATTTTGGAGGTTAGGGACTTGAGTAGTTAAGATGGTTAGATTGTTTGTCGAGTGGGTAGCCGTAGCCGAAAAAGTAACGCTTCCAATTCCGTCAGCACTCGCTTCTACTGTATTGGTCACATTTCCTATTGCCCCTGGGACTACTCCCAAGGTTAAAATAATACCGGCCAATCCATTAATATCAGTAACTGCGCTAGTTGGCGAAACTGAACCCCCGCCACTTGTAACCGCAAAATTCACTGTAACTCCAGATAGGGGAGTACCAGCACCATCTTTAATTTGAACTACTAAAGGAGCCGATAAAACACTTCCGGCTGCACCAGTTTGATTATTACCACTATTGTTAGTAATCGTCGGCAGAGCAGCAGTAACAAAATTAATATCACGAAAATAGTTGCTATTGCGATAAGAGTTTGTAGGAAAAGCACCAGCACTTCCAAACACCCCATTATTGCCATCTGCTACTGAGCTAAGATTTCCATTAGTAATGGGGTTAGCTAGTTGGTCATAAGCATAGACATAATAAGCATTACAGTTGACTGAAACTGTATAAATTGTGTTAGCTTGAATGTTGATGGGTGTGCTTAGAACCTGCTCCTGCCAGCCTGAACCCGTTTCGTTAGCGAAGGTGACACTGCCTAAAAGTTGTCCTGTCTCTGACCAGATTTTACCAGTATGAGATCCCGTTTCACTATTGGCTTTCCAATAGCGGATAGCGTTGATTTGTCCAGTCTGACTACTGATAAATTTCATTCCTAATTCGTAAGAAATATTGTCAGTAAATTCGGGATTAGAAGGAGTTTGGTTTATAAAAATGTTAGTCATACTTTTTTGATTAGAAAAATATGAGAAAAATTCAAATTTGTTTTTATAGCAATTCGCATTTGAGTGAGATACAGAGTGGCTAGTTTTAGGGAACAAGAAACAGGGAACAAATTTTGTCTGTCCCTTATGAGCTTGGAAATTGTTATATTTTATTCAAAAAAATTTTGTTGACTCTTTATTAAAAATTTGCACAATTTTAGGAGTTACGCACTGTAACGAAGGTTTTTAATCGTTTAGCCATTTACCATTATTTAAAAAGTACAGATAACTTAACTACAAAAGTCATATTTATGATGCGTTTTTAACACATTATTCTTAAAACTTACGCACCATAACCCAATTTTATGGGTTTGAGATTCTTCGCGATCCTCCGCAAGGCTCGCTTGGGACATAAAATCGTTGTTTTTAATCGAGAGTGCGTAACTCCTAACATCGTAAATAAAACAATATTTAGGCACCACTATTGATGGATTACTATAGTATTTACAAATACTATTATCCTTCTGTCTTAGAACCTATAATTTCACTCAATGGCGTCTATCTCATAGGAGTCTCAGTAGCTTAAATTTTACGGCTACTGCTTATTAATATTTAATTATGTATTTTTACATTTTTGTTTAAAATACAATATCAGAAAAAAAAATAAAAGTCAAGAGTTTATCGTAAGAAACCCAAAAATTGAAAATTTTTAAAGTTTTTGTAAAGCTTGCCTGCTTGATTGTAAAGATTTTATGAAACTGCTTGACAATGAGGCTATTTACTTCTAGTTATGTTACTGTATATCTTTAATTAATGTTGTATTCTTTAGAGACTAAAAAGACCAATGCCCCACAAAAGAAGCCGAAAAAAAAATAGCCAAAAATTTTATTGTCCCTATTGCGATAAAAGACTTTGGAGGGTTGGTAGCCCTAAATACCATCTTTTTCATCAAGGAAAAGAAAATATACAAAAAAATTTGAAGCTGACTCATAAAAAAGCTAGTTTTTTAGCTTCACAGCAATCTGTTGTAGTTAACGATAATATTTGGTTAGAAGAGTTTTTTTGTGAAAAGGATGGCAAAATTTGGTTTTATGTAGAGCGAACCGAGAAAGGGAGCTTAACAGTTAAGTTAGCCACCCGCGAACATTGGAAAAATACCACTAGAACAATTGATACTGAACGTCCTAGTAATACCGCTAGTGAATATAGTTATAAAATGAGCCGCCAAGCTGATCCGGCTTTAATTAACAAATATAAAAAACCTACATTAGGAGTTACCCATTAACAGAAAAATTTACTTAAGCGACTAATACTAAGTCTGGCTGTCACAGGCTACTTATCCTCGTTGCTCAAAAAGCTTATAAATTCTAGCTTGCGCGGGCATAATACTTTATAAGTGGGTTTTGGCAATCGGATTTAGTATAAATTCTTCGCCAATCTATTGAAGATAAACGCCGAAATGCAGAGCGGCTTAAAGGTTCTAATTTTGATCAAATAAAACTTTGGGTTGATATTTTTCTCGTCAAAAAAAGCGATTGGCACTGCCGTAAAAATTTCCCATGATTTGATCTAAAAATCACGAGGAATCTCAAACCCTTGTGATTTGGTTATAGTGCGTAAGCTCTAAATTGGTCTAAGCATCGAGGTGATATTGGGTTATACTTGGCTAAGTTTGTTGACTTATAGAATTTGTTTCCAGCAATCGCTACGAAAAAGTCATATTATACATAGCTGCGCCGTTGTGTCAATGAGTAAGTCCTATGTACATAGGATTGATCCCTGCAAACCTTTTATTCTAAAAAATGTCATCTATCTTTAGATAGATTTATAATAACATTAAAAAGTAATATTTTTATATAAAATAAGTTAAACTTAAATAACTTAGTTTAACTGTTGATTTCTTTAAGCCAGTTAAAACTAAAAAACATTTTTAGGAATGGTTCCAACTGATTAACTGAGCATTTTTAATTAATTTATTAATAATTTAGACCAAAATCAAATGAAGCAAGCTAAATCTATTTCTAAATCTAGCAAAAATTTAATCAGGGAAGTTGTTAGAGAAGCCAAGCAAAGACAACAAACCGGACAAGTTCCTTTTACTTATTATTATAAAAAATGCGAAAAGTTTATTGCTTCCTTTTTTTGTGCTGATGAAACAAATGAGTTTGTCCTTTTTTTTTGTGTAGATTTTCATGAACCAGCTTTGATATTAGAATTAATAGCAGAACATTGTTATGCTTCAAATGAAGAATTTTTAGTATATCCTTTAACGACAAAAGCCTTTGAGCTTTATGAAACAGTGACACCCGAAAATTTTTTAATTGTAGAAATATCTTAATATAAGTATTAAGCACAATTAAACTAACAATCAAAAAAGATTGGCTCTTTCGGCATCGTGGGGAAAAATGTTCACAGAAATACAAAATAGTCTATGGAGGGTTATGGCACGGATCAAAAATTATCACTTTCTTATCAAAATCATCGCCGCGCCTAACCCACTCTACAATTGATAACCTTTTCTTATCACCGCAAGTAAGGGAGAGCCTGACTCTTGAGCTTTGTTATATTTTATTGTTAGTATTGATAAAAATATTTTTCCGCCAAATATAATTTCATAAAATAGCCGTGTTTTACAACTATCTTAAGATAGAGTTTATTTGTAAACAAAAACACAATCCTATAAATATTTAAAAAAAAAATCAATGTTATAAAAATAATAATAAATGCTTATAATAAAACTATTTCTTTTGTAGGATTTGTATGTTAGCTTAATTGGAGATAACGACAAGAAAAAATTCTAGTAATCATAACTCACCATGCTCAACTCAAAGACTAAAAACACTTTGAAAAGTTTCTAATTCATCCACCATTGCTTCTGTGAAGAAAAAAGTGATTGAATCAACCATCAATCACAACAGGAAAAAACCTTTTGCATTTTTCTGTGATGATTTTATAATTTGTTCACTCTTGGTAGATCAGTAATAGATAAAAACAAATATACTTGTTCAAAAACTTTTGTTTTTGGGAATTGTGTAAGTATATTTCATAAATTTTGACCTAGCATTAATTTGCTATGAATCTTAAAGAAACGACGCCTAAGAGTGCATTTTCAAGATTCTGGATAAAAGGGATTATAGTCACTAAATTAGTAAAAGAGAAAAACGTTAGAAAAGTAAGCTGTTGTACATTTAAGGAAGAGTCGAGGAGGGTGTTAGCATCCTTTTCCTCTCCTCCAAAACGAGTGTACAACTTTTATCGCATTCTCATTTGAGCTATCATTATCCCACTTCTATTCAGATTTATTCTACTCTTAAAACAATCACCAAAGCGATAGGGCTTGGTGTTTTAGGACTTGGTTATCATCTCGGCATAGCCTTTCATCTTTCTCTTTGTCCCCTAGTTGCCTCTGCTATCGCTCAACTAGGTTTTCTCACTTACATGGATTGTAACAAAAAACTCTAATTCTTCAATTAATTTGAACGTAAGTAGTCGGACATAAATAAAGTCCACTGTGTCAAGAATTGTAAAACGCCTACAACCCTTCTCCATTGCCCATTCCCCATTGCCCATTCCCTAAACTCGCAGTTAACTTTAATTTTGTCCAGGTACTTATCACCAATATACTGAATTTTTTGAACAGCCAATAAATTCAGTTATCTTAGCTTGAGTTTTTCCATGTTATAAAAGTTAGAGGACTCAGTATTCTTCCTCTTATCTCTCCATTTTCTTCTTTTTTAGCGCAGAACTTATGGTAAATTTTCCTTCTGCTCTAATGTTAAATCATTTTTGGCTGAGATCGTTTTTATGTGTTTTTGAGTTTGAGTTTTTGACTATACCAAATTAAATGCACAACAGCTTCACTTAAATTACATCTTGGGAAAAAGCCATTTTAAAATGTAAAATGAAAAAGAACCTACAACAAACCCAAACTCTATTCGTAGTTAATCAATTCTATCCTCCTGATTATGCTCCAACAGGACAATTGATTCAAGAATTAGTCTCTACTTTAGTATCTGAGAATATATTAATAAGGGTGTTCACTGGACAACCTAGCTACGCTTTTAAACATCAATCTGCTCCTTGTTTGGAAAAGACTAAAGGGATAGTTGTTCAGCGAACTCGCACTACTCAACTTTGGAAAAATCGCATAAGAGGAAAAACCATTAGCGGCTTGTTATTTTTTATCCGAGCAGGATTTCATCTTTTAAAAAATCTCAAAAAGCAAGATCTTGTTGTTTTAACTACTGCTCCCCCATTTCTCACTTTTTTAGGTTATTTACTTCATAAAATTATCGGAGTTTCTTATACTTGTCTAATTTATGATTTATATCCTGACGTAGCTGAAAGTTTAAAAGTCATTTCACCGAAACACTGGATCGTAAAATTTTGGAATAAGCTCAATTTAATAACATGGAATAGAGCAAAACAAATTATCGTTCTGAGCCGTAATATGGAAGAACGAATTTTAGTCAAATATCCTCATTTAGCTCATAAAATTACTATTATTCCCAACTGGGCTGATCCCAATAGAATTACTCCCATTAAAAAGAGTGAAAATTGGTTTGCTTACAAACATCACCTAACAAAAAAATTTACAATTCTCTACTCAGGTAATATGGGACGATGCCATGATATGGATACAATTTTACAAGCCGCTTGGGAATTAAAAGAAGACCCATTTCAATTTGTTTTTATTGGTGGAGGAGCTAAATATCAATCTTTAATAAATACGGCCAAAAAATGGGGATTAAACAATTGTTTATTCTTACCCTACCAAGAACGAGAAGACCTTCCTTATTCCCTAACGGCTTGCGATTTATCATTAGTAAGTGTAGCAGAAGGAATGAGCGGAATAGTAGCTCCTAGCAAACTTTATAGTGCCCTAGCAAGCGGACATCCTATAGCGGTGATTTGCGATGCTCAATCCTATTTACGGGAAATTATTGAACAAGCAAAATGTGGCATGACTTTTGCCAATGGAGATAGCATCGGTTTGGCTGAGTTCATTCGTCAACTAGCTTCAAATTCTCAGTTAGCTGAATCTATGGGAAAAGCAGGTCGTTCCTATCTGATTTCTCATTTTTCGCTCAAAAAGATTGCTGAAAAATATAGAAAGACATTAGGGCTAACTATTCCATACGAAGAGTTAAAAACTGGTGGTTTGATTAAAGCAAAATCTGGTAAAGTTTAAGCCGCTTTCTTTTGCTTTAGTCCTTTGACTTCTGCTCCACAAAAATGTATTAATATCTTGACGATTTTTCCTCGGCGACAGCTTTCTAAAAAATTTCATTAGTCGAAAACAACAAATTTGGCAATTTTTGGGGCAAGAATAAAAATATTTAGATTTTTGTCCAACTAGGAGGATTAATACTGGTTTTTTCATCCTAAATTTTAAAACAGTAAGATAAAATAAATAGGAAATTAACTGGTATATTTAATGAAAACTTCTAGTTGGAAAATCTCAAATACTGTATTACCAGAAGTGGACTTATGGGTGGCTGTACAAAGGCATTGGATGATTTCTGCCATAACAGCTAGTTTAGTTTTTGGGATGCTCGCCTATAAAACTTTTAAAGAACCAAAAATTTATAAATCAGAAGCCCTAATAGTCGTCGGTAATCAGGTAGGAATCCCCATTGTTCAAGATGCTCAAAATAATACGACTAAAGATGTTGTTGAAAATTTAGCCACCGAAATAGAAATTCTTCAAAGTCCAACTTTATTGAACAGAGCCATCAAAAAAATTGAATCGCCTTATAATGACATTCCTTTATGGCAAATCCAAAGTAATTTGTCACTGCATCAGCCGGAAAACACTAATGTGCTATCTCTTTCTTATCAAGATACTGATAGAAGCCGTGCTAAAGCTATCCTTGATAAAATAGTAGCTATCTATATAGAATATAGCGAAGAAAGCCGACGCTCACCCGTTACCAACGCTATTAATTTTATCGAACAAAAACTGCCAGATGCTCAAAAAGCTTTAGAAAAATATTCTTCAGCTTTAACTAATTTTCGCACTCAAAACAATCTTGATAATCCCGACAATAATGTCAGCTTGGCTTATTCGGCAAAAGAAGAACTTGAAAAAGAAATTGATATGGCAGAAGCAGAACTCAGCCAACTAAAAAAACGGGAGCAAGAATTAAAACGTCAGATGGAACAAATAGGACAAAACCCTATGACTGCTATACCTGATGCTGTTTTGAGTCAAGATCCAACTTATCAAACTTTATTGCAGCAGCTAAATAATTTAGAGATTCAATATAAGCTTGAACAGTCTCGTTATAATTCTCAAAACCCCATTTTACAAGAGTTAAAAGAAAATCGAGACAAGCTGGAGCAGTTGTTACAACAAAAAAGTAAAGAGGTTTTATTGTCTCAAAGCTTTGCAAATAATTTAAAAAAAGTAAAAAGTGGAGCTATTCAAGAAAATTTAGCAACTCTATTGCTACAAACACAAATTGATAGCTCAGTTCAAGAAAAACGATTGTCTATTTTACGCCAACAAGCAGTTGAAGCTAATCTTAAATTACAAAAGATGCTTCGACTACAGCAAGACTATCAAGAACTACAGCGCCAATACCAATTTCAGGCTAAAATGGTGAACGAATTTTTGGGCAAACTACAAGAATTGCGCGTCCAAAAAGCACAAGACACTTTTACTTGGAAAGTGATAGAACCTCCAAATTTACCTAATTCCCCGATTGCGCGTAGCCGTTTAAGGGGATTAATTTTAGGAGGTATCGCAGGAATTTTAGCCGGCGTAGGAGTAGCTTTTGTTCTTGAAAAATTTAATTTTAGACTTAAAGATATTAAATCAATTCAGGAAGTTACCCAATTAGAAATTCTGGGGGTTATTCCTCAATACCAAACAGCTATGTCTCTCGGATTAGGGTCTGATTCTTTTACAGAAGCTATTCGTTCTTTAGCCCTTACTTTATCTTTTCAAAACCCTCAAATAACTGGTAAAATTATTGCGGTTACTTCTGCAACAACAGAAGAAGGTAAAACAACTATTACTTATAATTTGGGGTTAGCATTAACAGAAATAGGGAAAAAAGTATTAATTGTAGATGGAAATTTTTCTAATCCAATGCTTCATGAAGTTTTTTCTTTGCCTAATACACAAGGATTAACCACAACTATTGCTACTGAGCTATCCTGGTCTAAAATTGTGCAATCTTTTGAAGAAGAAACAGCAACTAACGGAATTAACCCTCAACAAGAGTTAACTTTTTTATCTAGTGTTAATGGGATGAAAACGAACAAAATTAAAAATAGTAATCATAAAATTACTAATAATTTAAACTCTATTTTTGCTAAAGTTTCACTAAAAGCAAACTTAATGCCAAATAGTTCTTTATCAGAGTCCTTAATTGAAAAATATCCTGATGTTCTTACATCAGGACCGGTGGGAAAAAATTCCTTTTCTTGGCTGGTTGCACCAAAAATGAATGAACTACTGAATAGCTGGCGACAAGCCTATGATTATGTTCTTTTTGATACATCTAGTCTTACTGGATTAGCAGATGCCCAAACTATTACTTCTAAAGTAGATGAAGTTATTTTAGTGATTAGTCAAAATCGAGTAGAAATATCTTTAGTTACAGAAGCTTTAAAAATCCTTCAAAGAAATAACAGCCGAGTTTTAGGTGTTGTTGTCAACAATTTAGGACGAGTAAAAAGTTAAAAAAAATTAATTTTTAATCGCTTTACATTATTAGGTAAAATATGAAAAATACTTCTCAAACAGAATTAATTATTGAAGCAGGCCGTACAGAAGAGCAATATTGGAAAGATTTATGGAAATACCGAGAGCTATTCTACTTTCTTTCTTGGCGTGATCTTCTAGTACGTTATAAACAGACAGCTATTGGTATTGCTTGGGCACTAATTCGTCCTTTTTTAACAATGGTTGTTTTTACAATTGTCTTTGGAAAATTAGCAAATTTGCCCTCTCAGGGAGTTCCTTATCCCATTCTTGTATTTGCCGCTATGCTGCCTTGGCAATTTTTTGCTAATGCTCTTTCTGAATGTAGTAATAGCCTACTCAGCAATGCTAACTTAATCTCAAAAGTTTATTTTCCTCGTTTAATTGTTCCTGCTAGTGCCGTAATTGTAAGTTTTGTAGATTTTATGATTTCTGGCATAATTTTATTAGGACTAATGGCTTGGTATAACTTTGTTCCAGACTGGCGAATTTTAACGCTTCCTTTATTTATTTTCATTGCTTTTATGGCAGCATTCGGCGCTGGATTATGGTTAGCAGCTTTGAATGTAGAGTATAGAGATTTTCGTTATATTGTGCCGTTTTTAGTGCAGTTTGGACTCTATATTTCACCAGTGGGGTTTAGTAGTAGCATTATTCCTGAAAAATGGAGATTACTATACTCTTTAAACCCAATGGTAGGTGTAATTGATGGTTTTCGTTGGGCGATTTTGGGTAAAGAATTCGTGATTTATTGGCCAAGCTTTATTATTTCTGTTGGGTTAGTCATTTTAGTGCTAATTAGTGGAATTGGGTACTTTAGAAAAGTTGAGCGAACTTTTGCCGATGTAATTTAGAGTTAATTTAACCAAATTTAAAAATTATGTATTCAACAATTATTCAAGTCAACAATTTGAGTAAAAAATACATTTTAAAGCATCAGTATTCAGGGCGTAGTCGCTACAAATCTTTACGAGAAATTATTACTAACCGTGCCACAAATTTAGGAAAAAAGCTTTTAAACTCATCTAGAAAAACAATTGATAATCCTACCCGTGAAGAGTTTTGGGCCTTAAATGATATTTCTTTTGAAATTAAACAAGGAGAATGCGTTGGTATTATTGGCCGTAATGGTGCTGGAAAATCCACTTTGTTAAAAATTTTAAGTAGAATTACAGAACCTACAAAAGGAAGGGTTTTAATTAAAGGTCGAGTTGCTAGTTTATTAGAAGTAGGAACAGGCTTTCATCCAGAATTGACAGGAAGAGAAAATATTTTTCTCAATGGGGCAGTTTTAGGCATGAATAAAGCCGAAATTAAACGTAAGTTTGATGAAATTGTAGACTTTGCAGAAGTTGAAAAGTTTTTGGATACTCCTGTAAAGCATTATTCATCTGGAATGTATGTAAGATTGGCTTTTGCTGTGGCTGCTCATTTAGAGCCTGAGATTTTAATTGTTGATGAAGTTTTAGCAGTAGGAGATTCCGCCTTTCAAAAAAAATGTTTAGGAAAAATGGGAGATGTCGCCTCTAAAGAAGGAAGAACCGTTTTGTTTGTCAGCCACAGTATGACAGCTATTTCTCAGTTAACTCAGCGTTGTATTCTTCTTTCTAAAGGTAGCATTTTGTTTGATGGAAATACTCATCAAGCAGTGCATTTATATACTGCTGGAGTAAGAGATCAAGCTGAATCGACTTATTACCAAGCTCCCGTGACTAAAAAAGGGAATTATCTGGCTTGGGCGCAGGTTCATACCTCAGAAGACTACGGAATTCATAGTTGGGGAGAACCTATAAATTTCGAGTTTGCTTTTCATATATCTCAACCGAAAGACAGTTTATGCTTTTCTTTTCAAATTCTCAATGAAATAGAACAAGCAGTCTGTATTTTTTGGTTTTTTGATTCTCAAGCACCCTTTAGACAAGAGCCAGGATTACATATTTTGCGCTGTAAAATCCCCAAATTTAGACTCTATATGGGTTCCTATTCTTTAAGAACATGGTTTTCTGAACGTTCTTCTAATAATTTATTAGAAAAGCTTAATCATATTTGTCCCTTTGAAGTCACTATGTATGGTGTAAAACGGGAAGAATATGAATGGCAAAGAGATGAATGTGCTTATTTAGAAGATTCTGTTTGGGAAGTAGGCGGAAAATTTCAACTTTAAATCAAATAACAAGGAAGGTGAACAATGCCAATTAACGATGATGTAACGCTAGGAAAAGATGTAAAAATTTTTCATGCTAATTTGGTTAATATTTACAGTTGTTATATTGGAAATGAAACCAAAATAGGCACTTTTGTAGAAATTCAAAAAACTGTCATTATTGGCTGTCGATGTAAAATATCTTCTCATAGTTTTATCTGTGAAGGAGTTACTCTAGAAGATGAAGTATTTATTGGTCATGGTGTCATGTTTACTAATGATATTTATCCTCGTTCAACCAATGAAAATGGAAGCTTAAAAACTGAAAAAGACTGGTTAGTTGTAAAAACTATTGTCAAACAAGGAGCGGCTATTGGTAGTAATGCTACTATTTTACCAGGGGTAACTATTGGAAAAAAAGCCATAGTTGGTGCTGGAGCAGTAGTGGTCAATGATGTACCTGATTATGCTATTGTCGCCGGTGTACCGGCTAAAGTAATTGGGGATGTGCGGGAGCACTGTCAACCTTTAGAAATGACAGTTCAGAATAATTAAAAAAGCCTTTTTTGAATTCTTAAAAAATAAAAATCATGAGAAATTTAATCAATATTGGCGTTATTGGCTATGGTTATTGGGGGCCTAATTTAGTCAGAAATTTTTCTGAAATACCAGAGGTTCAAGTAAAAACTATCTGTGATTTAAATCCAAAATTATTAGTTAAAGCACAGTCTCGATATCCCACCGTAAAAGTGACTACAGATTGTCGAGAAATTTTTACTGACCCTAAAATTGATGTAGTAGCGATTGCCACTCCAGTTTCAAGTCATTTTGACTTAGCTTTCAAAGCCTTGCAAGCCGGAAAGCACGTTTTAGTAGAAAAACCCCTAACCACTTCATCACAACAAGCTTTAAGATTAATTGAAGAAGCCGAAAAACGTAATCTAGTTTTGATGGTAGATCACACCTTTATTTATACTGGTGCTGTCCGTAAAATGCGAGAAATAATCGCTAATAATGGATTAGGTGAGATTTATTATTATGACTCTGTACGAGTTAATTTAGGACTGTTTCAGCATGATGTTAACGTCATTTGGGATTTAGCTGTACATGATCTTTCTATTATGAATTATGTGCTTCCTTCTGAGCCTGTTGCTGTTTCTGCTACAGGAATTAATCATGTTTTTGGAGAGCCAGAAAATATAGCCTACTTAACTCTATTTTTTGAAAGTAATTTGATCGCTCACATTCATGTTAACTGGTTAGCACCAGTGAAATTACGTCGAACTTTGATTGGTGGTAATCAAAAAATGATTGTCTATGATGATTTAGAACCGAGTGAAAAAATTAAAGTCTACGATAAAGGAATTGTCGTTAATGGCAGTTCTGAAAGCGTTTACCAAATGCTAATTGGTTATCGAACAGGAGATATGTGGTCTCCTAAATTGGAAACAACCGAAGCTTTATTAACAGAAGCTTTAGATTTTATTAACTGTATTAAACAAGGCAAGCGCCCCGTTACAGATGGCGAAGCAGGATTAAGAGTTGTCAGACTTCTTGAAGCCGCTACACAGTCTATGAAAAAACAAGGTCAATTAGTAGAAATTAATTTAGTAGAGGTAGCCGCGTGATTCCTTTTATAAACTTAAAAGCCCAATATGTAAGCATTAAAGAGGAAATTAATGCTGTTGTTGCTAAAGTCTTAGAAAGTAGCCAATTTATATTAGGAGAAGAAGTATCAACTTTTGAGAAAGAATTTGCGGGTTACTGCGATGCAGATTACGGGATAGCTGTTAATAGTGGAACCAGTGCCCTCCATCTAGCTTTACTGGCGGCTGGTGTTGGTGCTGGTGACGAAGTGATCACAGTTCCCTTTACTTTTGTGGCTACAGTAGCAGCAATTTGTTATACAGGCGCTAGACCGGTTTTTGTCGATATTGATCCTGATTCTTACAACATAGATGTCACTCAAATTGAAAAAGCGATTACTGAACGGACAAAAGCTATTTTACCAGTGCATCTGTATGGCCAACCGGCAGATATGGAGCCAATTTTAAAGATAGCTCAACGACATAATTTAATTGTGATTGAAGATGCCGCTCAAGCTCATGGAGCAGAGTATAAAGGGCGAAGAGTTGGCAGTATGGGTGATTTAGGTTGTTTTAGTTTTTATCCGGGTAAAAATTTAGGCGCTTATGGCGAGGGAGGTATAGTTGTCACCAATAATCCCGAACTTGCTCATAAAATTTTTATGCTGAGAGACTGGGGACAAGAATATAAATATCACCACGTTCTCAAAGGTTACAATTATCGCATGGATGCGATACAGGGGGCTATTTTGCAGGTAAAATTATCCTACTTAGCTCAGTGGACTGAAGCAAGGAAAATACACGCGGCTTTCTATGAGCATCTTTTAGCAAATTCTGATTTAATAACTCCCAAAGTTAAAGATTTTAACAGTCATGTATATCATCTTTATGTAGTACGATCACCTCAAAGAGATCAACTCAAGCAAAGATTACAAGAACAAGAGATTTACACAGGCATTCATTACCCTATGCCGATTCACCGACTACCAGCTTATTTAGATTTAGGATATCAGTTAGGGGATTTTCCTCATTCCGAACAAGCAGCCAGAGAAGTTTTATCACTGCCTATGTATCCAGAATTGACTCCTACACAGATTACTCAAGTAGCTGAAAGCATACAGAAAGTCACGTTTAATAAGTAGGTGGACATAAATAAATATCTCTGTGTTAAAAAGTGTAAAATGCTTGAAATCCTTCACGGTTCTCTGTTCCCTGTTCCAAATCCGGTGTTCCCTTGTCACCCAGTTAACTTTATTTTTGTCTAGGTACTTAGTGAGGATTTTTAATGTCTAAATCAGCTAAAGGTAGAATAGCTAAAGCTGTACATGGTTTGCAAGACCTGAAGCTAGATCCAGAGCATGAACTAGGATTAGCTGAACATTTAAGTCATCAGTATAGCAATAATGCATTAATTGAATTATATGCTCGTTTTGCTATAGGGGATGGAGATTTTGATAAGTTGATGCGAAGAGTCATTTGGCGTGCGGTGGCGCGTAAATTCGGCCATAGCGTTCATATTGGGAGTGGTGTAGGGTTTCAACATTTAGAAACTTTTGAGATTGGAAATCAAGTGTTTATTGGTTCTCAAAGCTATATTCAGGGGAGATTTGATGGCAAATGTATCATTGGCAATCATGTTTGGATTGGACCTCAAAGTTATTTTGATGCTCGTGATCTGATTATTGAAGATTTTGTCGGTTGGGGACCAGGAGCAAAAGTGTTAGGGTCAACTCATACTGGATTACCGATTAATGTTCCTATTATTAAAACAGATTTAGAGATAAAACCCGTGAAAATAGAAACCGGAGCCGATATCGGAATGAATAGCGTTATTTTTCCTGGTATAACCATCGGTAAGGGTAGTATTGTCGGGGCTGGCTCTGTAGTTACAAAAGATGTGCCGCCTTTTGTGATCGTTGCCGGTGTGCCGGCTCGGTTTTTACGTTGGCGCGAAGGATACGAACCATTGGAGCATAAAAAAAATGCCAAATAGTCGAGTATTAATTACGGGGGGTGCAGGATTTATCGGCACACATTTAGCCGAACGCCTGAGCCAATATACTGAAGTTGTTCTATTTGATAGTTTTCGGCGCAATTCACTCTCGCTTATTCCTTCATTGAAAGAACATCCAAAGATCAAAGTTATATCAGGTGATGTACTCGATCCTTCTTCAATTCGTTTAGCACTAGATGGGGTAGATACCGTTATTCATCTTGCGGCTATCGCTGGTGTATCAAGTTATTATCAGGAATCACTGCAAACATTGCGGGTCAATATTCTTGGTACCTCTAACCTGCTCGAAGCGGCAGCCAAACAAAAGATCAAAATGTTTGTTCACTTTTCTACCAGTGAAATATATGGGTCTAATGCACTATGGGTTGATGAAGAATCACCCTACATAATTGGGTCTGTATCAGATAGACGGTGGGTTTATGCCACCAGTAAACTCGCTGGCGAGAATTTTAGTTTGCGATATGCCGAGGCCTTTGATTTCGCCTGTACAACGGTTAGACCATTTAACATCTACGGGCCAAGACAAGTAGGAGAAGGTGCCATCAGCAATTTTTGCCGCGCAATCTCGAGTGGCCAACCGATGAAAATTTATGGAGACGGCTCTGCGATACGCGCATGGTGCTATATATCTGATCTAGTTGATGCAGTAGAAATGATTCTAAAAATCCCCGATGCTGCTGGGCAAGCATTTAATATTGGCAATCCATCAGCAGTAGCAACCACCTTAGAATTAGCCCAACAAATGGCGAAAATTATACCAGAAGCAACGTTTAAATATGAACAGGTGAAACGCTCTGAAATTAAAGCACGTATTCCTTCGATCAACAAAGCTCAACAGTTATTAGGATACGAACCTAAAATCGGTCTTGAAACAGGATTACGTCGAACATTTGAATGGTTCAAGCAACAACAAGAGAAACGATTATGAAAATTACCGTTATTGGAGCAGGCAAGATGGGTTTACCATTAGCCTGTCAATTTGCTAACCAAGGAGCATCAGTAATTGTCTGCGATATTAGAACAGATATTGTTGAGACAATTAATAAAGGCATTTGTCCCATTGATGAACCCGGTATCCCAGATCTGTTAAGCTACGCTGTAGCCAATGGAACTTTACGAGCATCCACTGATACCACAGCCGCCGTCGCTGAGAGTCAAGTCATTGTTGTTATCGTCCCGGTTCTGCTAACACCTGATCGCGATGCTGATTTATCCATTATTGAGTCCGTCTCTTGGCAAATCGCTAAAGGACTCAAGCCGGGTGCAATGGTGTCTTATGAAACGACCTTACCGATTGGTGGTACTCGTCGCTTACTGCCTATACTGGAAAGCACTGGTCTAAAAGCCGGTGAAGATTTTCATTTAGTGTTTTCGCCAGAAAGAGTCAAGAGTCAGTTAGTTTTAAAACACTTAACACAAACCCCCAAGATTGTTGGAGGTATTAACCCCAAGGCGGCTGCATCGGCAGAAGCTTTTTATCAGCAATATCTTGACGCACCTGTTATTAATGTTGGGACTCTCGAAGCGGCTGAAATGGTTAAGCTGGCAGGAATGATTTATCGTGATGTTAATATTGCTCTTGCTAATGAACTTGAACATTATGCAAACGAAGTCGGTATAAATTTTCATGAGGTTATCCGCGCCGCTAATACAGATGGAGAAGCTTTGTTGCTATTTCCGGGTATTGGAGTTGGTGGACATTGCACACCTGTCTATCCTTATTTTTTATTGCGTGATAGTCAACGTCGAGGTCTTTCTGGTACGCTGGCCGAACAAGCACGTCAGATTAACGAATCTCAACCTGCTGTGATTCTGACTCGCTTGGAATGCCGGTGGGAATCGTTACAGGGTCACACAACTTTAATTTTAGGATTAGGATTTCGACCCCAGGTAAAAGAGCATATTTTTTCTCCTGCCTTTCAATTACGGGATGAACTGACCAAACGAGGCGCAAAAAAAGTCTATATTCATGATCCCCTGTACACCGATGATGAGATACGGGAGCAGGGTTTTGTCCCTTGTCAACTAACCGACCTCGAATTGCCAGAAGTTCTAATTTTAAACACCTCTCACTCGGTCTACTATGAACTAAACTTTCAAGAGCTTGCTAAAAAAGGTGTTAAAGTAATCGTGGATGGCCGGGCTTTGTGGGATGCTAACAAGATTCGCAGCGCAGGGTTAGTTTATATTGGGATAGGTAGGCCATGAGTCATAAGCAATTAACTAATCAACCCAAGACCATACCGCTTGCTAAACCCTGGTTAGGAGAACCCGAAGCGGAGGCGGCTAAACGAGTTATTCTATCCGGTTGGGTTACTCAGGGGCCAGAAGTGGCCGCTTTTGAGCAAGAATTTGCCGCTTATGTAGGAGCTAAATATACTTGTGCTGTCTCCAATTGTACTATTGCACTTCATTTAGCTTTATTAGCTGTTGGAGTAAAGTCGGGAGATGAGGTAATTACTGTCAGCCATTCCTACATTGCTACGGCTAATAGTATTCGCTATTGTGATGCGATTCCCGTATTTGTGGATATTGAACCCCAAAGCTACAATATAAACCCGATTTTAATTGAAAATGTTATCAGCGAACGCACTCGCGCTATTCTGGTTGTTCATCAGATGGGAATGCCGTGCGACCTCAAAGCGATTTTAGATATTGCTCATCGTTACCAGTTGCCTGTTATTGAAGATGCCGCTTGTGCCATTGGGAGTGAAATTCTCTGGGATGGAGAGTGGCAAAAAATTGGTAAACCTCATGGAGATATTGCCTGTTTTTCCTTTCATCCTCGCAAAGTCATTACGACAGGAGACGGGGGAATGATAACAACCAATAATCCCCAATGGGATAAACAGTTTCGTCTCTGGCGACAACACAGTATGAGCGTTCCTGATACGCTGCGTCATGGCGCAAAACAGGTCATTTTTGAGTCTTACCCGATGTTAGGTTATAACTACCGTATGACCGATATTCAAGCGGCAGTGGGACGCGAACAACTTAAGCGTCTGCCAGAAATTGTCGAACGTCGCCGTTTTTTGGCACAACGTTATCAGGTATTGCTGACCGATGTACCCGGATTAAAATTACCCTGTGAGTCAACTTGGGCAAAAAGTAATTGGCAAAGTTTTTGTGTGCGGCTTCCTTCCCAATGTGACCAAAAACAGATTATGCAAGCAATGTTAGATGTTGGAGTAGCTACCCGCCGGGGCATTATGTGCGTTCATCGAGAACCCGCTTACGACCTTGAAACTTGGTTTTGTGGAATGAGTGACAAGGATTGCCATTGTAAACCCGGATGTTGTGAGCGGCTGTTTGAAAGTGAACAAGCTCAGGATCATGCTATCATTCTGCCTCTGTTCTATCAAATGAGAGAGCAAGAACAAGATCGGATTGTTGAGGTTTTGAAGATAGTTTGTCAGGGTTAAGTCTTGTGTTTCGCAAAACTAGAAAGAATAAGCAGGATAGATATGGTTAATCAAGATTTTCTTGACCTTTGGCGAGAAGAAGGATTGCGTCAAATTCCACAAAATTTTGAGGTGTTCCGCAGTTTGGTAGCACAGACAAGAGACTTTACAGAGCAGGGTAAGTATGATGTAGCGGCTGTTTATGCAAAAATAGCAGCTTCCTATGCAGACTTCAAACATTGTGGTTTTTTTGTTAGTCCAGAACTAGAACATTTATTAATTGAAATTGGACAAAAAACTATTACTAAAAAATCCTATTTTAACCCAAGCAAATTTGGCTCTAAAACACCAGAGAATATCCTCCATGTTGCCACCTGTATGCAGTATCTTGGTGGACATTCTAGAATGCTTTTACGTTGGATTAAGCAAGATACAGAACGCTCTCATTCTTTGGTAGTAACAGATGAACCAAGAGAAGCAATCCCTAAAAGTTTAAAAGAAGCTGTCAGTAATAGTGGTGGTCATATATATGTATTGAGAGAAACTATTGGCAGTCTAATCTCTTGGGCAAAACGGCTAAGGCAAATTGCCGCTTCCGTAGATTTAGTAGTCTTACATATATTTGAATACGATGTTGTTCCAATCATAGCTTTTGCAAATAAAAAAGCATCCCCACCCATTATCTTTTCAAATTTCAATGACCATAACTTTTGGTTAGGAGTGGGCATCAGTGATGTTGTAGCAAATCTTCGTGAATCTGGCAAAAGACATTCAGAAAAGCATAGAGGTGTTGAAACAAAGCGTAATGCGCTGCTTCCTACCATTTTGGAACCTACCCAGCGAATACTATCCCGTGCAGAGGCAAAACAACAGCTTGGCCTGCCTAAAAACAGTATTCTGCTGCTTTCCATCGCTAGGGCCCCTAAATATAAAACTATAGATGGAATCAGTTATGCTGATGCCCATGTTTCATTGCTCGAAAAATATGAGCAAGCCTTCTTAATTGTCGTTGGTTCAGGTTATCGAAAAGATTGGTCAAATGCCATTGAGCAAACTCAAGGAAGAATTATTCCATATGAACAGAACCCAGACACCGCACTATTCTTACAAGCGGCTGATATTTATGTTGACTCGTTCCCTTTTGTCTCAAATACATCTTTACTAGAAGCCGGCAGTTACGGTCTGCCTTTGGTGAGTCGATACCCGTACTCTTCACAAGCATGCGAACTTTTAGGTGCCGATATGCTGGGTCTGACGGGTAATTTAATTCGTGTTAGTAATCTCGAAGAGTATGTATTAGTATTGTCACGCCTAATTGAAGATGAAGAATTTCGGCTAAATCTTGGGGAGGCAACTAGACAAAAAATTATAGAAACACACATCGGGATTAATTGGCAACGTTATTTAAATGATCTATATCAACTGGCCACTGTTTTACCGAGATTAACAGAACCCTTATTAACAATAGATCAGATGTGTCTTGGTGAGCCAAATGTTTTTCTACCAAGCATTTATGGCTTAGATTTAAATTTGGAGCATTTAATTAGAAATAATTTAAAACTAATGCCTTTCGATCAGCGCCTTTATCATTGGTTTAGGTTGGCGAAAAAAACTAAATTATCTAATAGTACTGAGCGATTATTGTGGCTTAAAGATTTGATGCCAGAATGGTTCATTCAACGCCTTAAAAAATTTTTAGGTTACTATCAAAACCCTGAATTTTAACGCAGAAAATAAAATGTCTCTTTGTGAAATTAGAATTACAACTTATAAGCGTCCTCAACTCCTTAAACGTTCTCTTGATAGTGTAATAGCACAAACTCATGATAACTGGTCGGCTTTGGTGTTTGATGACTCTCCTGAACAAGAAGCAAAAGCAGTTGTAGAAACTTATCAAGATAGTAGAATTATTTATAAACCCCATTCAAAAAATATTGGTTGCTCCAAAAATCTTGATTATGCGTTTCAATCAAAAGCTTATGTAGGTGGGGAATATGCTTTTGTTTTAGAAGATGATAATTATTTATTTCCTAATTTTATTAGTGAAAATATTAAAATCATTGAAGAGACTGGCATAAATATAGTTCTAAGAAACCAAGAATGGAGATTGGAGGAAAATGGGTCTTCAGTTGCCACCAATAGAACCACTAGAGGCCAATGGTTTTATCAAGGATCTTACAGCCCAATAGAATTAAGAAGTCGTTTATTTTTTTGCGAAGGGATTTCTAATGGAGGATTATTTTGGCAAACTAATAAAATTAAGTCAAATTTGCAAGTAGGTACTCAAGTAAAGCATCCTTGGCATCAGGAACTATTTAGAACTTTGCGTATTGAAGAGTCTATTTGGTTTGGCGAAGAACCTTTATGTGCTTTTACAGAATTCGCTCGTAATGATACTACTTCAATTAAACTAGCTCCTGAGCTACCAGCAAAACTAACTCGTGGTTCTCAGTCTATTTGGATTTTTTTACTAAAAAAATATGGAGATTTAATTCTCAGTAACGCGGAAAATATTGCTGATAAACAAGGAGCGAAAATAAATTTAGAGCGTCATTTAGTTAATGCTTTTTATTTCAAATACAAATTTACAGAATTGACTAAACTAGAAATTTATAAAATTTTAACTAAAGCTTCTTTAAGATATGTATTGTTTGAAGATCCATTTAAAAATGCTTGGTCAACTTTGTAATTTTTGTCTATAAAAATTTTAATTTTTGTAATTCAACCTATTTTCGGTGTTCCTTTGTCAAACAGTTAACTTTAATGAATGTCCAACTACTTAAATGCAAAATTTCAGTTTTCTATTTTTAGGAGCGAATAGCCCTTGGGCTTATGGTTTGGCTGAAGCTCTGGCTCAATACCATCCTACCCACGCTGTACAATTTTATGATTGGCGAACTTATTATAATCTCAAGCCGACTTGGCCCGGACGAATTCCACCGTCATTGCTAAACCGATCAATTCATGTTTTGCCTCCTGGCTATGCGGGAAGTTTAGAAAATTTATTCCGATTTTATTTACAAGGACTAATTGAGGATTGGTGTAGACAACTAGAACAGATATCCGGCCAAAACCCCTGGGTGATAGTTCCCGATCCCTATTTTCTTCCTTGGGTAAGCAAAGTTCCAAACGAAAGATTAATCTACTACAATTTTGATGACTACGTTTTCTATCGACCCAATCGTAAACAGAAAGTTTTAAAGCAAGAAAAAGAATTAATAGAACGACGAGTAACTATTACTCTTTGTGCTTCTCGATCCCAACAAATTACCTTTCAAAAGCGTCATCCCCATAAAG
Organism: Gloeothece verrucosa PCC 7822; assembly: GCF_000147335.1. Lineage (NCBI taxonomy): Bacteria > Bacillati > Cyanobacteriota > Cyanophyceae > Chroococcales > Aphanothecaceae > Gloeothece > Gloeothece verrucosa. The sequence goes on from NC_014533.1 coordinate 183,212, forward strand.
CTTCCCAGATTTATCATTATCCTCATGGAGTTGTAGATACCTACCTCAATCATCAACCAGAAAACCCTCCAGAACCTATGACTGTTGGTTATGTTGGCACTTTAGGTAATCGTTTGGATTGGGCATTAATTTATCAAGTTATTAAAGCTTCTCCAGAAATAACTTTTGTGTTTGTCGGTGGTTTAGACGAACAAGAAACATTTGCTCAAGATGGTTGGCAAGCAACTCGTCATGCGGTGCTACAATTGCCTAATGTGCGGCATATTGGTCAAGTTCCCTCAGACCAAGTAGCAAAGTATTACTGGTCTTGTGCTGTCAATTGGATTCCTTACTTAATTGATCATCCTTTTAACAAAGCTTCTTGTCCTACTAAAATTATGGACGGCATCGCCAGTGGTCGCCCCCTCCTGAGTACCAAAATACCTGAGTGTTGTTTATATCCTCAATGGATTAATTTATTCTTTTCTCCAGAGGATGCGCTCGCTTTAATCCACCAAGAGTTAGCGGCTTCAGAAAAACCGAAAGCTTATGAAAAAAGCCTAGAACAATTAGCGTTTGCTCGTCAGCAGACTTGGCAAAGCCGCACTCAAACCCTTGAAAACTGGCTCTGGCAATTGGATTCTAATTAATTTCCCTAAAAATTAGGTTTAATACTTTATATGAAACTTTGTTGGTTAATTCCAGGTGATCGCGCTGGTGGTATTACCTCTGTGGCTTTGTCTTGCTGCCGTCAAGCGGCTAAAGCTGGACACGAGACAACAATGCTCTTACTCACCCCCCCCACCTCCATTACTACTGAAAATTTTCGAGTATCGTCTTTAGGATTGTATGGCGGCGCACCAGAAACACCCGAAAAACTCCTACAATGGTTAGAACAAAACCCACAAAATATGCTGTTTTTTAATGGCTGTGGAGAATTAGAAGCGGCTATTCCCTACTTATCTCCTAACATTAAATCTGTTTATGTGGTCCATGACACAATCCCTGGGTATTGGAAAAAAGCTTTAGAAGAGGAAGATAATTTAGAAGCCATTGTAGCTGTATCTGAAATTATGACCGGTAAGTTTCGACATCGTTTAAAGCAACCAAAAAAACTATCTGTCATTCACAATGGCTGTGCTTTTCCTGAACAACCTCAATTAAATCTGGTACGGCAAGACGACCTAATTTTTTTGGGGGGTGATAATCCAACAAAGGGAGCTTTTGATGTTCTTAGATTATGGAAACAACTCATTAAATTAAAATTTGCCGGCAAACTACACTGGTTTGGTCAAATTTCACCAAAATTTAGAGCCAAAATTGCTCAATTACCCAGTTCTGAGCGTATTCAGGTTTATGGGTATGTTCAACGTGAGTTAATTTTCTCCACTGCTGCATCCGCCAAAGTTTTGTTAATGCTAAGTCGAGCAGAGTCATTTGGGATGGCTACTATTGAAGCGATGAGTATGGGGTGTGTACCTGTGGCCTGGGAGATTGACATTGGCACAAAAGAAATTGTCACAGCCAATAAAACAGGGCTGTTTGCACCTTTAGGCAATACGCAAGCTTTAGCCCGACAAGTGCTGTATGCCTGTCAAAATTACCAAGCTTTTTGTAGAGCCGTAATTGAACGGGCACGGTCTGACTTTGACGAAGCGCTAATGTGGAAAAACTACGAATCTCTCATTAATCGTATTTCCACAGAGCAACCCATTGAAAGAAGTAAAAAAGGTCATCCCCCCAAATCTCTTCAACCTCAAGTCTACCGTTTTCAGCTTTTACCCAGTCCCTTGCGTTCAGCAATTAGAGAATTGATTGGGCGATCGCCGGCTCTAGGTTATTTGCTGCGGGACCTGCGCGGCTGGTAAATATTGAATTTACAGTTAACGTTAGTTTTGTCCACCTACTTAACACAATGCAGATTTGTCTACATTCGAGTCAATTTTTCCCGATCATTGGTGGAGTCACACAAGTTACCTACACTTTAGCTAATTATTGGGTTCAACAAAAACATCAAGTAACTGTTGTTACCGATACCCCTGCTGTTGAGGCTCAAAATATGAGCTTTAATTTTCCACTTATCCGTTGTCCAAATTTTGCCATCTGGAATTCGCTACTGCGTAATACTGATGTGATTGTTTCTAAAGGTTATAGCCTTCGACATTTACCCTCATGGCTATTATCTCGTAAGCCCATAATTTGGATACATCCAATATACATTCCTGAACTGATTCAATCAAATCAAATTAACTGGCGAAGTCTAGTTAGAACTCTTTTAGGGAGGGCAATACTGCCTTTAGCCGCTAGTCATGTTTATGTTAGTCATACTATTGAGAAACAAATCGGAAGCCCAAAAGGACTTGTCATTTATAATCCTGTACAAAGCTGTTTTCGACCCTTGCCCAATATAGCGATTAATAATGATTTTGCTTTTTTTGGCAGAATGGACCCCGAAAAAGGAGTTGATAGCTTGCTGAAAGCTTTGGCAATTTGTAAACAAAGGAAAAAAATTTACACACTTAATTTATACGGGCAAGGACCTTATTTATCTGAGTGGCAAAATTTAGCAGAAACGCTAGGAATTTCATCACAATTACGCTGGTATCCCTTCTTACGAGATGAAGAATTAGTCAAGGCAATGAATGAGGCTGGCGTTGTAGTGATGCCGTCGCAATGGGCAGAGCCGATGGGTCTGGTAGCAGTGGAAGCGATGGCCTGCGGAAAAGCTGTTATCGGTTCGCGGCAAGGGGGTTTAGGGGAGGTTTTAGAAGGCTACGGTTTAACTTTTGAAAATGGTAATGCCCAAGAGTTAGCAGAATGTATGATTCAGATTAAAGAAACACCTGATTTACGGCTGACTCTAGAAAAGAAAGCTTATGAGCGTTCCAAATACTTTGCGCTGGCTACAATTGGTGACAAATATCTTCAACTCTTTGAAAATGTCTTGAAAAAATAGGCAAGGGGAAAAGCACACCGAATATAAACACATTATTTTACACAATTATTTTTTAAAAATTATGAAAATAGTTTTTTATATGGGCGGATTTGCTCCCATTGGAGGAATTGAAACTTTTAGCAAAAATCTTCTTTGTTATCTTCAATCTAAAAACTATGACTGCCGATTAGTTTGCTGGGGTCAAATGTCACCTTTATTACACTCTATTGAACAGGCACAAGTAAAAATTTTTCGGACTGCTTGGCGTTGGGGCTGCCGATGGAATGTACCAGATTGGATCTTATTGCCGCTAGGAATTCAACAAGTTAAACAGGCTGAGATAATTTTGTTCAACAAGATTTTTCCTAGCAAAATAATGCAACAGCTTCGAGCGAAAAAAAGTCAAAAAGCTGTTTTTATTTACATTACTCCTTACAGACCCTCGCTACCAAAAACTACCCTCGAGAAAAAGGAAGTTTTAGAAATAATTAAATTCTTTGATATTATTCTGGTTCAATCATCTTCATTTATAAATGTTTTACACGAGCTTGGCTATCAGGGACGAATAGAAGTCATTCCTCTTATTCCTCATCAACCAGGCAAACTACAACCTTTCCCAACCAACAAAATTTTTAAAATAGGTTTTTTAGGTAGGTTGGTTGAAGATAAAAACATTCCTTTACTTTTAAAATCGTTTCAGTGTTTTCAGGAAATATTTTTAACTAAATTTTATGGTGAAAACAAAGAAAATTATAAGCCAACTCTTGAGATCTTTGGGGATGGTCATCTGCGCCAAGAATTAGAAAAACTTAGTCATGATTTAGGAATAAAATCTTCAGTGATTTTTCATGGTAACGTTTCTAACGATAAAATCGAGGCGGCGATCGCTTCATGCCATTTATTTGCTTTTACTTCTCGTAATGAAGGACAATGTTTAGCCGCGTTAGAAATTTTAGGTTGTGGCAGACCCATTATAGCTACTGACGCAGGCGCATTACCCGATATTTTATCTGATAGTCGTTTAGGTAGAGTAGTACACTCGGCTAATCCCACTACATTGGCTAATATTTTTATAGAAACCATGATTTTAATAGAAAAAAACTTTATAACGCCAGAAGTCATCCGTGCAGCTTATCTGGAAAGATTTGCTCCTGAAAAAGTCGGCAATTGCTATAAAGAATTACTAGATAGTTTATGTAAGTAACGAATTGAGTTTTATTCGATATTAATTGTCTAAATTTTAGTAAACAAAAAAGAGATAAAATGTCAGCCAAACTAAATATACATAGCTTATTATGTCACCAACATTTAGAAATGGGGCTTTTATGCCTAGGATCTCTACTTAAGTTTTCTTCACTGCCTTTACAGTTGATTATACATGATGATGGCTCATTAACATCTGAAGATATAGAAAAATTAAAAAAAGGACTAAAAGATGTAAAAATTGTTCTTCGAGCAGAAGCGGACGAATTAACCAACCAGCTTTTAAAAAGACATCCAAATTGCTACAAATTTCGTTACGAAAATGTATTAGGATTAAAACTATTAGATATTCCACTTTTTAGTCAAGGTGATATTGCTTACTGCGATAGTGATGTGCTATTTTTTAGGCCTTTTGATGGAATGTTCTGCTGGCCTAATAGTGAAACTTCTGCACTTTTTATGATGGATTATCAGCAAGCATACTCTATTCGTCCTTGGCATCTTTTAGGTATAAATAATCTTAGAATTCCAAGTAAAGTTAATACAGGTATTATGTTTATTCGAAACAAAGCTTATGATTTAGATTTCATTGAATGGATTTTAGGTAACGATAGATTAAAACAAATATTTAGAAAAATTCCAGGCTGGGCGGAACAAACTTGTTGGGCGGCTCTGGGGTTTAAAGTTGGTTGTCGACTATGGCATCCTCAACAAATTGCTATGATTCACCCTGGAATAAATCTTACTGACCACTTAGTTGCTGGACATTTTATATCAACCTATAGATTTTTATTAAAAAATTTTAGTTCAAATGCCTCAATTCAAGCTAATTCGAATGCGGTAAAAGTAAATACAATTCAAACAGAAAAATGCAGTATTTTAAAACTAGGATTGTCTCAACTTAATCGAAAAATAAATCGTTAAAGAAAAATTTTTAAAAATTTATAGCAATTCCCAAGCTCACAAGGTACAGACAAAATTTCTTCGCTGTTCCCTAAAACTAGCCACTCTGTATCTCACTCAAACGGTAATTTCTATAAACTTTGTAGTTAACACTAATAACAATTTTAGAGTAAAAAATCTCCTTAATAAAAATGATTAGTTCAAAAGTTTTAATCGCACAACTAGGCGCTAGAAAACACTATCAAGAACCTCTTTTATTTCATCGTTGGGGGATTTTGGATAGACTCTACACAGATTTTTACTCAGGTCATGGTAATGTTGCTAAATTATTACAGCATCCTAAAATTTATAACCGTTTGCCCAACTTAATCAAAAAACCACTAGACCGCTATGAACCCGAGCTTGAAAATGCAACAATTATTCACTTTCCTAAATTTGGTTATCAATATGTACAGGCTTTGAAAAAAGCTTCATCTGACCAAGCCTCACAAATTTTTATTTTAGGAGGACAAAAATTTTGTCAGCAAATTATTAAACGTGGTTTAGGACAAGCTAACATTATTTATGGATTTAATAGTGCTTGTTTAGAACTATTTGAATATGCTAAACCTAAAGGAATTTATTGTATCTTAGACCAAACCATAGCAGATTACTCGCTTGTTTATCAACTTTTACTAGAAGAGGAAAAGAGATGGCCAGAATGGTCATTAACTCCTTTTAGAGTAAATCAAGCTGACTTAGAGTTAATGGAACGAGAGCATCGAGAACAAGACTTAGCCGCTCATATTATTTGTGGTTCTAGTTTTGTTAAAGATTCTTTAATAATTGGGGGAGTTGATACCGAGAAAATATCAGTAGTACCATTAGGTCGTTTAAAAGATAATATAACCTACTCAGATCCTTCTATAATCCAAACTCCACAAGAACGAGGAGATGGGTTAAGAATATTATTTGTGGGTTCTGTTAATTTACGAAAAGGAATTCCTTATTTATTAGAAGCTTTACGTCAAATTAAAGGCCAAATTCCTTTTACTTGTAAAGTTGTAGGTTCTCTTGAAATTAAACCTGAGCGTATCGCTGAGTACAGCGACTTATGTGATTTTACAGGAAGAATTCCCCGTTCTCAAATAAAAAATTTATATACTTGGGCTGATGTTTTAGTGTTACCTTCTCTTGGTGAAGGCTCGGCAATGGTTACTTATGAAGCATTAAGTTTAGGAGTACCTATTATTACAACTTATAATTCGGGATCTATTGTTAGAGATGGGCTGGATGGTTTTATTGTACCAATCGGTAATGCGAAAGTAATCACAGAAAAATTATTGAAAATTTATATCATCGGCAAGAACTTTAGTCAAGTAGATAACACTGAAAACTATTTACAACGTACATTTAAAGAGTCAGAACATAAACTATGGGAAATTATTACAAAACATTATTAAAATTACTAAAATATAATATTTAATCCTCATGGCAGAAGCATACCGAGATATTTTGTTTCTTATCTGCATAGGTTTGTTAGGTTGGGGACTGATTCGCATAGAACGAATTTATCAATATCCCTTCTTTATGGGCACTATATTTACTTCTTTTCTTTTGCCTCAAGCATTTTCTTTAGTTGATAATCCTGGAGGAGTTAACTCGAAAGCTCTTGAGAGGGTACTATTAGTGTCTTGTCTTTGTGCGGCGGCTTGTTGGATAGGCTATGAAAGAAAACCTAATCCAAGATGGTTGGCAAAGCTAAATATTATTGTTAACGAACAGAAGTTATTCAGAGCAGGTATTGTCCTAATGATCATAGGACAGTTGTTTCGTTTTTTACTTTTTAGGACAACTGTTCAAATTGCTGGAAATGGAAATTGGACTGGTCCAGCTACTATTTATCTTTTTTTCTCTCAGGTTGTAAATATTGCTTTCGCAATTTTTTTGTTGCAAACCTTAAAGAATCCTAAAATAATTAATTTGATTTTGACAATAATTGCTGGCTGGCCTCTTCTAACAGAAATTTTTGGAGGAAGGCGGCAACCAACAATGACTTTTATTGTTATAGTAGGTTTGTCGTTTTGGCTAGTGCATCGGTTTTTACCGCCTCGATGGTTAATTATCTTAGCGATAGTTGGACTAATTTTTATTATTCCTGTAATAGGAAATTTACGTGATGGTTTTTGGGATTTAGTGTTCAGTGGTCAATGGCAAGAATTAATATTAGAGACACAGACAACATTTAAAGTACAACAAGAGGGAGAAATTTTAGAATTAAGAAACGCAGCATTATTTATGGATGCTATAGAAAATACAGGACTTTATGGATGTGGTACCGGTTTTTGGGATAGTCTTATATTTCAATATGTTCCTGGACAATTTGTAGGCTTTGACTTAAAACAATCTCTACAATTTAACTGGATAACAGATGATCTACTAAAAAAATTATACAACTACTCTATACCCAGTGGGACTACATTGACTGGTATAGGGGATTCTTTTATTCAGTTTGGTTACTTAGGATGGCTTCTTTTTGCTATGATTGGATTTTTATTTAAAAATCTTTGGATATCTGCTGTTTACCAAAGAAGCCAGGTAAGCCAACTTATCTATATAGGATTAATTAGCCCAGCAATGGTAGGTTTAACTCATGGGATAGCAAGATTTATACAAGAGTTTTTCTTTCAAGTAGGGGTAATTCTTATAGTTACCTACTATTCTAGAGTAAAACCTAGACAATATTAGCTCCGCAAAATTTAGCTTTCATTTTTATTAAATTAACTTTAATTAGATAACATAATCAAATGAGTAAACGTTTACTGCTTATCAGTTCTAATTCCAGTGATCGCGGTGGCGGCGAACGCTATTTAATCTATCTGACTCAAGGTTTACACCAAATAGGTTGGGATGTATATGTTTTATTATCAAACCTAAGTTATATGGATAATTGGGCAAAGGAATTAATAGCACAGGGAGCGACAGTCTATCGTCAAAATTTATTAGGATTAAAACATCGACCTTTAAGATTTCTGCAATCTATAACTGACACCAAACAACAGAGAGAAGTTGCTAAAATTTGTCAAGATATTGCTCCAGATGCTATTTTAGTTAATCAGCAATATGATGAAGATGGATTGGATTATTTAGCTGGAGCTTTAATGGCAAATGTTGCTCCTGTAGGTGGTGTTATACATCTTCCAATGACAGCTAATAAAGCTCAACGTCCTTTAGGAAATCTTCGAGGTAGATTGCTTAAATGGTGGTATAAAAAACATTCCTATTCTTTAATTCTCGTTTCAAAAGGCTGTCAAAAAGAGTGGGAAAATTATTATAATTATCCATGTTCTATTCAAGTTGTCCATCATGGCTGTTCTTTTCCCAATTTAGAATCATTTTATCCCACAACTCTTAATGATTGGAAAGATTCTTTACCCATTATTGGCTTTTCTGGCCAATTTGTTTTTCAGAAAAACCTTCAATTATTAATTGATGCTTGGCTGTGGACTATAAAAAAAGGAATAAAAAGCAAATTGTTATTAATAGGCGACGGGCCAGAAAGAAATAATATAGAAAACCAGTTGCGTCAATATGCTCCAGAAAACACATGGTACATTACAGGGTGGCTGGAACATCCAGAAGCTTATTTATCGATGTTAGATATTTATGTTATGACCAGTCATTTTGAAGGACTACCACTAGCATTAATAGAAGTAGTAGGGCGAGCAATTCCTGCTGTTGTTACTAATTTTAATGGTGCGTCTGATGTTCTTGATCATGCTTCGTGGGTAAAAATAGCACCATCCCCTAGTCCTGAATCTGTTGGCCAAACATTAATTGAATCCATTAATCAACTGTCTTATTTAAAGCAGCAAGCTAACAATGGGTACCAAAATTTTCAAAAATATTTTTCTTTAGACAGAATGGCTAATGAAACTTTAAAGGCTTTAGGTTTAGCTTAGGTAATAATTCATGCTTATTGTTATAATTTTCATAAATATTGGAAGCTATCATGCTGCCCGACTACGTGCTATTTACTCAGTATGTCAGGAAAAAGGTTGGAACTTTACCGCCATTCAAGCAACAGATAATACTCTAGAACATCCTTGGGGAAATTTAGAGCGAGAAATTACATTCCCTCTCAAAACTTTATTACCTAGCTCTACTACCGCTAACTATAAACAAGAAAAAGCTGCCGCATTAATATCATCTTGTCTAGATAATCTTAAACCAGATATTGTTGCTATTCCTGGGTGGGGATTTTCTCTATCTCGCGCCGCACTATTCTGGTGTAAACGTCATCAAGTGCCAGCTATTTTGATGAGCGAAACGAAATGGGATGATGAAAAGCGGCAGTGGTGGCAAGAAAGACTAAAATTTTGGCTATATATAAAAAAATATGATGCCGCCCTTGTAGGAGGTAAACTGCACCGTGACTATCTTGTTAAGTTAGGGTTTCCATCTGATCGCATTTTTTTGGGCTATGATGCAGTTGACAACGATTATTTTACTAAATCTGCTGAAGCGGCAAGACTTGACCCGGCTGCGGCAAGACAACGACAGCCAAAAATTCCTAATAAACCTTATTTTATAGCTCTTACTCGCTTACTCAAACGTAAAAATGTCCACCGTTTGGTAGAAGCTTTTGCAGTTTATCGTCAACAAGTTGGAAATAATCAAGCTTGGAATTTAGTCATTTGCGGCAGTGGAGAAGAAGAAGATACTATCCGTAATTTCATCCAAGAAAAACAATTACAAAATAGCATTCATTTGCCGGGTTTTATATCTTATCAAGCATTAGGTGATTGGTATGGATTAGCTAGTGCTTTTGTTCATCCGGCTTTACAAGAACAATGGGGTTTAGTAGTTAATGAAGCTTGTGCAGCCGGACTGCCAATTCTGTGTAGCCGCACGGTAGGAGCTAGTTATGAACTTGTTATTGAGGGCGAAAATGGTTTTTTATTTGATCCAGAAAACACACAAGATATTGCTCGGAGTTTATTAACAATCCATCAAATAGATCCTACTCTAAAAAATCAAATGGGAAAAGCCAGCCAAAAAATAGTGACTAATTATAGTCCGACTCAATTTTCTGAAGGGATTTTAAAAGCTATTGCCGCTTTATCAAAAGTTTAATCTTAATATTTAAATTATTTCCAATAGGATACCATGAAAATTTTGATTATTACGCCTTATGTCGGTGCTAATTATGGAGGCATTGCTAAGGTAGTTCAAGATATAGCTATAGCCCTTGGATCTCAAGGATTTAATATAGATTTAATAACGACTAATGCGAACGACGCACAAAAATTGGATGTAGTTTTTAATCATTGGTTAGACCAAGGAAAGTATAGAATCAGATATTTTGATAGCTGGAATAAACACGATTTTATTTTAAGTTTATCTTTAATTACTTGGCTATTTAAAAATATTAATAATTATGATATAATCCATACTCATACAATTTTTTCTCCCTTAATTTTAATAACTCAATGGCTTTGCCAAAGAAAAAAAATTCCTTATCTTGTCACTCCTCACGGAATGCTAGAACCTTGGGCTTTAAGCTATAAAAGCTGGAAAAAAAATTTTTACTATAATATTTTTGAAAAAAAGGCTCTACAAAAAGCTAGTCTCATTCAAGTAATTGCCAATCTTGAAGCTGATCATGTTCAATCATTAGGATTTAAACATTATGTTATTATTCCCAATGGAATTGATCATAATGAATTTGCTTTTTTATCAGATCCCGAAAGTTTTTATCAGCAATTTCCTCAAACTCGTCACAAAACTTTAATTCTTTTTCTAGGTCGTATTGATCCTAAAAAAGGGCTAGATTTACTTGCCCCTGCTTTTGCACGGGTGCATTCTCAATTTCCTGAAACTCATTTAGTTGTAGCAGGCCCTGATAACATCGGATTTTTATCAACAGTAGAACGTTTTTTTGCCGAAGCTAAATGTTTAAATGCAGTCACTTTTACAGGGATGTTAACTGGTAAATTAAAATATGCTGCGCTGGCTGCCGCTAGTCTATATATAGCTCCTTCTTACTCAGAAGGTTTTAGTATGTCGGTTTTGGAAGGTATGGCATCAGGATTATCCTGTATAATTACAACAGGTTGCAATTTTCCTGAAGCGGCAACAGCTAAAGCTGCATTGATTGTAGAACCTATGGCTGATGCGATAGCAGATGCTTTAAATTATTGTTTGAGTCATCCTCAAGAGGCAAAAGCTATGGGAAATCGCGCTCGTGAGTTTATTTTAAATAATTATACTTGGGAGAAGTCTGCCAAAAAACTAATAGATGTTTATAAGTTTTTATTAATAAAAAACTCTTGCCAAAATCCTTCAGTAAACTTTAGTGAAAAAGCATAAAATCCATAAAATTCGTCGCTTTATCTATTTAACTAGCTTAAGTTTTATTGTACTGTGGATTAGTCTTTTCCCCATCCGACTAATGACCGCCTTCAAGCAAGCCCCTCAACCACAAGCTTTCTTTATTTTAGGTGGAGATTTTAGACGAGAAGAGGTTGTAGCTGAACTGGCTAAGTGGTATCCATCTTTAGAAATTTGGGTTTCATCAGGCCCAAATACTCAGAAAACAAAAGAACTTTTTCAGATGGCCGGTGTGCCCCCAAGGCTATTACATATTGATGCTCGAGCCATTGATACTGTTACTAATTTTACTTCTTTAGTCGCTGACTTTAAAAAAAAGCACATTCAACATCTTTACCTAGTGACTTCTGATTATCATATGCCGAGAGCAATAGCCATTGGTATCATAGTGTTAGGTAGCCAAGGCATTGTTTTTACTCCTCTTTCGGTACACTCAGAGCAACCTTCTGAATCTTGGCTTCGCATTTTGCGCGATATTGGTCGTGCTTTTCTTTGGCTTTTTACGGGTGATACAGGATATGGTTTACTTAATTTTATGAGCCAATTAAAAAATCTCAGTCTTGGTTTAATTTATTCTAATTAACATTTGTACTTAGGTATTTTTAAAGAAAAGTATTTTGCAAAACTATTGTATTGCCAATGTGGTCAGTTTGATTAATATCCATGAACTGTTTTACTTGTTCTAGTGTGTTTTTTTCAAACACATTCATGTTAGCATTTAAAGATGAGCTATAAAGATCAGGGTTCATCATAGACATCCCAAAAGCAACATCAACATTGTTTAAATAATTGCCCCGAGCAACATTTCCTAAAATATTTGTTCCTGCTGTTCCTGAAATTCCAGGAAAATTTACTCCTACAAGATTTTGGTTAAAATTATTATTAGTGACTTGAGCAAAATTGACAGGGTTGGTATCTTGCTCACTGTTCCCAGACGACCATCCAGACCACAATGATACACCATTACGAAGTTCATGAAAACTATTGTGATCAATTATCATGTCGACTCCTCCGTGAAAGGTTTGTACTCCGGTTGAAGCGACATGAGAGGGAGAATTATAGGCTTCTGTAGTCCCATCTAATTTGTTGTCATAAACTACTATGTTACTCGGTAATTTACTAACTACAACGACACTAGATTGGTTAGGGACTACGTTCCAGCTACCCTCTATTTCATAAGTATTGGTTGCCTGATTAAAATTTTTAATTCTCCGACTTTGACCAATTCCTTTTCCTTGCGTTATTGTCATATTCCAGTTTCCATTCACTCCAGAAACAGAAGGAAAATTAACTGTAACTTGATTAGCAGTTGCAGCAGTAACTAACCCAAAATGGTCTTTAGCACCGCCTTGTTCCCACATAATTTGCTCACCAGAATTGCGATCTATATCTATTTCTCCATCTCCATTAAAATCGGCTGGTGGTGGAGCTAGATCAATAGTTTCATTACTGCCAATATATTGATATTGAGAACTTGCCCAATGAGGCTGCTCTACAAAAAAACGTCCTTTTAGCCATTTTCCATTGTTGGGATCAGAAGTATCTAAATTTTGAGCCGTTGAATTAGTAATGGACAGCATTTGTGTACCAAAACCAATCAGTAGCATATCGGTATAATTAGTTCCGTAAAAGTTTGTCTTATCAATAAAAACCTGTTTGGCGGTTCCTAAAAAGTTGGCTTGGCCAATTACGTCGGAATCTTTCATTAACACACGGTTATTATTATGCCAATCAAAAGGCTGTGTTCCTTCAGCTTTTATCCTGACATTAATATACTGGAGGTCTTCACTATATCTGATGTGAGTCACAGTATTAAGATTGGGTGCATTTTTTTTGTTAGCATCCAATGTTAAATCTTGAAAAGTAATCCGATTGCTCTCACCATTAACTTGAAACAAATAAGGTTGATTAGAGCCATCAGCAACCTTGATAGTGGTTAAATCTTTGCCAGCACCAAGCAAGCGCACATCTGAACTCCCAGGATACAAAGCCCAACCATTAACAGCATTTATGGCATAGCTTCCGGCTGGAAAATAAACTGTTGCCATCGAATCAGATTGATCGGCTTCATCAATCGCCTTTTGAATAGCTGCGGCATCATTGGTAATTCCGTCACCCTTTGCCCCAAAATCTTTAACATTAAACACAGAGCCTGTATAATTTAGCCCATCATTAACAGTCATTGTTAAGGGTTTTGACCAACCATATTGTCCTCCATCTCCGTTGTGAACGAAAACCTTATAATCCCCATTAGCCAAGCTTTGCGGCACTTTAAAATCAACCTTGTAGGGATTAACGGCTATGATGTCAGCCCAATAGCCTTTTCCGGCAGCATCCTCAAGATAAATATGAGAATTTTGGGTCCCTTCATCTTGAGATAAATTTCGTCCAAATATAGAAGCAACTTGCCCTCTGGTAGCTGTTTGCTGCATCCACCAAGTTTCTGTTTGATTGATCATTACAGGTGTGCTGTAGCCTGAACTATTTTGCACCCAAACTAAAAACGATGACCCTTGGGGTAAACTATCAGGTAAGGTAATAGCTGCTATATCTCCGTCTAACTTTTGAACGGTGGCTTGTAGAAGAACACCATTATTATTATTAGTTTGTCCGTATACCCAAAACTTAGTATCTTTGCCAACTTCTGTTCCTGTCAAATTAGAAAACTGCCACCCTGTTAAAACTAGCGTGTCTCCTCTTTGTCCCATTCTCGTCCATTCAGCAATCTGAGGACTCATAGTATTAGTAGAATTTCCTACAACTGTAGGAGTAAATACATCAATGCCTGTAGGTAAAGCAGGAACGCTGGCGGGACTATATTTAGTCACTAAGTCGGGTAAAGCCAAGGCTGAATTAACAATAACTTTGACGGTTGCTGTTGCGGTTCCTCCACGATTATCACTAACAACGTAGTCAAAACTAGCATCCCCAGTAAAATTAGTATTCGGTGTAAAAACTGCATTCCTCTGAGCATCAAGAATTACACTCCCGTTCTTTGCATTGCTGATAGATATTATCTTTAATATATCATTATCCGGGTCGCTATCATTACTAAGAAGCGTTGATTCTGAAATTGTCAAGCTTTTGCTTTTTGAGGTAGAAAAAAAATCATTCTCAGGGATTGGAAGACTATTTCCTAAAACTCTTAAAGCAGCTATTTCCTGAGATGTTAAAGCTCGATTATAAATTCTGATATCATCAATATTTCCTTTAAATGCTCCTGTTGTAGGAGCAGAAGCGTCATGAAAATAAGTGTCTTGGTTAATATTACCAATTCCCACATTTCCTGAATGACTCCAAACTTGAGAACCGTTACCTTCTCCAAACTTTTGACCGTCTAAATAAGCAGAAAAAACTCCTGATTGAACCGATTTTAAGTCTGGTTGAGCATTTAAAACCAATGACACATGATGCCAATTATTAGAAAAGATTTTATCAGTAGACAAAAAAGTCCCTTTCCAGCCACTTTCGATAGTATTCCAGCCGCCTACATACAAACGTCCTTGAAAAATATAAATATTTAATCCTCTACTTTTTCCCCCTTCTTCATAAATTACTTGTTTGTGGTCAGCAATATCTTTATTGTCTACTTTAAACCATAGAGCAATAGTGCGTTTGGCAATTTTGTTTAAATTAATATCTACCGAACTATTAACATGAATATAATCATCGATACCATCAAATTTTGCTACAGTATTAAATGGACTATTGGTAATATTTGTACTAGCTCCTTTTTTTAGATAACCATTATTAATAACTCCATCAGGAGATATATCAGTAATAATATTATTTGTAACTTTTTCAAAATCTAAGTGCATTACTAAATTATTATCACTAACATCGACTGTTTCTAATAATGGCTCTCCCGATTTTGGGATTTGATTCAATTGCAATTTCTGCCATGTAAATAATAAATTTTGAGTAACATTACTCAACATATCAGTTTGAAGAGACGCACTAGCTATTTCTCCTTGCTTTTCCTCATTTATTGATGAAAATCCGGGCTTACTTAGATTAGACATGGTGAATACTCCTCCCAGCTAAAATTACAACTTTTGCCACTAATAGGCGAAAACAAGGTCTTGTGTTTTTAGTATAAAAAGCTACAAAATATTAGGATTTTACAAGGTGAAATGTAGCGTTTGAAAAAGAGAACATGGAAAAACGAGATATAAACTGATATTAATCAGCTAAAACTTACGCTCTTTGGCTCTCCCGTACTTGTGGTGATCAGAAAAGCTTCCTTATTGTAGGGTGGTTAGGTGCGGGGATAATTTTTATAAGAAACGGATAAGTTTTGATCCGCTCCGTAACCCACCACTGTGTATTTTGTATCAAAGTAAACATTTTTCCCCACGATGCCGAAAGAGGCGGATTGCCTAACTCCTATAAGCTCCTGCGCTTACAAGTAACCAGTTCTTAGGTAAAAAGTACCATACTAAAAAGTTAAAAACGAACGTTATTTCTCTGTTTCTAGTTTAGTTAATTTTTTTCATTTATTGCTCATTTATTAAATAAATTTACATTATTTTTAAAATTTACCTCCAAATTCACCACTTTATACCCTAGGGAGGATATAAAATAAATTATAAGACTAAAGGCATACCTTTAAACATAAAATTATGTTAACAGAAAACTTCCAATTTCAACCCAGTTAAATTAACTATAATTTAGGTATTATAATCATAATTAAGCAAATTTGTGCCTAACCTCACAGTTAACTTTACTTATGTCCGACTACTTACATATTTCAAATAGAGAGCGTTGGCAAGAAATCTGGCAGAAGTTAAAGGCTCCATCAATCCCTTTTGACGTTTTTGCTCAATTAATCCGTGCCTATTCTTTACCGAGCCGTTTTTATCATAATTTAGAGCATATTAACGACTGTATTTGTTTATTTACTCAAACTCAATTTTTAGCCAACCATCCCGAAGAAATTGAGTTAGCAATCTGGTTTCATGACGCTGTTTATAATACCAAAAGAAATGATAATGAAAACAAAAGCTCGCAATGGGCACAGAGGGTTATTCTTCGTTCTGGCCTTGACCGGGCTATTGCTCAAAGAATATCGGCTTTAATTAAAGCTACAGGGCATCAAATGGCAGTTACTGATAGAGATGCCCAACTGTTAGTCGATGTTGATTTGTCGATTTTGGGCAGAGAAGATGCTGTTTTTTGGCAGTATGAAGAAAATATCAGAAAGGAGTATTCTTGGGTGCCCCTAGAAATTTTTCAGCGCAAAAGGGTAGAAATATTAGGTCAATTTTTGACGCGGCAGCATATTTATTATTTGTCAGAATATAGAGAAATGTTTGAGGAAAAAGCTCGTACCAATTTAAGGCAAGCTATAGCCAGATTAAGTAGTCAGATATAAATAAAGCACTCTATATAAAGAATTGTAAAATGCCTACAATTACCCCACACCCGACACCCAACACACGACACCCTAAAATATTAACTGTCTTAACTGTCTTAACTGTCTTAACTGTCTTAACTGTCCTAACTGTCCTAAAAACTTTTTTCTTAACTGTCTTAACTGTCCTTGTATTTTTTTAAAAAAGATGAAAATATAGTCTTGAGCAATTCATTACAGCAATTAAAAAAAGCTGTACTTATATTCAATATCCTGTAATTTAAGGAGTTTAAACTATGGCTTCAGTGCTGCCCACCGCAGGAAAATATTACTACCTCTTGGCGAAACACAGTGGCAAAGTTTTAGATGTTAATGAGGGTGGTACTGCTGATGGAGCTAAAGTACACCAGTGGACAAAAGGAAGCGGTGATAATCAAAAATGGCTCTTACAAGATGCAGGTGATGGCTCTTTTTACCTTATTGCCAAACATAGCGGCAAAGTTTTAGATGTTAACGGTGGTGCTACTACTGACGGGGCAACCATAACCCAGTGGACAAAAAAAGACGGTGATAATCAAAAATGGCTCTTACAAGATGCAGGTGATGGCTATTTCTTCCTTGTTGCCAAACACAGCAGCAAAGCTTTAGATGTTGGCGGTAGTGCTACTACTGACGGGGCAACTATAAGTCAGTGGACAAAACATGGCGGTGATAATCAGAAATGGAAATTCGAGACTGTAGCACCACCTTCTTTACCACCTATCTCAGAGAATGGAACAATAAAAACTGAAGCCGGTAAAAATTACCAAGTTTCAATCACTGTCAAAATTCCTGCCAACATTGGTTATAAAAATACTTTTGGTATCTTTGCTATCAATGAAGATGGTAGCACAGGCGGAGTCAAACCCGGAGACGCCAATTACGCGCAAACCGTTGTTAAAAATCGTATTTCCATACCCGGTGTAGATGAAGGCTCCTATCAAAGCGGCAAAACCTTTCAACATACTTTACCTGGTGGACCTGAATACAGTGTCTTTTTAATTGCTAACGGCACTCCTACTTCTTTCCTAGAGAAAAACCCAGAAAATAAGGGTTCTACTCCGCCTCTAGTTTATTTCTTCAATACTGCCGCTAACCCTGATGGCAAAACTCACATTAAAACGATTTCTTCTAATGAATACGGTTTTGAAGATATGTACGGTGGCGGCGATCAAGATTTTGATGATTTGATTGTCAAAATAGAAACTGTCTCAGTTTAGAAAACAAGCTAATTTAATAACACTGAACTAAATTCTGAAAGCGTGTTTTAAACAGCCTTAAAAATTTAGTCAAATCAATAACAATGGTTTGGTTCAAAGCAGGGCTATTTCATTCTTTTGAAACGCTCACAGGCTGAAGCCTGGAGCTATACGAACCAAGCCTGCCTACGCAGGCTAAAAGGCTTATAATTCTTCGAATAGCCCGCGCAGGTGGGCTTTGTTCGTGTAGCCCAACCCTTCAGGGTTAGGGCGTTTGAGAGAATGAAATAGCCCTGGGTTCAAAGCCAAACCATTTATCTATTTTAAAACCTAAAACCTACTTAAAAAAAATTTCTACTTTGAATTATTGCCCTAATTATGATTGATAAAAATTAATTTCTTTTAAATATTCTTGAACAAAACCTTCAGCCATTTTTAAATAATGAAAATTGCTCATTGCCTTTTCTCGACAAACAGCCGGCGAAATTTTTTCCAGGTTTTCTATAGCAGTAATATAATCTTGATATCGTTCACAAACAAAACCCACATCAGGCGATATTAATTCTGGACAAGCTCCTCGATTACTACAAATTACAGGCGTACCCGAAATTAAAGCCTCTGCCGCTACCAAACCAAAAGGCTCATTAATCATGGTAGGAAACAAGAGAGCTTTAGCACCAGCGATTAATTCAGCCTTTCTTTGACCGTTTATTTCACCCACCCATTCTATCCCTTGTTCTTGACACATCGCCGCAAATTGTTTTTCATAAAACTTATTTTGGCTAGACCCTGCTACCACTAACTTAATTCCGAGTTCTTGAACTAAATATAAAGCTATTCCTAACCCTTTAAAAATTGCTCTTTCTAAGCCTAAAATAATAAAAATAAAATAATCCTCTTTAGTTTCTGAATAAATAAACTCTTTAGGGTCTAATCCATTATAAACATATCGCTCACAACCAAAGCTCTCTGCATGAGATTTAGAGACAAAAATCCAGTTTCTCTTATTAATTTGTGAAACTTCGTGATTGCCAAAAGGCGCATGAAAACTTTTTACCCAAGGAATTCTCTGAGCCGCTAACTCTCCATTATCTCCCGTTAGAGGAATATCTTGAAGCTGTAAAATATCTACATCCAACATTCGTTTAGACACTAACTTTACACAGTCTGGCGGGGGTTCTAAAATTTCATCTTTGAGATGATAAAAAACATCATGTCCCAGTTCTCCTAACCCTTGTGCTAATAAATCTGTCAGCCTTTTAGAGGTACGCTCGCCAACTCTTTTAGCTGGATATTTATGCTCATCAGAAATATAAATACGCATAATATAGTAATCTAGAAGAATGTTTAAATCTTTAAGTTAGCTTTAATCTAAAATTGGATTATATGAATGTATCCATTATTATACCAGCTTACAACGCCGCAGAAACCCTCGGAGCAACTCTGACCTCTATTCAAGCCCAAACTTTTCCTCATTGGGAAGCGATTATCATTGATGATGGTTCCAGCGATCAAACAGTGGCAATTGCTCAAGAATTTGCCGCTAAAGACCATCGAATTTCTTTAGTGGCTCAATCTAATCAAGGGGTAAGTGCCGCTAGAAATAGGGGGATAGAACTAGCAAAATTTGATTGGCTATTGTTTTTAGATGCGGATGACTGGATCAAAGCCGAATATTTAGAACGCATGACAAAAGCCTTAGAGGAAGATTCGAGTTTAGATGCTGTTCAATGTGGAACCAGCCGCATTGCTCCCGACGGTAGCACGATGCTTGAACAATACCCTCTTTCATTGAAAGATTTATTTCCTGTGTTGGCGCTTCGCTGTCCTCTACTCATTCATAGCTGTGTTTTTCGCAAGGCACTAGCTCAGTCTATTGGCGGCTTTGATACTTCTTTGCGAACCTCTGAAGATTGGGATTTTTGGCAGCGCCTTGCACGTATAGGAGCGAAATTTGGCTCCGTTCAAGAGATCATGGCATTTTATAGAATGCGTCCCAATTCTCTTTCGAGAGATGTTAATTATATCTTCGCTGACGCGCTAAAAGTAATAACACAAGGCCATTCCCCAGATCCTCGCGTGGACAACCCTCATCCTAATTATGCTCAAGGACAGCCAAAAGATACCCTTTCAAAATATAAACTTCTTTTATCGGCTTGGTTCGCTGGCTTTTGCTTGAGTCAGGGTAAAGATGCCCGGCCTTTGCTCGAATTACTGGTTAATGACCAAGACCCCAACTTATCCTCACAACCTCTAGCTCACAGACTTTTTCAATCGGTATTGGTGGCTACCTGTCAACAGCCGCCAGCGTGGACCACCTTATGGCCCACTCTAGAAGAATCTATTAGAGACTTTTTGCAAGCACTAGAAAATCAATCCCAAACCATCGGATTAACTCATAGCACAATGGCAATTTTAGAGCGTAAAGTTTTACAACAAACTCAAATTACGGCTCCTCAACAGGTGGGTAAAACCTTTGCAATTTCTTTAGAAGTGACTGAGCCATTTTATGATCTTGACTGTCCTGATGCGGCTGAACGTCTTTATGCTGTTGTCACAATGGAAGGAACCGAGTTAGGCACGATAGAATTACCGATATGGGATAAACAGGTTAGTGCTTGGCTGATTAAAGATGCAGTGGCGGCGAGTTTTGCTTGGCCGATTTTAAAACGATTTTTTGAGCATCAAGGTCATTTCCAAACGACACAAATCCCCAAAGCAGAACCCCAAAATCATTCCCCTCTGCCCAAATTACCGAATAAACAAGAATGGGAGTTATTTTTGCAGGAAATTTGCTTAGTACCCGAAACAGCAACTAACCCACCTAAACGCAGCGAAGACGGCAGCATAACTCTAGAAATTAGTGAAGAACTTGCCGATATTCAAGTTTCCGTTCCTGAGCTTGATGTAGTATTAACAGTAGGGGGTGTAGCACTGAGTTGCGTCAGTATCCCCGTTGAAAATAATTTTATCTCTGCGGCTGATTTGCGAGCGGCTTTGAGTTTGAGCAATGGCTTTGAGTTGTGTCGTGCTTGTGTCAGAGAAGGGTTGCTAGGTAAACCTTTGCATACATCATCCTCACTACGAGCTAGACTCGCCGAATCTGCCCAAAAAATTCAATCTACTCAATGGTTGGGCTTTAGCGGCTCAGGTGCCATCGAGCAATTATTAACAGCAAATACTATAGTTTTGGGCCGTCGCGGCGGACTAGAGGGAGGATATCGGCGAGCGATTTTACCGGCATCTGTGGCGCAGGAATTACTAGAAATGTCGCAAGTAAGCAGAGAACCGGTAATTCAACTTCCAGGCCCAAATCAACAGCCCGAGCGCGTTATCTATGCTCCAGAATTAATGATACGTCCTTATAAAGGTGAGAACTTATTAAAATCTTTCTCATCTCCTGGAGTTCAAACCGCTTTTTATGGTCGAGCTTTTTTTGAAACGCTATTTTCTACTCAACCCGATCCTTGGAAATACACCACTCCCTACGAACAGACGAAATATGAGCAAACGCTCTCTCTACTTCCCTCAACAGAGATTAATCAAGCACTAGAAATTGCTTGTGCCGAAGGACATTTTACCCTTCAATTAGCTCCTCGCGTCCATCATTTAATCGCGGCTGATATTTCCCAAGTAGCTCTAAATCGAACGGCTGAACGTTGTAGTGATTTAAATAATATTAGCTTTGTGCAGTTGGATATTATTAAAGACCCTTTGCCGGGACTGTTTGATCTGATTGTTTGTAGCGAAGTGCTTTACCTTCTTGACAATTTAGAACAACTCCAAACCGCTACCAGTAAGATCGCTCTGGCACTTAAACCAGGCGGCTATATTCTTACAGCTAATGCTCATTTGATCGTAGATGAACCGGAGCAACCCGGTTTTAAGTGGGGAAACCCCTTTGGCGGCAAAGTCATCAGCGAAACCTTTGCTAAAATTCCCACATTATCTCTAGTTAAAGAAATTTGGACACCCCTCTATCGAGTACAATTGTTCCAGCGTCAGCCAGAGGGAATGTTAGCAGAACATCAAACCCCAGAATTAATTAAACTCACTGAACAGCCTACAGCCTTATCACCCGAACAAGAAGCTTATGTTTGCTGGAATGGGGGTCAATTAAAAGGTAACCCCACTTCACAGTCTGTCATTACTCGAAAATTACCCATTCTAATGTATCATCGGGTAGCCCCCACAGGGTCACCGCAGATGAGTCAATATCGAGTGACCCCAGAAGCATTTGAGGAACAGTTACGCTATTTAAAAGATGGGGGTTTTTATAGTGTGGCCTGGGAAGATTGGCAATTAGCAATGATTTCACAGACTCCTCTACCCGGACGAGCGCTCGCACTGACATTTGATGATGGTTATTTAGACTTTTTTGAGTATGCTTGGCCGCTTTTGAAAAAATACGGGTTTACAGCAACGGTGTTTTTAGTGAGTGAACGTATCGGCTACGACAATAGTTGGGATGCGACTTATGGGGAAAAAATTGCTTTGATGGGATGGCGTGAAATTCAACAACTAGCTGATCAAGGAGTGGTATTTGGTTCTCATTCAGCAACTCATCCATCATTGATTCGCTTGTCCTATTCATCGGTAATTGCACAAGCAAGCCGCTCAAGAATGCTCCTAGAACGTCAGCTAGGAATACCGATTAAAACTTTTGCTTATCCTTATGGAGATTATAATCCCATCGTTCAACATTTGATCGAAGCTTGTGGTTATAGCATCGGTTTATCTTGCGATTCTAGATTAAGCCAATTTGAAGATAATCTTCTGGCATTGCCGCGCCTTGAAGTGATGGGTTCAGATAGTTTACAAGATTTCGTCGTTAAGCTGAGTTTTACAGCGAAAAAAAACTAGAACGGTAAAATTAGCTAGAGCAGCAGATTTTCCAGAGAAAGCAAATAATCTTGAGGATTGCGACGAAAGCGAAGTTGTTCAATGCGTTTCATCTGCTGTGGGAATATCCAAAATTTGGCTGACTTCTAACAACAATACAGCTAAATCTTCATTTCTTGATGATAGCAAGGACTCTACTTAGTACCTGGACATAAATAAAGCACACTGTGTTAAGAAATGTTTTACTCTCCTAACTCTTACCCATTGCCCTTTCCCCCTTTCCCTTTCCCCAATCTCACTGTTAACTTTAATTTTGTCCAGGTACTTTAACCGTGTCGGAAGGAAGTTCTCCAAATAATTTTTGATAATCAGCCGCTAAGTGTCCTCGATGAAAAAAACCTAAATTTTCAGCGATTTCCGAAATGTTAGATTGAGGATAGTTTTCTCGCAGACATTGGCGCAGATAATTTAGACGTAATCGCTTAAAATAAGCTTTAGGGGTGATATTATAATACTCTTTAAATATATATTCTAGAGTCCGTTTACTCACTCCGACCGTTTGACAGATATCATTACAGCTAATCTCTGCTGTGAGGTTATTCATCATGAAATCTTCTACTTGTTTTAGGACACAAGAACGTTTGATGATCACTTTTTTTAGTTTAATATTCTGGGATGTAGCGACAGTAAGAAGTAAGTTTTCCGCGATTTCTTCTTCTAATTTCTCTTTAAGGTAATTGATTAATAATGTATCTTTTTGTAGATGACACTTGCAATTGAAAGTCCAAAATATTTGATAAAGTTGCTCAAAAGACTGACGTAACTGGGACATCTGAGTTGGAGAGCAAGCTACCACACGAGGGAAACTATTAGCACATCCGAGAAATTTTTCCGGTTCAGGTAAGTGTAGAGTTTCACAGAGATATTGCAAGCGTTCGAGGGAAAAAGCGAAAATATACGTCCCGTGAAAGTGTTTTTCCACTCCCATAAATCCCACTTGCGGGGGACAAATGAGAATGTAATTGTCTTCTAGCTCATATTTATGCTCAAACATGATTAATTGTCGCTTAACCGGCAGGCCAAATTGCCAAGTACGCAGAGAAACTCCCTTATATCTCATTAAAGAATTGTACTGATGGAGATCCATTTGCACCCCATCACCGATAATTTGCGAGACAGTCCCCTCAAATTGTCCCAAACTGAGTTGCCAAGACTCTACTTCTATGGGTTTCATCCTCTGGCATAGCTCATCACCATCTAGCTTGTAATAGTGTCTCAGAGAAAGATTAGAAAACTCAAAGATACGATCACGGTTTTTCATTCTTTCGAATAGATAGATAAAATTTAGATCAAACTAGCTTGAATACTTTTTAACTAACAGTATATTACTACATTTCTAGCACATTTAAAAAACTTGCATTTTGTCGATCATCTTGGCAAGGGTCATTAGTTTATATTTAAAGCCAGTAAGTACCTGGACATAAATAAAGCTTTCTGTATTAAGAAATGTTTTACTCTCCTAACTCTTACCCATTGCCCTTTCCCCGCAACCCCATTGCCCAATCTCACAGTTAACTTTAATTTTGTTGACCTACTTAATCCCTCGACGACTACCTTTACCCTAGCCAATTTAACCAAATGGGCATTTGCTACCAAAGCAACGGGAACAATTACCGACAGTAACTTCCTGAGTTCAACCAATGCAGATAGTTTTGACTTAGTACCAAGCTCTAGGTTGTTCGCTAATCTCAATGGCAATAATCAATCTTCGGGCTACATCATCACGCCGGGCATTCCTACGCCACTACAATCGGTACCTAAACCAGGTAGCGTGGTGGCTTTATTGGGGTTAGGATTAGGTTTAGTGGCTTCTAGAGGGAAGAAACAAGCTTAATTAAGCCATTATTTGCAATTAATTGCTGTGCTTAAACTTTCTATATAAAAATATAAAATTTATATAAAAATAGCTTAAATAGCCTTGAACTTAAGGTATATTCCTGAATTTCTGGAAAATTTGAAAAACTTGCGTTTTTTCGATCATCTTGGCAAGGGTCAATGGTTTATATTGAAAATAAGCAATCTTTCGTAGTTGGAATTACGGAATAAATATCGGGGGCTAATCTTATTTCTAGAGGATTTCCCCCGCGACAAAATCTATAAACATGTAGCAAGAAAGATACTACCATGCCTAACAATTCAGCCACCAACGGATCAGGTTTCGTTAGCTATAGCACTGGCTCGACTACAACGCTTAATGTTAACTCTAGCAATAGCTATAGCTATAACTCTAATGGATTATTAACCACTCAGAATGTAGACAGTAATGGAGATGGAGTCGTTGACAATACCATTACCTACACCTATGGACTATTGACAAACATGGATTTATATAGCGATAGCCTCATCGATCTATATCAATATCAAACCTTTTACAATAATGGGGTAATAAAATCCCTAGATGCAACGCAATTTTTTGGGGATTTTGACGGAGATGGAATTCTTGATGGGATTCTTATTTCAGTTAAGAATGATCAGTTTGGTAATACAGTGAGTGGCAGCGAGAGCTTGATATTATCTTCAGCCGGAGTCATCAATCTAAGCCAAGGAACCATCGCTTATACTTATGATGCTAACCACAACATAACCTCTCAAGCTACTGACTCCAATGGAGATGGAATAACTGATTCCATCGAAACCTACAGCTATAATGCTCAGGGCAAACTAACCTCTCATACTTTTGACTACGATGCCAATGGAATAATTGATGAGATCAGGACCTACAGCTATGATGCCAATAGCCACCTAACCTCTATCAGTTCTGACTCCAATGGAGATGGGCAGCCTGATTACATCGAAACCTACAACTATGATGCTAACGGCAATCAAATCTCTGACACTACTGACTCCAATGGAGATGGGCTGGCCGATTACATCGAAACCTACACCTATGATGCTAACAACAATCAAATCTCTGACACTATTGACTCCAATGCAGATGGGCTGGCTGATTTCATCTACACCTACACCTACGATGCCAACGGCCATGTAACTTCTAAAAGTATTGACTACGGTGCAGATGGGCTTGATAACATCATAACCTACACATACGATGCTAATGGCAACATGACCTCTCTCAGCCAAGACAGCGATGCAAATGGGGTGGTTGACTCCACCGAAATCTTCACCTACAATGCCAACGGCTATGTAACTTCTGATGAGAATGACAATAATAATGATGGCGTGGTAGATACGCGACATACATGGACTTATTCCTATTTGACAGATACTGCCAGCTATGATTTTGGCGCAAATGGAAGTATTGATAAAGTTGTTAGCTACAACTACGATATTGTCAAGGGAACTTTAGTGAGTGAAAGTATTGATAGTAATGGGGATGGAGGTGCTGATAGTTCTGTTGCCTATACCTACGATACCAACCATAATTTAATTACCGAAAGTGTCGATAGTAATAATGATACTATCGTTGATTCTGTCACTAACTACAGTTACGAGGCGAACAATCACTTAGTTAGCCAAACTATTGACAGTAATAATGATGGCTTGGCGGAAGAGTCCTATAGCTATACCTATGATGCTAATGGAAATCGCACTAGCGCCACCACTGATTACGGGAATAATGGTACTGCTGACGTTATTATCACCTATAGCTATGATGCTAATAAACGATTAACCAGCGAAAATATTGATAGTCAAGGGGATGGTACAGTTGATAGTACCACAACCTATACTTACGATGCCAATGGAAATCTAACACTCGCCGTTAATAGTAGCCAAACCACTATACAAAACTTCGCTTATATCGGGGGTGGCGGTTCTGATCTCATCAATGCGGGTGCAGGAAATGATGTACTCTCTGGCGGTAACGGGATTGACCAATTATTCGGTAATGGCGGTAATGATACTATCGATGGTGGTAGTGGCGATGATAGCCTCGCGGGGGGTGCTGGTGCAGATGTATTAACTGGAGGACTAGGGGCTGATACCTTTGTTTATAATAACCTCACGGATTCTTTATTAGCTAATTATGACCGCATTACTGACCTCAAGATAAATTCTGATCAAATTGATGGTCCGAATGCCGTTTCAGCCAGTAATTTAGCTAAATTAGGGGCAGTTAGCGCACTCACACAAGCAGGTATTCAAGCTGTCTTAACCGGGAGTGTTTTCTTAGCCAATGGTGCAGCGACCTTTAGTTTTGGCACTGGTGCAGCTGCACAAACTTTCTTAGCTCTCAATGATAGTGTAGCAGGTTTCTCCGCTTCTACTGATTCGATTATCGAAATTACGGGTTATACTGGTAGTCTGAATCAATTAGCAGTGATTTAATAATTTTTGCTCATTAATCCTCTGTAACTATGATCTGATTATAATCTAGTCAGATCTCATTATATATAAGAGCGATCGCCAATGATATTTATTATCTTTTTAATATAGATCATTGGAATAAATTGGCCAAACAAAGATTACACTTTTCATGCTTTTTTTTATGGTTTTTCTCAGCTTTTTATCCCTAGCTGAGTTAATTTTGCTTATAAACTTAGTCTAAACGGAAGCAATAAGCAACAAAATTTAATAACTCATTTGATATTGTTCAGCCTGCATATTCCAAAGCGTTGCATACTCTCCATTTTTTTGTAAAAGTTCCTCATGCGTTCCCACTTCTACTAACTTACCCGCCTTTAAAACCAAAATTCGGTCTGCCAACCGTACAGAAGCCAATCTATGAGTTACTAAAATAGCCGTTTTACCCCGAACTAATTGAGCAAAACTATTAAAAATTTCATACTCACTACGAGGATCTAAGGCTGCCGTTGGTTCATCTAAAATCATAATTTGAGCGTCATCTTCTCGAATAAATGCCCTAGCAATGGCTAACTTTTGCCACTCGCCGCCAGAAAGTTCTGTTCCGTCAAACTGTTTACCTAACGGTGTTGAATAGCCTTGAGAAAGCTTTTCTATTTTATAGGCAATTTCGGATTTTTCACTGGCCAGTTTTAATCTCTCTAAATCATCCATCGCTGAAGTATCACCCAGTGCTATATTTTCCCCAATGGTCAGAGCATAGCGGCAAAAATCTTGAAACACTACAGCAATTTGTTTTCGCCATTCTTTGAGGTCTAATTCTTTAAGATTTTCTCCATCTATATAAATATTGCCGCTAGTTGGGTCATAAAATCGCGCTAATAATTTGACTAAGGTACTTTTACCTGCACCATTTTCCCCTACTAATGCCACTGTTTCACCCGGATGTAAAGTAAAGGAAATGCCGCTTAAAGCCTTTCTTCCATCTGGATAAGCAAACTCTAAATTGTCAAAAACAATACCTGATTGTAGCGGCTTGGGTACATTTTTACTAGGAAGACTCACAGTCATCGAGGGTTGAGTCTCCATAAATCTAAAAAACATCTCCATAAATAAGGTACTTCTTTGTAAAATTAAAGAAGACTGAAGCAATCTATTAATGTTTTCTTGTATATAAGCAAGAGATTGAATTAATAAAAGAATACTCCCTGCCGTTAATTTTCCTGCTAAAGCTTGTAACACTACCCAACAAAAACTAAAAGCATTCCCAGAAGCGCTTAAGATGCCTAAAATGGTAGTAATAAAAGCTTGTTTTCCTCTTAATTGGCTGATCATTTGATATTTATCTTCAAAAGCCGCTACATAACGCTGACGAAAAAATGCACTAAGGTCAAACAGCCGCACTTCTTTAACAAAAGTATCTGTCAACAATACATTAGAATAGTAGCGCATTCGGCGAGATTGAGGACTTTTATAAAAAATCTTATTCCAAATTTCAGACTCAAGTTTAAATGAAAGATAAGTTTGTGGCAAACAGGCTACTAAAATTAATGCAGGAATCCACCAAGCCGTCGTAGAAAGTAAAATTAACATTGAGACTAGGGTAATCAATATAGCCAATATTTCTAGAATACCTTGTAATAAACTTAGAGGCTCGGCACTGGCTCGATTTTGCAGCAGTTCTAATTCATCATAAAATTTAGAATTCTCAAAATTAGTAATATCAATAAAAGTATCAGCTTTCTCCATTAGTTTTATATTGATATTAGCCGTCAATTTATCGGCTAAATTAATAAAAGCAGAATTATACCAGGGGGTAGAAATATTTTCAATAAAAATAGCAGTTACCCAAAAAACAACTAGACTAATAATTGTTCTAAAATTAGCTGATTCTGGTGATTTTAAAGCCAGGCTAATACCATCTACAATTTGTTTATTAATGGCTATACTAATAGCTGGAATACAACTTCTTAACAAAACTAATATTATAATAATAGACGTTTCTTTGGGAGCCGTTTCCCATAATAAAGGTAAAGAACGGGCTAATACTATACTATAGTTTTTAATATTTTTTACAAATTCAGTAATCAGATTTTGTTGATTGTGATTATTTTGAACATTATTAATTTCTAAATTGGCTGTGGTCTGCTCAATAGATTGACTCATTAATTCTCCTTTTCGTTTAATTTTTAACTAAACAATTCGCTAATAGCTGAGGAAACTCTTTTTTCTACTGCCTCCCAAGAATATTCTGCTTTAATCAATTCATAAGCAGAATCAGCAAGCTTTTGTCCAAAATCAGGTTCAGACCAAATCTGTTTAATTCCTTCGATAATTTCGTCTATTTCCTCCCGAATTAGCAAATGTTCGCCATCTTTTACTTCTAATCCTTCAGCACCTTTAGCCGTACTAATGACAGGACAGCCGCCAGCAAAAGCTTCGAGAATCTTTAAGCGAGTTCCTCCCGCTTGCTGCAAGGGAACTACCATAACACTACTAGCGGCTAAATAAGGTCTTATATCTGAAACTTTCCCAGTAACAATAATACCACTATCTCGCCCTGCCGCTTCTAGCATCCGTTGATTAGGTTCTCTTCCCACTAATAATAAACGGCAGTCTGGGTAAATCTGTCGTAGTCGAGGATAAATTTTATCTATCAATAATTCAACAGCGACAGCATTAGGAGAGTAAGACATTTTTCCTAAAAACAGGATATTTCGCTGTTTATTTTTTAGCTCATCTGGCAAGTCACATTTCCCCAAGCGTACATTATCATAATAACTAACATCTATGCCATTGGGAATCACCCAAGAGTTAGAATTTCTTCCATATAAATCTTGTAAGCTTTGATTATCTATTTTGCTGCAAGTCCAAACTTGATCAGCTTGAGCGATTAATTCTTGTTCAATAATTTTAGTCCGAGAAAGCTCAAGAGCAAGCAATATTTTTTGCCAAATACTTAATTTTTGTTTTTGGGTTGTTTGGCGTGCTTTATAGTATTGTTCTAACCAAATTCCATTAATGTTATGCTCGTCTAAAATTAAGGAACATCCGTAATCCTTAAGAGTGGGAATATACCGATGTACTATCATTTCAATGATAACTAAATCTGGCTGAAATTTGGCAAGGACTTCTTTTAACTGTTGATCAGCCGCTTCTGCATAGCGTTGAGCAGAACTCGGATAACCTTGGGGAAACACCCACCATAATTGTCGTTGTAAATTGTCCCAAAAAGAACGTTTTACTTTAGCTGTATTGCAGTGATATCTTAACTCCACACCGGGAATAGTTTGATTGTTAGAATCTAAGGGAAAAATTGAAAAAATTCCCACCGAACCGAACTTTTTCATAATATTGATCAGTTGCCAGTACCGTAAATGGGCCCCGCTTAATGGCGGATAAGGGTCACCCGGCGTGACGATAAATAAGGTACGGACTTGAGGAAAGCTCACTAATGTATCTCCTTATCGATATAGATCATCATTAACATTAATTGTAAGAACAGCTTTAAGGGTAAAATAAAAAAAGCCAACAAAATCAAAAATTCAATCAATTTCAGCGATAATCTATATTATGACGCAAAAGCCCGTTTATGAACATTATATGAAAGCCGATGAGCGACCGCCCATAAGCAAAGAACTTTTGCTGACTAAATTAGTGGGAACTTGGTTAAATACTAACCCAAACAGTAATTATTTAGCACGTTTGCTGCTTTCAGAACGGGATAAGCGTTTAATACTTCGAGCATACGGAGCTAATGAACCACACCCCATAGATTGGGGAGAAGTTGAAGCCATTGCTTATGCGGGAAGTAACTTGTCTGTTGCGGCAGGGTTTCATGCTTTTTATCCGTTAAATGGCAATAAAATAAATTTGTGGGCTTATTCGGCTTTGGGAGTTTTGGTGATTCAGATTTATGTATCTTACCAAGATGATAGTCATCGAAGTAGTCATTTTAGCCGCGAATTTTTTCGCCTTACATCATAAACAAAAAACTAATTAACAGTTTTTTTGTCAATCAGATATTTTTCAGCGTTAAAAATCCCTAAACAAACCATAATAGGTGATGAGCATGGAACAAAATTCAGCTTTAGCGGCTAATACTAATGATGTTGATTCTGTACTAGGAACTTGGGTCAATTCTAATGAAAAAACTCAGTGGATAGAAAAATTTACTTTATTGCAAAAAAATGATAAATTACTGTTACATATTTATAGCAGTCAATCCCCTCAAGATTGGGGCGAAACTGAAGTCAATTTATTTATCAATCGTAACTCGGGAGATAAGGCTTTTTGGGCAAAATATAATCTTGGCTCAGTAGAAGCTTTGTTGGCGGCTAATACGAATCAAGGATTGTGGATCATTGCCGCATTTCTTCAATTTAAAGATACGAAACAACCCAATTTTCTTTGCCGAGAATTTTATTATCGAGTAGGATAAAAAATGTCTGAGATTAATCAAGATATATATTATATGAAGGCAGATCAGCGCCCTAGTGTGCAAGAACCTATTGATCTTTTTCCTTTAGTGGGAGACTGGATTAATGCACTGCCAAATACAAGTTATCTTAGCCGCGTAGTGTTGACACAGCGAGATAATCGCCTGTTTTTTCGCGGTTATGGTGCTAATAAACCTGATGCCATAGATTGGGGAGAGGTAGAAGCTATCCCTTTTGTAGCAGGTACGTCTTTATTAGCAGGAGGATTTCAAGCTTTTTACAATTCCGGCGAGATTGAAAGGCATCTAATTGCTAATCAAAAATTTGGAATTTTAGTAATTCAATGTTTTGTCCGTTATTTAGATGGTAGTCAGAGAAGTAGTCATTTTTCTCGAGAGTTTTTTCACCATCCCCCAAAATTAGAAAGTTAAAAAGAGTGTTTGCAATGGAAAGAAATGAGATTTATGGCAACCAACCTGATCAAAAAACAGTGATTAATTTTACTCGTTTTTTGGGAACTTGGGTCAATTTTTATGACCAAACTACGCGCCTTAAAAAGTTTATTTTAAGTGAACGTGAACAGCGTTTTTTTATTCATGTTTATGGGGCAGAAAACCCTGAAGATTGGGGAGAAGTTGAGATTGCTCCTTTTATTGATAATCTTGGTGAGTTGGCTTTTTCGGCTTTTTATGAGAGTGAATCGAGTCAGTCTTTGTTAGCCGCGAATCATGCTAAAGGGTTATGGGCTATTGTTGAGTTTCATCAGTTAAAAAATAGTGATGAGTCGCGTCATTTTTATCGG
Organism: Gloeothece verrucosa PCC 7822; assembly: GCF_000147335.1. Taxonomy (NCBI): domain Bacteria; kingdom Bacillati; phylum Cyanobacteriota; class Cyanophyceae; order Chroococcales; family Aphanothecaceae; genus Gloeothece; species Gloeothece verrucosa. Next base: position 215,601 of record NC_014533.1, read on the forward strand.
GAATTTTATTACAAATTAGTTTAATTAGAGGTTAAGGTGCGTTAAGGTGCTAGGAGTTACGCACTCCTGATTAAAAACAACGATTTTATGTCATCCTGAGCCTGGCGAAGGACCTCGGACAATCTCAAACCCCAATGATTTGGTTATACCAATTCTCCTTAATAATACAATTTATTTTTCTTTAAAGCCCCCCTTAACAAGGGGAGCCACTGCGGTCTTGGAGTCCCCCCAAGTAGAGCAAGTGGCGTGGGTTGGGGGGAGATCGATTAAATGCAGCGTTATAGAGAATTTGTATTACAGTCCTAATTTTTTCATCACAGTGCGTAAGTCCTAGGTGCGTTAAGGTGCGTTACGCTGCGCTAACACACCCTACTATTGTTTTAAAATAAGCTTTTTACAAAGCCGCCATCTACTTGTATACAGGTTCCAGTAATATAACTTGCTTTTTCAGAAGCGAGAAAGACGGCTAAATTGGCCACTTCTTCGGCACTGGCTGGACGTTTTAAAGGTACACTTTGCCGCCATTCTTCAAGAACTTCTGCTTGGGATATTTGTCTTTTTTTAGCCACCTCATCAGCAATTTTATAATATTGATCTGTGATAGCAAAAGATGGACAAATTGTATTAACTAAAATGTTATATTCCCCTAATTCTGAGGAGAGCGTTTTGGCATAAACGGCAACACTTGCTCTCTGAGCATTAGCAATTAATATTCCTGGTTGCTTGATGGCTACCGAAGTGACAAAAATAATTCTACCCCAATGATTTTTTTTCATTAAAGGAATAAAAGCTTCACAAATGATGACTTGGCTTAAAAAAGTTAATTCAAAAGATTCTTGCCAATCTTTATCCGTTAATTCATAATGGCGATTAAAAGGCGGACCGGCTACATTGTTTACTAAAATATCTATTTTTTCAGTTTTTTCAGTAATAGTCGTGACCAATCTTTCAATGCTTTCCTTATTGCTGAGATCAGCTTGAATAGGAATTACGGATTGATGGGTTTTTTCTTGGATTTCTTTAGCTGTTTTAGCTAAATTTTCGGGATGGCGGCTACAGATGAATACTTGACATCCTTCTGCCGCTAATCCAAGAGCAATTGCTTTGCCAATGCCTCGACTCGATGATGTTACTAAGGCTATTTTTCCCTTCAATCCTAAATCCATATTTTTTAGCCTAAATTTTGCCGGTAACGATTAATCGCTTTCTAGGTCCTGATATAGGTCGATTATAAACAAAATACTCAGATTCAACGGTTCTAAATCCAGCTTTTACTAATTCTGAACAAATATAATCAGCCGAAAACCAGTAAAAACTTTCTAGCTGAGGATGAGGGTGTAATAATTCACCGTTAGTAGCTGGATCATTAGAAATTAAAAGGGTTCCTCCTTGTTCAGATAGCAAAAATTTTAAGCGCCTAAAAATGGTTCTCAATCCGCCAATTGTATCATAGAGGTGGCCGGCCACTCCATCACCATAAATTAAAGTAAAGGTTTTTCCTATTGGCTCCCAATCTTTAATATCTGCCCAAATGGCGGGTAATCCTTTTTTTCTGGCGAGTTCTACGGCTTCTTTGTTGACATCATTAGCTGTCACATCATAGCCTTTTTGATGTAAATCGCTTTCGACAAAAGCATTACCTGAACCAATACTTAAAATGGGTTTTGTTTTTTGTTCCCCAACAAGTGACTCTATTTTTTGACACATAAAAGTTCGGTATTGAGGATCATAAGTGGCAGGGGTAACAGAGTCTTTATAGTTTTTTCCCTGTTCCCAGATTTCATAAATGTTTTGTCCGGATTCTCGGGATTTTAGATAGTAGTTTTCGTTGTCCACTGGTTTTATTCCTCTTGATTTAAAGCTAGTTTTAAAGTTAAAAGCTAATAGGCAAAAGGCAATAATGCCATACCTTAAGGGGATGCGCTTGGCTTATTTTGAAAAAATGAGCGATCATAGCTTTCTCCTAAGATCTCTTGACCGATGGAAGCTAGGACCCGATCACAATTATCATGAAGAGTATAAAAGGATAAATCTCGAAAAATTCGTTCTAGTGGACTAGGTTTGATTAAAGAACGCGCCCCACAAGTACGAACGCAGAGATCTAAGGTTTCTAGTGCTAACTGTTCAGCCAAATACCGAACACGGTTTCCGGCGGGTTTGGCTTCTTGTTCTTGTCCGCTTTCCCACAATTTAGCGACCTTTTGCAACCAAAGATACATGGTTTCTATATTGATAGCCGCTTTGGCAATGCGGTGTTGTACATAGGGGTCTTGTTGTCTCTCCTGTTGGTTAATATATTTGAGGGCATAATCATAGGCTCCTTCAGCCGCACCTAAAAAAGCCGCTCCATACTGGGGAGTAAATCGAGTTTGCCATTCTTCTAGCAAATATTGTCCAGGATAACCTATTAAATTTTCTTGGGGAATAAAAGTTTGCTCAAAACGGACTAGGTAACTAATGGTTGCACGCATACCGATGGGTTCCCACCAGGTAGCATCAAAGCTTACGCTCGGGTCCGATAAGTCACAAGCTAACATTAGCACTGCGCTAGAAGCTCCGTTATGATGTCGGACTCCACCTACCCCGGCGGTGTTTACTAGCAGTATAGACCATTGTGCGGCGTTGGCACTGGTAGCAAAAACTTTTGTGCCATCTATAATATAGCCTCCTTTAACTTCTTGAACACGGGTACCGATTTTATCGGTTTGTCCGGGAATTTTTGATAGAGGTTCACCACTCCAACCGGCCCATTTTTCCCCCCGTTTGACAATGCCTTCAAACCATCGCTTTTTCTGACTTTCATTTCCCATAGCGGCGAGTAATATTTGGGAGTTGGTGTGTCCTTCCCAACAGCGTGCTAGGGATAAATCTACTTTGGCGAGTTCTTTTGTCATCATCCAAAGGGTATAAATATCGGTACTGTGTCCTAACCCTAAGCCGCCATATTCTACAGGAACGGCTGGAGCCTGTAAACCGGCGTTGAAAAGGTCTTGAAAATCCTCTACAGGAAAGCTTGCGGTTTGGTCATAATGAGCCGCTCGCCGAGCGAATTTCTCTTGCGCGAGTGCTGTCATTTGAGCCAACACCTGTTGTTTGTTAACGGTTAAATTTGTGGGCACAGTCGAGTTTTATGAATTTTTTTAAGTTAAAGATTTTTGCTTCTCATTAATGTAACCTAAATATTGATAATTGTATCCTTTCATTAAAAAATTTAACACAACTCAGAGCAAGGAGTTTAAAATTGTACGTACCAATTGTTTTAGGAAGTTCTCGAGTAGGACGGCGCAGCCTGAAAGTAGCGCAGTGGATTTTGCAAGAATTGCAAGGCCTGGATAGGGTGGCCACCGAACTGATTGACTTAGGAGAGTATCAGCTTCCTATTTTAGAGGAAAGGTTAAATCAAATGGCGATTCCTATCCCGGGGGTAGTAAAGTTTTGCGCTAAATTAGGCGAAGCTGACGGTATTGTGATCGTGACTCCGGAATATAAAGGCGGCTATCCGGCTGTTTTAAAAAATGCACTTGACTATCTTGAGCCTCAAGCATTACGTTATAAACCTATAGGGATTTGTACTGTATCTGCTGGCGGTTTTGGCGGCTTAGATTGTTTATCTGGACTACGCCTTGTCTGTTTAGCTTTGGGCGGTTTACCTATCCCCGATAAATTTCCTATTTCTCGAGTTGGGGAAATGTTTGATGAGCAAGGAAATCTGCTTTTTTTAGACTTAAAGCCTAAATTACAGGCATTTTTCCGAGAATTGCTTTGGTATACTGAAGCCATGAAAAACCATAAATCGTGATAGAATTTTAAATTGTAGCTTTTTTATGCCTCGGGTGATTAATAACTATATTTGATAATTTGTAGCCGCCTTAGAGGCATTTTAAAAATTGGGCAAACTTTACTGTAATAAAGGTTTGGGAGATTGATTAAGAGAAACGTGATTAAAATAAGTCAATCGGTTAAATTAATTTGATTGCTCAATATAATCAGATAAATTTATAGGATGTTTAAAAATTGATAAAAATTGAGTCTGTTTCTCTCCAATCCTTATTTAGTAAAGAGAAGACACCAGTCGCGTTAGCCACTGCAACTCAAAGCAACATTACCCAAGCTTAACTTTTTATGTATACCATTTTTTTTTGATCATGCAATTGAGGTTCCTGAAAGTCTGTCCTTCTGTTATTAACCGAGATTAGGGGGCAGCAAATAGGTAGAATTTCCCAATAAAAAATATTACTTTGAGCATCGATTATTATTAAGTTATTTAACTCTTACAAACTAATCTTTAAGTTTTATTGTTATTTTTTCAATCTAGTTGCTTTGAACTATGACATATTGTAAAACTACAAGTATGACAGATTGTCAAATTTAAAAATTTTGGAGTTAAGTTATATGAATATCTCAAGACGAGATGCTTTCAAGTGGGGATTGGGAGCTAGTGGTATGCTCATGTTACCTTGGACATTTCCTGAAAAAGCATTAGCTCAGACTGCGCCACCAGACGACAACGACACCACTACAACTTTTACACCTTTTCAAGTTGCCTTGCCGATTTCTCCTGTTTTGTCCCCTGTCCAAAGAACCAGCACAACAGATTATTACTATATCGTCTTGCAAAAAACTCAAATGCCGATTCAAGGTTTGGCGGCAACAGGGGTACCAACTAATGTTTGGAGTTATACAGGAATAACTAACAGAGGACTTTTACCTGCTGTTATCCCTGGCCCAACCATTCGACAACAAATTGGCAGACAATCAGTAGTCCGATTTGTTAATTGCTTGGGGAATCTGGCAGAAAATGATATTCCCACTACTGACAAGCAAAAATGGCCTATAGGAGAACCTATTAATGCCGTCATTCATTTGCATGGTATGGCTTCATTGCCGCAATATGATGGTTATACAGTGGACTATATTCAGCCTTATTATTACAAAGATTATCACTATCCCAATGATCGCCCGGCAACCTTTTGGTATCATGACCATGCCTTAGATAGAACCCGCCGCAATGTAGCAATGGGGATGGCGGGGATATATGTTGTCTACGATCAGTTTGAACTGGACAATTTACCCAGTGGGAATTACGATATCCCCTTAGTATTTCAGAGTTACCCAGATCCGGCGGGGGCCACTGCCTATAATGGATATACTCTGGTTAATGGTGTTTACCAAGCTCGACTACAAGTCAAACCGAGAAAGTATCGCTTCCGTCTTTTAAACGCGACAGCAACTCAAACTCTGTATTTAAGTCTTTTACAGACTGATGCTACGAGTCGTGCCTATCCAGGGCCTGTTATAACCGTGATTGGAACCGATGGCGGACTGGTGGAAAAACCTGTCACTACTACAGAGCTACGCATCGGCATGGGAGAGCGCTATGAAATTCTTATCGATTTTTCGCAATACTACTTAGCAGATGCGACCAATAATTTTGTCTTTTTAATAACCAATAATCAAGATGCCAGTAATGGTGATGGAGGTTCAACAACACCGCTTTTACTTTTTGAAATCACCACGCCTGATAATGAAGATCAGCTTGTTATCCCTAATACCCTGCGACCTTTTAAAGCGCTTCCCACATCGGGAGTTAGACGAGTCAGACAATTTGTCTTTGATTTTACTCCCAAGGCGGATGTTCCCCCGGTGAGCGACCCTAATGCTTCTACTGAGCAATGTATTCCTAACCAGACACAAATAGCCACTATTAATGGTAAACGTTGGGATACTCAGCGAGTGGATGCCGATCCGGGTTTAGGAGATATTGAAATCTGGTCTTTGGTCAATAAAACAGCATTGATTCACCCAATACATATTCATTTACTCGATTTTCAAATGCTTTCACGCAATGGACAGCCGCCGCTTCCTTATGAGCAAAATTGGAAAGATATTTTTCTCTTAGGGCCCTATGATGAAATAGAAATTATTGGTCAATTAGGGCCTAATCGCGGCAAATACATGATGCACTGCCATAATTTGCTACATGAAGATTGCGCGATGATGACTCAGTTTGAGGTGGGACAAGGCGGGCCAGATCCCTGTAGTGCCCCCGCGCAGCCATTAACGCCTGAAGATTGCCGAAATTTGGGAATTGAAGACTTATGTCCAAAATCAGTTCATACCGAAATTTTAGAAGGCAGTTGATCGAATTAACTCAGTAGCTGGACATCGATCAAACGCGCCACGCCACTGAGTGATCACGCTCCTAAAACAAGGTTTGGCGGCTAAAATCTTTTACTGTTCCCGGCTTGCACTAAGCTTGCCAAAGTGTTCCCTATCCCTTTTTTATACAGATACAAAAGTTACGCACTCCTGATGAAAAATAACAATTTTATGTCATCCTGAGCCTTTTTATGCCATCTTTATGTCATCCTAAGCCTTTTTATGCCATCTTTATGTCATCCTGAGCCTTTTTATGCCATCTTTATGTCATCCTGAGCCTTGCGAAGGATCTCGAACCATCTCAAACCCGTGTGATTTGGTTATGGTGCGTAAGTCCTAAGATCTAGCAACCGCCAAGGTGTTAGGACAGCTTTAAAGGATTAAACCAACAGAATGCAAAGTTTTCTCTGTTCCCTGTTGCCTACTCCTTATTGCCTTTTGCTATAACTTTACTGTTGTTCAGCTACTTTTTTTTCCATTTCTCTAACTAAAGGTAAAATCTCTTGACCAAAATAAGTCATCGCATCAATTTTCGGCCATCCTGAAAAAATAAATTGAGAGCAACCTATCTGTTTATAGTGTAAAAGTGCCGAGGCAATTTCTACAGGCGTTCCCACTAACGCCACCGCAGAAGCTCCAAAATAAGGAACGGCTCCTCTCCATAACCAAGGTGTAATCCAATCAGAATCAACAGCTTTTGCTTGTTCTAAAGTAGTTTTTATTGATTGAGAATCTACACTTTGATTATAAAGTTTTTCTACCCATTCTTTATTAGATTCATAACTAGGATTGATTAATGAATAAGCCGCTTCAAGCGCTTCTTTTCGAGTGGGTCTAGCAATAATAGCAGTCCGCAGACAAACTTCGCCGCCGCCAGTTAATATGGGTTGAATTTCCGTCTCTATTTTTTCAGGAGCATCAATAAAACGAAGCCAGCACACCCGATGACGCATAGCTAATTCTTGCGCTTGTAATGAACCGCCGCCGATATAAATTTCCGGAGATGAACTATGCTCAGAAATAAAAGGAGTAACCACTTTTGCGCCTTTTACCTGATAATATTGTCCTTGAAAATTTACGCCGTCTTGGTTACGCCAAAGCTCTTGACAAATTCCTACAAATTCACTAGCTCGATCATATCTTTGGTCATGAGAAAGAAAATCGCCATAATAGCCCTGTTCTTCCTGAGAATAACCAGCGATAATATTTAAACTAACCCGACCATTAGTTAAACTAGCCAGCGTATTAATTTGTTGTACAAACAAAGTTGGTGAAATCAGTCCTGGTCGATAGGCAATAATAAACTTAGTTTTTTGGGTAACCATGCCCAGTGCTGTGGCTAAGACAATGGGGTCTGGTCTATAATAACCAAATGCTGTTAAAAGGGAATCAATGCCCATCTCATCAGCACGACGACAGAACTCTAGCTTCGTTTCAAGGTCCGGCAAGCTTTGCATTTCGGGGGTTCCAATTAATATATTGGACTCTCCTGCTCTTTCACCTCCTAGAGGTAACATCCAATGAAATCTTAATATCATTGTACGTTGACAGATTTTTTATACAAAGATTATCTTAATTAAAAAGCTTTTCGGCTCAATTCTCAAAAAATTTTAGTTTTATTAATATTTCTTTATCGAGAAATGTGACATTATAGCCGATAATCGAAAACAACTATTTTAAGCAAAAAGAGGTTATGGTACTTAGGGGTTCTTTGTGGATCACCATCAGCCTAGTTACAGGCTTATATTTGTCTAGTTGCAGTAAACCTGCTCAAGAGGAGACGCAACAGCAAAAATTAACCATTACAGGAGCTAGTACCATCGCTCCTTTAGTATCAGTGTTAGGGAAAAAATTTGAAGAAAAGCACCCCGGAACTCGCATTGATGTTCATACTGGCGGCTCGGCTAGAGGACTAGCGGATGCTAATCAAGGATTAGCCGATATAGGCATGGTTTCGGAAGCTTTAACAGAGGAAGAAAAAAAAGGATTAAAAGTCTTTTTAATAGGATTAGATGGCGTTAGCATCATTGTTAATAAAGCTAATCCCATTAAAAGTATGACAAGCGAACAAGTTAAATCGATTTATACCGGAAAAATTAATAATTGGAAAGAATTAGGCGGACCCGAAGCCCCTATTACCAAAATTCATAAAGCTGAAGGACGCTCTACCTTAAAATTATTTCTTAACTATTTTAAACTTGACAATAAATTTATTAAAGCAGATACAGTCATTGGAGATGATCAACAAGGAATCAAAGTGGTAGCGGGAAACCCTAACGCCATTGGTTATGTTTCTATCGGTTCGGCAGAATACGAAATGAGTCAAGGTGTACCCGTTAAACTCTTAGCCTTAGATGGTGTGGAAGCCACCACTGCCAATGTTGCTAATGGCAAATTTCCTTTGATGCGGGAACTTAACTTAGTGGTTAAAAATTCCCCGGGAAAATTAACGCAGCAATTTGTCGATTTTGCCCAAAATAAGGATAATTATGAGATCATCACTCAAGAACACTTTGTTCCCCCAACAAAACATTGATTTGCTAGTCATGTACCTCCTACGTATCATAGCCGCTTTTGTGGGCGTGATCGTGGTTTTCATCCTGGTTTTTTTGATGATGGAATCAATGCCAGTATTAAATCAAGTGGGTTTATTGGCTTTTTTAACTAATGATTCTTGGAATCCAGGAGATAAGCTTTATAATCTTACTCCTATGCTAGTCAGTACCGTTTTTGTGGTGGCGGGTGCTGTTGTTGTGGCAACGCCGCTAGGAATTCTCTCAGCCTTATTTTGTCATTATTATGCACCTGAAAAAATTGCCCATTTCTATCGACGGCTCATGGAATTATTAGCGGGAGTGCCCGGCGTTGTTTATGGTTTTTGGGGGTTAATGGTGCTAATTCCTCTCATTAACCGTTGGCATCCACCCGGCAGTAGTTTATTAGCCGGCATTTTAATGTTAACTCTTTTGATTATGCCAACCATTGCCCTCATTGCCGATGCAAGTTTTGCCGGCATTGCTGATGAGTATCTACATGGGGCTATATCTTTGGGGCTAACACGCTCAGGAACAATTTTCAGTTTAATTTTACCCATTGCCCGCTCAGAACTGTTAATGGGTATTATATTAGCAACAGGACGGGCTTTAGGAGAAACAATGATTGTTTTAATGGTGTGCGGCAATATTGTTCAAATTCCTGACAGCCTCTTTGCACCAATTAGAACTTTACCTGCTAATATTGCTTTAGAAATGGATTTTGCTCTAGGAAATCACCGTTCTGCTTTGTTTGTCAGTGGGTTATTATTAATGGCTATTAGTTTGGTTTTAGTGTTACTGGCAGAAGCCATTAAAGATAATTAACCTACCTATATATATTTAAAATTTAAAAATTTTTAACCAATGTCTAAAAAAACTGCCAATTCATCAGAAAATTTAGCTTTAAAAAATCCCTTTGAACTGGGGTATACTTTTTTTCTCAAAAACCCTGTCAATCAAAAAATTGTCTATGGAGATATCTTACTAGCTATCGTTGTTTGGACAGTAGCCATTTCTGTGACGGCTATTTTTTTGTGTATCTGTGCAGACCTGGTTATACATGGACTGAGCAAATTATCTTGGCAATTCTTGCTGAGTGAACCAGAAAATGCCGGACGAGAAGGCGGTATTGCTTCAATTTTAGTCTCAACGCTCATGCTTTTAATAATTTGCTTGGCGGTGGCAGTGCCTTTGAGTTTAGGTACAGCGATCTTACTAGCCGAATATACAAGCAAAAATCATTGGTTTGGACGATGGTTAAGAATTAGTTTAGATATGTTAGCCAGCGTTCCCTCCATTGTTTTTGGCTTATTTGGCAATGCAGTTTTTTGTATTATTTTGGGAATGGGTTTTTCTATTCTTTCAGGTGGGTTAACCTTGGCTTGTATGATTTTACCGATGTTAATTCGTTCTATGGAAGAAGGGTTAAGGATGGTTCCCGATGAGTATCGTTTAGGGGCTGCCTCTCTGGGAATTTCTCGAATTAGCACTCTGATTAATTTATTATTGCCGGCTGCCGTTCCCAGTTTAATTGCTGGCTTAATATTAGGCATTGGCCGAGCAAGTGCCGAAACAGCCGCACTCATTTACACCAGTGGGTATGTAGACCGAATGCCCCAATCTTGGTTAGATTCTGGTCGCGCTTTGTCATTACATATCTATGACTTATCTATGAATGTGTCCGGTGGAGACAGTAATGCTTATGCTTCAGCCTTAGTGTTAATGATGCTGTTAATTGTTATTGATAGTTTAGCCAGTTGGATAGGCAGACAATGGCTTAATAGAAGGTTACAATATTGATATTATTAACTTAATTAATCACTTTTTTAATTGTTTCGATAGTTTACAAATTAAATGTTGCCATCAAAAACAAAATTCAAAACTTCTGCGGCTAACGCTCAATTATCCCAGTATTATCTTTTGACTGATCAGTTAAGTTTGCACTATGGCTCAAAGCCAGCTTTTAAAAATGTCACTCTAACTATTCCTCGCGGCTGTATTACTGCGCTCATTGGTCCGTCTGGTTGTGGAAAAACCAGTTTCCTTTGCTGTCTCAATCGTTTAACTGATTTAATTCCCAATTGCAGCATATCTGGGCAAATTTTTCTAGAAAACTTAAATATTCTTCACCCTCAAACTGATACAACTGCTCTCCGTCGCCGAGTGGGAATGCTTTTTCAAAAACCTAATCCTTTTCCTTTATCAATTTGGAAAAATATTGTTTTTCCTCTGCGAGAGCATGGTTATCATGACCGTGAGGAAATTGAACAAATTGTTGAAGAAGTTTTGAAAGATGTAGGCCTATGGAACGAAGTTAAAGATCGCCTAAAATCTTCAGCCCTTCGTCTTTCAGGCGGACAAAAACAGAGGCTTTGTTTGGCTAGGACTTTAGCTTTAAAACCCGAGATTCTGCTCATGGATGAACCTTGTAGCGCTCTAGACCCCATTTCTAGTGCCATTGTAGAGGATTTAATCGCCAGTTTGCGCGGAAAATACACTATTTTAATTGTTACTCACAATCTCGCCCAAGCACGACGTATAGCTGATTATGTAGCTTTATTTTGGTGTGAAGAGGGCACGGGGAAATTGATCGAGGCGGGTTCTGTCGAAGAAATTTTTGAGAATCCTCAACAACCGATTACAGCCGCTTATATAAGTGGAAATCGAGGATAAATAATTTAAATTTCTTGAAAAACTAATTCTATTGCTTATGGCAAAAAATGTGTCCAGCTACTTAATAATGAGTTAAAATTTTTCTAGTAGAGTTGTGATAAATATCATGCTACAATTTCCTTGGAAAAAAGTTATTTGGATGACCTTTGGTGTACTCCTAGTGCAATTAATTTTTGCTAGTGTTAGTTATGCTTTACCTAGTGATTTATACTCTATTCCTCCAGAAGCACTCCCTCCTGAGTATAGACAAGAATTAGCCGCTCCAAAAGCCCCTGCTATTCAATTAGCTAAACCTCAATTAGCCAGAAATCTTCCGGCTCCAGCAGAACAATTAGATAGGTCACAAATAAAGTCAAAAAGTTTAATAAGATCTTTCCTTGAAGATCATAATAATACCGATAATGCTGATCAAAAATATGATATGAAGGCTATAAACCGATTCAATGATCAGCTATACGGTACCGTTAATAATTAGCTTAATAATTAAAGATTCTATCTTTTCCTACCCTAAAAATCCCTAACAACTTTAAGGAAAAGAATTGTTTTTTTAATTCCTGGCTAAATAACGGCTTAAAATAGAGTTTTAACCGTCATAAGTACCTGGACATAAATAAAGAAAGCTATGTGTTTTAAAAAATTAAAACTCTCTGTACCTTTCCTGTTCGCTGTTCCCTACTCACACAGTTGACTTTAAAGGTGTTTAGGTACTTATCAAATGGGTATAAACTTTAATGATTTATTTTGATCAGCCTGCAACCATTTTAAAGATCGGCTTTCCTCTTGACTATTATTAAGAAATATAACAATTTTCCGAGTATACACCTACTCCCTAGGGGCTAAAATCTTTCAGACAATGCAGTGTCTTGCCTCACCTGTAGTTTTTCTAGTTCGTTTGAAGTCTTGGTCTTTTGAAACTAACAACATATAATAGAGATACTTACGCTTACTATCGATGTAGCATAAGTAATTAGCTTGTTTTCTTTTTGCTCCCCGCTTTGGCGGGGATAGTTTTTAATTTATGCCGAAAGGTCAGGCAGCTACAGCTATCGATAACAGGTTACTAAGGTGTTATAAGCCAAGAAACTAAGCATTTGAGTGAATGTACGAGCCTAGAAGAACTTACCTCAATAGCAGGAGAGTAAATTATTACAGTTGATGTTTGGGGTACAAAAAAACCAGCATTTTTGACAATCGCTGCCTAGGGAGACAAATTTATCATTCAAACGCTTAGGTTTCAAAAGAGGATGATAGCTAAATTTAAGAGATTATGAAACCTTAAAACTTTTTACAATTTATCTTTAGCCTTATTATTGATCAATTTTATTGAAAAACCGTTAAAAAATCAAATTTTCTTAATTTTTATAAAAAAAATTTTATAATTTGTTTCAAAACTCTAAGTATCTGGACAAAAGTTAGGCTTTATTTATGTCCAGGCACTTAGCCATAAAACTTTACAATTTTTTCACTTTATGTCGTCGCTTGCCTTTTTGGTGCAGACAAAGCGAAAAGCCACACTTTTGACTCAAAAAATAAGTTTTTTGACAATAAATTTGAAAAAGATATATAATTATGTAGCCTAACCTTATAATACTTAGCTTATCTAAATTAATGAAAATAATTCGTTGTTTTTCTCAAGCTACGGCCATGTTCGTTTTTTTAACACTCACAATGATTTTAGGTTTAAACGCCAATTTAAAAGTAGAGGCTCATAGTGTTTGCGGCCTAAAGAAAGAAACAGCCGCTTTTAAAACTAAAAGTTATCTCGTGACAATTTGCCCCGGTGAAGCAAGCTTTCAATTAATTTTGACCTATCATGACGGAACAGGGTACAAACGTATTCCAGTCCAGCAAGAAGGTAGAAGATTTCGAGGTTCTGATGGAAAAAATAATTATATTATTGATAGGCAAGTATTTGTTATCGGTACAGATGGGAAACAACCCATAAGAGAAGTAGTCCTTGAATCAAGGTAAGGAACAAAAACCGGCAAGGAACTACAGTAAATAAGTTAAAAAGGCTTTTGCTTCCTTGCTGCAATAAAAAAAGCTGATAAATTAGACCTATTGCATAAATCGAATGTCAGTATCTCCGGCTTGTGGTGATAAAAAAAGCTTATGATTCGTAGGGTTGGTTAGGTGCGGGAATGATATGCTATATAATATTTAAAAGTAACTTTTAAAATAAAAATATTATTTTCCCTAGCCATAAAAAATCTACACAAATTTTAATTAATATGTTAATCTTTGAGGTTTGATAAAATGGCTAAACTAATTTTATTAAGACATGGGCAAAGCCTTTGGAACGCTGCCAACAAGTTTACCGGTTGGGTAGACATTCCTTTAAGCGAACAAGGACGGGCCGAGGCAATGATCGCTTCTTGCAAACTTAGGGCACATAACTATCGTATTGATATGTGCTTCACGAGTATGCTATTTAGAGCGATGGAAACTGCGGTTATTTGTTTAACTGAGTGTGATGAAATTTGTGGCAATAAAATTCCTATATTTAAACATGATGCAACGGACCCTAATTGGCACGGTTGGGACAAGTATGAAGGCAATGGTGAAGACGAATTACCTATTTTTCCAACTGTGGCTTTAGATGAACGTTATTATGGAGACTTACAAGGATTAAACAAACAAGAAACAGCCGAAAAATATGGTAAATATCAAGTGCAAGAATGGCGGCGTTCCTTTAATGTACGTCCACCTGGCGGCGAAAGTTTAGAGGATACCCTTAAGCGTACCTTACCCTTTTTTCAAGAACATATTCTTAAACAGGTTACACAAGGAAACAATGTTTTAATTGCCGCTCATGGTAACTCTTTGCGTTCCATCATTATGAGTTTAGAAAATATTCCTGAGCAAGAAATTCCTCATCTTGAGTTAGCTACTGGTGTTCCCATCGTTTATGATATTGATGTCACCGGCAAAATGACCCGTAAACTCATTTTAAACTAACTATACAACCCCACTAACTACCTGGACATCAATAAATTTCTCTGTATTAAGAAATGTAAAATGCCAACTCTTACCCATAGGAGTTACGCACTCCCAATTAAAAACAATGATTTTATGTCATCCGCCGTCAGCCCTGAACCTTTAGCCCTGAGAGATAGCGAAGGGGACAGCGAAGGGGGTAGCGAAGGATCGCGGACAATCTCAAACCCTAATGATTTCGTGGAGAGTGCGTAAGTCTTATCTAAGCGCTTAAGCTTCCATAGCAACGTCTCTTAAAAGGCGGGATCTGCTTAATGTTAAAAAAAATCTTAGTTTTTCAAATTTGCCCTAGATTTAAGCCGCATAATTTATAATTGTTAAAAAAAATAGGAAACTAAAAATAATGGAGAATACCATAATTCTAGATAGAATATTAGGGAGTTTAGCAATAATAATTTTAATAGGAGGACTGGTAATGCTATTAAATGGCGTTTTAAAAATGGGCGGTAAATAATTAAGCTTCTGCCGTACTTTTCTAATTTGAGCTAAATTATTCGGTTTCAAGAGTTGACTTATGCGGTAAATAAAACCCGAAAAAAAATTATTCTGCCGCAAAAAAAATGATTGAACCGATAATTATTTTTTCTCATTTACATTTTTAATTTGAGCTAAATTACTCGGTATTACTCGGTTTCAAGAGTTGACTCACGCAGCAAATAAAACCAAAAAAAAATTATTCTGTCGCAAAAAAAAATGATTGAACCGATAATTCATTTTTATTATTAAAAACTAGCTAATCTTTGTAATTTGAGCTAAATTATTCGGTTTTAAGAGTTGACTCACGCGACAAATAAACTCCCAAAAAAAATTATTCTGCCGCAAAAAAAATGATTGAACCGATAATTGGTTTTTCTCATCTACAAGCGGCTTATCTTTTTAATTCAAACTAAATTACTCGGCTTCAAGAGTTGACTCACGCAGCAAATAAAAGCTGAAAAAAAATTATTCTGTCGAAAAAAAAATGATTGAGCCAATAATTTATTTTTAGAATTTAAACGCGTCTTATCTTTTTAATTCAAGCTAAATTACTCGGCTTCAAGAGTTGACTCACGCAGCAAATAAACTCCAAAAAAAAATTATTCTGCCGCAAAAAAAATGATTGAACCGATAATTGGTTTTTCTCATCTAAGTACCTGGACATAAATAAAGCTTTCTGTATTAAGAAATGTAAAACTCTCCTAACTCTTACCCATTGCCCTTTCCCCGCAACCCCATTGCCCAATCTCACAGTTAACTTTAATTTTGTCCACCTACTTAATATCAATTCACTTTTAAGAAAGCAGATTGTGAAAGAAATTTGATTTACTGCTAAGATTCACAACCACTTCAATCAAATAATTGGGATCAATAGGTTTTGCAATATAACATTGAAACCCTGCTTCAGTTGCTATTTTTTGGTCTTCTTCTTTAGCAAAGGCAGTCAGAGCGATGGCAGGTATATAACACTTAGGTGCAGGTTGAAAAGATCGAATTCGGCGGATCAAAGAATAACCATCCTCGTCCGGCATACCAATATCACTAATTAAAATATTTATATCTAATTGAGAAATAATATTAAAAGCTTCTGTAGCCGATGCCGCTAAAGTTACCTGAGCCTGCTGTTGCTCTAAAATAAAAGCAATCAACTCTCGGTTATCAAAATCATCATCCACGACTAAAATTTTTAGCCCAACCAATTGGGGAAATCCTTCAAAATTGATGGCTGAATTCTCCCCAGAGGTTACACAACAGGAGTCTTGAGTGGGCAATTGTACAATAAAAGTAGCACCTTTACCAACACCTGGACTAGCCGCATAAACACTACCCCCATGCAATTCTACCAAGTGACGGACAATTGCCAAACCCAATCCCAAGCCGCTTTGTGAACGGGTTTTTGAGGGATCAGCTTGACGAAATCGCTCGAAAATAAACGGCAAAAACTCAGGGGAAATGCCTTGTCCGGTATCAGCCACCGTAATTTTAGCTAGAGAACCCTCTTGAGAAAGTTGAACATTAATTTTCCCTCCTGTAGAAGTAAACTTAATCGCATTAGAGAGCAAATTACCAACAATTTGTTCTAAACGATAAGCATCTCCGAACACCGGTTTTGTAGAGGTATCAAGATTTGATGAAATTTCAATAGCTTTAGCTTTAATGTTCGGTCTTAGTGTGTCTATTACCGTATCAATTAGGGGAATTAAATAAACCGGTTCCCGCGAAATATGTAATCGGTTTTGAATAATACGAGAAATGTCCAACAAGTCTTCAATTAATTTTTTTTGAAGTAAAGCATTGCGCTCAATAATAGTAATCGCTTGATTAACCATTGTGTCTTCAAACTCTCGCTTATGTAATAGTTGTGACCATCCCAACATTGCATTAAGAGGATTCCTAAGTTCATGAGAAACAATGGCTAAAAATTCGTCTTTAATTTGATTAGCTTGTTGAGCTTGTTGGTATAAGTAAGCATTATCTAAAGCAATGGCGGCGCGTCGTGCCAATTCTTGAGCGAGAGCAAGATCTGTATGATCGTAAGTGCGACTGGTCTTAGTGGAAATTAACGTAATTGTCCCAAAATTGCGGTCATGAACTATCATTGGTACTGCCATCGAGGCTTGAATCCCAAGCTTTTGAAGGATAGTAAGATGGCGTGCATCCTGAGCTATTTCTTGCCAAACTGAACTAGAAACATAATGTTTTAACTCGGATTGATTAATGTTTAATAGCTTTACCGCACCGTAATCAGCAGACAAAGGGTAATTTTGTCTAAGTTCAAGCATCAAAGCACTAAGAGATGGATCTGTTGCCGCCACAATTGGCTCATCAAATACCAGTTTAGTCGGTTCAACTAGATCAATTACACAAATATCGGCTAGTGTTGGTACTACCAAATTCACTAAATTTTTTAACGTCAAATGATAGTCTAGTGAAGAAGCGAACAAGCGGCTGGCATTAGCTAAAAACTGAAACCTTTGCTTTTCGGTTTCGGCTCGTGCTTGTGCTTGTTTGCGTTCAGTAATATCCTCCATTAATCCCTCAATAATAATGTCGCTACTTTCTTGAGTAAAAGTTGTGCTAATTTTTACCCAACGTGTGCCACCATCTGCACATCTCAGTTGAATTTCTCGCTCTTGCGCTTCTCCATTTTGGGTTAACTGAGCCAACAGTTCTGTATAATGGTCGGGTTCAAAGTAAGCTTGTAGTGAGTGGGTAGAAGGAATTTCTGTGATGGACTGAAGACCCAATAATCGTAAAAAGGCCGGGTTAGCTTCCAGCAATAAACCCTTAGCCGTGAGGCGGTAGATTCCTACATTTAGGTGGTTGAGCAACGTTTGAATACGTGTCTGTAAATTTGCCGCTTTTACTTGTGCTGCTACTCGTTCTAAAGCCGCTTGAACGGCTGCCGGTAACCGAACATAATGACTCGGAGATTTAACCACATAATCATTTAGCCCGCATTTCATAGCCTCAAGTGCAGTTTCTTGTGTGGCGGTATTGGTAAACATGATCACTGGGCAAGTGGGATGATGAGCCTTAATAATTTTTAGTACATTTATTCCATTACTCCAGTGAAGTTGATAATCTGTAATAACGACATCAAATAAATAATTGCTTAAAACTTGACTAAACTGAGCCTCTGTGCCTACTTCAGTGATCTCTATTTCTGAAAAAGACTTTTTCAACTGATGAATGGCTAGGGCACGATCATCGCGGTTGTCATCAATAATGAGGACTCGCAGCATGAAGTAATGTAGGAGCTTAATAAGATAATTTAATCTATTATAAATAGTACATAAATATTTTAGATCTAACTAAAGGTAGATATGTAATATTTGTAACAGAACTTAAACTAAGTTTTGAATAGCAAATTTTTTCAGCTAAAACTCTGCTAAAAATGCCATTGTGAGGGGATAACAAAAGCTTAAATCTTTTTATGAAAAAAAATCAAAGCTTAAATCCTTTTAAAAATGGGAGAAAACCCCCGAAAAATCTCAAAACGTTTTAAATCCAACTATTTAACTCAGGCTTTTCATTATAAATTATCCAGTGAAGATTAAGGGTTTGAATAATATTAACTAACTGATCAAAATTTGGGGGTTTAACAATATAAGCATTAGCTCCCAAATCGTAAATCCGGTTTATATCAGTATACTCTCGGGATGAAGTTAAAACCACTACCGGCAGCCGCCTAATGCCAGGTTGTTGGCGAAGCCACATTAAAACTTCTGCTCCAGAACGTCGAGGCAGCTTAAGGTCTAACAAAATAAATACAGGCAACGGATAAACAGTGCGGTCTAAATAAGGAGCTTGTCCTGCAAGATATTGCACTGCCGCATCACCATCGTGAACCACTTGTATAGGAGTGGTAATATTCGCTTTACGAATAGCTCGCTGAATCAGAAAAACATCTTTAGGATTATCCTCAACCAGCAAAATCGTGCTTAAATCAGTAGTCATAGTTGCTCATATTGATAAAGCCAATTGTATCCAAAAGCGACTTCCTTGTCCAGGTTGAGATTCAACGCCAACCGCTCCTCCCATACGTTCTACACCTTTTCGCACGATGGCTAATCCAATTCCCGTCCCCGGATATTCTTCCTCACTGTGAAGCCGAGTAAAAGGTCTAAAGATTTGTTGCTGTTGCGCTAAAGGAATACCAATACCATTATCTTCTATCCACAAACGACATTGCTCTCCCTCTAGTTGTGCCCAAATTCTTACCTGGGGATGTACATTTGAGGTTGAGGATTCCTCTAGTGGCACAAATTTTACAGCATTAGCCAATAAATTTGTCAAAACTTGAATAAGAATAATAAGATTTGCTTGCACCATTGGCAGAGGCTCCTCAATGCTCACCTCGGCCTGTCGCTGTCTCATTTCAAAATCCATTTCAGTCAAGACATGGGTTAACAGCAAAGATAGGTTAACCGGTTCAAGCTCAATCTCTGTCTGCTTTAAGCGGCTATAACTTAAAAGCTCAGTAATTAAAACATCTAATTTTTGAGCATTAGCCGCAATACGTTGAATATATTCTAATTTAGTCAAATCAAAAGATTCTTTATCCTCTAACAATAATTGAGTAAACCCTTGAATAGTTCTTAAGGGAGCGCGTAAGTCATGAGAAACCGAATAAGCAAATTCCTCTAAATCTTGATTCGCTTCTTCGAGTTGGGCAGTACGTTCTATCACTCGGGCTTCTAAAGTATTATTCAGTTGCTCAAGTGCGGCCTCAGCTTGCTTACGTTGTGTGATATCTTCGAGCAGCCCATCTACAACCCTAATTCCTTCAACAGAATTGAGAGTAGTGGTTAGAAGTGCCCAAAAGAAAGTATTATCACCCCGTTGTATTTGCACTTCTCGCTCTTGTCGTTGTGGCGGCTCTAAATTGACTAATAAACGATAACATTCACGAGTATCAATTAAATACATTTCATTTGCCTGAGCTAGAGAACTTACTCCCAATAGCTCTAAAAAAGCTCGGTTAGCTTCAATCAATATACCATTTGAAATAGAGCGGAAAATGCCCACCTTCAATTGATTAAGCAACCCTTGCAAACGAATTTGTAAGAGAATAGCCCGTTGTCTTGTTTCAATTCGCTCTAAAGCCAAACTAATAGCCGTAGGAACCCGAATATAACGGCCAGGTTCTTTAATAATGTAATCATCAAGCCCAGACTTTAAGGCTTCGACGGCAATTTCTTCAGTTCCGGTATTAGTAAACATCACCACCGGACAACGGGGGTAATGCGCCTTAACCGTTCGTAGCACTTCTAACCCGTTACTCCAACCTAACTCATAGTCAGTCACAACCACATCAAAAGTATCAACATTAATAGCCTGCTCAAATGCTTGGGCATCAATCACTTCTTGCACTTGTAATCCTAAAAATACCCGTTGCAATTCACGGATAATTAAAGTGCGATCACTACGGTTATCATCAATCAAAAGAACTCGGAGAGGTTGACTCATCACTTAACTGGGTATTACAAGAGAACGGCCTTTGGCAGCGCAATCCAAAAATGGCTTCCTTGTCCCAATAGCGATTGTACACCAACTCGCCCACCCATTCGTTCTAGCCCTTTACGAACGATGGCTAAACCAATGCCCGTACCGGGGTAGCTTTCAGCACCATGCAGACGTTCAAACACTTGGAATACTCGCTCTTGATGTTCGGGTGCAATGCCTATACCGTTGTCTACAATTGATAATTTTATCCAATCCTGATTATCTTGCCGCTCTGTGGTTACAAAAATATCTATCTGCGGTTGAATATCTGGTTTAATAAATTTAAGGGCATTACTGAGCAGATTAACAATAACTTGAATAAGAGTTGAACGATGAGCCATCACTTGAGGCAGTGGCAAAGCAATCTGAATTTGAGCGTGTTTTTCCTCAATCTGAGTAGTTAATTGCTTTAGTGCTTGGTCTAGGACTTGATCTAATGCAGTGGGCTGTAAAATGATTTCAGTACGAGTCAAGCGGCTATAGGCCAGCAAATCGCTGATTAATTGATTCATTTGAGCCGCATCATCAATAATAGAGTCAATATAACTTTTACAAAAATCTTCTATTTGACTACCACAGTCTTCTAACAATGCTACAGCAAAACCTTGTATCGTTCGTAAAGGGGCCCGCAGGTCATGAGAAACTGAATAAGTAAAGGTTTCTAACTCCTGATTAATTTCTTGTAATTGGGCAGTGCGTTCAATAACTCGTTGCTCCAACTCTAAATTCAATTGCCGCAACTCTTGTTGTATTTGTTGACGTTCAGCTTCGATTTGCTTACGTTGACTGATATCTTCTACAACAGAAATAAAATATTTTGGCTCTCCATTGGCTTTTCGCACCAGTGATACAGTTAAATTAACCCAAATTAGGAAATTATTCTGATGAATATAACGCTTTTCTATAGAATAAGTTTGAATTTGATTGTTGAGCATTCGAGCCACATAATTAAGATCAATAGTTAAGTCATCAGGATAAGTAATCTCTTGAAAAGTTCGAGCAAGTAACTGTTCATTGGTATAACCTAAAATTTCACAGAGTTTCTGATTAACCCGCAGCCATTGACCCGTTAAACTGACATGAGCAATTCCAACGGCGGCTTGATTAAAAGTAGAACGAAATTGTTGTTCTTGTTCTCGGAGTTTTATTTCTGCTTGTTGATGTTCGATTAATTCTTGTTGTAAAGCGCCTGCTGATTGCTGGGCTTCTTGCGTTTTAACTTGGGCTATACGTAGGGCATTTTCATAAATTTTAGACACTTGAATAATTTGGCGACTAATAAAATAAGCCAGCACAGCCCCCACAATAAGAGCTAAACAGACGGTACTTAGAGTAATAAAATGAGTCGTTTTTTCAGCTTTTTGAGTGCGTTGATCACGTAATTTTTCTTCAGCTATGATGAACAGAGTAAGTTGTTGCCGCATCTGGTCCATCACTTGTTTTCGGCGTTGGAGATCACTTAAAGATTCAGGTTGACCTTGTTGGCGGTGAGTGATCGCTGGTAAAAGTTGTTGCTTCCATTGTTGATATAAAGCAATTAACTTAGTGACTCTTTGGACTTGATTAGGATTATCTGAAACAAAACGTTTTAAATCTTTTAATTCTGGCTCAATCAAACTCTGGGCTTGTTCATAAGGTTGTAAAAACTCTTGATTTCCTGTCAATAAATAGCCGCGAAATCCCGTTTCCATATCTAAAAGTAGCTTTTGGGAATAATTACCTTGGGATATCACTTGAGCCGAGTGAGTCACCCAACGCAGAGCCGATAATAACTCAGTAATTTGCCAAATAGAAACACCAGAAATAAAAGCTAACAAGATAATAGGTAAAATGATGGCACGAGTTAGCCTTTTCCGAAATAAGGTTTGAGAAAATTCAAGAATCAGACTCATCAGGGAACAGGGAACAGGCTAGAGGCAATTAGGCTATAAGCTTACCACTGAAGTCTTGAGGCAACAACAAAAAGCAGCACAGCCAACCCTAGAGTTTTTCGGAAATAGTTAACACCATTAAACAGTTCCAGCCACGCCCATGTAAACCAAGCCCCAAAAGCCACTGCATCTAGAGCGAGATAAATATTGCCGCTAGGAACTAAAAATTTAGCTAAAGTCGTTACTAATGCCACCAAAAAAGGTAAATTCGGTTTTTGAGCTATAACGATGTTACCTTCGTCATCTCGAAAATAAGAATCAAAAAAAGTATTTTCCATGTCCTGATCCAAAATTTATAATTATGCTAATCCTCCTCCAAAGCAGTAGACCTGCATCTTAAGAGAGAGATTCAAGATAAAGCCTTAGTATAAGTAGTCGGACACTCATTAAAGTTAACTGTGAGGTTAGGGTGACCTCCTAAGCTAAGACGCATTTAATTTTTATAACTTTATTTTTGGTACAAAGGTTCAATCCTTTCCCCTTTCCCCTTTCCCCCTTCTTTATCTGGACTAATAATTTAGATGCGTAACAGCTTAGCACAAGCGACTGTGCGTAGCGCGGAGCATCGTAGGGTGAGGGGAATGGGTGTGGGGGAATTGTAAAATGCCTGAAATCCTTACCGCTTGTTGCTTACCTCTCCATAAAAGTTTCCTCAGTTCCGGCAATTGGGACTGAGGAAGAGAATAGGGATTGATTAGTATAAACCAGCAGAATAATATTTGTTGATGCTGGGGTCTTTACGTATAAACTCTTATATTAATGTAAATAAGTTTTCAACTTTTCGCAGTGATTTAGATCATTAGTAGGTTAAGATTTTCCTCACTGACGAAAAAGAAAATAGGGAATAATTAACTGGACATCAATCAACAGAATTAACTTAATATAATCCTCTTTATTGAGGAACTGGATACTGATCAAAGCGGTGCATCAAGTCCAGTAGTTCATCAGAACTAGGTTGTCGTCCGTTTTTAGTGAGTTCAGCCAGTCCCTCAAAATACTGTTCTCGTGAATCAGCAGGGCAAAACATGATTAATAAAGTAGCTCTTGTGGTACCAGGGTTACTAAATCCATGTGGCGTATTTTCGGGGACTAACATAAGTGCCCCAGGAGCCGCCGATATTCGTTCTTGGTTGAGAATGAGTTCTACTTGCCCTTCTACAACATAAAAAATTTCTGTTAACTGTTTGTGAATGTGGGGACTTGCTCCATCGGTTCCAGGTTCCATCACAAACTCAAACAAGCCAAAATGATTTTTTGTATCTTTGCCTGTCACTTTAAAAGTACAAGTGCTGGTGCGTATCTGAACAGATGGCCCTTCGCCTGGCTGTAAAATCAGAGGGAGACACATACTAACTCCTAAAATTAAAAAGTCTTGAGAATTACTTTTATAGTATCAATTTACATCTTGCCTTTTGCTATATCGTGGATTTTTGCCGAAAGTGTAATTCAAACTACTACCGTTCAAAAAAGTGCTGTGGTAATCTCTTGTCTGTAATTACGGTATTTCGATAAATATACTGTAATTTATACCCTAGCTCACTTGATTAAAACATTTAATCTATTAAACGTTAACAACCTTGACTTTTTGTGAGGAGCATTATCTAATGAACAACCTGTTACTCAAAACCATTGCAGTCTTTACCACTGTTACCTCCACTTCTATCACAATGCTTGCACTGATACGTCCGGCAAGTGCAGCAATATTTACGCCATTTTCTTTTAATACCCATGTCACCGCAACTCCTGCATCCGATCCCAATAGTGGCCTACTCAATGACCCAACTCGTGATGTGCGGCTTGACTCAGTAGAATTTCAAGGCACAACTGTCACTAACTTTGAACTGGTTAACAAAGCCACCATTCTACAAAATGATACTTACACGCTTGCCGATGGTACAGTAGCAGGGGTACTTCATGTAGGACGCGGGCCCAATACAGCCAACGATCCATTAATTACTGAAGGCCCATCAAAAATTAACCCTACAGCCACAGATATTGTTGAAACCTTGGGCAATTTAAACCTTAATAGTATTTTGGTCACTCGTGAAAATGCAGACCGAGCCAGTATAGAAGTCTCTTTTGCCAACCCAGTTAATACATTTTTCTTTTGGGAACGAGGCGGCACAGCAGGAGGGCCTATCGCTGGAGATAGTGACCTGCTAGTGGAAGCATTAAGTGATGATTACAGTACCGTGTTGGCAAGTTATAAAATCTTGAGGAGTAATTATACCAAAGCTAACTACAATATCAGCACTCAAGTGTTTCCAGTGCTGAATAATGGACCGTTTAATATTGGTTCAATAGGAATCCGTTTAGGTGGAATTACGACAAAAACATTGCGGCTCACAAGCGCCAATAATAATGGACTTAGACTAGACATACCAAGGGACAATGGGCCTGATTTTAAAGTTCTAGCGGCTAATGTTCCTGTACCTGAACCTATGACTTTATTAGGAGTAGCCACAGCTTCCATATTCGGAACTTACTTTAAACTTAAACGGACAAACCATTAATCTACCTAGCTTTAAAATACTTGAGCCTGCTTATTGCCTCTGCTCCCTTTTTAATCTAATATAATAAAAGTTACACACTAAAAACTTAAAATAATGATTTCATATCCTCAGTGATTCCTGAGCGTTGCGAAAAATCACGAACAATCTCAAATCCTTATTTTTTCATCACAGTGCGTAACTCCTATTTAATAAGATATTAATTGATTTTCAAAAAACCTTTGGAAAAAATTAATATAAGCTTTAAAGCTAAAAAACGAGGAAAATAGCTTAATAATGAGATTTTTTTAATTATATTGCTACAAAATTATATCAATGATTTAGCGTAATTATTGAAGATATCAAAATTGACTACATATAATTTTAATAATTTATTCATATTTATCAATAGCGGCTATAGATTGACTTTAAGAATTTTCTTATCATTTTTTAGGGTATTTTAAAACCCCCTCAAGAATAATAGTTTTCTAAGAATAGCTCGCTTATGATTTATTTAAAGTTTTTTTAAGCATAAAGAGCAAACAATCGGGACAAATATGTTATCTAGGGCAGCTAAAACTCTTGGTGTAGCTAGTGCTACTTCTTTAACCTTTTTTTCTTTGTTAGTTGGGTCTGCTAGTGCGGCATCGACAAATCTTGGCTCGCTTTCAGGAATTAAATTTAATGACCTCAATAAAAATGGAGTCAGAGATTTACTCGAAGTCGGCTTGCCAGGATGGGAAATTCAATTACTTAACTTTGAAGGTCACGTCATCAAAACTACCACAACTAATCTGTCAGGCTATTACCAATTTACCAATTTATCTCCCGGCCCTTATGTGGTTCGGGAAGTGATGAAACCTGGTTGGAAACAGACGTTGCCAACTTTTCAGAAAAATCTTCAATTAGGTCAAGTTTTAGGACCTTGGGACTATGATGATCCGGATACTGAATGGCCTTCAATCGCACCGGATGCCTCGGGCAACTTTCAATCGCCAGTAAACATCACCCAGACTCCCTCTATCAATTTAGGTCAATATCTCTCAATCAACTATTCTGGCCAACAAGCTGATTTCATCAAAAACACCGGACTTAACTTTGATCTTGAATACCATCCAGGAAACGCAAACTTCATCAACGTGAGTGGGGAAAGATTTGATCTACAGCAGTTTCATTTTCACTATGAAAGTGAACACGCTATTAATAATGTCCTCTCAGATATGGAATTACACTTCGTCAACCGCCATGCCAACGGAGGACTATCTGTTCTTGGCTTGCTGATTGAAGAAGGAAATACTAATACTGCCTTAGCACCTCTTTTTGATGCTATTGCAAATCAACTGACAGCCAATAATGGACAAATACCAGCTAATGTGCCATTTACACAACAACTAAATCTAGCGAGTCTTTTCCCTAGTAATCTTAAGGGCTGGTTTTACAATGGTTCTTTGACGACTCCCCCAGCAACTGAGGGGGTTAATTGGTTTGTGTTTGAAACTCCCATTCAAATGTCGGCAGCACAAATAGACATTTTTCAGGATTATCTAGCAAGTATTAATCTGACCCATAACAACCGTCCTTTGCAAGACCTGAATGGCAGACAGTTCAACGAACATAATCATGAAGAAACCATTAATGGCGGTTCGATTTCTGGCCTCAACTTTGGCAATGCTCTAGATTTAGGACTCTTAGGATTAAAGCAGTTTAATTATAATGTCGCTGTTAATGACAATGAGATTTCTGATCTCGACTTTGGCAACACTGCGGTCGCCACTCCTGAACCTTTAACAATTTTAGGTACTGCCGTTGCCATCGGTTTTGGCGCAAGGTTCAAACAACGCTTAGGTAAAAAGAAAGCTTAAGCTCATTCTTGCACTAACAAATTTCCGGGTACATCCTCCCCACCCAAATTAAAGATTATGGGTGGGACTTCCGAACACAACGTCAATTGCTTGAAATGCTTGCCTTTTGCCGCTTTGGCTCAGGGTAAGCTTTTGCCTGTTAAGTACCTGGACATAAATAAAGCCTAGCTCCGCGCCACTCCGTGTACATGATGTTAAGAAATGTAAAAATCTTGAAAGCCTTTCCTGTTCCCTGCTTGCACTGAGCTTGTCGAAGTGTTCGCTGTTCCCTGCTTGCACTGAGCTTGTCGAAGTGTTCGCTGTTCCCTGCTTGCACTGAGCTTGTCGAAGTGTTCGCTGTTCCCTTGCCAAACAGTTAACTTTACTTATGTCCGACTACTTACAATTTATTGTTAACAAAATTTACAATGAGTTTGCGTTTTTTAATTAAAAATCATAATATAAAACAAGGAGATGAGTCAATTATACCAAAGATAGATAATTAAGTACCTGGACATCAATAAAGTCACTGCTGTTAAAAAATGTAAAAGCCCCCAAAGCTTTTATTGTTTAGTGTGCCATGTTCCCTAATCTACTGTTGTTTTATTTAACTTGAGTTTTGTCCAGGTACTGAGCGGCTCAAAAGATTTCGTGAGGAGTTTTACACTCTAAGTATTTTTGTATACTTTAAGGATAAAGAAATGCTCAAAAAATTTGAGAAACGAGAGCAGGCTCTTGGTTTCTATGTATCTACTAGCACAAAGCTGATAGTGGCGGCTTTGATCATGGTGCAGATCATGATTTTTTCAGCGCAACCCGCCCAAGCTCAGGAAGTTCCAACATCACCCAATGGACAAAATTCTCCGGGTTCAACAGTGGAACAGAAATCAAACCAATTTCGCATAATTCGAAAGATAAAAAATCCTCCAATTGCCCAAACCCGGCGGGCAAAAAATTACGAAAAAGTATATGACCTAAACATTGAATATACTCAGAGCCAACTTTTTAATCCAAGAACTGGAAAGTATGATCAAGTCAAATTACGCAGCTATACCGATGCTAATGCTAAACCCTCTCTAGCAGAATCATCTGATCAAAAAAAAGGCATTTATGTGGCACCACAAGTCATCGTTAGTCCGGGCGATACTGTGCGTATGAACTTAAATAACTTGTTGTCACAAGATTATACATGCCAAGACAGTATTGCTAAAGAGAAAGATGTTAACAATCCGCATTGCTTCAATGGCACAAATTTGCATACTCATGGTTTGTGGATAAGCCCTGTTGGTAATAGCGATAATGTCTTGGTATCGATCAATCCGGGTGTTAAATTCCAATACGAATTCAACATTCCTTTAGACCATCCGGCGGGGACTTTTTGGTATCATCCTCATCGTCATGGTGCTACAGCACTTCAAGTATCGAGCGGGATGGTAGGTGCTTTAATTGTCAAGGGTGACCGACTGCCTAGCAAAAACGTTAACGGAAAATATACAAAGGGCGATATCGACGTTTTGCTCCAAGAAAAACAATCAGATGAACTAGGGGCACCAATCGGGCCGATGAAAGAGAATGTTCTAGTTCTACAGCAAATTCAGTATGCCTGTCTCGACGAAAACGGTAATATTAAGGTTATAAAAGACTCAGGCGGAAAGATCCTTGCATGGGATTGTAAAAGTGATGACTCAGATCCAAAAAATAATGACACAGGAGTAATTGAGTTTTACAAAGATCCAACAGGGAACGGGTTATCTAAAGCCGCTAGTTGGCAAGAGTCGAAACGTTTCACTAGCATTAATGGGCTAATTTGGCCGACCTTCGAGACAGAAGCCGGGAAAATAGAACGGTGGCGGCTAATTCATGGCGGTATACGGAATACTATTCGTTTAAAGTTCTTTCCGGCAAAATCTACTCTCATTTCTGAGGAGCCAATCAACAATAATACAACCAATAGTCCATCTATCAACCAATACATCCAGGAAAATTGTGAATTAGACAAGCCGCCGATTCCATTCCATGTAATTGCCAATGATGGTTTGACGAGATCGAAGGCTAGGGAAACAAATGAAAGCATCTTACAGGGTGGCTACCGCATTGATGCGTTAGTTGTTTTCCCCAAAGCGGGTTCTTATTGTGTGGTAGATGATCAAACACAAGCATCAGGAAGCATTAGCCAAAATCCTGAGCAAGTTCAATTGCTTGCTAAAGTAAAGGTGGATCAACCTACCACAACGAGCCATGACATACTGAGTAATTTAGCGAAGCCAACAAACAGCCAAGAATCCATTATTCATCGATATCTAAAAAAACGGCTGATTGAGTCGGCTAAACTTGCCTTTCGGGGTGAGGTTAAGGAAGTTGTCATCAAAAACCTAAAAGATGAGCTAAGTTTATCGCCCTTTATTTGGTATCCGGATATTGAAGAAAACGAAGTCACCGGCCATCAGGAACTCGCTTTTTACATTGATACCAATAATGCCAACAAAGTATTATTCGAAGTCAGCAACGGCATACGCACGAGGTTCAACCCCCAACCTTATGATCCCAAACGCATCGATCGACAGTTGGAGTTAGATGGTGTTGATGAATGGACTTTACAGTCGTACTTTGGCAGCCATCCCTTTCATATCCATGTAAATCCTTTCCAAATTGTCAAAATCCTCGACCCCACAGGTAAGGATGTCACGGCTGAAGGAAAACTTGATAATCTTGAGAGAGGAAAAAATAATCAGCAAATCATAGACCCCGAATATGCGGGATTTAAAGGCGTGTGGAAAGATACTCTCTGGATAAAAAGTCTGAATTCGCCAACGTCGCCTCGCGGTGGAGCTTATACCATTGTCGTCCGCACCCGTTATAAACGTTATATCGGCGAATTTGTTTTGCACTGCCATATTCTTGATCATGAAGATCAAGGCATGATGGAAAACGTCAACATTGTTATGCCTAATCAAGTATTTTAGGTGAGTTACGGCGCGGTTTAAAACTTATCTTTATTTCATTACAAATCACCGCGCCTACTTCTCTCAGAGCTTGCTATTTCTCAGATTTAGGAGTTACGCACTCCCAATTAAAAACAACAATTTTATGTCATCCACCAGCGTTAGCGAAGGATCGCGGACAATCTCAAAGCCTAATGATTTCGTGGAGAGTGCGTAAGTCCTAAGATTCTTTTTTAACATAAACAAAACCTGCGCTAATACCTTTAGAAGGATCACGAAGTTGAATATTTATGGGAATAGGCCCAAGCGTACAAGGTAACTGACTTCCCCAACAGAGCGCACTTAGAGGAGACGGATAAACATACTCTATATCATTAATTTGTGCTTTTGCAAGTTCAACAGTTGGTAAAGCCGGTGGAAGAAAAAGTCGAGACTGAGCTATGCCTTGAATACAGAATACAGTAGCCAAGCCGACGAAAAACATCGGTTTATTGAAATATTTTTTTACCAAAAAATTAGACGGAGCTAGTAAAAATTTTTGCCAGTTAACTTGAGCTTTAATATTCAGAAAAATTTTATCAAAGAAAATTGCAGCAATTAAAGTAGGAATTAAGATAAAATAACCTATACCATACCTCAACTCAGGAGCTTGTTTAAAAATAATAATCATACCTACTATTCCTATTAATAAAACCCAAATTGCTCCTAATAAGGACTTTTTATTAATAAAAAATAGTCCCAAAAATACTCCTATAACCGCTATAAAGTTTAGTAAAATAATAATTAAATTTAATATTGAAGATTTTGACCACTTCCAGAGTATCCACAACCAAAAATTATCCCCATCAGAAGGACGGCCAAGCAATGCCCAATCAACACCTATTTTCTGGGTAGAGAGAGCGGTTGTATTTAAAGAAAGTGGTGACCAAGGAAGATTGACGCACATAAAAGTTGAAGGAGACAACGGACATCCAGATGTCATCACTCCAAAAATCAGCATGGGCGAAAGTAACAGAAAAATAATCAGAATTAAAATCAAAAATCGCTGAATGCTTAAGGGTTTTTTAAAAAGATAAAAAAAGCTTGTTACCAATAAAATAGGAATAGCGGTCAGCTTCATGCTCACTGCCCCTATGGATAAAAATAAAGGAATAACGCGCTCATCCATCAGATAAGTTTTATTTTCACTGGCCCCTGTTCTTAAATAAGACTGATCTGAAATTATTAAAATTGTCCAAGCTATAACGCCGGTTAATAATAAAATTAATATATCAGGAGAAGGCGAAATAAGAATTTGTGCCATTATGCTTTTTCCTTTAATAAAAGGCAAAGTTCTAAAAATTAATAAAGGAAAAGCGATAAAATTAAAAATAGTAATAAAAATATCAGCAAATCGTATTTTATTAGTAAAAATATGAGTCAAACTAATAATAAAATGCAAAAGAAAAATCAAAAATGCCAAACCATTTGTCACGGCAACTGTTTGGTAATTAAATATATTCCAATTTAAAGGCGCGGCTAAAGCAAACCAAGAGGAAGTCCAACCGAACCTAAAATGAATTAAAGCTAGACCCGGTACCATTCCATATTCAGCTAACCAGCGAATAGCTCCCAAGTGATAAAGGCCTGTATCAATCCAAGTGATGGGTTGAGTCATGAAAGCCGCCACAGCTAACTCTAAAGTCAGAAATCGGCAAATTAAGCTCCAAGAAAGCCTTGAACGCAAAGCAATTAATTCAGTTCGTGTACCAGATGACTGTAGGGAGAAAAAAATTAAACTAATAGCGAGTAGAAGGCCAACCAAAGGCGATAGAGGAAAAACCAAAGAAACTGCGAGAAGCGAAATTGACAGAGCGACTAATCCTAGCCAAACAGCAGCTATAAAGCGATCTCCCGTGCGTTTAAAACTACTAGCTTGCAAGATATTAAGTAGGGCTGTTCCTATTAATAAACAGACAAAAATAAGTAATATCCAAATACCTATAAAATAAAGCATTTTGCTATCGGCTCCTAGACAAATTATTTATAAAATTAAATTTTTAAGCGGCTCATAAGTACCTGGACATAAATAAAATTTATGATGTTAAGAAATGTAAAAGCCTTGAAAACCTTTTTTGTTACCTGTTCATACCAAATCCTGGTTAGTTACCCCTTTTATAATTTAGCCCGCGTAGGATTGCTCTGTTCGTTGAGCCAGCCCCTTCAGGGTGAGGAAATTAAAGGGGGGTAAGTAAGCCGGATTCAGTATCACACAGTTTTTAAACCCAAAATTCTCGGTAATATTTAACAAACAATATAATATAGTGAGAGGCAATGGTTTTAGGCATTTTACATTTATTAACACCGTAAACCTTTGCCGCTTGCTTTTTAACCTAGAGAGCAAAATTAGAATGCTCCCTTTTGTTTTTACTTTGTTAATGCAGTATAGGCGTTTTTAATCACAAAATGAAACATATCATTAACCGCTACTACCCCTGCTTGAGAAATTTTATTATTTTGTATTTCTTCAAAGCTTAAGGGTTTCGTTTTGCTCATTAACTTAGAAACTTTTGGCTGGCTCTCAGAGGTTTTTAAGCGTAAAAATTCCCAGGAAGAAACAGCCAAATTTTGCATTAATAATTTATATAATTCAGGACGTATCAAAAAAGTCATCAATTCTGCTTTAACCGCTTTTTTAAGCCAAAACTTTGCTATTTTTTGATTCCCCGCCTTACTACTTTGAGCGGCAAAATAGATATATAAATTGCTTTTTGATAAGCGATAAAAAAGCTGAGGAATTTGGGGCTTATTTTCTTGAACCTTTTTTAAAATCAACTCATGAGACCTAGCCATCGTGTGGTAATTTCGAGACATACTTTCTGAAAGCTTACGATAACCGACTAAAAATTCTTGAACAACTTTAAATTCATAAAATTCGGCAATCCGTAAATAAAGGTCCCAATCTTCACAGCCTTGAGCATTCTGCTTTCTAAATTCATCACTATACCATCCTACCTTGTCTAGGGAACTGCGCCGAATCATGGTACAACTGGCATTTCCTAAAAAATTATGACAAAGTAAAGTAGAATATACATTTCCCACTATCTTAGCCGCACGAAAAGAGCCTATAGGTTGGTCATTTTCATTAATATCTACTGACCATGAATAAACGACACCTACAGACGCTCCCCCTTCAAGCATACACTGTACTTGTTTTTCTATATTTTCGGGATACCAAATATCGTCAGCATCCACCGGCGCAATAAACTCTCCTTTAGAATGTTGAATGCCCAAATTCCGCGCGGCAGCTACCCCAGAATTCGCTTGTTGTAATAATCTAACTCGCTTATCTTGACGAGCAAAAGCTTGAACAATTTCTTGAGTCTTATCTTGAGAACCATCATCAATCACCAAAACCTCTATATTTTTGTAGGTTTGAGATAAAACAGACCTCAGAGTTCCTTTAATAAATTTTTCTGCATTATAAGCAGGAATAATAACAGAAACTAGCGGCACACTAGCGGGAACAAGATCAGCACTAATTTTTAGCTGTATATTTTTAGCTCTCTCTACACTTATTTGATGCCAATTCCAAGCATGAGTAATAATATCTTTTAAGTCTGAATATTGAGGTCGCCAGCCTAATATTTTTTGAGCTTTTTCACTACTTCCCACTAAAACCGGTGGGTCTCCTAAGCGGCGCTTTTCTTCAATGACTTTAATAGGCTTTCCTGTGACGACTTTAGCGGTTTCGATTACTTCTCTAACAGAAAAACCCTTGCTATTTCCTAAATTAAAAACGTTGCTCTCTTCTCCTTTGAGCAAGTATTCTAATCCCAAAATATGAGCATTCGCCAAATCAACTACATGAATATAATCCCTAATACAAGTTCCGTCAGGGAGAGGATAATCTGTACCCAAAATAGAGATAGAGTCTCTTAAACCTAAAGCTGTCTGTAAAACCAAAGGAATTAAATGAGTTTCAGGTTCATGCTTTTCTCCGAGTAGTCCTTGAGGATCTGCACCTGCCGCATTAAAATAGCGAAAACAAACTGATTTTAGTCCATAAGCCCGATCAAAATCTGCTAAGATTTTTTCTGCCATTAATTTACTACGGCCATAGGGATTAATAGGATTTTGCGGCTGGTCTTCTGTCACAGGAATAGACTCAGGAACTCCATAAGTAGCACAGGTAGAAGAAAAAACTATCCGTTTAACATTAGCCGCTACCATTGCTTCTAATAAAGTTAAAGTGCCTACAACATTATTGCGGTAATACTTAGCCGGGTCCATCATAGATTCTCCTACATAAGCATAAGCCGCAAAGTGCATGACAGCATCAATCGAGTAGCGAGAAAATATCTCATCTAGCAAAGGGCGGTTATTAATATCTCCGATAATTAATTCCGCTTGTAAAACTTCTTCGACTATCTCACGATGACCATAGACTAAGTTGTCTAAAACGATCACTCCATAGCCAGCTTTTTGTAAAGCTTTTACAGCATGGCAACCAATATAGCCGGCTCCGCCAGTGACTAGAATAACAGGTTTAGATGGGTTTAAATTATTCATAATTTTTCTTCTATTTTGTACTCGCCAAAGTTAAAGTTTTAGTTTTTGATTGTTTTACAACAAATTCTTCTTGATAAGAGCGTTCTGTATTCACTTTCCATAAATCATGTTTCGCTCCCATGATGTTTTCTGCCGCTAAAAGACCGGCTAACATCGAGTGATCTTGATTATTGTAACGGTGCATTCCATTACGGCCAATGGTTTGTAAATTTTCAAAGCTATCAAGATAGTCTTGAAGCACGGCTAAATGCTGAGTATATTCAGCATCATAAACGGGATAAGCTTTTAATTGACGAATAACTGTACCATCTTTAACTTTATCAATGCTATCTACTAACCCTAAATTAACCACTTCACGACTGGCTAAAGCAATTAACTCTTTCTCTGATAACTCCCAAAGTTGATCTCCTTTACTACAAAAATATTCCATTCCGAGACAGGTTTTATTGGCATCCGGAACCATCGCCGGACTCCAATTTTTAAAATTTTGAATTCGTCCGACTTTAAATTCTGGACTGTGAATATAAATCCAGTTATCCGGAAATAGATGTTTTTGGTCAATAATGAGAGCAACAATTAAAAAATCTCGATATTTAAGGCTTCTGGCTGCTCTAAGAACTGCTTCAGGCGGCAAAGGATCAAGTCGATGAATCAAAGCAGAAATCGGCATACTTGAAATAAAATTGTCTCCTTCAATAGAGAAATTTTTTCCTTCTTGTTGAACAAGAATACGCTTAATTCTTTTGTCTTCTCTTTCAATCTTAATAACTTCTGTATTTAAGTAAACTGGTGAGCCTTTTTGATTTAATTTCTCTTCAAAGCGCTCCCACATCATGCCTGGCCCTAAAATAGGATAGTCAAATTCTTTGATGAGAGTTTTTGTATCATTACTGCCAAAAAAAGCATTAATGATGGCTTTTTTTAATGAAAGTCCTTTAATCCGTTGTGCCGCCCAGTCTGCTTGGATTTGAGTACAAGGAATTCCCCAAACTTTTTCCGTATAACTTTTAAAAAATGTTTGATAAAGACGTTCACCGAAACGGTTAGTTACCCATTGTTCAAAATTTTTCTCTTCGGGAAGAGGACGTAATTTAATTTTTAAATAACTAGACATGATCCGCAAACTCCCAATCATTCCTAAGTTATTAAGCGCGTTGAGGGGTTCTAGGGGATAACTAAAAAACTTTTTGTTGTAATAAATGCGGGATAAACGAGGCACCTTAATAAAATCATTTCCTAACACTTCCTGCCATAAATGTTGAACCTCTGGCACTTTGGTAAAAAAGCGATGACCGCCAATATCAAATCGATAGCCCTTGTAGGTTTCTGTACGGGCAATGCCTCCCACTTTATCGGCTTTTTCTAAAACGACAGATTTTAAACCATGTTTAGCTAATTGGTAAGCGGCAGTTAAACCTGCTGGGCCTCCTCCGATCACTACGGTAGAATGGACGCTGTTTTTGGGGTTATTTTTAATTAAGTTCAATTTTGTACAAGTCATAGAAGTTTACGCAGGATAGAGAATTATTAAAACCAATTAATTAACAGATTTTTGATGATTAATATTAAAATTTAATTTAACTTAAAGCTAAATTATATAGATTTTTTTTATATTTATTTTTAATCATATAATTTGCTGTTCCCACTGCAAAACCGAAACCACTGTAAAAATAATAAAGCCAGTGCCAAGGAAGAACTTTTAGAGTAAAAGTCCAGCCACGTTTTTCTTTAAAGAAGCGATAAACAGAGAGATTAAGGCCCACTAAAGTTAAACCTAAAACAAATACAACAACGAAAAATTTAGGCAACCAGAGCGCAGCCAGAAACGCCGCTAATAAGCTATAAGTTAAAACAATACTGAATCGACTCGACCATTGTAGATTGAGATCGTTGATTAAACATTGATCACGATGAATTAACTCTGTCCAAGGAATGGCGCGGTAAAAAATGTCAGCTTTTAGTAAAGACAGAGGAGTCCAGCGTTTTAAATGCTTAACTTGTATATACTTGCAAAGTCGAATCGAATAGCCGGCGGCTTTAAGTCGATACCCTAATTCAATGTCTTCAATACTAGCACGACGATAACTTTCGTCAAATCCTCCTATTTCTAAAAAGACATCACGCCGAATTGCTCCACAAGCACCCCAAAATGTTGAGGCTTCTTCAGAGGCTTGTTGATGGGTATAGTGATGAAAAAGGTTTTTATATTGAGATAAAAAGTTAGCTTCTCCAGGATTTTCGTCATAAGAACCTATTAAAGCCTCTAAATTAGGGTTATTTTGCCAAACTTGACTTATTTTTGCTAAAATGTCCGAATAAACCGCTACATCTGCGTCAAGAAAAAGTAGAATATCGCCTTTAGCTATTTTTGCGCCTATATTTCTTGCTGTGGCTGGACCGCAGTTAACGGGTTGTCTAATCACGGTAGCTCCGAAATCTTCTGCAACTTTACCAGACTCATCCGTGCCACCATCAACGACAACAATAATTTCTAGGGGACAAGG
Organism: Gloeothece verrucosa PCC 7822; assembly: GCF_000147335.1. Classification (NCBI taxonomy): domain Bacteria; kingdom Bacillati; phylum Cyanobacteriota; class Cyanophyceae; order Chroococcales; family Aphanothecaceae; genus Gloeothece; species Gloeothece verrucosa. Next base: position 252,207 of record NC_014533.1, read on the forward strand.
ATCAAGAGTTGCTAAACTTTCTAAACATCTATGAAAGCCCTCTCCGCCGTTGTAAACTGGAATTATGACAGATATAAAGCTATTAGAGAGCAAATTTTCCATAAATCTATCTTAAATGGCTTTTACGTTGGATCTAATAACATTCTATATAAGTGAGTTGAGAAATAGTGTATTACTTCTTGTTAGTGATGTATAACTTGTTGTTATTCTTTTGCATTTGGGCCAATCGATTATAGTTTTGCTGACATTGGCCAAAAAAAAATTTTCTAAGAAAAATCTTATATAGAACAGATAGGTTTAAAGCCGCTCCGTAACCCACCCCGAGATTTTGTATCATTATGAACATTTTTTTGCACGAGGCCGAAAAAGCTATGCATGGCAGCTTAGCCGCTTTGCGTAATAGATAGTTATTAATTTGTTCTAATTTCTGATACCGAAACAACCTTAGTTTTAACTATAGTTTTGTCTTTATAGGAAAATTATATCGGTAAAAGAAAATACTTATTTTTAAGTTGATCTTTATGAAAAATCGTTATTTGTACGGGAGCTTTTTAATTATATAAAGATCAATAATGTATTATCCAAGCAAAATTATTTTCTTAAAAAATCGAGGAGAATAAGGTTATGGCAGACATTACTAACAGTTCTATATTGTCTCTTAGTGCATTAGATAGCATTCCTATGGCTCAAAACGATAGTGCGACGAGCTATAAAAATTTTAGTATTACTCTCTTATCTAGCGACTTACTCAAAAACGATAGTGACCCCAATGGTGCTTCTTTAAAACTTACGGGAGTGAGTAATGCTGTCAATGGAACTGTTGGCTTAAATAGTACGGGAAATATTATTTTCACTCCTAATTATGAATTTACTGGCAATGCGGGTTTTACTTATACTGTCAGTAATAGTTATGGAGCAACTACCACAGCAAGCGTCAATGTTTCAGTCTTAAACTATACGGCTGGAACTACATACTATGTCAGTCCAACAGGAAATGATAAAAGTGCTGGCACTTCACCTACTCAAGCCTGGAAAACTATTACTAAGCTTAATAATATAAATTTCAAAGCGGGTGATCGTATTCTCTTTCAAGGAGGAGCAACTTTTAGCGGCAACCTTTCTTTTAATAATAGAGATGTAGGTACAAGCGCGGCCCCCATTATTATTAGCTCCTATGGGACAGGAAAAGCCATCATTAATGCCGGCACCGGTACAGGCATTACAGCTTATAACACTGGAGGTTATCAGATTTCTAATCTTGCCATCGTTGGTTCTGGCACGGGTACTAACACCGGTAACGGGATGAATTTTTACAATGATTTAGCGAATAATACCAAGCTGGACTATATCAATATTAGTAATGTAGATGTCGGTGGTTTTAAAGACAGTGGTATAAAAATTGGTAGCTGGAATCAAAATAGCGGCTATCGCAATGTGACCGTTAGTAATACTATTGTTCATGACAATGGTATTAGTGGATTGATGACCTATGCTGAACTCCCCAACAGTCATGAAAACGTCAATGTTGATTATGTACAAGCTTACAACAACTTTGGCACACCCGGAACCTGGAACGGTAGTGGTAGCGGCATAGTTTTAGGAGCCGTCAACACCGGCAAAATTGAACATTCCATTGCTCATGATAATGGAAAATTGGATGATACAGGTGCCGGGCCAGTGGGAATATGGACTTATGATTCTAACAATATGCTCATTCAATACAATGAGTCTTATAATAACCGCACAGGTGGAACAAAGGATGGAGGGGGATTTGACTTTGACCAAAATGTCTCTAATTCCATCATGCAATATAACTACTCTCATGGGAATGATGGGGCTGGCTATTTACTCTGTCAAGGAGTCGATAATTATAGCTTTACAGGCAATACCGTCCGCTACAATATCAGCGAAAATGATGGACGTAAAAATAGTTATGGAGGCATCTACGTTTATGGCAGAATCGTTAATACAGAAGTTTACAATAATACAGTTTTTATCAGTCCTGCCACCACAGGAAACCCTAAAGCCCTAAAAATTGAAAACACTGCTGCTGCTACTTTGGATGTTAGTAGTTTGCATCTGCGTAATAATATTTTTCAGACCACTAATGGAGTACAATTAGTTGAAGTTACGGCTGGTCAACTTAATGGTTCAAAAGATTTGTTATTTCAAGGAAATGACTATTATTCCACAGGAGGAGCCTTTAAAATTACCTGGGGAAGTACCACTTATGATAGTTTAACGAACTGGCAAGCCGCCACCAATCAAGAAAAAGTATCCTCTCAAAATGTAGGATTAAGTGTTGCTCCAGGATTACTTAATGCTGGTGGAGGTACTACCATTAATAATACTTACAACTTGGCTTCATTAGATGCCTATAAATTAGGATCTACCTCTCCATTAATTAATGCTGGGTTAAATTTGAATAGTAATTTCGGTATTAATACTGGGCTTAATGATTTTTATAGCTCTGCATTACCTCAAGGTACAGGATACGATATTGGGGCGAATGAATGGAAATAAGCCATTAAAGCTCAAATTTTTGAGTAATTGTCCCTAATGCTCCATCTATTTTTACTGCTGGCTCCTTGTGAGCAATAGCCAAGAACCAAGCACTTCCTCACCTCATAATGTTTATAATACTACTTACATCACTTTCAAAACCTCGTCGTTAGGTTAAGGCATGGGAAAACCCAACCAAGAAAATTTCCCAAGCATCCTAGTCAAACCTCAAAACAAGTAAAATGCTCTCAAACATATAAATATTAAGCATTTGACTATTTTTGAGGTTAAAACCCTATCTAAAAATATTTTTAGGTACTAGGTTGCAAAAGTCTTGTTTTTTGGTATAATTTAGCGATAATTTGCTACTATAAAGTATTGCTACTCTAATAAGGTATATCCTTATCTCTTTTTTATTTACCGAATTTGCTGTTCTCCGTTCCTAAAACTAGACAACCCTGTACCTCAGCAGCATAAGAATTAATATATAGCCTTTCTCACATTAATGAGGTACACCTTGAATTTAATTTCCTGTTACCTGTTCCCTATCAAAAAGAGCGAATTATTTTATGGCAACGGCTGTTCTCGATCTGGATCTAACCAATCTCCCAGAAAAAATTACACAACTAGATAATTACAGTAGAGCTTTTATTTTGATTCGGTTCAGACAAAAACCCGTCGGCAAAATTACTGTTCCTATTTATCAAGGTTCTTTAAACATAGCAGAAATTAGAAATCAACTGCTAGAAGCCGCCGGTTGGCCAGTATGGGATCAATGGCTTAAAGATTATTTAAATTGGCATGAAACCCCCCATTTCACCCCACCTTTAGCCACAGTAGCCGTTTGTACCCGTGATCGGCCCGAAGATATTAAACGCTGTCTAGAAGCTTTAATGAATCTGCCTGATGATGGACAAGAAACCATCGTGATTGATAATTGCCCATCTACAGATATAACCCAAAAAATTGTCCTTGAAAATTACCCTAAAGTAAAATACATTAGAGAAGATCGCCCCGGCTCAAGTGCGGCTCGCAATCGTGCCCTAAAAGAAGCTAAACACGACATTGTCGCTTTTACAGATGATGATGCCACCCCCGATCCCAATTGGTTGCGCTCACTGGTGCGTAACTTTGACGATCCTAGAGTGCTTTGTGTCACCGGGCAAGTCATGCCGCTAGAACTAGAAAATGAAGCTCAAGAATGGTTTGAAAGTTATAGCCCCTTGGGACGCGGCTTTAAACGTCTTGTTTTTGACGGCATTGAGGCTCATCGCTATCACGTGGCCCGCATAGGCGTTTCGGCCAATATGGCCTTACACAAAAAACTATTAGAAACAGTAGGAAACTTTGACGAAATATTAGGCGTAGGAACCCCTACTCGTTGTGGGGAAGATCATGATTTATTCTCTCGCATTCTAGCCCAAGGCTATAAAATTGTTTATGACCCAACAGCATTAAGCTGGCATCGTCATCGTCGAACTTGGCCAGAAATGAGTAAAACCCTTTATGGATACGGGACCGGAGTCTATGCCTTTTGGACTCGTAGCTTATTAGTAGAAGGAGAATTAGGCGTTTTACTTCTGCCTATGGGTTGGTTTCTTAATCAGCAACTCCCCAATATTATTAAATCAATTTTTAAAGCTCCCAATAGTACCCCTTTAGAGCTTCTTTTAGCAGAAGTTAAAGGGTGTTTAGTCGGGCCTTGGTCTTATTTTGTCTCCCGAAGACAATACAAAATGAAATATCAAAAGTAAACAGCCAAGAATCAACGCACAAAAATTAATTTATTTACCATGATCAGTTTAATTATCCCCACTCATAACCGGTGTTTATCTTTACAGCGTCTTTTAGATGCACTGCAAAAACAAACTTACCCCCTAGATGACTTAGAAGTGGTGGTCGTTGCCGATGGATGTCAGGATAATACAATTGAAATGCTAGAAAAATATGAAGCACCTTTTAAATTGGTTTTTCTAGAACAACCCGGTTCAGGAGCCGCAGTTGCCCGTAATAAAGGAGCCGAAAAAGCAAGCGGTTCTCTCTTAATTTTTTTAGATGATGATATTAAGCCATCAGAATACTTTGTCGAAGCTCATGTCCGCGCTCATAGCCAAAAACCCGATCAAGTTGTCATTGGATATCTGCCCCCAAAACTAGCAAATCAATCGAGTTTTTTTCAGATTAGACTATGGGCATGGTGGGAAGAAAAATTTTATATCATGGGCAAAGCGGGCCACCGTTATACTTATGAAGATTTACTAAGTGGAAACTTTTCTTTACCCGCTAGTTTATTTCAACAAGTAGGAGGCTTTGACAGCCGCTTTCGTTGTCGAGAAGATTATGAATTAGGAGCCAGATTACTTAAAGCCGGAGCGGATTTGATTTTCGTTAAAGCCGCTATGGGCGATCACTGCGATGAAGTCACTGATTTAGACCGTTCCCTCAGACGAAAACGACAAGAAGGAAAAGCCGATATATTATTTGGTCGTTGTCACCCAGATTTAATGTATAAACTGCGAGTGGCTTCATTTGGGGAATCCTCACCTTGGTTAGAAAAGATTGTACAAAAGTTCATCTTTCAATTTTCTCAATGGACTGATCTATTAGCTTTTGTATTAAGAGCTTTATTAAATCTCCTAGAAATGCTGAAAATGCGGCAGACTTGGGAAAAACTCAATAATCGATTACATGGTTATTGGTATTTACGAGGAATGATCGACGAATTAAAAACCTATAAAGGCTTAATTAGTTATCTACAAGGCGGAGAAATTCGACCCAACTCAGAAGGATTAGAAATTGAAATTGACCTAAAACAAGGATTAGAAAAAGCCGAGCAACTAATAGATGAACAACGTCCCGTTAGTTTGCGAATTCGCTATGGAGAGCATCCCATCGGCCGGATTGCTCCTTGCTCTGGAGCAGAAAGACTAAGAAGCGTTCATCTTCGCCCTCTGTTGATGACTGACTTTGCTTGGCAATTACTACAAGCTGTCAATTTAGAAACATCAAGCCAAGACATTCTTCTGCCTTTTAATACTCAAAAACAGTTAGACTTAGTTAACCTTTAAAAAAATTTAATACTCAATCAATATGGCGACGAAAGTATTTGATATAGACTTATCGAAAAAACTAGAACCGGTTTGGTGCGGGGAAGGATTTGACAGCTTTTGGATTTTGGTTCGTTATCTTCATCAACCTTTAGGTTGGGTTTGGTATTCTCTGCCCGATGTTAATATCCCGATGGTTTCTGCCCAACAATTAGAAGAAGCCATTATAAAAAATTTAGGGCAACAATTACTTAATAGAATGATGGGACAAGAAATTAGTCCCCTGGCCTCCCAAAATCCCCCTCTAGAACCCATCAGTATAGTAGTTTGTACCCGTGATCGAACAGAGCTACTCAAACAATGTCTAAAAGCCCTTTTAAATCTAGATTATCCTAAGTATGAAATCATTATTGTAGATAATGCACCCAGTAATGATGCTACCGCCAAACTGGCTCAAACCTTGCCGGTTCGATATGTCTGTGAACCTAGACCCGGACTTGACTGGGCCCGTAACCGAGGCATTCAAGAAGCTCATTATGACATAGTCGCCTTCACTGATGATGATGCTAAAGTAGATGGATACTGGTTAAGAGCGATCGCTCAGGGATTTCAGCAGCCAGAAGTCATGTGCGTAACCGGTTTAGTAGCACCCGCAGAATTAGAAACCGATGCTCAATATTTGTTTGAGTTTGATTATGGGGGCATGGGTCATGGCTTTAATCGTCGTATCATTAACAAAGAGAGAATCACCGAAACGAATTTACTCTGGGCCAGTAGTTTTGGTGTTGGAGTGAATATGGCTTTTCGCCGAGAAATTTTCGATAAAATAGGCCCTTTCGATCCCGCATTGGATGTGGGAACCCCTAGCCGGGGCTGTGGCGATGTAGAAATGTTTCACCGTTTAGTGGCTAAAGGATATACGATAGCATACGAACCCTCGATGCTAGTGTGGCACACCCACAGGCGCAGCCGCTCAGCCCTATGGCGACAACTTAGCGATAATGGCTGTAGTTTCGGCGTTTATTTGCTCACTTGCCTAAACAATAAAACAGTTAATTCGTCTAGTATTTTGCGCTTCTTTGTTTATGATTGGTTAGGAGGTTGGATCATCAGCCGCCTAGTACGTGGTTATCGGAAACTACCCAGATATTTAATTATTCCCGAAATCTTAGGGATGTTACAAAGTCCTCAAGCTTATCGAGCCAGTCAAATAACAGCAAAAAACAGAGCCGCAAGCTATGCGAATTAACTAAGCTATGAAAATTACTCAAACAAGTCTTTTTCGCCGACGCTTAATTCAGCAATGGGATTTATTGCGTGAATTAGTTAGTCGTGATATGAAATTACTCTACAAGCGTTCTTTTTTAGGAATTGCTTGGACTTTGATCAATCCCTTATTGCAATTAGCCGTTTTTGCCTTTGTTTTTCAGGCCGTTATTCCCATCAATATCCCTCGCTATGCCTCTTTTGTCTTTACGGGATTATTAAGTTGGAATTGGTTTCAAACCTCGCTTTATCAGGCCACAGGGGTCATTATTGCCAATCGTCCCCTGGTTCGTCAGCCCGGTTTTCCGATGGCAATTTTACCCGTCGTGATTACTACCACAGGTTTGATTCATTTTATCTTAGCCTTACCTGTATTAATTATGTTTTTGCTCTGGGATGGGGTACAGTTAACACCAGTAGCATTTTACTTGCCTATTTTACAATTAATTCAATTTGCGCTGACAGTGACTTTGTCTTATTTATTAGCCGCCCTCAATGTCACTTTTCGGGATACTCAGCATACTTTAGGGGTTTTGTTACAATTATTGTTTTATCTGGTTCCCATTTTTTATGATGATACCAGCGTGAAAAATATCCCCCTAATCTACTACTTCAATCCAATGGTTCAGATGGTGAAAGCTTATCGAGATATTTTGATGCAAGGAACACAGCCAGACTGGACCGCTTTGTTAATCATGAGTTTGGTGATCGTGGTATGTTTACCATTGGGTTTAGCCTATTTTCGCCGACAGAGCTTAAGCTTCGTCGAGGAGATTTAAGATGTCAGACATTATTATTGTAGATCAAGTCGGAAAACGTTATCGCCGCTACCATGAGTCAAAACCCCGCACCATTATGGAGGCGGCTTTAGCAGGGTTTCGTAAACTCAAAGCCATTGAGGAATTTTGGGCTTTACGACACATTAGCTTTACCGTAGCACCCGGGGAAATGGTGGGAATTATCGGCCAAAATGGGGCCGGTAAATCAACATTATTACAACTCATCGGCGGCGTTGGCCGTGTTGATGAAGGACGGATCAAAATTAAGGGAAAAATCGGTGCTTTACTCGACCTAGGGGCCGGGTTTTCCTCAGATTTAACCGGACGAGAAAATGTCTTTGTCAGTGGCGTGGTTGCCGGCTTAACGCGTGGGGAAGTGGCTAGACGACTAGATGACATTGTCGCTTTTGCTGAATTAGAAGAATCCATTGATAATCCTGTCAGAACCTATAGCACTGGGATGATGATGCGCTTAGCTTTTGCAACGGCCATTCATACTGAACCAGATATTTTGTTAATTGATGAATTCTTGTCAGTAGGCGATTTAGCTTTTCAAGGAAAATGTCTAGAACGAATCGCTCACTTAAAAGCTCAAGGCTGTGCTATTGTTTTAGTCTCTCATAGCACTGACCAAGTTCAAGAATTATGCGATCAGGTTCTTTGGCTACGTCATGGCGTAGCTGTCGCTTATGGAACCCCCGAAGTGATTATTGGGCAATATGTCAGTGAAATGCGTACAGAAACTATTTCTAGAACGCCTGAACGACCTCCCCAATTAACTAAATCGGGTTTAGAACTTCGCGTTAATGAGAATCGTTTTGGCTCTTTAGAAGTAGAAATTACTGATGTACGTCTATTGCCATCGGCTAAAATTGAAAGCGGCGAACCTCTATTTATTGAAATTGACTATTTATGTTCACAAGCGCTCAATAATCCTATTTTTGGGGTAACGATTAGCCGAGAAGATCATCAAGTTTGTTTTGAAACCAGCACCGCCAGCCAACAGAAGTTATTAACAACTATTCAAGGTCAAGGCACAATCAAATTAGCCATTGATCGTTTAGATTTAATCGTAGGTCAATATTATATTGATGTCGGGATCTATGAGTCTAATTGGTCTTACGCTTATGATTATCACTGGCACGTTTATTATTTAACCATTGAAGGAATGACTAGCACCCAGGGCTTTCTTAATCCCCCTCATGTCTGGAAGGTGGAAACCCATGAGCCGCCTGAGTTCAATAAACTTGTCAGAGAAAAACGCTACCAGTCATGATTAGACCTCTTGCATTAATCAAATTTTCTTAGGGTTCTGTTTCCGGATTAGATGTTATCTATTCCCTTTATTGACCAGTTTTTGTGAATATGGCAAGAAATCTATTTTGTTATGATAAAACCCACTTAAAAAAAATTTTTGACTTAACTGATGAGTTATAGTAAAATTAGAGATGAATTTTCACAAAAAAATAAAATTTATTTAAAGATTATTTTTTAGTTTAAGGAATTGTAACTATGATTACATTCATTGGCTCCGCCTTGGTTTGGTGTCCTAATATTGTCCTGCAAATATGTATGTAGGATAAAAATACAGAAGGTATACCAATTATAAAAATAAATTTTCAAAGGATAAATAATGGTGAAATCTAAACAGCAGATCTTAAGATATATAGTATGTGGAGTTATTACCGCTATTTTTAATGTTGTATTCATTTATATTCTTATTGAAACCTTTAAAATAAATACTCCCGTATTTCGCAATATCGCTAATCTTGTTGCTATTGAAATCTCTTTGCTTTTTAGTTTTTTTGTATATAAAACTTGGGTTTGGAGCAGCTATAAATCAAGCAGGAAAGAAATTTTATGGAAACAGATCCCCCGTTATCATATTTCTTGTGGCGTAGTTGTGGTTAGCCGAATTTTTTTAATCTTTCCAATTTTAGACTGGCTCAAGGTTAATTATCAAATTAATACTTTAATAGGAATCGCCTTGGGGTCTGTTATTAACTATATCATTAGTGATAAATGGGTTTTTAACAACAAAACAAATACAAATTTTTAATAAACTTAACCAAGATTTTTAATTTTAAAAATAAGTATTTCGGCATCAATAAACCTTCTGTGTAAAAAAATGTAAAAACCTCTGTTAAGTACCTGGACATAAATAAAGCTTTCTGTATTAAGAAATGTAAAACTCTCCTAATTCTTACCCATTGTCCTTTCCCCCTTCCCCTTTGCCCAATCTCACAGTTAACTTTAATTTTGTCCACCTACTTAGCTTGCCACACAGTTAACTTTGCTTTTGTCCAGCTACTTATAAAAAAAAATCTTAACACATTACACATATATAAGTTATTCCTTTACACAAAAAATATAGATAAAATGTGAATTTTTAATTATAATTATCCTATCTAGCAAATTTTATCAACAAGAGTTGTTAATTTTTTCAGGAAGGTTTATCAATTTTTATTTAATCTAAATCAACCTATTAAAGGAGACTATTAAATGCTAAAATCAAATTCTATTACAGCGCAATCTCTGCAAGATGAAGCCGATATTCGCCTCTGTAAAATTTTAGGAGATCGAGAGCAATACCGAGATAGATACTGGAAAAAAAGCGATCCTATTTATCAAGATAGACTTCTTTGGAGGGCACAAAGCTTCCGTCAAATGGTTCATTTAATTCCCGGTCAAACCATTTTAGAAATTGGCTGTGGAGAAGGTCTTTTTACAGAACAGCTTCTTAAAGTATCTCGTGGAGAAAATCCCATCACAGCAGTTACTTTTGCCGGACTCCCTAAACCTGATAATTTCCCTTCTAATGTTGAGTTTTTGAATAAAATTTCTATTCCAGGAGAGCTTGAAGGACGAGGTTTTGATTTAATCGTTGCTATGGATTTATTAGATAAGCGAAATAGTGCTTGGTTTTTGCAAAAAGTTGATGAATTGCTTAATCCAGGTGGACAAGTGATCTTTTATGAAAGTAATCCTTGGAATATCTTTTTAAGAATGCGCCGCTTTATTGCTCAATTTTTTGGGCGAAAAGACCCTCGAAAACTTCTCAACCGTCCAGAATTATATGAACTGATCTCCGAAATTGGTTTTATCAGAGTTTTCGCCATTTTCAACGATTTTGTCTATGCTCCTCTTACTAAAGAATTAATCTGGTTATTAAGAAATCTTTCTATTATTTTAGAAAATACTCCAGGGATAAAAACACTAGCCGGTTCAATTCTCATCCATGCTCAAAAACCGCCAAGGATAGTAGAGCGCCCGCAAATATCTTTATGTGAACATGAACAATTACGGGGAGCAATTTCTGTGGTGATTCCCTGTCATAATGAAGAGATGAATATTGAACCTTTAGTTAAGCGGCTAAAAGGCTTTTTTGGAGATTATCTTCATGAAATTATTCCTGTAGATGATAATAGTCGAGATAGAACTCGAGAAGTAATTCAACGTTTAGCCGATGAAGATCCCTTAATTAAACCTGTTTTCCGAGTCCCTCCCAATGGGGTAGGAAGAGCATTACAAGATGGCTATCGAGCGGCAACAGGGCGTTATATTTTATCAATGGATTGTGATTTTCAGCATCTTCTACCAGAAATACGCGATTTATTAGATATGGCGGCACTTGGATATGATGTAGTAGTGGGCAGCCGTTTTTCTCGTCATAGCGTACTACTTAATTATCCTTTACCAAAAATCATTGTTAATCGAGGATTTCATCTTTTAGCACAAATTTTATTACTTCGTCCGTTTCGAGACTTGACAAATAACCTGAAACTGATGCGTCGAGAAGTGGTTGAAAACCTCAATTTGACTCAACCTGGATTTGCAATTAATGCAGAGACAGGTCTTCAACCTTTATTGATGAATTATTCAATTATTGAAGTTCCGATTTCTTGGATTAATCGAACGCCAGATATGGGAGTTTCTTCATTTCGATTAGTAAAAGTAGGAGGAGGATATTGGGAAGTTTTGTTACACCTTTTTCTGAAAAAATATTTTAATATAGGTCGCTACTCTACTCAAAAAAAACCCTAATAAAATATTATAAATAATGAAAAATAAATCTGATAGAAACGCCATCATTTTTGTTGTGAGTATCTGGTTAATCATGTTGTTCATGGCTATCACCTGTCTTGTCAGTTATGGTAGAAATATTCCACTATCTGAAGATTGGTTGATGGTTGGTCCATTGACCGGAAATGAACCTAATTTATTAACTTGGCTTTGGTCGCAAAACGGTGAACATCGTATTCCTTTACCCCGCTTAATTTTGCTCACTTTGCTGAAAATTACTCATGGCAATTTTCGGGTAGGAATGTTCCTAAATGTGTTTACTTTAGCCGCCATGTCTTTAGCTTCGATTTTAGTAGCTCGAAAGCTACGTCAGAACAAAACTGACTATATAGATGCTTTTTTCCCAATTATTATGCTTAATTTGGGAAACTGGGCTGATATGTTTTGGAGTTGGCAGTTTACTCAAATCTTACCCACAGCTTTAGGGCAAGTTATCTTACTTAGTCTGCTCTGCCAACCGACTCTATCAACACCAAGCTCAGCCATTATAGCCGGAATTTGTTTGGTTTCATTACCCTTATGTGGAGGTAATGGATTAGTTTTTACCCCTTTGCTCATCGGTTGGACACTGTATTGTAGTATTCTGCAAATCAAAAAATTAAAAATTAGTGGAATATCTAAATGGATTCCGTTTTTTTTATTAGGTTCTGTGGTGTTGACATTATGTTTATTACTCTTTTATTTTGTGAACTATGTAAAGCCAGATGCTTACCCTGCTAGTAAAGGACTAGGAATGACTCTCAAGACGGCGGCACAATTTCTCGCCATACAATTTGGTCCCGTTGCTATCCGTTCATGGGACCTGTTTATTTTTCTAAATTTTGCCTTTTTGCTTCCTACTATATTTGTAGTAATTTCAGCCGATATATATCTTAAAGAAACTGAAAGAAATCGTGCTTTAGTTATCTTGTTATTCCTGGCTATTTCAATTTTGTATTCTCTAGCCATAGGCAATGCTAGATCTGGCATTATTGCCGAATGGGTTTTTTTCCCTATGTGGTACATGATTTTTCCTATTCCTTTTTTTAGTGCGATGTTTTTCGGGTGGGAATTATTTGCAAAATCCCAATGGCAAATAATTTTTCAGAAAAGCTTATTTTGGTTAGTTTGTCTTTTGCTTCCATTAAATATAATGACAGGTTTCACCTTGTTTGGAAATTGGTATGATCACGAAATGGATTCTTTAGAATGGGATATTGAGGCGAAGATGTCAATTTCTCAAATTGCTCAACGTCATAATGATTTACTGATTCATTGGTGGGATGAAAAAGAACTTGCAGATCACATACAAATGCTCTGTAAAGATAGAATGACTAGCTTTACTTTGTTGAGTCAGTGTCAATAAAAACCTGTAAATAAAGACTCTGTTAAACGCGCTGCAAAGGATCTATATCTCCACTAGGAAATAATAGATTCTTCACTTCGCTATTGAGCGGTTCAGAATGACAAAGATAAAATACTCCCAATAACCTAGACTCAAAACCAAAAGTTATGGTGTTACAATTTTTAAACTTTTTTTAGCCAAATACTAATCCCAGGATTTTTAGCACATAAAGGCAAATACTGCTGTAATAAGTCTAGGCAAAAGTAACCTAAAAATGAATTAAAAATTACAATTTCAAAAGAGGTATTGTATTGCAAAAAAGCTCTCAGTATATAAGCTTCATTCCAAGCTCTGCCTTGATATACCCATTGTTTTGGATATTCAAATGGATAACAAATATCATGGAAGTGAACATAAACACCAGGATTCAAAGAGGGTAATATATCGAATAGAATATGATTAACATCACTATCGACTTTAGAAACATGAGTAGAATCAATTAAAAGAATATCTCCTGCTGTCAGTGAAGAAAAAAATTGAGGATCAATATCTTGAAGATTTTTATCAACAATTTCAATGCGCTCTTGATCACCCTCTTTTAAAAGTGAATATAATAAGTTGGGATAGGGTTCAATAAACACACAGGATATTGAATTATTAAAAAAAAGTTCATTAGTATCAAGAATGACACCCGAAGAATAGCCTGAGCCAATTTCAATAATTTTTTTTGGCTGGATATGTCTGATTAAACTATAGAGGATGATTGATTCCCCATAAGAATAATTAGGGTTATCAAAAAAATATCTTAAATGCTTTTGTTTTTGGTCTTGAAAGGGTTGCTCGCTATAGTAAGCACTTAATTGCTTTAGCAAATTGATCTGCTCGTCTTCATTAAGATTAATTCCAGCAATTTGTCTGGGTATGTTGTTAAAAATTTTTTCTTCTCTAGCTTTGATCTCTTCTAAATTTGGAATCGGAGAGTAAAAATGTCCCGGCGGCCATCCAAGCTGATATTGCTCTAGAACATTTTGTAGGTGGGCAATTTTAGCGTAAAGCTCTTTTATATAGGGAATCCGTTGCAAAAGACGCGAGATAATCTTGTTCATATTTTTTATATGATTAATCAGGGAACGTTAGAGTAAATGAACTTCAAGAAGATAATTAGCTTAGGTTAAATATTACACTAAACTCTAAAAAAAGTATAGTTTTTTTTACAAGATTTAATGTAAAAAGAATATGTTAAGAAAAGTTAAAATACTTAATTCGAGCTTACTCTTGCCTGCTTTCTCTCGCTATGTTATATTTTGTATAATAATGTTATTTTTTGTAATTTATTTAATTTTTTATGTTCAATAATCATGTATAATAATCATAATAAATCCTCAAAAAAACAGGATTTAAAATCGTTCTTCTCATTGAAAAATTAACAATTTATCAAACCAGGAAATACTGTTATGACTCAATCTGTTGAATATCCCAATTGGACTGCTTATGAACCTCAATTATTACCGCCCTTGGAATTAATATACTCTGAAGGGGTAACCTGCTTGGAAGAGTGGTATAGATGGGCCGAAGAATGGAGTATGCTTTTACGAGTTTACGGAGGAATAACCCGAACCAGTCAGGTCTTAGAAATTGGATGTGGACTAGGCAGGATTCCCTTTGCTTTAAAAGCTATCCTAACACCAGATGGTTCTTATGATGGGTTTGAAATTTGCCGTTACAAAATCACTTTTTTAGAAAAAAAATTTCATCAAGTTTACCCAAATTTTAAGTTTATTTGGGCTAATATTTTTAACAGCTATTATAATCCCGAAGGAGAAATTCAAGGAAAAAATTATAAATTTCCCTATGTTGATCAATCCTTTGATATTGTCTTTGCCGCCTCTGTATTTACCCACATGTTGCCTGATACGGCTGAACATTATTTTAAAGAAACCTATCGAGTTTTAAAGCCAGGAGGAAAGGCAGTATTTAGCTTTTTTTTATTAGATAATTACCGTCCTGGCCAACCTCGTCCCTTTACCTTTGCATTACCTATCTTTAATTTTGATCATTCTTACGGCGAATATGGCGATCAGTTTGCGATTGTTTCGCCAAATAATCCAGAAGAAATGACAGCTTACCGACTCAGTTTAATTAAGCATTTTGCTACCCAGGCAGGTCTTGAATTAGCTCATGAACCTGTGCCCGGAATTTGGTCAGGAACTCATGTAAATTGGATTGGAGCGCAGGATTTAATAATCTTGCAAAAAACAGCCTAAATAAGGCTACACAATCAACTAAATATCTAAAAATTTTTGAGCATTTTTAAAACTTAACATTATATTTATTTTTGCTAGTCAGGTACGTTAATAAAATGTAACGTGCCTTATTTGTTTTTTTAGCTCACTAAATCATAAGCTCCCAGAGAGTTTTATTGATATCCAGGTACTTAACTCACCTTATTAATTTTTTGGGTTCACTGACTCATAAGCGCCTAGATCATAACCTGAACCTTGGGGTAGAGTAGAGCCATAAAAATCTCTAGTTCCCACATTAATTTTAAACAACAGATTTAAATTTAGCCCTCTATTAATTAGAGGAGAATTCGGTTTTAAAGTATAGGCATTCAACGAGGCTAAATTATCGGTATTACCCATGATACCACCGCCACCAGGATTAAGCAATTTGGGATCAACATTTAACCCTACATTTTCAGATGATAATATCTCTTGATTCGTAGCCGCTTGCCAATTAGTTAAACTATTATAGGTCACATTCCCCCAAGTAATGTTAAAAGCTTCTCCTGTAGAATAATAATTATTTCCCTGAAATAACAAATCTTTAGCACCATTGAGTTGATCCGAAGAAACCTCAACTAATTTTACTCCATTAGTGGTTTGAAAAATATTATTACGCAGGTGCAGGCCCTGGACATCCCAAGTGGGCGCACTAATGTTTTCAATTCTCACAGCTTTAGGATTTCCTGTAGTGGAGGGACTGACAAAAATCGTATTATTATAAACTTCTGCATTCATTATTCTACCATAAACTTCAATGGCCCCATAATCATTTTTTCGTCCATCATTTTCGCTAATATTGTAGCGGACAGTATTGTTTTTATGCTCATAATTATCGAGTCCTTGACAGAGTAAATAGCCAGCCCCATCATTGTCATGAGAATAGTTATACTGCATGATAGAATCAGAAACATTTTGGTCTAAATCAAATCCGTCTCCATCAAGAAGTCCACCTGTACCGTTATGGTAAGACTCGTTATATTGAATAAGTATATTATTAGAATCATAAGTCCATATTCCTACTGGGCCCGGACCAGTATTATCAAATTTACCATTATCATAAGCAATAGAACGTTCGATAATGCCTGTATTAACGCCTCCTAAAACAATGCCACTACCACTACCAATCCAAACTCCGCGTAAGCCAAAATTCTTGTAAGCTTGTACATAACCAACATAAACATTTTCATGGCTATTAGGGAGTTCGGCATAGGTCATCAACCCACTAATACCATTATCATGAGTAATCGTATTAGTAATGGTCACATTACGATAGCCGCTATTTTTATTCCAGCTACCAATTTTTATCCCACTATCTTTAAAACCACTGACATCTACATTACTAATATTGATGTAGTCCAGCTTAGTATTATTCGCTAAATCATTGTAAAAATTAATCCCATTTCCGTTATTAGAGCTAGTCCCAGAACCAACAATAATAAGATTAGAAATTTGATAACCGGCGGCGTTATAAACTGTAATTCCCGTGCCGGTTCCAGCATTAATAACAGCTTTTCCTGAGCCATAAGAACTAATAATAATCGGTGCAGTTGTGGTTCCAGCATCTTCTTGAGTAAATTTGAGATTGGCATCATAACTATAACCTCCTTCTAAAAGAATTTGATCTCCTGGATTGAGGTCTAAACTATTAATTTTAGAGAGGGATTTCCAAGGACTGTTGCTCGAAGTTCCAGTATTTTTATCATCCCCAATCTGACTGATATAATAAATTTTTGGCTCTGTGGAGGTGGGAGCAGTTGGAAGACTAGAAGAATTGGCTACAAACTGAACTTGTACACTCTTGATATGGAAAGTGGGAGGTTGATAACTGCTAAGAGCCAACATATAGCCTTTTTCATATTATTGACATACATTTATTTTACTTAGGAGTTACGCACTCAGAAACGCGGACTAACGAGTTTATGTCCCAAGCGAGCGCGAGCGAAGAATCTCAAACCCATAAAATTGGGTTATGGTGCGTAAGTCCTATTACTGTCTATAGCCGCTTGCCAGAGAGTTATTCCATACTTATAAATACCTAAAGCACTTTATTTTAAACAATGTAAGTAGATGGACAAAAGTAAAGTTAACTGTATTGCCTTGCCACACAGTTAACTATAGTTCTGTCAATCTACTTACCTAGAATGTTGGCTGATAAAATTCATCAAGCTATCATATTTAGGAGAACTAGATTGATTAATATTTTCTAGCGCTCCCCAACTGCCCCACTTGGTTTGTCTGCCAACATCAGCAAACTGCATATATAGATCTCCTCCGAGTTGTTGATACCATTGAGTCATAATCTTATTATAGAGTTGGCCCATACGAGGGTCCTTATTGGCTTTCATAAAGAGATTGGTAATGGCTGTATTATTGACTACTGAACCAACGCCGACTAAATGTTGTCCTCCTTCGTAGGCAACCAGTGGCAGATTATATTTTTTACTAATATCTTGCCATTTAGAAAGACTCGTCCAACCATTGGGTAAATTCTGCCCGACAGAAGTTCCTTTTAAAACGCCTCCGTACATAAGTTCATCAAATAATTTCTTTAATCCACCGTCGGCATCTTTTGTCCAGCTTTCTACTTGTTGTTCATATTGAGGAGTACCGATATAACCGCCCACATAAGGGGCAATGGCAATCACATCAATGGACTTATTAACGTATTGCAAGGCTTGTTCGGCTGTCCAGGGATTGACCGCTTGTGCCCCCATTACGCCAATGACTCGGTCTTTCTGCGTTCCGAACACATTATCCCAAATACTAGCTATCTCGGCGGTTCGTTTTCCATAGCTTTGAGGAGTATTTAGTGTGGCAGAAAGTCCGGCAACGTATTGATTTTGGTCAAAAGAGTCATTCCAAACTTCGTTAGAATATTCTACATAAACTTTTAATCCAGATTTGAGGTTATTTTTGACATAGGTAGCAAATTGGGTGACATATTGGTTGGTTGCTTGATGGGGCATGGTAAACCAAGCATTAGAATTGGTAGTATTAGCCAGTGCCACCATCGCTTCTACAGGGGCCCCTTTTGTTGCCCAAGATGCTGTATTTAAAGTAGGGCGATCACTCCATTCTTTTTGGGTAGAATTATTGGTTTTCATCCAATCCATAAAGCGAAGTGTGCTAAAAGAATCAATTTTCTTGAGAAATTCTGGGTTAAATATATTTTTGCTGTAAGTAAATTCAGAGGCTTCAGGAATGACGCGAATATTCCTTAAATAATTACCCGTCTTATTGGGATCAGTTTGAGTAAGTTTGAGTAAGATTCCGGCATTAGTTGGCGTTACATCAATAACATCTCTACCCGGTTTTGAGAGAGAAGTCACTTTTTTGGCATCAAAATTATACTCAAGGTTCCCTTGCCCATCATAAAGGACAAGGTATCTACCCCCTTTATAATTGCCATCTATAGCATTGGCTAATAGAGTGGACACTGAAGTAAATTGTTGAGTTTTTCCTGTTCCTTTTAAAGAGGTAACCCAACCATTTTT
This sequence comes from Gloeothece verrucosa PCC 7822, assembly GCF_000147335.1. NCBI lineage: Bacteria > Bacillati > Cyanobacteriota > Cyanophyceae > Chroococcales > Aphanothecaceae > Gloeothece > Gloeothece verrucosa. The sequence continues at coordinate 270,987 of NC_014533.1, forward strand.
ATCAAGGGCTAATAAGCTTTGTTCTTGTGTATTCCAGGTACTAGATGTTTGAGTAATCCACTTCGAGCCGCTTTTATATAAATCTATAAAAGGTTGTTGTGTAGAATAGTAATAGATTCCCGTTAAATTAATACCAATATTAGCTGACTTTACAGTCACTTTTACTTGGCCAGTATCCGTATTTCCCGCTTTATCAGTAACTACATAATCAAAGGTTGCTTGTCCACTAAAGTTTTTAGTGGGAGTAAAAACCGCATTGCCCTTAGTATCTAGAACTGCTGTACCTCCTGAAATAGACTTAAGTGATTTGATTTTAAGTGAATTTTTATCACCAGCGTAGATATCATTGGCTAGGAGATCAGCCATTTTAAAAGTAAGTGGCTTATTAATTACAGTAGTTCCTGTATCATCAATAGCTTGTGGGATACTAATAGCCATTAAGTTTTCTCCAGAATATTACTTAAAGTTTATGGTTTTTTTAATATTTAAGCAGCAATCACAACTAGAACTTATGCAAATATGCTGATCTTGCTACTTATATTATTATAATAGCATTAAAAAATCTTAAGTCATTTATTATTCTAAAATTTTTCTGAGTTTACCTTGTTTTTTGCTATAGTGTTTTTATTTTTTTGCATCTTGTTTTTGATTTTTTGCTATAGTCTCCTTTATCTTTTGGCTTTAACTAGCTCACTCCTTGAGTACGTAAATTGGTGAGCGTGGCTGATGTTAAACCCGTAACTCCTGTTAATCTCATATTTTCATAAAGACGAACATTTCTAAAAGTTAGTAAAGTTTCTCCGCTTAAAAAATCAAAAACAATAATTTTATCTCCCTGATTAATAGCCGCTAAAATAATTTCATCTTTACTACTATAATAAAACGCCCAAATTAGCTCCGTTTTGCTGACAAAAGTCCTCTCTACACTTAGGGTATCAATATTCCAAATTTTTGCCGTATTATCAGCACTTCCACTCAATAATTTCTCACCATTTGGACTAAATAAAATTGACCAAATTAATTTATTATGACCAGCTAAAGTAGCGATATTCGGTTCTTCCGTACTTACTGTGCTAAACTATTAGGATAATGCCCCCGTAAAGCTCGTATTTCAAAGTTTTTAAAATTTCTAAATCCAAATCCACAACGCTTTAATAATTTTAATTTATTATTAATCCCTTCTACTATAGCCGAAGTTGTTCTTTTTTCAAAATATCCAACAACTTCTCCAAACCAACGTTTTATGGTTTTGACGCTCTTTCTATAGTAATGTTCGGCTTTTTTTAACCAATCTATTAATTTTAATGTCCCTTCTCCTAAATTTTTGCTTTTCTCAAATATTAAATGAAATTCTTCTTTTAACTCGTGCATAATAGCTATCTGTGGAGAGGCTTCTTTGATTTGTTCCAGCTTTTCTTTTTGTTTATTAGATAAGTCTTTTTCTCCTTTTAATAATATATATTTACTTACTTTTAAACTGTTAAACAAAGAAGCTCTCTTTTTAATATTTAAGGATTCAGCTATTTTTTTTTGGCCAATCCTGGCTTGGTTAAGTTCTTCTTGAACGATTTTCATTACATGAAATCTATCTATAGTTATATCAGCATTTGGACATAGCTTTTTAATTAATGATTTATAGTTACCGGTCATGTCCATACTTACTTCTTTAATTTGAGCTAAAACTTTTTCTCCAAATTCTAGCATCACTTTTTTGATCTCTGATTGGGTTCGTTTTGAAACTAAACCTAATAATTTATGTGTATCTAAATCCACTAAAACTACTATAAATTTGCCTTGCCCTTTAACTAAACTTATTTCATCTATTCCTAATCGCTGCAAGGAGTCAAGATTAATTGGAATAATATTTAAAGCAATACTCATAACCATTGTTTCAACTTCTTCGGGAGTTAATTTGTTGTTTTTGGCAACATTCTTAATATCACTATGAATAACTTGCTTTGTAATATTTTCGGCATATCTATAAGTGAAATTTTTCTTAGTTCCTACAAAGTCTAAAATTTCACTAAAGGGTTTTTTACAGTTATCACATTTAAATCTACGACGATTTACTCTTAAAATTACTTCTTTATTCCCTATTGGTAAATCTTTAACGCGCATATTTGTTATTTTGATGAAGACGATGGCTCTTGTGACCACAACGAGGGCATTTTGCCGTTTTTGAAGCTTTTCTTACTGATAAAATTAAAGTATTTTCTGCATCAGTGATATCTTCCACTATAACCCCTGGTAAATTTAATAGTTGGGTCATTAATCTCTTCATCTTTAAGTTTTTAAACAAAAAACTAGAATTTATTTCTAATAGTTTAGCACAGTAAGTACGGAAGAACCCAACATCAGGAGTAGAGTAGGCGGTCATTAATAATTTTTGTTTTCCAAAACGAAAAAAGTGTTCCATATCATAACGTTGACGATAAGATTTATAACAATCTATTAGACTTAATTTATAACGGTTTTTTCCAATAACCATAAGCCACATAGATTGCCAAATAAGATTATCTGATTCATCTTTTACAAGAACTTGTAATAAAGTAAAAGGATATTGGTTCATTTTATAAATTTTAGTTCCTTTCATTAACATCTGCTTCCAAGCAGAAATTATTACGGTTAATTGACGACCTTTTTTAGTCGTAAAAAAGACTTGGCTAACCGAGTCAGACTCATGCCAAGTTTTGCTATCTTTGAGGTCAAATTTCTCCCCATACCAACGGGGATGTCCTGAAGTTTGCGTTCTTATTGGTTCAGGAATAAACTGACGATAAAAGACTCGATTACTTCTAACTCTTGAAATAGTTACTACGTTTTGATGCTTAACCTGTTCTCCAATAAAATCCCTTTGGCTATAATCAGAATCAGCGACTAAAACTGATAATTTTTGAGAAAATCAAGGAGTTTTAAAGATTTTTTCAACTTGTTGAGTTCCCCGATTTACTCCTTTCTCACAAGAGGAAACTCTTTCTGCTGATAAGGGAATTACCCAAGGAACATTCTCTGTGTCTATTGGGTCTGGTAAAGCGCAGACAACCGAATAATAATGTCCAATATTAATAGGCTTATTTCCCTTAACGGGATTAGGGTAATGAATAAATGTTTTGTCAGCTAAAGTGTGCGAATAGGGTCGTGGGCAAGGAGTTGTGTCAATTCCGAATAAGTTAAACTCTCTTGAAGAAGTGGGAATTGTTTGAGAGACTGCCGAAAATAAAATCTGAATTTTTTGGGCATAATTTTCATCAGTTTGATGGGGCAAAAATTCTTGAATTCCTCTATACAAACTGTTATAGTCTCGTCTAAATAAAGGATTAAGAGACAATTCTACTACCGATGTGGCTTGTTGATTTGATGAGAGAGCATCGATTAACTCTATAAGAGTTTCTTTTCTGGCATTAAGTCCATTATAAAGATTTTCTCTCCACCGGGAAAACTCACTAATTATCTTTTCAATTTCTGGATTTTTCATGGTCATTCCTAATACCGATATTAATTAGCGTAAATTTTACGCTAATATAATCTTAAGCTAGTCTTATACCCAATACAAAATGGATCGGCAAAAATCTTTGAAAACCAGTCAAGGAACGACTCTGAGAGCCAAGCAAATAAAGGGTCTAATCCGCTCTCTTAAGCAGAAAATTCAGAAAATTCAAAAAGAAGGAGAAGTAGCTCCTCCTAATTGTCATATTATTCGTTACCAAGTTACCCAAAATCAGAAAATTTATTGGTATTATAAATTACAAGCAGCCGAACCCATTTTCACACAAGCCACTGATAGTGCAAAAAAAACGCTCATATGTGTATTTAGGTAAAGCGGGAAGTGAAGCTCATATTGATGCGGTAGAAAAACTAACTCGAAGAGATCTTATTGATGAGTTGGAAAGGGTTATCAATTCCCTAACTGAAAGCTACTTGGATATTTATGTTGGGGGAGAAGTAGAAACAGACTCCTCCTATTATACAGAAGGATTAAAAGATGATTGATTTTTTTGAAGCTTCTCAAAAAATAAAATTTTAATTAGCGTAATTATTACGCTAATTAGGTTTCTCGTTTGTCCAAAGTCCAATTTTGAATGGATACAACAATTACAAGAAGCGGCTATGCAAGCCGATGAAGAAACTATTTTAAAACTTATAGCTCATATTTCTTCTTCTGAAGCTAGTTTATCAACTGTTTTAACTGCTTTGGTTAATGAACTGCAATTTGAAGAAATTATTTTAAAAACACAAGAAATTGTCTGCAAATGCTAAAATTTTTCTAAAAATTAAAACTAAATTCATTTCTAGTCCGATGAAACAGTCTGATTTTAATATTAATAGTGCTAGGGCTAAAATTTTGGTGGTTGATGATACAATTGATAGCCTTCGTCTTATGGCTAATATGCTCACAGACCAAGGTTATAATGTTCGTAAAGTTTTAAATGGTCAAATGGCTTTAACGGCTGCTCAATCAGCCCCTCCAGATTTAATTCTGCTTGATATTAATATGCCTCAACTCAATGGTTATGAAGTCTGTCAACAACTGAAAAATAATCCCATTACAGCAGAAATTCCGGTGATTTTTATTAGTGCTTTAGATGAAGTTTTAGATAAAGTCAAAGCTTTTTCAGTTGGGGCAGTAGATTATATTACTAAACCTTTTTATTTTGAAGAGTTAGTAACCCGAGTTGAAACTCAGCTTAAACTTCGTTTTTTACAAAAAGAAATTTCCAATAAAAACCAAGAAACCAGTAAAATACAAGACCAGTATCATCGTTTATTAAAGCATATTAAAGAAGGTTTTTTTCAAGTTTCTCTAGAAGGAAAATTTAAAAAAATTAATTTTTCTTTAGCTCAATTATGTGGTTATGAATCTATAGATTTTTTTTTAAATGCTTTTGATAATTCTATTTATAATTTATATAGTGACTTAGATTACTGAAGTGAAATTATATTATTATTGGATTCTCAGGAAGAAACTCCTTTATTAAATACAGAAATTTATGCTAAAGATAAAATACTTTTAAAAGTGTCACAAAAAATTTGGGTGGTTAACAATTTTGCTACAAATCAAATGTACTATGAAGGAATTATTTGGAGTTCGTTTATCAGCAATGAAGAATCATTAAATGTTTAAAATAAACCCCTATGCTGTTTTATTTTTAGAGACATTTATTTACTACAATTTGGGCGCAAGGTTTGCGCCCTCTTCTAGATTAGAATTAATCTGTGAGTAAATTAGCCATCTGGCTAGAGCAAGAGTGCCTGTTACTTCTTACCTTTTGCCATATTCAAGCAATATTATTAGGTGCCACTATCGGGATTTTGTTGACGGTTATTTTGGCGTTCTGTACGGTCATTTTGCCGGTCCTGTTGGCGATTATTTCGGCGTTCTGTACGGTCATTGTGCCGGTTTTGTTGACGGTTATTTCGGCGTTCTGTACGGTCATTTTGTTTTTCTAACGGATTGTTTTGGAATTGTGAATAGTCTGTTTGGGCTTTGACAGGCTTGGGACTTAATGAAAAAGTAAGAATCGGTAAAAGCACTAAGACTACTAGAGATTTTATTTTGGTATTTAAGATATTTTTCATAATTTTTAAGTGCTTAGTTTTTGTGCTTATTTAAGCATAAACATTTTTTATAAAACTTCTATCTGCCAATATACAGATTTTTTGATTTCCTTTTTTTAAGAGGACTTGCTTATATTTACCTATTCAAATAGTAGATTATAGCTACACAAAAGGTAGAGGCACAAAGAAAAATTTAGATAAAATTTATAGCTTTTCTCTTTGTAAGTGAATATGAGACAACAAATATAACAATCAGCACTCTTGCATGAGGAAAATCATTGTTCTCACTAAATTTCAGCTTTTAAGGCTGTCCAATCCGCCAAAGGCGGTTCTTATAAAGATAAGTTAAAACCTCAAACCTAATAATAATCAACTTTTTGCCTCCTGCCTTCTGCTATGGAGTTAACTTTGAGATTGGGTAAGAACGGCTCTTAAAAGGCTTTCAGGCCGTTTATACTTTGACTCTCCCGTACTTTTAATATAAGGAAAGCTTATAAATTGTAGGGTGGGTTAGGCACACAGATCAATTTGAGAAGCAAGGGATCAGTTCTGAGCCGCACCGTAACTGGGCACTAAGTACAGTTATTCTGTGAGTAAACTACAATTCCTACTATCCGAGACGGACGACCAAAGGGAAGAGTACCGCCCTGTTTGGGTATCCCTTTTTACCGAGCCGCAAAAATTTTGCTTGTCTTTGCGGAAAAGTTTAAATAGAGATTGTTGTAATCTTTAGTAAAATTAATTAATTCTTGATTTCACTATGACTCAAAAAAGTTTGGCTTTTTATCAAAAGTTTTTTCCCATAGCTTTACTTTCTGGAGCTACCTTTTTGTTTTTTGGAAATCGTGCAACAGCAGAAACATTAAGAACAAATAATTTTATTGTGACGACGACCAGTCGTTGTGAGGAAGGATACGTCACTTGTAATAATGTTATTTATAACGGAACAGATGTAAGAACGGGTGCGTCTATTCAATTAAGAGGTAAAACAATGCACACATCAGGAGTTCATGGAACACCCGGCAGATTCCTTGGTTATGAGTTCCGTAATGGAAATTATCGTTATGTAGTTTTAGAAGAAGGCTTATTACAGGTTTATAAAAACGGTAGATTATTAATACAAGAACCCGGAAAATGGATCAATTAATTTTTTGTTGGCGAATTTACCCACATAAAGAGGCTGTCGGTTTGCCTAAAAACGAAAAGTGTAGCTCTTTATCAATTCTGACAACTTGACTAAAATATAGATTCTCGAAAACAAGATTCTAGATTTCTACTTTATTAAAAGATTCCTTATTAAGAAGAAGCCGCTTGGGGTGTAGATGCTTGACGTGAGTACCTTCCCGAAGCGGTTCGCTTTTTGGAAACAATATTGGCTTTAAACAGCCCAGTCTCGAGTCGGTGGAATCCATTGATTATTATCAATGCTCCATTTAGCTAATTTAATGCCATGTTCTAAAAAAATTTTCGGGATAACTGTACAGTCTTCGGTTTTCCCAGAAGATTGATTTAGGGAAATTAAATGGAGAGTAACAGCATTTTCAAGACATTTATTGGGAAAATTTTGCCACATCTCTACTTCTGTTTCAGTTTTAGCCATTTTTACTTGTGAGATAGTAAAAGATACAAGTGCCTCATACAAAAATTCTCCATCAGGAGTTAAAGAGTAAGTCTGTGAAGGCATTTTATTGAGAGCTTTTACAGATTTGTGTATGTCAGGAATATTTAGCAATTGTTCGAGCATCTTCAGATCAGTGAAATCTCTAACCACTGGGTTAGATATCATTTTTCGGAGCATTTTTTTCTTAGCCGCTTTACCCATACCCATCCGACAATAAATGTTTACTGTTCTTCTATTTACTACCCTATCACTCACCCCGCATAAATGTTTTTTCTCTGCGGACATTCTTAGATGAAACAGCGAATAAGGTATATTAGCACTTTGACAAGTATAATGGTAGCTTATAACTACCAGATTTTTAGCAACAAACTAACTATTTAATTAGAAATGATGCAAAAAAATCAAAAATCGTTTTATTGATCATTATAGCACTGACTTATTATTAATTGTGTTTATATACTTACACTACTATATATATAGGGTACAGGCTTTGAAAAAATTTTTTGAGTTGACAAAATTTTACATTTCTTAATATTGTAAGCTTCTTTGATGTCTTGGCTTTGCCGTCCTTGTGGTGATAAGAAAAGCTTATAAGTTGTAGTTGCAGTAGGATCACAGATAAATTTTATTTTTTAAACAAGCAGCCATCGATATAGGCCGAAGCAATCAACACAAACAAAAACTGAAGCCGCATAAATAATCATCGTAATATCTTTATTTAAAATACTGGCAACAAGCAACTGACTAGAACTCATAGCTAAAAAAACAAAGCCATAACCGCTAAATGTGATTTTAGCCGCTAATAAAATTCCTCCAATTACGGCGCATACACTGCTTGAAACTCGTAAAAAAATTGATATTTTGTAAAGCGTTTTTATTTTTTTAGTTAAAAAACGATTGACAGTCGCGAGTTTGATTATATTTAAAAATTTCACTTTTTTAGCACGATTTGTCCAGGTATTCATTTTAATTACTTTTATTTATATCGTATTTTTATCTAAGTAATTATAGGCTATTTCAAGTAATTTTACTAGGATTAATATCACTAAAAACCTGTGATTTTTATCATTACAAAAACTCTTATTTTGTGTTAATAAAAGCGAGGTTTAATTTAAATATTCACCTATTTATATATGTCAAACAAGTTTTCCGCCCTCATAATATTCAAAAAAGTTTATAAATCGTCTTAGAATGGACGGGCCTAGGAGTTACGCACTAAAAACTTAAAATAATGATTTCATGTCCGAAGTGAGTCCCGAGCGAAGCGAAGGACCGCGAATCATCTCAAACCCTGATTTTTTCATCACAGTGCGTAAGTCCTAGGGCAGATAATTTTAATGATTAGAAAGTAAATTTTTAGCCGCGCCGGAACCGGGCAGGGTGTATTTTGTATATATGTGAACATTTTTTTCCACAATGGCGAAAGAGCCGAACTGAAAACCTTTCTTTCTGCTTACTCCCGACTCTCTAACCTTAGAGTTAACTGTAATGATGTCCAAATATTTAATGGCTTTGAGCTATGCCCACGTACTTATTCAAGGAAAAGTTCACAAACACTTCATATAAGCTTCATATAAGCTTGAGAATTTTAGATTTTATTACAAATTATATAGTTTTAGTATTAAATTATATAAACAAACTATATTATAAAATTAATCATAAATTTATCTCTTTATTTTTGGGTTTTAAATAAACTTAAAATGCCACGCAAAAACTTTGGCCCTACCGTAAAAAAACGAGCAAAGTACCTAGTCAAACTTTTATTAAATTACGCAGTTGACTATCCCTTTAACAAAAAGGGAATTTCTAATTTAGAATTAAGATGGGAAGAAGAGTTAGATAACAATAACTCAGTCAAATTAGTTGTTAAAACTAAAGTAATAGCCCTCGAACACCTGACAAAAACCGGGGGTGAACCATTAAATAAAACTTATATTATAGAAGTTCTTAAAACTTTGAAAAGCTTAAATTTTTTAATTGATAACCGAGTCAAGCGGCAGGGAAAAGAAGATTGGTTATTTACTTTAAACCTGTGGAGTCGGGACCAAGAAAAAAATTTAGAACTATTAGATACAGAGTGGGAAAAACAAAAATTAAATCAAGGAAAAATTCAAGTCTATCAAGATTGGGCAGATGCACCTTTTCATCCAAATTTTTACGGACGAGAAATTGAACTTTCCCTTCTTAAGCAATGGGTTATTGAAGATCAGTGTTGCTTAGTAGGAATTTTAGGCATAAGTGGTGTAGGTAAAACTACTTTATCAATTAAATTGGGAAAAGGAGGAATAGGAAAAACTGACCTCAGTTTAAAACTAGCGCAAGAAATCCAAGATGAGTTTGAATATATTGTATGGCGTTCACTTCGTAATGCACCGTTACTGACAACTCTCATAGCAGACTTATTAAAATTTTTATCCAATCAACAAGAAATTAATCTAGAAAACAGTTTAGAAGAGCAATTTTCAAAACTCGTCGAGCATTTGCGCTCTCATCGCTGCCTACTTATTTTAGATAATGTCGAAACTATTTTACAAACTGGGCCAGAGGGTCAAGAATACCGTCCTGGATATGGTGAATACAGCGAATTATTCCAATTAATAGCTCTATCATCTCATCAAAGTTGTTTAATATTAACAAGTCGGGAAAAACCTGAAAATTTGGCTAGACTAGCAGGGCAAAATAAACCAGTACGTTTTCTCGAATTAAAAGGATTAGACTATTTAAATGGAAAAAAGATTTTTACAGATATTGAAAATTTTACAGGTACCGATGCTGAATGGCAAAAAATAATCGAATTTTATGATGGTAACCCTCTAGCTTTAGAACTTGCTGCCCATCATATTAAAGACTGTTATGGAAATAATATTTCAGTTTTTTTACAGCAAGGAAAACCCATCTTCGAGCATCTTAATCATTTATTAAACTGGCATTTTGAGCGCCTGAAAGAAAATGAAAAAGAGGTTTTATACTGGTTAGCAATTAATCGTAAACCCGTCTCTATAATAGACTTAAAAGAAGACTTGATTACGGTAGAAACGCAAAATAATTTAGCTTCGATTATTCAATCTATACAAAATAAATTTTCTCTAGAAAGAAACCAAAATAAACAGGAGCTAAAGTTTACTCTTCAACCAGTTTTGATGGAATTTATTACTGAAAATTTTATTAATAATTTTTGTCAAAATCTCACGTCAACCGAAGTTAATTTTGAGTTTTGCAATAAATATATTTTAGTCAAGTCTCAAGCTAAAGATTATATCAAATTTACGCAAAATTGTTTAATTCTTAAACCAATAGTTGAGTCTTTAATTATCAAATTTCAAGGACAAAAAAATCTAGAAAATTTTTTAAAACATATTAAAGAGCAAATTCAAGCGCGAATGCCTTTACAAATAGGCTATATGGCCAGTAACATCCTCAATTTATTTAACGAATTAAAAACCGATTTGCGGGGTTACGACTTTTCTAACTTAACAATTTGGCAAGCCGATTTACAACAAATGCACTTAGTAGGCGTAAATTTCACTAACTCGGATTTAAGTAAATCAACATTTCCTCAAATTTTTAGTAATATTATTACTGTAGCAGTTAGCCCAGACGGAAAATTTTTAGCAACCGGAGATGCTAAAGGAGAAATACTTCTTTGGGATTTAGTAAATAGACAACAAATATTTACTTTTAAAGGACATACAAATTATGTTAATAAAATCCAATTTAATACAAATAGTAATAAAATGGCTAGTTGTAGTAGTGACTATACAATAAAATTGTGGGATGTGACCACAGGGCGATGTCTTAAAACATTACGGGGACACAAAAATCGCGTTTCAGATTTAGCTTTTAGCCGCGATGAGCAAATTTTAGTGAGTGGTAGTGGCGATGGAACGATTAAATTATGGGATATGAATCAAAACACTATAATACAAACACTGCCAATGAAAAGCGGCATCAGAAAAGTAATTTTTCATCCCAGCGAAGAAAACATTTTAATAATCGCTCATGAAAATGGAACTATTCAACAATGGGACTTAGCAGAAAATAAATGTATAATGCATATTTTAGCTCATTCAGGGCCAATTTTTTCCTTAGTTCTAAGCCACGATTATCAAACTTTAGTTAGTGGAAGCGGAGATTTTACTATTAAATTTTGGAATATTAATAGCGGTAAATCTTTAAAAGTTTTATCAGGACATACCGGAGCAATACTAGACCTAGCTTTTAGCGATGAATCTAAAATTTTAGCCAGTGCAAGCGATGATAAAACAATTAGATTATGGCATTTTGATACTTGGGAAAACTTCCAAACTTTAATGGGACATACAGGTAAAGTTCAATCAATTGTTTTTAGTCAAGATAATCAAATACTTATTAGTGGGAGTAATGACAGAACCGTTAAGCTATGGGAAATTCAAAATGGAAATTGTGCCCTCACTTTATCAGGTTATACAAACTCCCATACATCTATTGCTTTTAATCCTAATGCCCAAATTTTAGCCAGTGGAGCTAATGATGGGCGGCTCAGATTATGGTGGGTTACTTCTGGGCAATGCTTTAAAACACTCAAGGGGCATGATAGTCAAATAGAAGCACTAGCTTTTAGCCCCAATGGCCAAATTTTAGCCTCTGGAGATGCAAATGGAATGATTAAAATTTGGGATATTAAAACTTACGAATGTTTGCAAAATTTATCAGGTTATCCTGATGAGCATACTAATACAGTCTGGATGATCACATTCAGTGATGATAATCTCATTTTAGCCAGTGCAAGTGCTGACTGTACGGTAAAAATTTGGGAAGTATTGAGTGGGGAATGCCTTAATACTTTTAAACATTCAAGTGGTGTCTGGTCTGTGGCTATTTCACCTGATAGAGAAACATTAATTAGTAGTTGCCATGATGGAACAGTCAGTTTATGGAATCTCAACTCAGGAAAAAAAATTAAAACTTTAAAAGTTCATAAAGGACAAGTATTCACCTTAGTTTTTAGCCAAGATAAAAAAACCTTAATTAGTGCTGGCAATGATTCTACTGTTAAATTATTGGATGCTAAAACGGGAAAATGTATTAAGTCAATTAAAGGGTTCGATGATGAAGTTTTAGCCGTTGCCGAAAAAAATGCTCAAATTTTGGTCAGTGATAGTAGCCTTAATCGTCCTGAAATTAAAATTCGGGATTTAATGACAGGAAAATGGCTTTCTCCCTTAATTGGACATACTAAAGGGATTTGGTCAATTATTTTTAGTATTGATGGGGAAAAGGCAGCGAGTACCAGCCACGATGAAACTATTAGAATTTGGGATATTGAAACAGGAAATTGTTTACAAGTATTAAAAGTTGAAAAACTTTATGAAAACATGAATATCACTAATATTAAAGGTTTAACTGAAGCTCAAAAAGTTAATTTAAAAGCGATGGGTGCTGTAGAAAATTTTTGCCGATAAATTTGCTCAAAGAGAAAATTAAAAACCGATCACCTTGACTATTTTCTATATGTCATCCTGAGCCTTGCGAAGGATCGCGGACAATCTCAAACCCTAATGATTTCGTGGAGAGTGTGTAAGTCCTAATATTGTAGGTTGGATAACAAAACTTAGCTGTTATTTTGGGCTTCGCTGTAGCTCAAACCAACCTACTGTACTAACTTCTGCCTAACCTGAATACTCGTTGATAAAATTCACCAAAGCATCATATTTAGGCGAACCCGTCTGTTCAAGATTTTCTAAAGCTCCCCAACTGCCAAACTTGCCCGGTATAGCTACATCAGCAAACTGCATAAACAAGTCCCCACCTAAAACTTGATACCATTGAGTCAATAGTTCATTATATAAAGCTCCCATACGAGGATCTCGGTTAGCATTAACAAAAAGGTTAGTAATTGCCTGATTATTTTCAATTCCTTTAGTACCGACTAAACTCTGCCCACCTTCATAGGCTACCAGTGGAAGATTAGAGTTTTGAGAAATTTTGCGCCATTGGGGAGCAACTGACGAAAGTGCAGGTAAACGTTGATTTAAGCTTGGACTGGTTAAAACATTGGCCTGTGTTAATTCTTGAAATAGTTTATTGTATCCACCGTCTGCTTCATTGTTGATCCAATTAAGTACCTGTGTTGAATTCGCTGGTGAGCCTATGTCTCTTCCTAAATAAGGATTCAAGCCAATCACATCAAGAGAGTCTCCTGCATAGGGTAGTGCTTGTGTTGCTGAAGAAGGATTGACATATTGAGCCTCGAGTACGCCAATTAAGCGATCTTTATCAGCGCCAAAAACATTATCCCAAAGATCAGCAATATGGGTGGCCACTTGTGCATAGGTTTGATAAACATTTAGCGTGGGCGAAAGACTCTCAACATAATGATAGGGAGCAAAGCCCGCATTCCAGACTTCATTAGCGTATTGAATATAAACCTTTAATCCAGGCTCAAGATGATCTCTAACATATTCGGCAAATTGAGTCACATAATCATCACTAGCCAAATATGGTATGGTAAACCAAGGATTAGCATCCAAACGATTAGCTAATTCCACCATCACTTCTACTGGCGCGCCAGATGTCCATCGCGCATCGTCTAGGGTAGGGCGATCACTCCATTGGCTATCCTTAACGTCGTTGGGCTTCATCCAATCCATAAAGCGAAGAGTGCTAAATGGGTCGATTTTTTCGAGAAATTTGGGATTAAATACGTTTTGAGAGTAGGTGAACTCCTCCTCTATGGGCACTATATGGATATTTCTGAGATAATTACCAGTATTGTTGGGATCAGTGGCAGTTATTTTTAAAGAAATACCTCCTCCCGTTGGCGTGACGTTAATCACATCCCTACCAAGAGTAGAAGCGGCTACATTTTTTTTGGCATCCCCTCCGTAAACGAGAGTACCCTCTCCTTCATAGAGAACCACATATTGGCCTCCAGTATATTTACCATTTATGGATGTGTTGATAAGAGTCCCAACGCTATCGAATTTTTGAGAAGTTCCAGTGCCTTTTAGAGACTTCACCCATCCATGTTCATCTAAATTTAATAAGTTTTGTTCCTCTGTATTAAATACAGTTGATGTTTGGGTTATCCAATTTGAAGAAGAACGAAATAAATCGAGAAAAGGCACTTGAGATGAATAATAACGAATACTTGAAAGATTCGTACCAATGGAAGCGGTTTTAACATTCACAGAAACTGTGCCCGTATCAGTACCACCTTTGCCATCACTGATGGTATAATCAAAACTCGCTTGTCCTTTAAAATCGGTGTCGGGTGTAAAAATTACATTTCCCAGTCCATCTAAGACAGCACTACCGCCAAGCACACTCTTAACTGAAGTTAAACTAAGGCTGTCGCCATCAACATCAGTATCATTAGATAAAAGACTGGAAATCTTGAAAGTTAGAGGCTTGTTGATTAATGTTGTACCTTGATCGTCCACAGCTAGTGGTTTACTATTTTCATAAATTCGCACATTCGAGAATATACTCTCTGCCGTTGGAGTAGGACGGTCATCATCATTAATAAACAGTAACTTAGACCAATTTCCTGTGTAAAACTGCCCTACCGGAATTTGATAAACTTTTTTACTGCCTGCACTGCTAGAATAGTTATTAAAATCATTTCGTCCCCAATCCTGCGTGCCATAAAGACGAAAGGATTGATCAGGGGTTTCTTGAGCATCATTCTCAAAAGCAATACCGTGAATTTCTCCTTGCGCTGTACTCTGAAACTCGAATTTTAAAATAGTATTAGAAGTAATAGTATAAGGAAGATTGATAGATTTCCAGCCATTTCCTACAATTTTTAGGCTTTTTCCATCTGACGATACAGTGACTGTAGATTTGATGTCTTGAGAGGAGTTAAAAGGTGAGATCTGATAATTCTTGAAGTTGATGTCGATTGCCATAATGATAATTTGCTTTTAGACATTAATTTTTAGACAGGATAGGAGTTTGAAGTTATGTCCTGCAAGTCCATAAAACTTTTGTTAAAAATTCTTTTCGCTTTTTTCAAATTGAAGACAGAAATTTTAACTAAGTGATGGGCTTTATTAACATAAGCTATAGTGTTTAAATAGTCAAGACCCCTGAGAGAGATTTTTAAAAGTGACAATATTTTAAGGAATAAAATCTAAAAGTGATTATAATAACGTTTAATCAATTATTTGTATTAATTACCATGTTTTAACAAAATAATCAATGAATTTGCTTAATTTTTGACAATTATAAATTTTTCGCTTGACTCGTCCGCTTGTCAAGAACAATCATCTATAAAAAGATAGATGGCAGGTACTTTTCTATACTTAAAATATTGAAGAATAGTCCTATTATCTAAGCAGACACAGCAAAAATCATGAAACAACAACATTTAGAAATTCTTAAGCAAGGAAGCCAAAGCTGGAATCATTGGAGAAAAAATTATTTCATTAAAGAAATTGATTTAAGTGAAGCTCCTTTAAAAGGAATAGATTTTACTGAGTTGGATTTGAGCAAATTACAAAAAATTAATCTTAGTAAAGCAGATTTAAGCTATGCCAACTTAAGCGGAGTCTGCTTTATGAATGTAAACCTCAGTGGGGCTAATTTAAATGGAGCCAATTTAAGTGGAGCCAATTTAAGCGGGGCTGATTTAAGAAATGCGTCTCTCAAGGATGCTAATTTAAATAAAACAATTTTAATTGGTGCTGATTTGACCGGTGCCGACTTAAATCATGTCGCTATAAATACAGCTATTTTTCAGTAATTTGAACGAGGTCATAAAACCGATTAACAATAAATCAATAAAATTGTTGTTTGGTTTTATTGTTTTCAATTAATTTCTTGTCATCCTCAGTCAGTTCTTTAATTTATTATTTTTTATATGGACCAACTCCAGATAGAACAAGTAAACTATGCCAAAGAAAAAATAAATATTAATAACATTCGAACTCTTGTTTTTCAGATTGAACAAGGGGTAACACCAGAATTAGAATTTGATGGACAAGATGAAACAGCCATTCATTTATTAGCTTATTGCGCTCAAAAACCGGTTGGAACGCTTCGTATCAGGCACATAGACCCTAAAACTGTTAAGATCGAAAGATTAGCCGTTTTACAGTCAGCTAGACACCAAGGAATCGGTAAAAAATTGCTACAAAAAGCTCTAGATATTGCCCAAAACGAACTTAAAATCGAGAAAGTTATTGTTAATGCTCAAGAATACATAAAAAAACTTTATGATCATTTTGGTTTTCAACAATTTGGGGATAGCTTTTTTGAAGCTGGTATTCTTCATATAAAAATGATTAAACAGTTTCCTCCTTTTTAAGTTATATCTTACAGAAGAAAATTTTTTCTTTTAGCTTTTACCTTTTAAGTACCTAGACATAAATAAAGCCTAGCTCCGCGCCACTCCGTGTACATGATGTTAAGAAATGTAAAAGCCTTTCCTGTTCCCTGTTCCCTTGCCAAACAGTTAACTTTAATGAGTGTCCAGGTACTTAGCCAGTTACTTAACATTTAGAATTTAATAAAGTAGTTAGCAAATCAGCTTCTATATCAGACAACAAAAAGCGCTTACCTAACACCCTAAGTAAAGCGATAACAATTTCTTCTTTTTTGATATTGGAAGGGATTTTATCTACTAAAGTCCAAATTTTTTGGATTTGTGCTTGCTGTTCTTCAGTATAAGCTGAGTGCAGTAAATAAGAAGAAGAAATTTGGCGAATTAGCCCTAAACTCGTTTTAATATCACAATAAAATTCATTTTTAGCCGCAATAATTGCCCAACATCCCTGTAAACCTCGTAAAGCAGGATTATCTCCCGGCGCAATCAGGCAAATATCTCCTACTTCAAAAGGATTTTGTTCTATAGTAATGTTTTGTAACTGTTTAACCACTTCACCCACAATTTTAGCAGTGGGAGTTTCCCCAGAAGCCAGCATAACGGATTTATACCAAGCTTTTTTCCAAATATCCGGCTGATTTCCCAGCTTGAGTAATTGTCTACAATGAAATTCTCTTTCAGGGATTTGTCCGTTAATTAAAGCTATATATTGTTTATCATTGCTGAAAACATCGATAACTTCTACAGCATTTATTAAATAGTGTTGATAACGCTTAGAAATTTTAAACCGTTCTTTCGCATATTCGTCAAAACGTAGATGAGAGTTTCGATGCAGTTTTAAGGCTTTTAATTGGCGCAATGCAGACCCAATGAGATAAAATCCTTGCATTGACAAGCGTAATCCTTCTTGAATCTGAAGCTCTAATACTTCTTTTAATTCAAGTTCCTCTACACTTAAAGTATGAACATATTGCTCCGAGTAGGGAGAAGCAATAGAATTGATGCCTTGGCGGCTGATAGGGAGTCCTGGAATATCTTTCACGCTTTTAAAACAATTAACGACTCTTCTATAATTATTTTATGTCATTACTCAACCCAATTTAGACAGTGAGCGTCATTAAACGTAAAATAGATTTAGATATTCTGGAAAAACTAGCAAAATTCTTTATATTTTTTTAATGAGAGTCAACATGAGTACCCATAAATCTAGAAAAAAGTCACTTAAAGTAAAATCTGTGATCAATAGTACAATTATGGATGAAAAATCTAAACAAATTATCACAGAAGCCGTCATCGTATCTTTATCAATTGGAGGGACAACCAGTTTAATCCAAACTTTGCCGGTCGCTAATTTTATCACTATAGTTTATATATATTGGGGTGGGATATCAGCAAACTGGATTACTTTGCTGGTAAGATTATTTAAAAAATACGATTATTCTATAAATCAAGTTGTAATTGCTAAATTAGTTAATGCAATAGTACAAAGCTATGCAACTTTTTTGGTAGGACAAGGAATTTTTACTTTAATTAGTTCATTTTTTCCAGGGTTAGGCACTTTAGGAGCCACAGGAGCCAACTGTTTTATAGCCGCTTATATAACCTATCTTTTTGGGGAAACTTCTGATGGACTTCTAGCAAAAAAAGAATTTGATATAGAAGATATAGGCCAATTAGCTAAAACCATAGTCAGAGACATCGCCACTAAAATTACTCCTAATTCTTTAAAAACATTTAGCCATATTTTTGACGAAATATTAGATGAATAAGCTAATATCCATTTAAATTTTATTTCATTAAGGAGCAAAAATAAAGCTGAACTCCTTATCTGTTGCCTGCTTGCACCTCGCAGAGCCGAAGTGTTCCCTTTTAAATTAATCTTTAACCCTTGACAAAAAATTTTATATATGCTTTGGAGAAAATCCTCCGAGTGTTATTTTTTAAACCATCCCTTAGATAGAAGTTTTATTAAAATTAGCATCCTATACTCATAGGCAATTGCCAACGCTACAAGCTGAGTCTCCCAGAAGACCAGCACTTGATTAGATCAAATAACGTTAGACTATCAGTTCTCAACAACGAGGACAAACAACTCTTGTTGCGATTTTACCGTCAAAAAACTTCGGGCATCCCTGAAGTAAATTGAGCGTGAATTGCTTGTAAGTATTGTCACGCTTACTTGTCAAGCTATTTTGTTTATAGCTTGCTTCGGGAAAAGTATTTCTTGTATGATTTGTCTTATAACATTTGCTACGATACATATAAGTATCTGTACTTATTGTATTGATCAACACCAAATAAACAAACTGCCACCAATTGGTGACAGCCTCATTAAACGCGAAAAATTTTAATGTCTATGATAGCAGATAACAATATCCTACTGGTAGTCAATAGCAACAAGAGTTGCTCGTGTGACTTAAGCCTCTCCTTAAAAATCGCTTTTAAATTAATTTTAGCGAAATAAAGGAGAAATTAAATTGATAAATGCCATTTTTTTGCAAAAACTAGCTAAAATATCCTCATTTAACTCTCCTGATTCCCTTTCATTTAAAAGGCGTATCCTTCTAAACTTAGAAAAAATGATGTACTGGACAGGTACAGCCTTTACCTATGTAAAAGTTCAACAACTTAAAGGGGCAACTATACTGATGTATCATAGCGTTGCCTCCTCAAAACTAGCTGATTGGATAGAACCAGCAGTACATATTGAGCCATCGGCATTTGAAAACCAAATGTGCTTTTTAGCTAACTATAGAAAGGTTATTTCTCTGGGTGAGCTAGTAGCACAACTTAAACAAGGTGAAAATCCACCCCCTGGTACTGTTGTGTTGACTTTTGACGATGGCTATTTAGATAATATGACAGTGGCTGCCCCAATTTTAGCCCGTTATTCCCTACCTGCCACCTGGTACTTACCCACCGGATTGATTTCTCGGAGTGAGAATCCTTGGATTGATCGTATATATAACGCTTTCAAAAGCAGAACTCAAACAAAGCTATCCATCCAATCTATAGGAAGCTGGGATTTATTGGATCTTCCACAACAAATTTTAGCTTACCAAAAACTCAAAGAAACACTGATTGAGAGCGGCTGGCCTGAAAGAGAAAACATTATTGCTGATGTAATTCAACAACTCCAACCCTCACAAACACCTCCTCGATTGCTCCTTACTTGGGATGAAATCAGAAAAGTGAGGCAGGAGTTTCCTAAGATCGAGATAGGAGTTCACAGTACGAATCATATTGATTTTACCAACCATCCTCAAGAGATCGTACGTGCAGAAATACAACAATCGATCATTGACTTTGAACGAGAACTAGGACATAAACCTGAACATTTTGCTTTTCCTTATAATCGGCATCATGCTATGAGCCGGCAATTGGTTCAAGAACTAGGGCTATCTTCTGCTGTAGTATACGGCGACGGTAGAGAAGTTCTCGTTAATAATACAAGCGTTTTATTTGCGTTACCGCGCATCGAACCCCCCCATTCATCAACACTTTTTCGTTTATACACGGGCGGCGCTTTTCCAGGGTTACCAAAAGCTCTGCTAAAACGAGCCGCTTAAATCAAAACTTATTCAGCATTTTTAAAAAAAGAGGAAAATAACATGAAATCTGGAGTCGTGGTTATTGGCCGTAATGAAGGGCGGCATTTGAATCAATGCTTAGAATCCATAATCAAAGAAACTAACTGTATTGTTTATGTGGATTCTGGCTCTACAGACAACAGTCTAGACATTGCTTATGCTCTTAAAGTTCCAGTGGTTGAATTAGACCCAAAAGTTCCTTTTACAGCCGCTCGTGCCCATAATGCTGGATTGGCTTTTTTGTTAGAAACCTATCCACAACTTGAATTTGTTCAATTTATTGATGGCGACTGCGAAATAGTTCCAGGATGGTTGGCACTTGCCCAACAAGAACTCAAAAATCAACCTCATCTTGCAGTGGTATGTGGAAGGCTCAGTGAGCGATTTCCTCAGGCCACAGCTTAGAAGGGCTAATACTGCTTTATCTGCTGTTAATCTATAAAATTTACCGCAATGCCCGACAGAAAAACTTTAAACAAAAAGAATCAAGGCTTTATGCCGTGTTTTGTGTATTAGGTAAATTGCCTGCTATGTTAGGGCAGAGTTGGTTTTTTGTTCATTATTGCTTAGGCAAACGTTCGGATTTAATTGAATACAAATAAATTAAATTAATTTTAGAAGTATTACTGATTATTTATTTTTCATAAAAAAGAATAAATTGATTTTTACCGGTAATACTTCTAAAGCATTTAAAGATTTGGACACAATTAAAGTTTAGTGGGTGAGCAGGAAATACTAGACTTGTAAAAAGCGAAGACTTTAAGCGTTTTTACTTTTCTTAACATAGTCATCTTTATTTATGTGTAAATACTTAACACAAAATAAATAAGTGGATATAAACAAAAGTTTTTTTAATGAAAAATCATGTTTCAATCATTTTTTTTTATAAAAGTTAAATCTTGACCAAAGTTATACAAAAAATGACAAGAAAAATAACACTAATAATTTATGATGGTATAAGGATTAAAGTATTACTAAATGTATCTTTTTTCCGAATCCCTGAAAAAAACATTTAGCTTCAATGCCCAAAAAAACGGGAAATAGGTTACCTAATTCCTAGACAATTAGGCTGAAGCTTACGGCAATCATCTATCCTGCTCATGTCGCTTTACTAGCATTAGCAATAGTTTATGCGATGGCTAACTATTATTTATCTAATTATTTCACGTCAAAAATCAGACTTTTACCTAATAGAAAAATGGTACAAAAATATTCAGAAATCAAGGAAAATACAATTTTAAATAACGAAGAATTCTCTACAAATAATTATTCTTCTTTGTCTTTTGCACAAGAAAGAATTTGGTTTTTAGAAGAATTAGAGCCTCACAGTACAAGTCACAATCTTTTACAACCTTTTGAATTAAAAGGTAAAATAAACCAAACAGCTTTAGAAAAAAGTTTAGAAGAAATAATCCAACGGCATGAAATTCTCCGAACAATTTTTATTTTAAAAGATGAAAAACCCGTACAAGTAGTCATTCCAGCTTTTAGTGTAGAAATTCCTTTAATAGATATAAGTCATTTATCTAAACCAGAACAAGAACATCAGACTCAAGAAATTATCGCTCAAGAACTAGCCGAAAAATTTGATTTAACTAGCGCTCCTTTGTTGCGGCTGAAACTAATACGTTTATCGGCATCTGAACATTTATTATTTCTAACAATTCATCATATTATTTTTGACGGTTGGTCTTATAATCTCTTTCTCAAAGAATTAGAAGAATTATACAAGGCGTTTGTTAGCCAAAAAAGTCCTAATCTGCCGCAACTAGGAATTCAATACCGAGACTATGCCATCAAACAAAAAGATGAATCAGAACTCAAAAAACTCAAACCTAAGATGGACTATTGGAAAGACCATCTAAAAGGCAACCTTCCCATTCTTCAACTCCCCACAAATTATACCCGCCTTGCAGAAAGACGTTACCCCAGTAGTAGACAACCCCTACAATTGTCTAGCAGCTTGACTCAAAAACTGAAAAAGATCAGTTTTGAAGAAAAAGTCACTCCTTTTATGACTTTATTAGCGGCTTTAAAGAGTTTACTCTACCGTTATACAAATCAAGAAGACATAATAATTGGAACTCCCACAGCCGGCCGCCATCGCAAAGATAGCAGAGATTTACTCGGCTGCTTTATCAATACTTTAGCACTCCGGACAGACCTGTCTGGAAATCCCTCCTTTCAAGAAATATTAAGACGAGTTCGCAAAGTATCTTTAGGAGCTTTCAGCAACGCGGAAATGCCCTTTGAAAAACTCGTAGAAGAACTGAAACCCGAAAGAGAATTAACCATAACCCCCGTATTTCAGGTGTTATTCCTCTTTCATAATACTCCCATGCTACGGCTAGAATTGCCAGAATTAACAGTAACACCATTAGATATCCAAAGAGGAACCGCCTCGTTCGATTTAATGGTAGAAATAAAAGAAAACTCGGAAGGATTAACGGTTTGGTTTGAATATGACCCAGACTTGTTTGCGCCAGATACAATGGAACGGATGGCAAATCACTTCGAAACCCTCTTAACAGGAATCGTTGATAATCCAAGCCAGCCCATCATAGACTTACCTTTATTAACCCAAACCGAACAAGATCAGCTACTTACTGAATGGAATAATACCCACAAAGATTATCTTTTAGATCAGGCCATTCACCAAATTGTTGAAGCACAAGTAGCAAAAACACCCCAGGCAACAGCAGTAACCTTTAATCAACAGTCTCTCACTTATCAAGAATTAAATACTCGAGCCAATCAAATTGCTCATTACTTACAATCGTTGGGGATCGGTTCAGGGTCTTTAGTAGGATTGTGTCTTGAACGTTCGCCAGAAATGATTATAGGGCTATTAGGTATCCTCAAAGCCGGCGCGGCTTACGTACCACTAGATCCGGCCTATCCTCAAGACCGTCTCAAATATATGCTCTCTAATTCCCAAGCCGAGGTACTATTAACCCAAAGCAAATTCGTCAGCCAATTGGGTGAGATCGATACCAAAATTGTTTGTTTAGATAAAAACTCAGCATTAATTTCTGTAGCCGCTAAAACTAACCCCATTAGCCAAGTTACCCCAGAAAATCTCACTTATGTCATTTATACTTCAGGTTCCACAGGCCAACCTAAAGGAGTAGCCATGACACAGATTGCTTTAAGCAATTTAATTAAATGGCAACTAGAAAATACAAAAGTGACTTCAGGAGGAAAAACCCTACAATTTGCTCCCATCAGTTTTGATGTCTCTTTTCAAGAAATTTTTTCAACATTAGGTTCAGGAGGAACGCTAGTTTTAATTACCGATGAAATTCGGCGAGATTCAAGAGCTTTATGGAGCTTTTTGAAGAAAGAAAACATTAACAGATTATTCCTCCCCTTCGTCGCTTTGCAACAATTGGCAGAAATCGCCCAAGAATCCGATCAAGTTCCTCAACATTTACAAGAAATTATTACATCCGGGGAACAACTGCAAATTAACCCTGCCATTACTCATTTGTTCCAAAAGTTAAACAATTGTAGTTTATACAACCAGTACGGACCCTCAGAAAGTCATGTAGTTACCTCCTATAAACTCCCTGATTCAGTAGAACAATGGTCACCCCTTCCTGCTATTGGTCGTCCTATCGCCAATAGTCAAATCTATCTATTAGATCAAAAATACCAACCTGTGCCCATTGGCATTCCTGGAGAACTGTATATCGGCGGTGTATGTCTAGCTCAGGGCTATATTAACCGTCCAGATTTAACCCAGCAAAAGTTTATTGAGCATACCTTTAGTGACGGTTTTAAAACTCGTCTTTATAAAACTGGAGATTTAGCCCGTTATTTGCCAGATGGAAACATAGAATATTTAGGAAGAATCGATAATCAAGTCAAAATTCGAGGTTTCCGCATCGAATTAGGAGAAATAGAGGCACTGATTGCTCAATATTCAGACATCAAAGAAGCGGTTGTCTTAGCACGAGAAGACCTGGCCGGCAATAAGCGGCTAGTAGCTTATATTATTCCTCATCAACAAAAAGAGAATCTAATCGCTGAACTGCGTCGATTTTTGAAAGAAACACTACCGGAATATATGCTTCCGTCTAGTTTTGTTATTTTAGACGCATTCCCTTTAACCCCCAGTGGAAAACTCGATCGGCGCTCTTTACCCGATCCTGAACCAATCAAGAACCAAGTTCAAGAATCTTTTGTCTCTCCCCGCAATGATTTAGAAAAACAATTAGCGGCTATGTGGGAACAAGTATTAGGCCTGCCATCGGTGAGCATAAAAGATAACTTTTTCGACATAGGAGGACATTCTTTAATTGCGGTTCGTTTATTTGCCCAAATCGAGAAAATCTTCCAGATTAAGTTACCTTTATCCACTTTATTTAAAGCCCCAACCATTGAAGAACTAGCCGCCATTATTGAAGAATCAGGAGAAGTAGACCCTTGGGATTCTCTGGTGTTACTCAAGTCCGGTAATCCTAAAAAGCCAGCGTTGTTTTTAATACACGAAGCTGATGGAAAAGTTGTCTTATATCTGAACTTGGCCAATCGTTTAAAAACGGATCAAGCCGTGTATGGGTTACGCCCTCATAGCCAAAAAGAGTTTCCTTGTTTAGAAACCCGCTTCAAAGATATGGCGGCTCATTACATAGAAAAAATTCGCACGGTTCAACCAAAAGGACCTTACTTCCTCGGGGGTTTATGTGCAGGCGGCATTCTCGCTTATGAAGTAGCCGTACAACTTCAAACACTAGGAGAAACCGTGTCTCTAGTGGCTCTTATTGATGCACCTGATATTCAAGCGGCGCTCAATCGCAAAATTAACAGCAAGAGGTTGAATCGCCTTTCAAACATTGTAAGTGAAAGCCAATCTCTGACAATTCCCAATCGCGTAGCTTTTCTCTTTAAAGAAATTACCAAAAAAGTGAAAAACGTCATCGGTTATGAAATTAGCAACCGTACTAAAAAGCTCAATAACCAGTTAAAAATTCGCTTATATCGCTTTTATTTGGAGAATCAGCTTTCAGTTCCATCTTGGTTACGTAATATTGGTGTGCGTAAAATTTTAGAATTTGACGCTGAATACTATATTCCCTCAACATTTGAAGGTAAAGTAACCTTGTTCCGAGCAACACAAACCATTACAATCGATGATCCCACCATTGACGATACTCCTTATGTAGAAATTAGTGACGAACCCGTATTTGGCTGGGATAAACGAGCAAAACAAGGAGTTATTGTTTATGACATAGCGGGAGGCCATTCCAGTTGTCTTCAAGAGCCTTATGTAAAAGATCTAGCACAAAAGCTACAAAATTGTCTTAATGCCACAGGAGCAAACAGTAATCATGTCTAGTCATTCTAACCTTGTGCAGGTAGCAATTGTTAACTATCGCACCCCTGAGTTAACAATTGATTGTTTACAGTCATTGGTAAGCGAAATTGGCTCTTTGCCAGGAACTAAAGTTGTTGTAGTTGACAACAATTCCGGCGATAATTCAGTAGAAAAAATTGAAGAGGCTATCACAGCCAATGGATGGCAAAATTGGGCTTCTGTTCTTGCTTCTGATTACAATGGAGGCTACGCTTACGGTAATAACTTAGTTATCAGATCAGCGCTAACATCGGCTAATCCTCCTGATTATTTTATGATTCTTAATCCAGATACTCAGGTGCGGGCTGGTGCTTTAAAAATGTTAGTGGACTTTCTTGAAGAACATCCTCACGCCGGAATTGCCGGAGCTTGCGTAGAAGGTGAAAATGGTTACGCTTACCAAATAGCTTTTCGATTTCCCAGTATATTAGGAGAATTCGAACGCGGATTACGTCTTGGAATCGTCAGTAAATTATTATCTAAGTGGGTAGTTGCTCAAGAAATGAGGGATGATGAACCCACTGAAGTTGACTGGGTCTCCGGTGGCACCATGATGATTCGTCGTCAAGTATTTGAATCAGCAGGGTTAATGGATGAAGACTATTTTCTTTATTATGAAGAGACGGATTTTTGCTTACAAGCAAAACGGGCGGGTTGGTCTTCTTGGCATATTCCCTATAGTCGGATCATGCACATCGGCGGCCAAAGTTCAGGCATAACCGCCCCCGGAACCCCTAAACGCCTCCCTCAATACTGGTTTAACTCCAGGCGCAGATATTTTCTCAAAAATTATGGATTACTCTACAGTATCCTAGCAGATGCCGCTTGGCTTTCAGGTTATACTTTGTGGCGATTAAGGCGGCTTATTCAGTCGAAACCAGATTCAGATCCACCCTATTTATTAATAGATAGTTTTAGCAATAGTGTTTTTCTAAAAGGAGGAACTTTATAAGAACTTAGCAATTTTTTTACAGGTTATAGACCCTTCTTGCCCCCTCAAAGCTTCGGCTCAGTCCTAAGGATAAAAGTCCTCAAGCTCAAGAACAGGCAGAAGGGTAAATAGCCTATCAAATTTAAATGTGTCTCAACATAGTATCCTAAGTTTATTTGATAAAAGGTAGTTTAAAAATTAGAAATTATTATTTCTGTGAAAATAGACTTTTTTTCAAAAATTTAAGCAATTTTTAGCGATTTTATGTTATTTTTAAACAGACTATAAATTGCTTGTTTCAAATAAAATTGAACATGAAAAAACCTAGCTATCAATTAACCTCTTTTTCTGTATTTGTGGGAAGTATGCTTTCAGTTTTCGGAAGCGTTTCTGGGGCATCTGCCTATACGATTTACAATAAATATACCGATTGGCAACAAGCCGTTTCAGGTAGTCCCATTACTTTTGAAGACTTTTTTAACCCAAAATTCAGGGGAAGAAAAACCGTCTTACCTTTTTCTACAGGCATTGTATCAACCGGTTATGATGGCACTAAAGATAATGTAATTTATGGTGGCCAATCTTGGATAGAAAAAGTAGCGGGAGATTTTGGCGTTGATGGATATATTTATGGGGGTTGGGTTGAAATTCCTAACGCTGACAGAACTAAATATCCTAATAATTATTACAATTCCATTACCTGGACATTTCCCACAGCAATACAAGGTTTTTTTGGGAGTTTTATAGATACTTCACCTAGCATTGCTGGATTATTCCTGAGTCTCAATTATGATGATAAGACCAGCGAGACTATTAATTTCTTAAATGTTGTTAATCTGGTTAATAAAGATTCTACAAGACCAAGATCCATGCCAAGCAAAAACACGGCCGGTGATGTAATTTTTGGGATTACAGCCGGTAAAAGCTTTACCTCTATGACTTTTACCACTAATCCTAATGCTACATATTATGAAAATGGCTTTTTTGTTGACAACTTCTCATTTGCGGCGGCTCCACTACCAGTATTAAAAGCCTCCAATACTGCCAAGGCTTCTGTACCTGAACCTTTAACAGTTTTGGGAACAGCAACCGCTATGGTCTTTGGAGCTTTATTTAAGCAAACTAACTTGAAAAAAATCTCAAGTAATCTGGTAGAAGATGATGCTTAACTTTTTAAGCATAGCTGAATTTTTTTGAAAACTTAGTTTTTTTTTTGTAAAAAGCTTTTGCTTCAAAATTTAAATAATTTAATAAAACTTTAATCAATTCTCAACATTTTTGGTTAAAAAATTGTAGAATCAAATAAAATCGAACATGAAAAAACCTAGCTATCAATTAGCCTCTTTTTCTTTATTTGTGGAAAGCATTGTTTCAGTTTTCAGAAGCGTTTCTGCGGCATCTGCCTATACGATTTACAATAAATATACCGATTGGTAACAAGCCGTTTCAGGTAGTCCCATTACTTTTGAAGACCGGAAAAAACTTTACTTCGAAGATGATAATTAACTTTTTGAGCATAGCTGAGTTGTTGTAAAAACTTAGTTTGTTTTTTGTAAAAAGGTTTTACTTCAAAATTCAAATAATTTTAGAAAATTTTAACCAATTTTTTACAATTCTTTGTTAATTTTATACAAGAAGTTTTTTCACTCAAATAAAGTAGTCAATAAAGATTGGTTGCAAATCTTCTGATTTGAGCAATCTTTGAGCAATCATCAAAGCTGAACCTGTTCAAAAAAAATTTAACTTGTTTTTTTTGAATTTATTAACTTAATTCCGAGGATTATATGCAGCAAAATTATTCTGTCAATCAATTTAAAAATTTCTCCGAACTGCTTTCTATCGTTTCTCAAGTTAAAAAGCTGCCTCCGACGATAATTAACCAGATGAGGCAAGAGATAGAAGAAGCCGATTTAGATTGGCAAAATTCTTCTTATTCAGAATATATTTCCGGGGATTTTCTTTCAATTTCTCTGTTGAGCCATGATGGTGATAGTGCTAATACAATTATTAGAGACTGTACCCCAAAGCCAACTGCTGCGCTAAACCAGTTACCAGAAACGAAAAGATTTTTAGAACAATGTGGCCTAGATTTGATGTGGGTACGATTAAATCTTTTAAAGTCTGATGCTTTTTTTGTGGAACACAAAGATTATTCAGAGCTAGATGATAAACCTCGTCTCCGTCTCCACATACCCATTAAAACGAATCCAGAGTCTTATATTGTTCTGTCTGGATATCGTATCCATTTACACGAAAATGCTATCTGGAAACTTAATCCTGCTGATGCTGTTCATGGTGCTATTAACAATGGAAGTTATAGAATTCATCTGCTTCTTGATTGTTATATAAACGATAATTTAAAAGCTCTGTTAACCTCAGAAAGCCTAAACAAACACTCTCTTAAAGAACTTCAAAGTCCATCTGGCAAGGAATATGAAAAAATAATGGAGGGCGCATTAAAAGTTTATCAACAAGGTTTTAAAAAAGAAGCAGAAGCACTTTTGCTGAAAACTTTTTATAACTTTAAGCAGCCAGAAGGTACTTCGTTGGATTTAGTGATGTGTATGTATCAACGATTGGGTTTACATAAAGAAGCCGATATCTGGCGGAAGCGCAAGGAGCGATTTCTTTATCAAGAATCACTTAAAAATGTTTTAACTGAACTTAACCAGTATAAAAATACTAAGCTGAAAGCTTTACAGAAATTGAATTAAAGCACTACAATACTAATGCTCTACTGGGAACAAATCCTTGAAATACTTACGCAGATAGTTCTCGAACAATTGTTGGATGGTTTTCAGAAATCATGGGATACTTTGAAAGTCGTATCACACAAGGTGTTGTAGAGGGAATTAATAATAAGCTTAAATTAATTAAACTTTCTGGTTATGGGTTTGAATTTTTTGAAAATTTCAAATTAAGAAGTTTATTAAATTAAGCTATTAATTCTTAATTTAGCATAAGTAAATTTTAAGAATCAAAAAATCCTTAGAGCATTTGTTAGCTATAAAACAAAATTAATCATTCTTAGGGAAGATGTAGAAATCCTTTCAATGTGATATTATTGGGACGCAAATTTCTCAATCTTTTCTAAAATGAAAAAATATACCAACGCATTAGTCCCTCTATTTGTGGGGAGCATTGTTTCAGTTTTCGGAAGCGTTTCGGCAGCATCTGCCTATACGATTTACAATAAATATACCGATTGGCAACAAGCCGTTTCAGGTAGTCCCATTACTTTCGAAGACTTTTCTAACCGAAAATTTTGGGGAAGAAAAACTGTATTACCTTTTTCTACAGGCATTGTATCAA
The DNA here is from genome assembly GCF_000147335.1 of Gloeothece verrucosa PCC 7822. Lineage (NCBI taxonomy): Bacteria > Bacillati > Cyanobacteriota > Cyanophyceae > Chroococcales > Aphanothecaceae > Gloeothece > Gloeothece verrucosa. The sequence goes on from NC_014533.1 coordinate 300,663, forward strand.
CCGGCTATGATGGAACTCTAGATAATGTAATTTTTGGGGGCCAAGCTTGGGCAGTAAAAGTAGCAGGAGATTTAGGAATTGATGGATATATTTATCAAGGTTGGATTGAAATTCCTAACGCTGACAGAACCAAATACCCAACCAACTTTTACAATTCCATTACCTGGACATTTCCTACAGCAGTACAAGGATTTTTTGGGACTTTTCTAGATACAACCAACGGTGCTGGATTATTACTGACTTTCAATTATGACGATAAGACCAGCGAGTCTATTAATTTCTTAGATGTTGTTAACCTGGTTAATAAAGATTCTACAAGAACAAGATCTAAACCAGGCCCCTACACGGCAGGGGATGTAATTTTTGGTATTACCACCGGTAAAAGATTTACCTCTATGACTTTTACCAATTCGCCTACTCCTAAATATTATGAAAATGGCTTTTTTGTTGACAACTTCTCATTTGCAGCCGCTCCACTACCAGTATTAAGAGCCGCTAATACTGCCAAGGCTTCTGTCCCTGAACCTTTAACAGTTTTGGGAACAGCAACCGCTATGGTCTTTGGGGCTTGGTTTAAGGAAACTAACTCGAAAAAAATCTCAAGTAATCTGGTAGAAGATGATGATTAACTTTTTGAGAATAGTTGAATTGTTGTAAAAACTTAGTTCCTTTTTTGTGAAGAGTTTTTACATTCAAAATTCAAATAACTTTATAAAACTTTAACCAATTCTCTAGATTTAAATAACTTTATAAAACTTTAACCAATTCTTTACATTTTTTTGTTAATTTTACACAAAAAATTTTTTTCATTCCAATAAAGATTGGCAGTCAATCTTCATCTTTGAGCAATCATCAAATCTGAGCCTGTTCAGCAAAAAATTATTAGAAAATTTGTGAGCTATAAAATAAAATTAATCATTCTTAGGGAAGATGTAAAAATCCTTTGGCTAGGGTATTATTGAAACGCAAATTTGTCAATCTTTTTTAGGATGAAAAAATATACCAAAGTATTAGTCCCTATATTTGTGGGGAGCATTGTTTCAGTTTTCGGAAGCGTTTCGGCAGCATCTGCCTATACGATTTACAGTAAATACAGCGATTGGCAACAAGCCGTTTCAGGTAGTCCCATTAGTTTTGAAGATTTTTCTAACCCAAAATTCAGGGGAAGAAAAACCGTATTACCTTTTTCTACAGGCATTGTATCAACCGGCTATGATGGGACTCAAGATAATGTAATTTTTGGGGGGAATTCTTGGGCAGTAAAAGTCGCAGGAGATATAGGAGTTGATGGAAATCTTTATCAAGGTTGGACTGAAATTCCTAACGCTGACAGAACTAAATATCCTAACGATTATTACAATTCCATTACCTGGAAGTTTCCTACAGCAGTACAAGGATTTTTTGGAACTTTTCTAGATACAACCGACGGTGGTGGAGTATCGGTGACTCTAAATTATGACGATAAGACCAGCGAGTCTATTAATTTCTTAGATGTTGTTAACTTGGTTAATAAAGATTCTACAAGACCAAGATCCATGCCAGGCAAATATGCTACCGGGGATGTAATTTTTGGCATTACCACTGGTAAAAGCTTTACCTCTATGACTTTTACCACTGCTCCTTATGCTAATGCTAAAAATTATGAAAATGGCTATTTAATTGACAACTTCTCGTTTGCGGCGGCTCCACCACCAGTATTAAAAGCCACCAATACTGCCCAAGCTTCTGTACCTGAACCTTTAACAGTTTTGGGAACAGCAACCGCTATGATCTTTGGGGCTTGGTTTAAGCAAACTAACTCGAAAAAAATCTCAAGTAATCTGGTAGAAGATGATGCTTAACTTTTTGAGCATAGCTGAGTTATTGTGAAAACTTAGTTTCTTTTTTGTGGAGAGTTTTTACATTCAAAATCCAAATAACTTTATAAAACTTTAACCAATTCTCTAGATTTAAATAACTTTATAAAGCTTTAACCAATTCTTTAGATTTTTTTGCTGATTTTATAAAAAAATTTTTTCATTCAAATAAAAATTGGCAGTCTATCTTCATCTTTGAGTAATGATCAAATCTGAGCCTGTTCAGCAAAAAAATATTAGATAATTTGTTAAATATAAAACCAAATTAATCATTCTTAAGGAAGATGGAAAAGCCCTTTGGCTGAGATATTATTGAAAAGCAAATTTCTCAATCTTTTTTAAGATGAAAAAATATACCAACGCATTAGTCCCTATATTTGTGGGGAGCATTGTTTCAGTTTTCGGAAGCGTTTCGGCAGCATCTGCCTATACAATTTATAATAAATATACCAATTGGCAACAAGCCGTTTCAGGTAGTCCCATTACTTTTGAAGACTTTTCTAACCCAAAATTCAGAACAAGAAAAACTGTATTACCTTTTTCTACGGGTATTGTATCAACCGGCTATGATGGAACTCAAGACAATGTAATTTTTGGGAACCTATCTTGGGCAGTAAACGTAGCAGGAGATTTAGGTGTTGATGGAAATCTTTATCAAGGTTGGATTGAAATTCCTAACGCTGACAGAACTAAATACCCGACCAATTTTTACAATTCCATTACCTGGACATTTCCTACAGCAGTACAAGGGTTTTTTGGGACTTTTCTAGATACAGCCAACGGTGCTGGATTATTGCTGACTTTCAATTATGACGATAAAACTAGCGAGTCTATTAATTTCTTAGATGTTGTTAACCTGGTTAATAAAGATTCTACAAGAACAAGATCTAAACCCGGTCCCTACACGGCCGGAGATGTAATTTTTGGTATTACCACCGGTAAAAGATTTACTTCTATGACTTTTACCAGTTCGCCTAATCCTAAATATTATGAAAATGGCTTTTTAGTTGACAACTTCTACTTTGCGGCGGCTCCACCACCACCACCGAGTAATGTTCCAGCAGCCCCTGTACCTGAACCTTTAACAGTTTTGGGAACAGGAATAGCTATTGCATTTGGAAAGCAGTTTAAACAAACTTACTCCAAAAAAAAGTCTAAAAGATTATAACGACTACCGCTAAAATTTTTTATTACAAGTACCTCGACATCAATAAAATTTCCTGTGAAATTTATGTCTAACAACTAATTTTTTGCTGACTCTTGGCTTCTAATTTTTTTTCAAACATGACCTATAATTTTATCCATTTTACTAAAACTTTGCCAACAGTACCAGACCCAGAGATAAATCGCCCGGAGATGTGATTTTTGGCATTACTGGCAAAGCTTTTAAATCTATGACTTTTACCACTCGTCCAGTTAGTAAGTACCTGGACACAATTAAAGTTAACTGTGTGATTAGGGAACAGGGAACACTTCGACAAGCTCAGTGCAAGCAGGGAACAGGAAAGGCTTTCAAGGTTTTTACATTTCTTAACATAAAGTGCTTTATTTATGTCCAGGTACTTAATAGTCTGCGTTATGAGGAAGGATGGATGGTTGACAATTTCTCTTTTGCTGCTGCTAGTGGGACGACCTCATTATTAAGCCGCGCCACAACCACCATAGCTGTACCCGAATCTTTCACAATTTTGGGCACAGGAACAGCTATAATTTTTGGCACTCTGTTTAAACGAACCAACTCGCCAAAAAAATCTAAAACATCCTAAAATTTAACACCGGTCAACTTTTAAATAATTAATCAAAAAAAATTATCAAATTTCTAGTTTTAATTAAAAATCAAACAGTATACCTCTTGCAGAAAATCAACTTTCCTCAATTATATTTTCTGTCTCTTTTTTTTTGTTTCCTTTCTTTACTCTTTCTTGTGAAATATGCAATAAGTCTAATTATCAAGCCATCATTCAATCATTCTAGCGGAAGATGTAGCTAAAATTTGGCTGGAATATTATTAAAGCTGAAATGCATATATCTTTTTTAAAATGAAAAAATATAACAGCTATTTAGCTGCCTTGCTGGCGGGAAGTACGTTATCAGTTTTTGGCAGCATTTCTTCGGCTTCTGCCTATACTGTTTACACAAAATATAGCGATTGGAAACAAGCCGTTTCAGGTAGCCCTATTACTTTTGAAGACTTTTCTAACACCCAGTTTGCCAGTAGAAAACAAGTCCTACCTTTTTCTACAGGGATTGTATCAACCGGCTATAATGGCACTAGAGATAATGTAATTTTTGCGGGGAATTCTTGGGCAGTAAACGTAGCATCAGATATAGGAGTTGATGGATACGTTTATCAAGGTTGGCTAGAAAAACCTAATCTTGATAGAGTCACCTATCCCACTAAATATCCTATAGATTATTACAATTCTATTACCTGGGTATTCCCCACAGCAGTCAAAGGTTTTTTTGGAACTTTTTTAGATACAGCCAATGGACCGGGATTAGTTCTTACTCTTAAGTATAACGACAATACTAGCGAAGTAATCGATTTTTATAATCTTATTAAAGTGGTCAATGCTAATAGTACCAGACCCAGAGATAAATCTCCCGGGGATGTGATTTTTGGCATTACTGGCAAAGCTTTTAAATCTATGACTTTTACCACTCGTCCAGTTAGTAGTAATCCTAATTATGAGGAAGGATGGATGGTTGACAATTTCTCTTTTGCTGCCGTTAGTGGGACGACCTCATTATTAAGCCGCGCCGCAACCACCATAGCTGTACCCGAACCTTTCACAATTTTGGGCACAGGAACAGCTATAATTTTTGGCACTCTATTTAAGCGAACCAACAGACAAAAAAAGTCTAAAACATCCTAACAGATGCCGCTTTAAAGCAAATTAATGAATATTAGAAGAACTAATAGGCGGCTGAAAAGTTGGTAAAAAAGCCCTTGGATTAGCCGCCTCTTTACCTTGAGGACGAATTTCAAAATGTAAATGAGGTCCACTACTATTTCCTGTGTTACCCATTGCAGAAATTTGTTGTCCCTGTTGAACTGGCTGCCCAACGTTGACTAAAATATGTTCATTGTGACCATATAAAGTTAAACTCCCATCTGGATGTTTTAGTGTCACTAAATTACCATAACCTTCTGTACTCCAGCCGGCAAATACCACCACTCCCGAAGCGGCAGCAAAAATAGGCGTTCCTATGGGCCCTGCAATATCAATTCCTGTATGAATTTTTCCCGATAAACGTTGACCAAAACCCGAGGTAACAATTCCATAAGTTGGCCAAATATAGCCAACTCCTAAGTTAGAAGGTTGAGATAAATAATTCTGCGACGGTTGATTTAATGATTTGACTTGAACTTCAGTTTCACCCGACACAGGCATTGTATACTGACAGAAGAGTGTAAGTAGTATTCCTGCACTACTTAAGGTAAATTTATTAAAATAGGTAACCATAATACAATAGATCTCAATAAAAAAATTAATCTTTAATAATTTCTTAAAAAATTAAAGCTTTGTGAACTACTGTACCGCATAAATTGCTTTTTTATCTAAGTACCTGGACATAAATAAAGAAGCACTCCGCGCCACTCCGTGTACATGATGTTAAGAAATGTAAAAGCCTTCCCTGTTCCCTGTTCCCTTTTTAGAGAGTTTATTACTCTTTTTAGTTTTATTAGCTTTAATAGCTCTCGATTCAAGTTTAAACTCGGGAATTTCCCTTAATTGCTCATCATCTAAGTTGTATTGTTCGCAAACAAGACTTAAGCGAATACCAGGACTCATAACAGCGTTCACCGAATGGCTTAAATCCCCCTGAAAAAATAGTAGTGTGTTAGTTTGAGGGCGAATTTGCCCTACTTGGCGTTTATTTGAACGTAACATTAATTCTCCTCCCACTAAATCGGAAGGAACTTTTACATAAAGAACACTCACAACCGCAGGCGGCGCTATAATTTCACAGTAGGAACGTAAAGAACGATCAATGTGAAAATCTACTCTCGAACCTTGTTCGAGTAACAAAGGGTTAAGATAAAAAGCATTACATTCAGGTTGTAATACTCGGTCTAAATACAGCTTGAAATAAGGAAAGCGCTGCTTAACTTCGTCTAAATGTGATCTTTGAAAAACCACAGAAAAGCCTTTTGTCCCGACAAAGTCACGATTGAGATTATTAACGCTAAAGTAAGGACAAGCAAAAATTTGTCCCGACAACTCGGTGAGGTAGGTAGGTGAAAAAGCGTCAGCGTACTTATGATAATAAGACAAGGAAACAAATTTTACTAAGACTTGAGCCTTAATATTTTACCTGAAAACGTTGTTCTTATAGTTAAAAATACGCAGATAGTTAGCCAACTCCTTTAAATAAATCCGTAAATTTACTCTAGAAAATTAGAGGATTAAGCAGATATTAAATAAATATAGCAGTTTTGCTGATGGCTGCTCCAAAAATTGGCTTAGAGATTCAAAAAAATTCGTTTCTATCCCAAAAGCTAAAATCTCTATAATCATGGTGATACAAGGCTTACAGAAATTATCACCCTTGGAATCGGTAGCTCATCAGTCCCTACAAGATTATTCTTTATTGTCAAAAAGGAAAACAATAGTCATGACCAGAGAACTACAGAGCAAAAATATAACCACACTCACAAAAAAATTACAAGCACGTTACCATATTGGGCAGTCTCAAGTGTATAAAAGACAGAAGCACTTAAACATCACACCGATAAAAGAGAAAAATCAAGGAGCTTGGCTTACTACAGAACAACTACAACAATTAGACCAACTTCATGAATATTTACTATCCGGCCAGCCCATCGACAATTATCAAATTCCGGTAGTGAGCATCATAGCTCAACCCGTAGTGGCAAGCGTTGAAGAGACTTTAGTGCAGGATGTGCCGCCACAACTCGAAGAAATTCCTACCCTTCTGGAGTCTTCGCCCCATCTGATTGAAACTGAACAAGTCATGAAAAATGATCAAGTGCTAGACTCTATTCACAAAGCCGCACAATCTAAAGCCGCAGGAAATTTAATTTTGACGAATTTATTAGCGGCTGAATATCAAAAACATCCAGAACTATTAGAACAACATTTATTAGAGGCCATCAGTAAGTCTCAAGAGGTAGCCGCCCCAAAGTCGATAAATCCAATGGCTTATGCAGAAGAAATGCTCAGGCGATTACCCATTGGCTAGTGACTATCATCATCGCAGCTACCACCAGTTTGATTACCACCCAATTAAGCCAATTATACAACACGAGACTGGAATTACCTTCAAAAGGGGTTACGGGCCCATCAAAATAAACGCTTTTTTATATACAGCGTTTATATGTATAATACAAGTAGAGGCGTTGCTTGCAAGTCTTTAAAATGCTAACAAGATTTATAAGCAGAATTATAGGGCAAATAATATGAAATTGCTGTAAAATTTTTATTAAGCGCCCTACCAAGCCACAAATTAGGTATAATTAGCCTAAAATAAAATATGGTTTATTTTTAAATTGGTCATGACAGAAGTTATTTCAAAACCGCAAGCGGAAGAGACTTCATCAATAGAATATTCGGCATTTGGGTATTTATGGGGATTGTTAAAGTTAGATGATGAAATCCCCAACCAAGGAGAACTGCATTTGGCTGATGGGACCGTTCTTTCTACATCATTGAGAAGTAATATCATAAGAGCTTCACAACAAGACCAAATTGAATCAGATAAACCGTACCTTTGGAAAATTTATTTTCGTACTGATAGTGAATGTAATTTATTTCAGCTTCAAGTCATAGAATGCAGAGTCTTAAAAAATGTAACGTCTTTAAGCGATGAAACTCCGTCTTCTGCCAGTGCCAGAATAGATCGATTTCGGATACGTGGACAAATACACAATATTTGGAGAAACCGTATAACCTTACGTTTAGAGCGCAATAATATACCACCTTACAGAGAAAACCATCCTCTATGGAGACCTTTCTTTATTACTGTCTTAGGATACTTAGAGCCGAGAGTCAACAAAGGAGATTACTGGCAAGTTATCGCCGCTCGGGAAGGGAAACAGCTTCACTTATTAGAAGCTTCTCCAATGTCTCAAATCATGGTGGAAGAACTTCATCAGAAAAAAACTCAAAAAAGAAAACAATCTCAAAATAAGTCAGGAACATCACTGATTATGCTCGACGGAAAAATCCCAGAAATTAGCGTTAAATTTACCACTCGTCCCGATATTCCTGCCACTGGAAAAAAAGTAACCTTACAAATCACCGGAGAAAACGGAGTAGTCGTTAAAGCAGACCTCAACCGAAAAACTGTTCAAAAACAAGTGGAAAAAATGGACTCTTACTCATCATGGGTAGCCGCCCTCTCAGGAAAAATTGCCCAAGTTAATGCTGATGGAGTAATAGAACTTGATAAAGCAGGTTTAACTGTATTTGAGAAAAAATCTAAAGATAAGCCGCCTTCTGAAGATGAAGATGAAACAGAACAAAATCCAGAAACTTAAATACTTAACTATTTCTCGGTTTCCTGGTGACAGCTACTTACTGAGTGAAGTAGACAACATCACCCCGTCTTCCATATGAACAATACGGTCAGCAATATCTAGAATACGATTATCATGAGTCACTAACAAAATTGTACATTTTTGCTCTTTAGCTAAAGTTTGCATCAAATTGACTACATCCCGTCCAGTTTTACTATCTAACGCCGCCGTCGGTTCATCAGCTAAAACTAATTTAGGATGAGTGACTAAAGCACGAGCAATAGCTACCCTTTGCTTTTGTCCCCCTGAAAGACTTTCGGGATAGTAGTCAATTCGGTTGCCTAAACCCACTTCTTGTAATATGAATTTCGCTCTTTCCTGTATTTCTTTATTACTTAAATGTTGATGAAGTTGAATAGACATTTCTACATTTTGCCGCGCCGTTAAAAAAGGTAATAAATTATGAGCTTGAAATATATAGCCAATCTGACGACGAACTCTCACTAATTCTGTTTCTGTAGCGCCGTTAAGTTCTTTACCCAAATGTTTTAAACTCCCTTCTTGTACAGAGCGTAATCCTCCAATTAATGAAAGTAAAGTCGTTTTTCCTGAGCCAGAGGGGCCCGTTAAAATAACAATTTCACCAGCATATATATCCAAGTTTATATTAAATAAAACTTGTTTTTTCAAATTGCTTTTACCAAAATAATGATTGAGATTAGAAATTTCAATGGTTTTCATAAGTAAGTACCTGGAAATAAATAAAGTTTATTATGTTAAGAAATGTAAAAGCCTTCCCTGTTCCCTATTATTAAAAAATATCAGCCGGGTCAGCTTGTTTCAGTTTTCTAACGGCGGTTGCACCTGAAATGAGACACATTCCTAATGTTACAGTAAACACAAACATAGCTCTATCAAACGTCATTTGTATAGGAAGTAAAGTAGATTGTTTAGCAAAATAATATTGAAACTCTGATATAATAAATCCAGGAATAAATCCTAAAATCGCAATGATAAAAGCCTGCTGCACCACCATTAATAAAAGATATCGATGATGATAACCGATTGCTTTTAGGGTTGCATATTCCGAAAGATGCTCAGATACATTAGTATAAAGAATTTGATAAACAACAACCACACCCACAATAATACCTAAACTAACGCCTAAATTAAAGATAAACCCAATAGCTGTACTGGTTTGCCAGTAATTTTTTTCAAAATTGATAAATTCCTGCTTAGAAAAAATTTTTACATCATTCGGCAAATATTTTTTAAGCTTATTGATAAAAATTTCTCGGTCAACATTAGGGTTTAATTTAATTAAACCAATATCAATTAAACCTCGACTCCGATTATTAAAAATTCTTAAAAAATTCGTATAGCTAGTAATAAGATTTCCATCAGAACCAAAAGAAGTCCCTAATTCAAACAAGCCAACCACCTCTATTTTTCGATTCGAGCCGCGATTACTTAATTCAGTAGTAACGGTATGATTCTTTAAAAAATCTTGAGCCACAGTTCCAAACTCAGTGCGAGAATTTTTATCAAATAAAACCGTATCATCAAGTTGTAATTGATTAACCTTATCCTCCACACCCGGAAAATCAAAAACTTTATTTCTCAAGTCATAGCCAATCACAAAAATATTCCGCCAATAATTTTTCGTGTTCGGATTTTTCCACTGAGCAAAATCCAGATAAATAGGACTCACAAAGTCCACCTCATCAAAGCCTAAAACTTGTAAAAGCCGTCGTTCTGGAAACTTTTCCATAGCAATTAAAGCCGTTGAACGAGGACTAATTAAAAAACAATCGCCCTGTAAACCCTCATGAAGACGAACAGCACTATTAAAAAGAGCATCTCGAATTCCTAGCTGCATAAATATAATCACCACAGCAAAAACCACACCAGCTAAAGCAACCACTAAGCGGATTTTTTGATACTTTAACTGTAACCAAGCGGCAGGAAGCCTAAAAAACGTAAATAACATCATTTTTAAACCCCTTTTTTGACATCTGAAGCATTGATAATCACATTAACTTGTAAATTAGTTAAACCAGCAACCTTTTGGCTAGACTCAGGAGAAAGACGAATTTTTACCTCAACCACTCTAGCATCAGCATCTTCAACCGGGTCAGTACCAAACACATTTTTTTTGCCAATTTGTAAACCAATCTCATCCACAACCCCATTTAAAATACCCACCACACCATTACTTTTGATCGTGGCTTTTTGTCCGAGATGAACCCGATAAATATCAGTTTCATAAACCTCTGCTCTTACATACATTTGGCTCGTTTGCCCTAATTCGACAATGCCCTCATTACTCACTAATTCACCAGGCCAAATATGAATTTTTAAAATTTGTCCATCGCGAGAAGCCCGTACATAAGCTAAATCTAAATCCGCTTTCGCTTTTTTAACATTAGCCTGAGCAGAAATTAATTCAGATTGAGCCACTTTAACATCCACAGGGCGCACTTCTTCGACAGCACTTAAAGTAGCTTGATTTTCTTTGATCTTCTTATTTAAAGTTAAAACAGTTCTTTGTAAATTCGCCTTAGCTTCCGTAATTTTTTCTTCCAAAGTAGTCGTAATACGTTCAAGATTAGCTTGAGCTTCAGTATAGGTTGCTAAAGCGGTATCCGCTTGCAGACAAAATCGATCTCGTTCTTGTTCAGACACAGCACCATCCTCAAACAGCATTTTATAGCGTTTACAGTCGGTATCAGCATTAATTAATTGTGCTTTAGTACGTTCGATAGTTGCCTCCTGGGCAGATTTTTCTCCCTTCAGTTGCGCTTCTAAACTCGCAATAGTCGCTTTTTGAATGGCAATTTGCCCTTGTAACTCAGCGCTCGAACCCTCAAAACGTGCATCTTGAGCCGCAATTTCTCCTTTTTTAGCACCCGCTTTAGTTTGAGCCAAACGAGATTGAGCAATTTCTACCTGGGCTTGAGCTTGAGTCAGAGCCGCTTGAAGACGAGCATAGTTATCTAAAATAGCAATAACTTGACCCTTTTTCACTAAATCACCCCGTTTGACAAGCAATTGGTCTACTCTTGTGCCTTCCATAAGGGCAGGGGCAGAAAGTTTAATCACTTCTCCTCGAGGTTCTAAATATCCCAAAGCCGCTATTTTAGGGATAGGAGTTGAAGTAACAGAAGGAGCCGCCACCACCGTTTTACGGGGCGCTTTATACTGTAGCAAGGTATAAGTCGTGACTGCGCCAGTACAGAGAGTAGCAGTTAATAAAGCAACAGTTGTGATCCAGCCAGTAGGCTTAACAAAAAATTGGGATTTAACCATGATTATTGAAGTTTCAACAAAATTCAGCAGTTATAAGGGAATTAACCCATTGATAAAATGCAGAGATTAAACCTCTTGCATAATTGAAGAAAATGCAAATAAGCTTATGATTTTAATTGGCTAGTTTGATTAAAAAAACCAAAAGCACAGAATTTCAAAAACTTTAGACTTTTAATCAAGCTTTCAGTCTTTCTTTATTTCGTCTACACAGTGGAAAAAGAAAATTCCCGAAGAAAAAACTAAACTCCCGTAACTCCTAACTCCCGTAACTCTCGTAACTCCCGTAGGGTGTGTTAGCGGAGCGTAACGCACCTAAACTCAACTCCTGCTCAAACCAACTGTTATGTATAAAGAATTGTAAAACGCCCACAATTCCCCTACACCCTAACCTCACAGTAACTCCAGTAACTCCAGTAACTCCCGTAACTCCCGTAGGGTGTGTTAGCGGAGCGTAACGCACCTAAACTGAATATCCGACTTAGTCAAAACTTCTTTAATTGCTTCCACCACTAACTCAGGTTGATCAATATGAATATTATGCCCACTGGTTTTAGCAATTCTCAGACACCCTTGAGTAGACAATTGAGCCATTTCTGCCTGTAACTCTTGCCAAATTAACCCAGCTTTTTTATCTGTAGAATCAGAAAACATATTAATACCTTGAGATAAAACCACTAAAGGCAGATCTCTAGGAAACTGAATTTGATTAACCGTTTCCGCGCTTTGTTCGAGCAATTGACTTTCAGCAATAGCCGTTTGAAAAGTTCGAGGAACAAACTGAGAAATTACCCGATTTTGCAACAGAGGCGGAAGTTTCCTCACAAAATCCGGCATAGCCGCAGACCCTAACCATTGAACAGAAAGCCGCAATAAACCCAAACGAGAAACCCAAACTAAACGCCCAAATAAACTGCGAATTTGCCCCATATTTTTCGCAAAAACCGGAGATAAACGCGAATAAACATTAGCTGGCACAGCATCCACCAAAACCAGTCCAGCCACTTGTTCAGGATATAAACTAGCAAAAAGCCGCATATTTAGCCCACCGAGAGAATGCCCGACTAAAATATAGGGAGGATTAATCTCAGCTTGCGTTAATAAACGATGCAATTCTTCGACCATTTGTTCACTGGTACGAGGAAACTGACTCGGATCACTCCACCCATAACCCGCCCGATCATAAGTACAGACTTGAGTCCATTGAGCAACTTGCGGCTCAATTAAACCCCATAAAGGAGATAAACCCCCGAGTCCATAGTCCATAATCACTGTAGGACTACCTTGACCAACACAATTGAGATGAAGTTTATAACCACCCACATCAACTAACCTTCCCGGAGGCGGATCATGTCGAGTCTCTCTATCAAGACTAATTCGTTGATAAATAATTCCTGTTAATAGCAACAGAACGATAATAATTAACACGGCCACTGCGTAGATTTCCATTTTGCACAATCTTAAAAAAGAGTAATTGGTGAGGAGCATTCCAACTTAACTAAATCTGTAAATAGACTATACAATTTTTAATTTTAGCCAGAATTTGAGACATTTCTCCCCACAATACCCACACTCGTCTTTATGAATTATTAGTTTTATTCTTTTTGGCTTTTAGCAGAGTAGACACCACAAGAAAAGAGCCAAAAGCGATCGATCCTAAAATAGTTTTCGGTTCAGGAACGGCTGTAAAACTAATTTCTAAAGCCACTACCTTACCATCATTGGGAACCGTCAAAGCCTTCCATGCCTCACCGAACCCAATTGTCGCACCACTAAAACGAAGTTCTTTTTTATCTGAAGAGATATTAATATTTGGGAAAATATCCGAAGTAACAGTTCTCCATTCAGTATCGGGTGTTAAAATTTTGACTAAAAAGCCATTAATTATATAGGGAGAATCATTGACAACAGTAAACTCAGGTAAATCAGTAGTACCGATGGCCGAACCCGAAGGTGTACAATTACTAAAAAAATTAGCACAAAGCCCCAAGCCGCCTACAGGCGAAGCTTGATTAAATGTATTATCCACAAAAGTAACAGCTTGCGCCGTGTTAGCTTTTGCTAAAACTAAAGAAGCTCCTAATAAAATAGTTGCCATTCCTGTTTGATAAACTTTTTTGAGCATGACTCTTTCCCTTAAAATGTAATATCTAGACGACAAAAAGCAGATTTTTGATTCAACTTATCCAAGGTGGATAATAATTCAAATTCACAGCTACAGCAAGGGGATAGCAACAGACGGACGCTTTAAAAGAATCTAAGTTCTTTAAAGAGTGAAATTTTATTGATGAGCAAGTTTTAGCCTTTTTTCATCATTTTAGACTTGGCTAAAAATCCTAAAGCTAAACCAAACCCGACTACACTCACCACATTTGAAGGTTCAGGAACCGCCCTTAAATTGAGGACAGCCGATGCTCCCTGAGCATTAGGAGTCAAATTAGCTACTGCAATCTCATCCCCAGTCCAAAATTGACCATCAGGACCAGCACTATAGAGAGTAGTAATATCCGTGCTGATAAAATCAATGGAATTGATAAAAGGAAATTGGGTTAAAGGAGTAGAAGAACGCAAAATTAGCGGCGTTTTGTTTCGCAGAACCCCTTCATTAGTTCCCTGTGCTTCAATAAAAAGCTCAAAAACTTGATCGGCTAAAGTCGGATCATCTGTTCTTTGTTTAATATATTCGGATGCCGATAGGGATACATAAGGAGGTGTGCTACCCGCAGGAGTAGGGGTTAAATCCGGAACGCCATCCCCAGTAACAACAGTAACAGTTTTACCCATTAAAAAAACTGGTTGTCCTTTCGCAACACTCACATAAGTTTCCGTTCTAACCACATCTAATTTTCCATCCACTGTTCCCACATTCCCCAATACAGGATCGTTTTGGATAGCATCAACAGGTGTTCCGATAGCAATACTTCTGGGTCCTTTAATATGAGTAGGAAAGACCGTTGTAGGCAAGCCAGGAGGTAAAAATTCAGGCTTAATATCCAAATTCAAAAGAATATTGCTTTCAAATTGAAAAGAACCACTCGTACAATTACTAACCCAATTAACACCCGGTGGACAAGCCAGAGCAGCCGCCTGAGCCGCTTTAGGGAAATTAAATACAGTTAAAACGGTTAAACTGCTAATTCCTATTCCGACAAGTTGTTTAATCATTTTTCATGCCTCAAAAAATAAAGGGATTAACTTGAGAATCTGTTTATTAAATGATGATTACCCGAAATTATCTATTAAATATTCATTTTTGCTCGATTTTTCGGATACCATCAAGAAAATGTTTAACTTATGGTTTTAGACGAATTATGAGTAAAATTAGAGTAGATACTAAATCTTGTTTACTTAGCTTTTTTATCATAAATTTAGAAAAGATCATCCCTCTAAAGGAATATTAAAAAAAAACACAAGAAAAACTGATTGAGTATGCTCCTGATTTTTAACTCCTAACGCCTAAAAACCCATCCCGCCCACCCGCCCCTCAAACAACCAGTATCATCAAAAGTCAATTGTTTATTTAAAATCAATTGCTCAAAAAATTTGCTAAATTTCATAACATCACCCAAATTTCTCTAACAGACCGCTAAATCTTATTTTGTAGGCGGCTAAAATTTAGACTTAAATAGACTTTGGACAAACTCTATGGCAAGCACGGATGGCCGGTTTACCATCTATTAAAGTAAAATAAAGGCAAGACTTTTGATGTTCAGTTCGGAACCAACAATAAATAGGAACTCCAGAACAATCTGCACATTCTTGAACTGATTTTGGTAAATCTTTAAAAGTAATTTGTTGTTTACTACGACCTGAATGAACCGCAGAAACAGCCGATACAAGAATAAAAATTGAGCCAATTTGACTTAACTCC
Source organism: Gloeothece verrucosa PCC 7822 (assembly GCF_000147335.1). NCBI lineage: Bacteria > Bacillati > Cyanobacteriota > Cyanophyceae > Chroococcales > Aphanothecaceae > Gloeothece > Gloeothece verrucosa. The sequence continues at coordinate 316,180 of NC_014533.1, forward strand.
AGATGTTCTAAAGACACTGATTCTCCTGAATATAATTGATTCAAATGAAGTTCAGAAAGATTAACTCCGATTCGATTTAGTCCTTTTTTCAATTCTGATATATCAGAAATAAAGTTAGATGGAATAGTAACATTAGCTTGCATAATTCAAAATCTCCTTGTTTCAAGTTGAGTAGTAAGTACCTAAACATCAATAAAGCCTAGCTCCGCGCCACTCCGTGTACATTATGTTAAGAAAGGTAAAAGCCTTTCTGTTCCCTGTTCCCTATTAAAATTTTTAAGCCGCTTTCCAAGTACCATGAAAACCAAAGGGAACAACTTTCGGTAAAGCCAATCGGCAAACCGGACCTTTTTCTAATGCCAAAGCATCAAAAATCCAAACTTCACTCTTAACCTGCTCTCCATCAAAAACCTCTGTCAAAATCCATCCTTTTTCCCGATCATTTTTATCAGGTGCATAAATGGGACTAACCGGATAACAATTCATCCCTAAATCAGCTTTAGTTAATATTCCTGTTTGCTGATCAAAACATCCAATCGTTTTAGGGAACTTTTCCTCAATTAAAGATAAATAAGTATAGCGGCAAGGTTTACCGAGTAAATGAGGAGCAAAGGTAGGATATTCACAAGACTCAGAAACTAATTTTTGTTGAGCTAATAATTTAGCCGTTTTGGGATCAAGCCGCATCTGCCACAGACTTCCTATAGGAGGCGTTTGGGGATTCCCATGACAAACTTCTTGAAGAAACTGATTAATTCTAAAATCATCATAGCGAAGAATATCAATTACCACTGTTCCATCTTGGTCTTCATAAGCATTACCAAAACGCCACTGAAACCAAGGTTCAGTTATTCCTTGACTCACCACAGTAAATTTTTGACGATCAATCACCAAAATTTGCATCCCTTTTTTCGGTTGCCAAGCTAAACAATCACTAAAACTTTTTTGTTTAGCCAGAAAAGGGAATAAATTTAAACGCACTGGAGGAATGAAAAAAATTAGATAGTTTTTAGTCAATACAAAATCATGAATCAAAGGTAAACCATCTAGAGAAACTTGTCCTTTTTGTTGAATTTTTCCGGTGGCATCACTCCGGTAAAGCATCAAACTTCCTTTCGGACCAAAACGAACCCCAAAATTATAAATATCACCGCTTTCTGGGTCTTGTTTTGGATGAGTGGAATAGGGGTCATCTTCTTTTAAACCCAGCCGCTTATCTAAACCTAAAGTTTCTAACGTTTTCGGATTTAAAGCATAAGGCGCGCCCGCTTCCCAAAGTGCCAAAAGACAATCATCAAGCGCCAATACTCCCGAATTAGCATTATTTTTAACCGGCAGAGTTAACTGATTCCAGATAGAACCTTTAGGAGTGCGCCCATAACTACCAAAAAAGAACTTAGCCGCTTTTTCTTCTGCTTGATAAGCTTGGGTTTGTACATAACGATAAATTCCTGTAGCCCCCTCATCAGTAAAATGTACCGCTAAAATTGCCCCATCCCCATCAAACCAATGATAAATTCTTTCTTGTCCGCGTTCTAAACATCCAGGTCCGTTACGATAAAAAGAACCGCGTAATCCTTGAGGAATTTCACCTGTAATAATGGGTAACACAGAAGGCCCAAATTCAGTAGCAGAATGACTAAAGGCTTTTGCCCAAGCATAATTAGAAGGTGTAAATTGAGAAGCGGCTATCATTTTCTAACAGTCCTATCTAAGTTTTGCATCAATATTACCAAACAAAAGAGAAGAAAAAGAAAAGAGAAAGGAGGAAATAAATTTTATAATTTTTTTATGGTAGAGAGGTTAGACTTGTGTAATGATTAACAAATTACTTAATTTTCTAACCATCTCTCTGTTAATTATTGCCTTTTCTCCCTTCCTTTGTACCTTTTTAGCGATGAACTAATTCTTTTTCTACCTCCATCAATTCATCAGTTTTTACGGTAGATACTTGAGTTTTCCAAGGTTGTAACTCCGGTTGATAGCGATAACTCTTAAACTCTTCGCGCATCTGTTCAATTTCAGTGTTATTAGGCACTCCTTTGATTTTGGACTTATAAACTCGTTCAGCAATAGCGGCTTTAGCAGACAACCACAATAAACGACAGAATTGATAAATATGACGCGGGTTTAACACTCCAGAAAGTCCGAAACCTTTCCACTGAAATAATACATACCAGATAGCAACAAAAAAGTAAGTATGTTTCATGTCAGCAAAAACATTACAGCGCCGGGGTTCAAACTTAGTATTTTCTAAGAAATGATCGAAATGTTTAAGCGTGTGATAACCGAAAATTAATTGATCTGCCCGATAACAATCCATCAGCCCAATATTAGCATTACGATCCACTAACTCATTCAACTGATTATAAATATCTGCAAAAAGAGTATTGAGATTACCAGGAACTCGTTGAACAAACTGTTCGACAAAAGTGGGGTCTAAATGCCATTTTCCAACATACATAGGTACATGAAGCCCAAACCACCACATATATTCAAAATAAATCCGCCAACTCATGACACTAGCATGACCTAATTGCTTTTTATGATCACGCATAATGTAGTTAACATTATCCGCATAAGTTAAATTAAACTTGTTATATAGTTCCTGTTTTTTAGCCGCATCAGGTTCACCAGCCAACTTAGCACGAATAATTTCTGTCACAGATTCAATGGCTAAGGCGATAGTGCTAGTTCCATAAGAGTAAAAAGCATCGAATATATAAGCCGCATCTCCCATCACATACCAGTTATCAGGAGAAAACATCGTTTTACTCTTATAAGCGACTTTAGGACGGTAATGAAAATCCACATTTTCTCCACTTTGAATTAAATCATATAAAAGGGTGTGATTAGCTTTGAGAAACTCATAGAATTTTTCTTCCGTGTTGACTGAATTAGCGGGAATAACATCATGATGATGAATAACACCAATCGATAATTCCATCGTTTCGCTATCACTAGGAATCATCCACAGCCAATGACCATGACCAAAGAAATGATTAGTGGCATAATAGGTACTGCTAGAAGCCCTTAAAGGATGATAACCACTATCAAATACATTGCGGTCTATATTTCTGACTCGTATCCAAGCGGTACCGGTATTAACACCAAATAAATTATCGACATCATTGATAATGTTATCAGTTTTACGACCGATGATAAAATTCCGTCCGCCTGCATCAATCAGATGTTTAGCTTTTAACTGGAATTTTTCTTCTCCCAGTTTTACGGTAACTAAGTGAGGGTTATCACCGGGGGTTAAGTCAACATCAACTACCCGACCATTATAGAAAGTAACCCCCATTTCTTTAACCATTTTTAGGACATCCCGTTCAAATTTTGCCCGGTTCATGTGAAAGGTAGGAATAGCAGTAGAGCGGTTAGACCAGGCATGATAATAGTCATCTAAAGTTTGAGTGTTAGTGATGTTTTTTGGCCAGTGAAAATGTAAGCCATGTTTGGGAGTATGATGCTCAATCATGTATTCATGTAATCCCAAATCTTTCGAGATGAAAAGCGCGGCTATTTCTACGGTAGATTCCCCAATTTTCATGTCTTTATCTTGACGATCTTCGGGACGAGGATCAATGAGTGCAATCTTGAGATTGGGGATGGTTAACATGAGATGACGTGCTTGGCAAATACCAGCGAAACCTGCACCCATAATGACGACATCGAATTCTTGAAGTTGTGTGTTTTGCATTGTTTTGTACCTAAAATGTGAATGTGTTTTTGTTTTGTTTTTGGCTAAGATGTAAAGAACGAAAAGAGATAATAAAATGGTTTTTTTTAGATGAGGGGGGAGGACGAATTAATCCTTTTAAAAGATGGCTGAATAAGGGTTGCATTTTTGTTTATTGCTGTTGAGAAAAACTTTGTTTGTTGAGGCGAGTTAAAGAATGTTGCTTAGGCTGTTTTATGCTTTAAACGTCTAGTTTTGAGATAGTGCAGGTATTTTAGCTGAGTTTTCCTGGCTTACTTCTAGAGTTTCTTTTGACTTAACTGTCCAAGGTTGCAGTTGAGGTTGATAGCGATAGGTTTTGAAATCTTGCCGCATTTGTTCTATTTCGCTGTTGCTAGGAAGTCCGCGAATTTTTGATTTATAGATTAATTCACCGATAGCACCTTGAAGTGATAAGGCTAATAGTTTAACAACGTGCTTTAAGTTTTTGAGTGTGAATAATTTTTTAAGTCCAAAGGCTTTTACTTGGAAGGTGATATACCAAATAGCGGCATAAAAACAGGTGGATTTTAAACCAGCAAAAACGTTACAGCGACGAGGTTCATACTTAGCATTTTCGACAAAATCATCGTAGTGTTTAAGCGGATAATATTGCCAGATAAATTGCTCGGTTCGGTAGAAATCCATTAACCCTATATTAGCTTTTTCTTCGGCTAATTGATTAAATTGTTTACATAAATCTAACATCAAACTGTCAATACTGCCATTTAAAGCTTTTAAAAAGATCGGAATGTAAGTGAGGTCTAAGTGCCATTTTCCAATATACATAGGAACTTGTAAGCCAAACCACCACATATATTCAAAGTACACTCGCCAACTCATCACACTAGCATTACCTAATTGATTATCGTGTCCTCTGTAAAGCGTATTGACGCTATGAGCAAAGGATAAATTAAAGTCATTATAAGCGGCTCGTTTTTGTTCGGCATCGGGTTCTTGTGCCAGTTTAGCGCGAATAATTTCGGTAACACTTTCTACCGCGATAGCAATGGTACTAGAACCATAGGAATAAAACGCATCTAAAATATATGCCGCATCGCCAATGACATACCAGTTATCAGGAGAAAACATCATTTTGCTACGATGAGCAATTCTTGGCCAATAGTTAAAATCTTCCTGTTCTCCACTCTGAATAAAGTTATATAAAACCGTTTGGTTAGCTTTCAGAAATTCGAGAAATTTCTCAGGATTTTTTATCAGTTCACCAGGCAATTTATGATGATGATGAACAATACCAATTGAAACTTCCATAGGGTCTTTATCGATAGGTATCATCCAGATCCAATAACCCTCCCCAAAAAAGTGGTTGGTTCCGTAATAATGGCTGGCTGAACTGTTTAAGGGATCATAGCCGCTATGAAATATCGTCCGATCTACATTTTTAATCCGCATCCAGGCGGAACCATTATTAAGTCCTAATAAATTTTCTGGACCGAACAGTAAGTTATCCGTCTTTTGTCCGATAATGAATTTACGTCCAGCCGCATCTACAAGATGTTTAGCACTTAATTCTTGATAAGTTTCGCCAATTTTGACTTTGACAATATTTAACGCTTCACCAGCCGTTAACTCTACATCTATCACGCGACCTTGAATAAAGGTTATGCCCATTTCTTTATTCATTTTTAGCAAATCACGCTCTAATTTAGAACGGTTAATTTGAAATGAAGGGAGGGGTAAATTGCGGTTTGTCCAAATGTGGAAATAGTCGTTAATGGTGTCAGTCTTTTGAGGATTTTTTGGCCAGTGAAAGTTTAATCCATGTTTGGGGAGATGATTTTCGATTAAGTATTCATGTAGTCCTAAATCTTTGGAGAGAAATAATGCCGCGATTTCTACTGTTGATTCACCAATTTTTAAATCTTTAACAGGGTCCCTATCTTCGGGACGAAAATCAATCAGAGCAATTTTAATGTTGGGAATATTTAATTTGAGGTGTCTCGCTTGACATAAACCAGCTAAACCGGCTCCCATGATAATAACATCGTAATTTGAGAATTGATTGGGTTCCATTGTTAACTCCTAAACACTTGGGATAAATCATTTAAAATTGTAAGGTTGAAATTCAATTTACCAGGGTTGCAACTCGGGTTGATATTGATACTCTTTGAACTCTTCACGCATTTTCTCAACCTCTGTATTGCTGGGTAAATCGCGAGTTTGAATTTTATATTTGAGTTCCCCTAAAGCGGATAAAGCACTCAATGATAATAGATACACAACGTGACCGATGTTTTTCGGATTTATTACGCCGCTAATTCCAAATCCTTTCCACTGAAATTTGATGTACCAAATAGCCACGTAAAACAAGGTGTATTTCATACTCCCAGAAATGTTGCAGCGTTGCGGTTCGAGTTTGGCATTTTCCAGAAAATCATCAAAATGTTTAAACGTGTAATAATTACCTACTAATTGATCGGCTCGTATTGCATCCATTAAACCTAGATTGACTTTTTTCTCTACCAGTTGATTCAACTGCTGATAAACATCTGGAATTAATCCATTGAGGAAGTTTCGGAAAGGACCTAAAAACTCTCGGATAAAGTTAATGTCTAAATGCCATTTACCAAGATACATGGGGACTAATATCCCAAACCACCACATATACTCAAAATAAATTCGCCAACTCATGATGCTTGCATTACCGAGTTGTTTTGTGTGCTGGCTAACAAAGGTATTGACTGCATTGATGAAGGTTAGGTTAAATTCATTGTATGCTGACCGTTTTTGTTCTGCATTGGCTTCTCCTGCTAGTTTAGCGCGAATAATTTCTGTGACACTCTCAATGGCCACAGCAATCATACTCGTACCGAGAGAGTAAAAAGCATCAAAAATACAAGCTGAATCCCCAATTACATACCAGTTATCTTGAGAGAATAAAGTTTTACTGGTATGAGCGATGCGCGGCCAGTAGTGAAAGTCTACTAATTCTCCACTTTTGATTAAATCATACAAGACTTTATGATTAGATTTTAAAAAGGCTTCAAATTTTTCTCGAGAATTAATTTGCTTTCCATCAATTACATCATGATGGTGAATAATTCCTAAAGAAACTTCTTGATTTTCTTGGCTAATAGGAATCATCCACAGCCAATGACCATGACCAAAAAAGTGATTGGTAGCATAATAATGACTCACCACACTATTTTCGGGGTCATAACCGTTATGAAAAATGCTTCTGTCTATATTTTTGATTCTCACCCATGCTGATCCGGTTTTTATTCCTTTTAGGGCTTCTGGTTCAAAAATGACGTTATCGGTTTTGCGTCCTAGGATAAATTGACGGCCTGCTGCATCGATTAAATGTTTTGCTGTTAAGTTTATGTAGTCTCCGTTATTCAGTTTTACTTTAACGACGTGCGGTTGATTGTTGGAATTTATTTCTACATCCTGCACTCGTCCATTGTAAAATTCTATGCCCATTTCTTTATTCATTCTGAGCAAATCTCGCTCAAATTTAGGGCGGTGCATTTGAAAGGTGGGAATGGGCGGCTGGCGATTGATCCAAATGTGATAATAGTCTTCTAGATTTTCGGTGGATTTGGGTTGTTTTGGCCAGTGAAAGTTTAATCCCATTTTCGGCGGATGATTGTCAATCATGTAGTCATATAAGCCGAGTTCTTTTCCGATTAAAAGTGCCGCCATTTCTACGGTAGATTCTCCGATTTTTTGATCGGCTTCTGTGCGGTCTTCTGGACGCGGATCAATTAAAGCTATTTTAATGTGGGGAATTTTGAGCATTAAGTGTCGGGCTTGGCATAATCCGGCGAATCCTGCACCCATTATGATGATATCGTATTCTGATGCTTGATTAATGTTCATTGGTCGTTGTGTTGTTTTCGATTAGTTTAAATTACAAAATGAGTTGGGGCTTTTTCGGAAATTTTTGAAAATTTTTTTCGCGCAAAGGTGCAAAGTGTTTTTCAGGGACTTGCAGCTTATGTCATTGTGAGCCTTGCGAACAATCTCAAACCCATAAATTTTGGTTACGGTGCCTAAGTTTTAACAGAGATCCTTCGTTTCACTCAGGATGACAGGGAAGTGTTAAGAAATGTAAAAGCCTTGAAAGCCTTTCCTGTTCCCTGTTCCCTGCTTGCACTGAGCTTGTCGAAGTGTTCCCTGTTCCCTTCACTCAGGATGACATACAATCATTTAGGAGTTATTCACAGCAGAAGGGGTTTTTTGGGGTTTTAGCCACTTAGTAATTTTATGTCCTTGCCACATCCATAACCCCGTTAAAGTCAAAATAGGCAGGATAGCAAAGGTCATAGCGAGTCTGAGAGTATGGCTGGTATGCCAAGGGGAATATAAATAGATACCTAAAATCGCTGATGCGAGAATGTGTATTAAACGTAATTGCTGCCGCAAGCTTTTGTGTGTTGAGTTCATGGTTGTTAGTGGGGATAGTTTTTATTGAAGTGAAAAAATTTTTGAGGATAGGTTGGGCTTTTAGAAGGATACCCAACCTTAATAACGCTACATTAATTAGCGAAAGCATAGATAGCAGGGTTAGAAATACCCGCTTGATTTAATAACGCCGCTAATACAGGTTGAGGCCAAGGTGTCACTACAGGTGTTCCATCTGGGTTACGTTTCGCCCAAACTACTTCTTGTTGTCCTACTTGTAGTTTTTCTTGACGACCGTCGGGCATTTCACGATAAAATTCAAAGGTGAAACGCGCGCCGCATTCTGAGACAGATTGAACGTAAAGATAGACTCGTACTTTGTCAAAAGGCATTGCTTCCCGTAAATAGTCCATGCGGCTATATAGAGGAATCATCTCACCTTGGGCGTTAGACACTCGTAAATACTCAGGCGCAACGGAATACAGGAATAAATCTAGCATTCGTCCTTGCCATATAAAGTAGTTACCGTAGTAGACATTACCAACAAAATTGGATTCTTCTAATGTGGTTTGAAAGACTTCAGATTTGAGTAAGTGTCCATAACGATGTTCTTGAGGAGAGACTTGATAAATGACTTTTCCAGGTTCAAAGCTGTCTAAAGATGCAGGTAATGAGGGTAAGGAAACCGTCGGAGCATTTTTTAGGTCAATAGTAGCAGGTTTCTTAGCCGCAAAGTGATCTAAGTATTTTTGCAAGTAATCGGGGAAAGGTTCTGGCGTGGGAATTCCATAGCTGACTAAGCGGACCCATGTAGCTTTGACTTCTGCTAGGGCAACTCGTTCTAAACTTTGATCCGGTAAGATTTTGCAAAATTCGATATAGGTGTCAAAGGAAGAGTTAACCACATTTCCTAACCAACAACGGGCCTGGACGGTATCATAAGAACTGACTTCGCCTATAATCCGTAAGCTAACAGCATTGGTTACCATTCCCCATTCGCCACTGGTGAAGTCTGAGACAATATGAGAGGCCATACTTCTCATGGGTAATTCTCGTATTTTTCCGACCCAACCAATGTATTGAGAAACGCTGACTTTGCGGCTGATGCTGCAACTTTGTTTGAATGATACCTGAAAGCGATGCTCATAAACCGGTTGTCCTTGGGGACCGTCTTCGGTAATCTGTACTCGATGACTATGGGGTAAGATGATCGATTGAACATCATCTACTACTGCCGGGGTGACGGTGGGTTTTTGTAAGGGACTCACCACGATGGCGATCATGCGTTCAGGATAACGGGTTAATTGTACAGGGAAAGTCACTACCCAGTAAGCTTCTTTTTCCATTTGGGCTTTGAGTAAGACGACTTCCTCTTGGCGTTTGACGATTTCTAGTTTAGGACGACCGCTATTAGCCGCTTTATGTAAGGCTTCTAAGGCTGACCAGATGCGGGTTCCTGCCTGATTGATGTTATCTCCGCCTTGTACGAATGCCGCTAAGAGGTTTTGACGTGATGATCCCAGTAAGGCGATCCAATCTTCTTGGCTACGGTCCGTAATGGATTCTATATCACAACCTTGGGAGGTTTCACCGACAACACAAACACAGTAATGTGAATCATGAGATAAGGATAATTCTAGGGCTTCCACTTGGGGACCGCTTAATTGAGGTTTGCCAGAGGGAAGGCTTTTGAGTTTAAAGCTGACTTTGTCGGTGTTGAGTTGTTTTTGCAGTGCCCGGTTAATTAGTGGCTGTTCTAATATTTTCCGTTGTTGCTTGACTTTTTTACCGAGTTGTGGTATATATTCTAAGACTAACGTGGGTTGAACAAGGTCTAATTGTTGACAAGCTTGCTCAAGTTTGGCGGTTAGTTTCTGTTCGTCTCGTTGTTGAGGAGCGGCTAATTCAACAGCCGAGGGGTTTTCGGGATGTTCTTCTAAAATCCGCAGGCGATAACCTTTGAGATGTTCTACGATGACTCCGTCGCGAGTGGTGGCGATGACTTCACAAATATACTCCCGTCCTTGTTTTTCATTGAGGATGGCGGTAATAATACGCTCTCCTTGAGCTAGGGAAGGGTTTTCTAACAGGTGTATTTCGGCAATTTCTACTGGTAAGCAGATGTCTTGGGGAATGTTTAACTGCATAGACTGCAAGAGAACATCCCGGAAATAGGGGTCACCCAGTAATAAATCTGTTCCTTGTCCTTGAGGGAAGCCGCTTTCTTTTAAATCTCTCGAAGGAAAAACTTGAGATTTGAGTAAGCTTTCTTCGCGGCTTAGGGTAAATACGCCTTCAAGACGTTGGAATAATTGCCCTTGAAATAGGAGGCTACCGTATAGGTCGGTTTTGGGTTCAATGGCTAACAGTTCGCCGGTGAGTGGCTGAATTTTTGCTCCTTTTTGACGTTTTCCTAAAACTAAAGTGGCAGAAAAATGATCGCTATTAAAGCCGCTTTGTTCGGTGCGAATACCTACTTTAACTTTTTGCTCCCCATTAGCGTCAATTTCTAAGACTTCGGCTTGGATTTCAATATCTACCCCAAGGGTAGGGTCAACAACCACCGGACGACGTAAAGAAATATTTTCGATGCGGATGATTTCTGGTTGGGGTTGTCCAGTAACATAAGCCGCCGCTTGAGACATGGCTTCTAGGCCAAATACTGTAGGGAATAAGTAAGAACCGCGCCAGATATGGTCTTTTACATATAAGTCCCGTTCTACACTCAGATGAGTCCTTACAGTTAGGGCAACTTGCGGCTCTACATAGAGAACCTTTTCGATAAAGCGCAATGAAGAAGCCGAAGGTAAGCTAACCGGTGTCCAGGTATCTAAGCCGCCTAAACGCGCACTAATAATGACTTGAGACATTTTCGGGTCACATTCAAACAGATGCAGGAAACGGTTAACGCCTTCTACCAGAGGAATTGCACCAATACCCATCCGTTCTAAATGTTTGACACTCCCTAAACGCACTCCCATCCCCACTTCATCCCACACGCTATAAGCAATAGCAAGGGTTTGGGTTTGAGGATGTTGCTGTTCATAATGCCGCAACAGTTGAGCCATCGCTTCATTAGCAAAAGCATACCAAGCGTTACCAGGCATTCCAGTGACACCGATAATAGAACTAATGGCGATGAAAAGTTTGGGGGGGGTGTTGACTAAAGCTTGTAATAAGTTATTCGCACCCTTGAGTTTAGGAGAAACTTCGCGGATGGCCTCGGCTAAGGGCACTTGTTCTACCCGGCGCGGTTGATTTAATCCGGCTCCATGAATAACCCCTGTAATGCTTCCCAGTTCTTGGTTAATGATTTGTACTAATTGGCTGACAGACTCGGGGTTGGCGATATCACAGGCGTAATAACGGCAAGTTAAACCCTGTTTTGTAAAGCGCTGTAGGGTTTGGTTGATTTCGTTTTGCTCATCAGCCGCCCCGGGAACCGCAGAACGACCCACTAAAGCCATTTTAACGCCGGTTTTTTGGGCAACAGCTAGGGCACATTCTGCCGTAATTCCTTTTGCGCCGCCAGTCACGAGAATGACATCTTCTTTTGACCACTCTAGAGAACGGGGTTGATAGTTGACGGGTTGAGTTAGGCGAGATTGGGGTAATAAACGGGTTTGATTTTTATCGTATCCTACTGTCACGATAGCCTCTTGTCCGCCCATTTCTTTGAGAATTAACGCGCTTGCGGTTTCTGGGGAAAGAGTGGCGGCTAAATCAATTACCCGTACTTTTGAGGTGGGACGTTCTAAATGCACACTCCGCGCAAAGGCAGAAGCCGCACACACTTGGGGATGCACAGGTTCATCAGTCCCAAACTTGCCCCCGCCAAATTGCACATAAGTAATACAAGCATCCTGATTATTTTTGCTATGAGCGGCGAGGCTATATAGCCGCAAAGCCATAGACTCAAGAGGTAATTCTGACTGGGCAACTGTTTGGGGCAATAGTGCAATATAGTGTGAGAAATTTTTGCCTAAATGAACAACCTCTTGATAGGTGACAGTTTGCACAGAGGCATGAACAGTTTGTAATTGTTCGGCCAAGGCTTTAACTAAAACTTGGTCTATTTCATCAACCACTAATAATACTTCAGCCTTAGCCCATGAGGTTTCTCTCTCTAAAAGCGGTTCACTGGGGATATATTCTAGAGCAAAGTTCCGCACCCAACTGACAGATTGCTCGCTAGAAGGTTGAGCCGCTACCGGAGCCGGTTTAGCAATAACGGATGTAGGATTTGGATTTAATTCTTGCCAGGCTCCCTCCAGTGTGGCAATTACTTCTTTTAACGTCGCATTGGCTAAACTAGCAGCATCTAATTTGCCGGCAATCCCCATTTGTTTAGCGGCTAATGCAATTAATTCGGCGGCTTTAATGGAGTCTAAATTTAAGTCATCAAGTAGCCGCATTTCTAAAGAGAGTGTTTCACGGGGAAAGCCAGTCTGTTGTTCAAGTAATTGAAATAATAACTCACCGAAATTCGGTACAGTTGTTTTAGCTGTTGAAACGGCTGGCTCAGAAGAAACCGGGGCTTTTGAGTCTCCCATTGCTTCTCGAATTGCGGTGGCAACATCTTTGAGGGTTGCATTGGCTAAAGATGTCGGTTCAATTGCTCCTGCAACGCCACATTTTTTAGCTGCGCTGGCAATGAGTTCACCGGCTTTGATAGAGTCCAAATTTAAATCGTCTAAGAGTTTGGCCTCAGAGCTAAAACTTCCCACCGGATAGCCAGTTTGCTCTACTATCAAGTCAATCAGCAATTTTTCTATTTCTAGATTGACCGGTCTTTGTTGCTCGGTTACGGGAGCATTATGTGAAGGGTTTTTTAAGTTTACTATTGCAGTTGCTCCATTTTTCCCGTTAACCGTTATAGTAGAGTTATAATTATTATCTTCTTTACGAGCAGTACCGTTGTGGTAAGGATTATGCTGGCTGTTTACAGTGGCTTGGTTTTCATCATGATGGTGCTTTTTTAATTGTCCATTAGACTTGATTTTTGCCGGTGTAGGGCTTTTTAGCAGGGAGAGAGATTGAAGATCAGCGCGAATGACTTGGGCTAGAAAAGAACCTCTTTGACTGAAATAGTAGGATAAAAAATTGACAATTTCTTCTTGAGGTAAAGGTTGATTAGAGGATGGGATAGGATTCATAGGCTTATACTCTCTATTAGTGATGATTCATCAAGGGAAAGTTTTGTAAGTCGGCTTGAATTAATTCGGCTAAGAATGAACTTCTTTGAGCAAAATAATTACCTAAAACTTGTGTAACTTCATCTTCTGATAATTGAGCCACTTTTCTTTCAATTTCCTCTAGGTTTTCCGAAGGAGCAGGCGTGACAGAAAGGGCTTCTAATTCTTCAGGATGTACAGCAAAAGGTCTTTCACAAGGATTGTCAATAAACATTAGTTCATCAGCCGGAGTAAAAGAACGAATGAGACGGTTTTCATAAAAGTTTTGCCAATTAATTTGTCCTCCTTGTATAAATAAAGCAGCCATAGCTATGTTGAAATCACGCGAGGATTCAGGCTTGGATTCTAGCGGTAAACATAGCGGATATTCGCTAATTTGAGCGGCTAAATTAGATAAAACTTGGCCGGGTCCCACTTCTAACATCAAGTCGCATTGGGTTGCGAGTGATTGGACTAAAGAAATGAAATCGACTTGAGCAACGGCTTGATCAGCAAAGTGTTCTTTAAGGTTGATGCCTGGTAAAACCTGCTGCCCTGTTTTGCTTGTATATAACAACACTCGGACGTTACTCAATTCCGCAGGAATTGGAGCAGATTTTTTTAAAATATTAGCGGCTTCTGAGACTAATAAAGAGTGAAAGCCATTGCTGACGGGTAATTGACGCGCTTGAATGTCTTGAGCGACGGCTCGTTGAATAACCGCTTGTACGCTTTCGATTTCGCCTGAAATGACGGTTTGCTGAGGACTATTGAGATTAGCAATGACAACATAGCCACTAATTCCTCTGATCAATTCCTCGGCTTTGAGGCGAGAACAACTTAAACTCGCCATCGTTCCCACTTTGCCGGAGGGTTGGTTCATTACTCGTCCCCGTAAGGCGGCAAACAGCAGTAAGGTTTTTTCATCATAAGCCCCAGAGGCGGCAAAAGCGGTTAGTTCTCCTAAACTATGTCCGGCGACGGCTACCGGTTGGATACCTAAACGGTTTAAATATTTTTGCCACAGTAAAGAGATAAAACAAATAGTAGTCGGGGCGTGACTGGTTAAGCGATTAAACCACTGTTTAACTTGTTGTTGATCGATGGCCCGATCTAGAGGACGATAAATGATCGGGCTAATGGGTTCAAATCCTTCCTCTTGTAACCATTGATCCGCTTGCCGCAAAAAGTCTTGTGCCCAAGTATAACGCTCCACTATTCGCCGTGCCATGTTTAAGCGTTGAGATCCTTGCCCCGGAAAGAGAAAGGCTACTCGAGTACGCTGTACTTGATGAGCAACCCAAATATGTTTTTGTGCCGATAGTTGGACTTGGCTAGGTGCTGGAGGATTATCTCGCAGCATTTGTTCTAATTCTTGCAGACTTTCTTTGAGGTTTAGCGGCGTACCGGCAACAATAGCGGCTCTTAAAGGATAGTGTGTCTGGATTTGTTGGCTTAGTTGAGCGGCTAAATCGGGTAATTCGGCTAAACTCATCCCCTGCACTTTTTTAATTAAAGTGGGTATCTGTTGCAACAAGTGGGAAATAGAAGAAGCCGTCAGGATAAATAGTTCTGTATCTTGATTAGACACTAATAAGGCTCGTTCGGGGATAGCGGGTTTTAGAGCAGTAGCCGGTGCATCGCCCGATGATAAGGTAACATGACAATTAATGCCACCAAAGCCCATAGCAGATACGCCGGCTCTTAGCGTTTCTGTGGGAGGATAAATTTGTCCTTGTACAATGGGATATAAAGCTTGCGCGGTTTGCTCAAAAACGGCATGAGGTTCACTACAGCCCACTGTGGGAGGCACTACTCGTTGATTCACGGCCATCACGGCTTTAATAAAACCCCCAACACCGGCGGCGGCTTTTGTATGTCCTACAAGAGACTTAAAGGAAGTCATGCCACAAGTTCGAGGGGGAGTATCCCCGTAATGATTCATGGCTAAGGCAATACCTTCTATTTCGGTACGGTCCCCTACCGGTGTACCGGTGCCATGTCCTTCGATAAAATGTAGGGTTTGAGGGCTATAAGCGGCTTTTTTATAAGCTTGCAATAGAGCTTTAGATTGCCCAATTTTAGAGGGGGCTGTAATGCCGCCTTTTCCATCGGATGAAATTCCCCAACCATTGATGACTGCATAAATATAATTACCGTCCCTGCGGGCATCTTCTAAGCGTTTGAGAACCACAAAGCCGCAGCCTTCACCCGGAATAAAGCCGCTTGCACGACGGTCATAGACTGTCATATCTTTGCTGGTTAATGCCCCTGTTTTGGCAAACCCAATCAATTCAAAGGTATCTAAACTAATATCTACACCACCGGCTAAGGCAAGGTCTAAATCACCCTGATGGAGAGCGTTAGCCGCCGTTGCGATCGCAATCAGAGAAGAGGAACAAGCCCCATCCACTGTGTAGCCGCCACCATCGAAGTTAAAAAAGTTACAAATCCTGCCAGCGATCGTATTAGAAAGCCCTCCCGCTAAAGAGTCCTCAGTGATGGGCGGAAATACGGATTTATAAAATTTTTCCATAATTTCCACTAATTCTTCGGTTAAATGAGGCGACATTCCTTTAACTTTGGCGGCTTCCCGCAAGGCTTTTCGCACAAATGGCCAGCGTAAACGCATGACATGAGAGCGAGTATGTTCACCGGTTAAGGTATTGCCGAGGATGACTCCGGAACGACTATTACTGACGGTTTCCCGTTGATAACCGGCATTTTCGACCGCTTTAATCGCAACTTCTAGGGCTAACCAATGAACAATATCGGTACTATCGAGAGCGCTTTTAGGAATGCGGCGTTTTACCGGGTCAAATTGAAAGCCATCAATAAATGCACCCCGATTTCCATAGGTTTTATCGGCGGTGGTAGGGTTTGGGTCATAATATTCTGACAAAGGTAAACGCTCGTCAGGAAATTCTCTAAATTGACATCTTCTAGAGATAATGTTTTCCCATAGTTGCAAGAGTTCGCTTGCTCCAGGATAATGACAGCCCAGACCGATGACGGCAATGGGTTGGGCTTTTGAGGAATTTTGCTCAGAAAGGGGATTAATAGCCATTAAATTTCCTTGTTTTTCCTACTTATGCAAGATTGTTTCAGTTTTCCCTAGATAGGAGAACTTATTAAATAGGATTCAACAAAGCTTTTCGGGTTTTAGGATTGTCTTAACAATTTGTTACAATTCGTTAAACTGCTAAACCTGACGGGGGAACAAGGGGTCTAAAAGTTAGGCAGGGTGACCTCCTAAGCTAAGACGCATTTAATTTTTATAACTTTATTTTTGGTACAAAGGTTCAATCCTTTCCCCTTTCCCCTTTCCCCCTTCTTTATCTGGACTAATAATTTAGATGCGTAACAGCTTAGCACAAGCGACTGTGCGTAGCGCGGAGCATCGTAGGGGGCGGGAAACAAGCAACAGGTAAGACTTTCAAGGCTTTTACATTTCTTAATACAGAGAGCTTTATTTATGTCCAGCTACTTAGTGGACGAATGATTAAGAAAAAGAAGATTTTATCAGTGCCTATGGTAAAATATAATAATATTAGTTAAAGTGATGGTTTTTGCTAAATTTAGTTTATATTACCATCGTTACCATCAGAGTCAATTTTATCTCATCCCACTAAAAAGCTCATGAGATCACTCTCCGAAAAAGCCAAAGAATCTTTAATTTTGATAGAAAAGGTCTCTCAACAATATCATACATCAAAACTGACGACAAAAGATAATGAAACTGAAAAAACCTTGTCGGAAGGTTCTTGGCTTAAAAGTCGTTTTATTCGCAATTTTTTGAGTCATCTTGCTTTGTCTACTTTGTTTATTTTGATCGGGCTTTTAGTGGGTCTTTTGGGCTATCATTGGACGAATCATTTATCTTGGGTGGATGCTTTAGTGGAAGCTTCTATGATTTTAAGCGGTATGGGACCGATTAATTCTTTATCCACCACCAGCGCTAAAGTTTTTGCTTCTGTTTATGCTCTTTTTAGCGGCTTAATTTTTGTCATGGCTATGGGGATTGTATTATCTCCGTTGGTATCTAGTTTATTGAAGCAGTTGTCCAATTTTACCGATAGCGAAAGTGAAGAAGAAAAAAATTAGGAGCGCGTGGCGTAGCGCACCCTAGTTCATGTTTTCTTTATCAATAGTCTCCTCCTGCTCTAAAAACTTAATTACCCCCTAAGCGTTTTCTCATAGTTTGGAGAGTTTTTTCTTGTCCTGCTAGTAGTCGGCGGCTCCTTAACTGTTGAGCTTGTTTTAAATAAGTATTTTGTATCCGCACTGGGAGAGTTTCCCAATTACGAATCATCACATCAACTAAAATTTCATAAGGAATGCCAGTTGCTACTCTCAACTGTTGTAACTGTTCGGCGGCAACCACTGATAAACGCATTGCTACTTTTTTGTATTCTATTAAACTCGATTCGTCTAGTAAAACATCAGGGTTAGGGGTTTCAGGCAAAAAGGAATCTTGTTTTGTTGATTCTAGTAAATAGTCTTCTTGTTTTCTGATTTCTGCGCTAACAGAATCGGTATTAGTAGTTTCAGGCAAACTAGAATCTTGTTTGGCTAATTCTGATAAATTAATATCTAGTTTAGCAGGTTCTGGTTTAAAAGATGCTTGACTAGCTATTTCTAGTACAATTGAATTTAGTTTTGTTGATTCTAGCATTGTTTCATCAAGCTTACTACCTTCTGGGCTAATTGATTCTAGACTAAGAGTTTCTGGCAAACCAGAATCTTGTTTTATTGATTCTGGTAAATTTACATCTAGTTTATTAGGCTCTGGTTTAAAAGATGCTTGACTAGCTGACTCTAGTACAACTGAATTTTGTTGTATTAGTTCTACTGGCTTAGTAGTTTCTGGCAAACTAGAATCTTGTTTTGTTGATTCTAGTAAAGTTTTATCAAGTATACTATCTTCAGGTTTAGATAAGTCTTGTTGAGTTCCTTCTGGTAGAGAAGAATCTTGTTGACTTGAATCTAACAAAGAAGAATCTGATTGAAATTGTGTAGGAACATTGATAACAATAGGTTTAGTTGAAAGTTTTTTCTTAGAATTAACCATTGATTTTCGCTATTACAGTATTAATCACTTCTACATAAGGTTTAGACAGTTTAG
Organism: Gloeothece verrucosa PCC 7822; assembly: GCF_000147335.1. Classification (NCBI taxonomy): domain Bacteria; kingdom Bacillati; phylum Cyanobacteriota; class Cyanophyceae; order Chroococcales; family Aphanothecaceae; genus Gloeothece; species Gloeothece verrucosa. The sequence goes on from NC_014533.1 coordinate 334,571, forward strand.
TTTCCCCGGCTTCGGCCAATGACCAACCCGCCATATTAGTCTGCTGAACAATGGTACTTTGACGCAGAGAACTAAAAAGACGGATTGAAGGAAGAGATTCTTCTAAAGCTTTCATAGCCGCCTTACTCATACGAGTTTGATTAGCCCCCGCCCATTGGTCTCGAGTAGGAACAATACCTAAAATATGGGGAACAACAAAATCAATTTCCGCTAATTCCCTCACCAACTGAACAGTATTAATAGCACCCATAACTCCTTTATTCGTGCATTCTGTGGGGATGACCAAAAAATCTGCGGCTAAAATCGCATTATAAGTAAGAATGCCTTTAGAAGGAGGAGAGTCAATAACGATAAACTGATACTCATCAGTAATACTTTTCAGTGCCCTTGATAAAAACCTTTCTCGCCCTGGATTAGGCGCAATGATATCAGCAGCATGAGCTAGACTAAAATCCGATGGGGCTAAAAATAGAGTATTGCTTCTATTCTCATTTTTGGGTGTTTTGATAATTTCAGTAATGGGAACACGATCATTACTCGGTAGAATAGCTTCTGCAATAGTAGGTTCATTGCTTAAATCTGTCCAACCTAACCATTGAGAGAGGTTGCCTTGGGGATCAAAATCAACAGCTAGGGTTTTTCCTTTTCCACTGAGCATAGTGGCTAAGTTTAGGACAGTCGTTGATTTACCTGAGCCTCCCGAGAGGCAACTGACAGTAATTACAGTTGCTTGTTTAGATGCTTCTGGCATAGCTAAAAACCAGATTCTTGTTTTCTTTAAAAGAGAATAGCATAATTCTAGATACAAGCAAACAAGATAATGATCGCGGACAATCTCAAACCCCAATGATTTCGTGGAGAGTGCGTAAGTCCTAGAAACGTAGCGGGATGTCGTGTACCCTATAGCAGAATTGTAGGGTGGGTTAGGTGCGGGGATAATTTTTAAGCTGTCACGCATTTAATTTGTTCTTTGTGGCGGGGTGTAGGGTGTAGGGTGACCGACGCGCACAAGCGACTGTGCGTAGCGCGGAGCATCGTAGGGTGTGGGGGAAGAGTTTTAGGGTTTGTTTCCTAAGATCATAATATTTGGATATAAATAAAGCCTAGCTCCGCGCCACTCCGTGTACATTATCTTAAAAAATGTAAAAGCCTTAAAAGCCTTTCCCGTTACCAGATCCGGTGTTCTCTTGCCAAACAGTTAACTTTAATGAGTGTCCAGGTACTTATATAGCCTTTCTCACATTAATGAGGTACACCTTTAATTTAATTCATTGTTCCCTGTTCCCTGTTCCCTGTTCCCTGTTCCCTGTTCCCAGATCCGGTGTTCCCTGTTCCCTAAAACCAAGAACTTTGTACCTCACTAGACTGAAAAACGCTATACTTACAAAAAACAACCTCTAGGAGAATAGTGCCAAACATTAAGGAAATATCGAGAGGTGGCAGTAACACCAAAAGCCGGTTTTGTATTAATCAACCATTGTTGTTGTTCAATAGCACTACCCCAATCTAACAACAGCCTAGAAACTTCTTCTGTTCCTTCGCTATCAACATCAATAATTAACCCATCTTTATTGATCCAGGCAACTTCACGATATTCAAACTCTTGAGCAATTCTTAAAGGAGTCCAATATTCTTGTATACCTTGCTCATTTTCCATGACTTCTATTAAAAAAACAATTTCTGGATTAGGTATAATTTCATAATCTTTTATATTATAAGAAGCTACTTTAATAATATCTTGCTGTAATTTTTCTATAGTAAGGTTATGAAAATCTCGACTTAAGCGTAAATAGGTACGAGGAGCATCCCAATTAAAATGGTAGGCTAAAGCAATTGCCCGTATCAGTTCCACAAAGTTAGTTGGGGCAGTTTCAAAAATAAACATGAAAATTCTCTCTGCTATTTAATTTTATTTGATAATACTTAACAATAAGGTTAGGAAAAATACGCTATGTATATATATATGTTAATATATTAACAAAAATTGGAAATAAAAAACATAAATTTTTTTGTCATTGAATAAGCCGCCTTTTCGGGCATCAATAAATAAAGGGAGAGTCTTTCAAACTTGAGCGCAATTGCTGAACCTCCTTATTTAATTTTTCAAACCATTGCATCAACTGAGCAATTTGTAGTTGCAACTGTTCGACAGGAAGAAAATCCACATTAGTTAATGTAGGTTTTTTAGGGATTTTTCGTTTAGGGGCCTTTTTGGGAAATTCCAACGTTTCAAGACGTTTCAACTGACGTTCTAAGGCTTGAATTTGATTACGACGAGCAATCGCTTTACGCATCTCTTGATATTTTCGGTTCGTTTTAGAACCAAGATATTGAAGCATTTTTCCTTGAACTTTCCCTGTTTTGCTACGTTTGTGACTAGCCTCCATCAACCGATAGTAGGTATAGCGTTTCCCGTTCTTAATAATCACCGAAGCTGACAACCAAGTGTTAGGCGGCGCAACCTCTCCTGATGCTTTAATTTCGGCTATTTTAGCGATTAGTGTCAAAGAGTTCATGGATTTTTCAGAGTTAGTATAGGTTATATTATAATTATATACCTTAACTAACTACTTTGCCTAGCTCTTTTGGCCGTTAACTCATTTATTGTCAATTTTTCCTGACAAACAAAAAACTTTACATTTCTTAACATGGTTAGGACTTACGCACCGTAATAAAATCGTTGTTTTTAATCAGGAGTGCGTAACGGCTAATGGTGTTTACGGATAAGGAGTGAAGCGAAGCCTAGTGGTATGGAGTGCTTTTTTATCGATATCGAGGTACTTACTAAGTAGTCGGACACTCTTTAAAGTTAACTGTGAGGTTAGGGTGTAGGATGTAAGGTGTAGGATGTAGGGTGTAGGGTGTAGGGTGTAGGGTGTAGGGTGTGGTAAAAAAGTTCTAGAGTTTGTTCACTGAGATCATAATACCCAGTTTAAATGAACAACAGCTTAATTCCACTTTTTTCTTATTTGTGTAACTATACTCTGGGATTGACATAGAAACTTTGGGCAGGCTAAATTATCAATGCTTTTGAAAAGAGGTTAACAATAATATGAGTTGTATTTTCCAGCTACTAAAAACATGGTCTTTACCATCAATTAACATAATTTTCCTGCTAGGACTAATCAGTGCTTGTTATTCTCCCTCAATATCAATTATTCCTATAAGTTCATCTGTTATTTTTATCAAACCTTTGCCAGAAATCAACTCTACCGAAACCCCAAATACTGAAATAATTTCCGAAGCGGAAGGAATTTATAGAAGTGATCGCTTTGGCTTTGAGTTTAATTACTCTCCTGATGAGGTCGTTATTGAAGAAACCAACCAATTTAATAATAAATTGCTTCAGTCCATCAGAATAAAACCCATTGCAGAAAATCCTAAAAATTCTAAGGAAGATTCTGATAAAAATCTAAAATATTCTTTTAATATTTGTATAAACGTTTATAATAATTTTAAAAATTTATCCCTCAATGATTGGCTTATTTCTAACAAACAATTTGTCCAACCTCATCATTTTAAATTTTTAACCCTAGCAGGACAAGAAGCTTTATATAGCGTCTTTCAATCAGTAATGAAACCTAGCCCTGCCTTTCTTGAGAGTTCAAGTGAGATTTTCGAGGAAAGCACTCTAGCTTCCACGAATCATTTAGAAAAATTATATATTGACTCAAGCGGCTTATATGAATATCAGAGTATAGCTATTAAAAGTCCCAACCAAAAAAATATCATTCTTATATCTTGGGATAATTCTAACTTTCCTAATGGCAATCAACTCTATTACAATAGCTTACAAAAAATTATTAACTCATTTAGTTTTAACTAAAAAAAATAGCCTTTCTTAGACTCATGAGGGACAAAGCTTCTGTTTTCACTCATAATTATTTCCAACAGTGTTACTACAAAAATAACTTAGGTCAGCTTTCTTACCTAGATTCTTATCAGCAGAAAAAAGAAACAATTATATTTTTACATGGCTTCACTAATAACAGTCATAGCTTTTTAGGCTTGCCAGAAACCATTATTAATCAATACCGATGTTTAATCCCGGACTTACCTGGGCACGGAAAAACCCATCTTTTACAAGGGGCAAATACTTTTAATACTGATGCACAGGTTGCATTATTAAAAGAATGGCTATGTTCTTTAAAAGTAAATAAATTTCATTTATTGGGTTATTCAATGGGTGGACGACTAGCCCTACAATTCGCTCTAAAAAATTTGGCTCAAATTCAGTCTTTAATATTAGTATCTACAACGGCCGGAATTCAAGATGAAATATTCCGTTTAGAACGAAGACAAGCCGATGATAAATTAGCCACAAAAATTCTCAGTTCCGAGCCGATTGACTTTTTAAAATTTTGGTTATCCCAGCCCCTCTTTCAAGGAATATCCGAACAAGGTGAAGATTTTATCGCTGAAGAAATAAAAAAACGTTTACCTCTTCAAAAATCCGGATTAGTTTGCAGTTTAAAATATTTTAGTTCTGGAATCATGCCTTCAGTTTGGGATCAATTAGCCAAACTGAAAATGCCTTGTTTAATCATAGCAGGTTCTAGAGATACAAAATACTCAAAAATAGCCTGGGAGCTAGTAAACTCTATCCCCAACACTAAAATAAATTTGTTACAAACAACTCATACGCCCCTGATAGAATCACCATTATTATTTTGGAAATCCGTGATTAAATTTTTACAAGAAGAGTTTGAATAATGAAATACCGGTTTGAGTTTCACCCTTATCAACGTCAATTTAAGCAGCCGCTAGTCACCAGTCATGGACTATGGAAAGTCAGAAAAGGAATTATTGTGCGGCTAACAGACACAAAAGGAAGAAAAGGTTTAGGCGAAATTGCACCTTTAGAATGGTTTGGTTCAGAAAGCTTTGAGCAAGCCCTAGAATTTTGTACTCAACTCCCCTCAGAAATTACCCGAGATGATATATTAGCAATTTCTCCTAAACTCAGTGCTTGTCAATTCGGTTTTGAATCAGCCTTAGAAAATATAACATTACCTTTTGATCAAATATCATCACCCATCAGCAAGCCTACTAATTTTAGTGCCTTGCTACCCTCTGGACAAGCCGCGCTTGAAAGTTGGAAAAAGTTTTGGAATCAAGGTTACCGTACTTTTAAATGGAAAATAGGCATAATTTCATTGACCGATGAACTCAAAATTCTTAGTCAATTAGCTCAAGTGTTACCTGCGGATGTCAAATTACGTTTAGATGCAAATGGTGGGCTTAAATTTTTCGAAGCAGTTGAGTTATTAAAAATTTGTGATCGTATAGGAATAGAATTTCTTGAACAACCTTTACCCCCTACTGAATTAGAGGCAATGCTTAAGTTGAGTACAGAATTTTCCACATTGCTTGCTTTAGATGAATCAGTAGCCACTCTCCATCAATTAAAAAGCTGTTATGAATACGGATGGCAAGATATTTTTGTAATTAAACCGGCTATAGCTGGCTCTCCCTCACTTTTACGCTGTTTTTGCCAAACTTATCAAATTGACACCGTTTTTTCCAGTGTTTTTGAAACCCTAATCGGTCAAAAATTTGCTCTAAAACTTAGTAAAGAACTGAGCAAAAATAAACGAGCAGATGGTTTTGGGGTAAATCATTGGTTTGCTAATAATGATATTTTTTCTGAATTTAAAATTTAAGTCAAGTAGGGTGTGTTAGCGTAGCGTAACGCACCAGTAGGGTATGTTAGCGTAGCGTAACGCACCAGTAGGGTATGTTAGCGTAGCGTAACGCACCAGTAGTAGGGTGTAGCGCTCAACCTCTGCGTTTTATCCTAAGAGATTAACGATCATTGCTTTTTCCGTCAATTTTATTGTCTCTTACCCAAATTTACCTCTTAAGAAAGAAGTAGTTTGCTTGTCATCTATAAAAAGTAGAATAATTCAACAGACAAACAGAGAAATCCATGTTTTAATAGTTACCAAGTCCAACGCAAGTGAAGTCTAAGTTTTATAGATTAAGTAAATTTTAATCTAATAAAACATTAATTAGTTTTGAATGTCTAAATAACAAACAAGCTGGAGACAAAAGATGGTAAGTCCAAACTTGAGTACAGTTAACTCGTCATTATTGGAAACTGATTTAACAAAGCTTATTGAAGCTGCCAGTAGCAGTACAGATAACCGTTTGAGGGTACTAACCCCGGCTTCAGATTATGCTTATGGCTGGGGAGATGATGCACAAACAGTTTGGGCTAGAGCCGGTAATGATTTTTTATCACCTTTCAACCCAACAACTGCTGGACAAAAAGTTAAACGAATAGATAGGCTTTATGGGGATCGAGAAGAAGACGTTTCTTCCGTTACTCGAGAATTTAGTGATGTTTTTATACTTGGGGATTATAACATTCCTTACTATGTTAATCCAGGAAATAGTACATTGCAATATGCTATTATTGCTGACTTTAATCCCAATATTGACTTTATTAGACTGCATGGAAATGCAACCAATTATCAACTCAAAAACACAGCTACAGGGACAAATATATTTTGGCAAGACCCTAACACAGGCGAGTTAGATTTAATTGGCAAAGTCAGCAATATTTCAAATTTAGACCTTAACGCCAGTTACTTTAAATTTATAGGAAATACTCCTCCCGCTCCCTCTCCCTCGCTATCAAAAGTCTATCAATTTGGTACCACTTCTCGGGAAATTCCCAATGGTATTGCCACTGATTTATCAGGCAATGTTTATGTAACAGGCTCTACAGGGGGCGATTTAGATGGCAACGGGCCAGATACCTATAAAGGTAACTTAGATGTCTGGGTTGCCAAATATAACAATCAAGGAGAACTGCTATGGCGTCATCAGTATGGCTCTAGTGAGTATGATAGCGGCTCCAATATCCATGTTGACGAAAATGGCAATGTCTATCTCACAGGTCAAACAACAGGCTATCTAGGAGATGATCCTTCAGGACAAAATTTAGGGCAACGGGATTATTGGGTTCGCAAATATGATACCAATGGCAATTTAATATGGGCAAAACAACCCTACCAGACTTCTGATATTGCCACAGATATTTTTAATCCCATAACAGGAGAAAAAGTACCAGTCCAAGGAATGGTTCAGAGTCAACTCTTTGATGTAGCTTTTGGCATAGATACAGACAGTGCGGGAAATGTTTATCAAGGAGGACTAATTAATCGCGGAGCATCTTCTACTACTCGTAGAATTTCTCGAGAAGTTTTAGGGACAGGTTTAGCCACAGAAGATGATTTTTTCCTCAATAAATATGACAGCAATGGCAATCTAATCTGGCGGCGAGAATATGGGACTCTTGGTTTATTTGATGAACAATATGATATTGCCGTTGATTCTAAAGCCAATGCTGTTTATGCCGCAGGCTGGACATACGGAAACCTAGGAGCCATCGACGGAGACCCCGAACCAGTTCATGAATTATATGATGCTTGGATTGGTAAATTTGATAGCAATAATGGAGAATTGCTGTGGGTTAAACAATTTGGTTCCGATGAATTTGATTTTACTTGGGCTGTAGAACTTGATAGTAAAGGTAATGCTTATGCAGCCGGTTGGACCTATGGAAATATTGTTGATAATAGTAAGACTGTTGTTGGCAATACTAACGCCGATGTTTGGATCGCCAAATACAATAGTGATGGTGAGCAACAATGGATACGTCAGTTTGGGACTCCTGGTGATGATGTAGTAGAAGTCGGTGCCTTTAATATCGATCCTAAAGATAACTTATTTCTCACCGGATATACTAATAGTAATTTTGGCGGAGAAAATGCTGGTTCCTACGATATTTGGCTAAGCAAATACAATAGCGACGGCGAGCAACTATGGGTTCAACAGTTTGGAACTCCCCAGGCTGATTTTGCTTATGACATTGTTTCTGATGGCAATTTTGTTTACATTACAGGATTTACTGAAGGTTCAACCAGTATTGCTAATGTTGGTGCTACCGATACCATAATTGCCAAATTCGATGCTAATACTGGAGAATTATTAAATTTCAATTCATCAGTAGCGGCGGCAAATAGCTTACCCAGTAATTCATTTAATGAAATTTTAGGAACAGCCAATGCCGATAATTTAATCGGGACTGATAATGCCGATAAAATCACCGGTTTAGACGGCAATGATACCTTAAAAGGTCAAGACGGTGATGATATTCTTAATGGCGGCAACGGCAATGATACTTTAACAGGAGGTAATGGCTTAGATCAATTTATTTTTGCTTCCGGTAAAACTTTTAAAGCGCAAGAAATGGGCAACGATAAAATTACCGATTTTACGGGAATTGATCAAATAATTCTAAGTAAACAGACATTTACTGCACTAAGTAGTTCCGTTGGAAAAGGCTTTAGTAATGCTGATGAATTTGCCGTTGTCAGCAAAGACTTTCAAGCCGCAACCAGTAAAGCCAAAATTATTTATAGTGCTGGTAGTGGCAAACTCTTCTACAACACCAATGGGGCTGCTTCAGGACTAGGAGATGGTGGTGTATTTGCTCAACTAACAGGCGCTCCTAATCTTAGTGGAGACAGCATTATTATTACCACTTAATAATCATTTATTTAATGGGTGCTACAAAATCACTAACCCTCCTAAATAAAAGGGTAAAATGAAACAGGTAGCCCCTTAAAAACAATTTTAAAATTACAGGAGTAAAAACATGAAATGGATTATATATATTTCAGGATTTTTTGGTTTATTTTTATTCAACAATGTCCTCTTAACCATGCTATTTTACCGCTACGATCCTGGAATAAGTAATTCAAACAATTTTCCTTTAATTGTTCCCTCACTTTTGGTAGGAATAGCCTTATTTATAAGCCGCTCTAGTGCAGCTATTCTTCAGCCCTTTATAGGATATAGCTCAGACCGATTTAAAAGCCGGTGGGGTTGTCGTCGTCCCTTTTTAGCGATCAGTATTTTTCCTTTAACTTTTTCCTTCATTTTACTTTTTCTACCCCCTAAATTTTCAGAAATTGGCAACTTTTTTTATTTATTAATTTTACTGTTTTTATTTTTTTGCTCACTAGCTCTTTATCAAATTCCCTATTTAGCTTGGTTACCCACGATTGCGCCTACCGATAAACAAAGAATCTTTGTAGCCACTTTATTAGGAGTATCTAGCTTACTGGGTACAGCCGTCGCAGGAATAGGATCACCTTGGTTAACTTATCATTATAATTTTGAAGTAATGGCGTTTTGCCTAGGTAGTCTAGGATTAATAACTCTACTCATACCCTTAATTAATCTTGAAAACGAAACCGAGCCTATAGAAAAGCGTTACTCATTTCGGCAATCTTTTCAATTAGGATGGAAAAATCTCCCTTTTAGGATTTATTTAGGCGGCATTGGTTCAGCATGGATTACTGCCAGCATTTTATCCGTTTGTCCTACCTATATAGCCGTAGCTCTTTTACAGAAACAAATAGATTTTGGAGGAATTATTAATGGAATTTTTTTACTCAGTGCCTTACTCGGTACAGCTTTAATAACCCTTATAGTTCGACGTTGGGGAAAAGCGAAAACGTTTCAAATATCAATGTTTTGGTCTGCTGGTATATTATTAATTTTAGGACTGTTTTCTTTATGGTTTAAGGTTCCTCAGTTAATTTGGTTAATGCTGTTAATGCTCAATGGTTTGGGATTAGCCAGTATTTTTATTTTGCCTAATGCCATGCTACCAGATATTATAGATAATAATAAAAAATTCAAAAAAAATTTACAGGCTGTTTATTTTGGTATTAGAGGTTTATTAATTGAAATAAGTGTCGGTTTTGGTCTTTTCTTAGCCGGAATATTGTTAATGCTTGGCAATACTAAAGCACAACCACAAGGAATTTTATTTTCTTTAATTATAGCCGCTTGTTTTGCTTTTGTTTCAGCCGGCTTTTTTTCTTTTTATCGAATTCAAAAATAAATTCAATTTTCTGGACGAACTTGAAAAACGCCAAGAGGCGACATGGTAATTATTTGGCGATTAGGCCCTATTTGAATACCTGAACCAATATTATTAAACACTCTATTAGAACCAAATCCTAAAGTTTTATAAAAACTACTCTTGCCAGTTGTCCAAGAAAAAGCTTCAAGCGTCCAAAAATTTCTTAATCGTTCTCTTCTCAATCCGACTGCATAAATTAAATTACTACTTTGGCTTAAGCCCATCATACTATTAGGAATATAAATATTTTTATTCACCCAACGCACAACTAATTTTTGTTCTTTTGGTAGCCATTCAAACTTTTCTACTCCAGGTTTCATCATTTTTAAAGCAGGAAAGAAGCCGCTCCACTTAGAGACAGCAAGACCATAGCCAAAGGCCAATAAAGAATTTTCTGTAGGGACAATATCTTCAGTATTCTGTTGTCCAAAAGTAATAGGTTCTGCGGCTGCGATGCGCTTATCTAAATTAGCAAGCCCTCGCCAGTTACTAGGAATTTCATCTCTCCAAATTAATACTAAATTCATCGGGCTAGACTTGTCAGTGATAGCAATCAGACGGTCTCCATTATCAGACCCAATTAATGTAGGTGTGCTACCTGAGCCATTGATAGGAACCTGCCATCTCTCCTCAATAGATGAACCCGTCCAGTGAAATTTATATAAAGTTGATTTTGAGGTAACATAAAAATTCATTTTCTCATCAACAGCAAAAGAGTTACTAATCTGCTCATTTAATTTTTTATAAGTAAATTTTTTAAAATCTCTACTCAAAACCCCTATAGAACCTTGTCGAGTAGCAAAAACTAAGTTACCGTCATAAAGTAATTTCATCCCCAAAAAAACATTAGGCCATCTTCCCCAAAAAAGCGCAGGAACTTTAAACTTTCTCAGCAGAATTATTGGCGATTCAGGAACATCAGGAGCGGCACTACTAAGAGCAATTATCTCTCTAGCCTTTGTATCCATAAAGTAGGCTACATTATCCTTATCCATCACCCAATAACCTGTAGCACGATTATAATTCAGTGTTTGCTTATTGGCGATGACTACATTTAGGCTATTTTTTGAGGTAATACCTTTATAAATAACTAAGCCATTTGTTCCCCAAAACACTGACTTTCCGTCTTTAAAAGGGGCAGATAATATTGTTCCCGTAGGAGTGAAACCCGGTTGTTCAAACTTAACTAAATCCACAACAAGTTTATCAGTTGCTACTGGGCCAGGAGCTTCAGTATTTTGTTGACAATAAATGCCATGACCTTCAGGCCAAAATGATTTTGGCGCATAAGGATTGGGGGGCGGAACGAGTTCCGCACTGCTTGGCACAGAAGAAACAGCCGATGAAGAATTTACTACATTAAGGCAAACAACCATAAAAGTGAGCAAATTTAAACCTTTAGCCATTTTACAATCCATAATCTTAAAAGCTTTTTAGCCCCTGACCTAAAAAATAAATTTCTTTCACAACTGATTTAGCAAGGCTATATCATATCCCCATTGCTCAATAAAAAATCCCCACCGTTGATCGATTTTTTTGACCAAATCTCTATCCAAAGAATGTTGATTTTTTATATATTTACTTTTGCTATGAACATATTGTAAAAAAACCTGACTTTTTTCCTCAAAATCGGGCAAATTAAACTGCGTATAAATTTTATTCAAGTACATCATTTCATTGCCTAAAAAATCCTCATACTTAATCTCAATAATATTTCCCAGGGGAATATTTTGTTTTGACTCTAAATACTGGTTTATTAATTGCTCATAAAAATCAAAAATACAGTCTTCTATATATTCCTCAGAAATTTGCTGAAGCGCATAAGTAGGCATCAACTTCTCATAAAAAAGTTTAGTTGAGGAATAAACATCATAAGGATTTCTATAAATATAAATAAACTTACTTTGTGGGAAAAGTTTAAGTAATGTATCAATCCTAGCAGTATTAGCAGGGTTTTTAATGAGTAATCTTTTTCCTTGAGAAAAAAAAGTCGTTTTTTTTAAAATTTTTATATAAACCTTTTCCCACTCGGCTTTTAGAGAACGTGACAGTCCTTGAAAAAGAACAGAACGTTCAAAATTTTGTCGTAAATACTTAGGAAACATCCAGCCGTTATAAAAAGACAGAGGCATCATATTTCCAATAGCATATTCTTCTTCTTCAGGCACATGAATAGAATAAGCAACATTATCCATTGGTCGCTGATTGGGAAGAAGCGCCTCCAGCAAAGGAGCCATAAACTTTTTAGAGTTTAGACTTAAAAACATTTCAGGACTATAAGAATATATACTCGGAACAAAAGCAAAATTGCTATCCTGAATCATTAAATTATGCAAATAAGTCGTTCCACTTCTCCAATGTCCCAGAATAAAAACAGGAGGATAATCAATAGTAGTCGAAGCAATTTTATGATCAAAAATTACTCTTTCAAAAATTCTTACAGGAATGCCAGATAAACATAAGAAAAAAGCATATAAAAATTTAATAAAATATTGAGTATCAACGCCTCTATTGGCAATAATCACTCTGAAAAAATTTCTCAAAGAACCATAACCTAAAGGTTGTAGTAAATAATTTTGATATTGTGCAGAAGTCATAAGAAAAAATCCTTAATTAATTGAAAATTAAATTAAATTCTCTCGGTACAGCCATTCTTTGGTATAACTCATTCCTTCTTTTAAAGAAACTTTAGGAGCAAACCCTAGTTCCTTGCTAGCTTTTTCAATTGAATAAGGGTAAGGGCGTGTCATAAAATCCACCGCAGAAGGAAGAAAATCCGGTTTTTTACCGGCTATTATTTGTGCAAAATTACGAAAACTAATTATAATCTTAAGAAGATTACTAGGTAAAGAAAATAAATGATAATTGCCTTTTATCTCAGCTAAATAAGAAAAATATTCTTGCCAAGAAGTGCTTTTACCATCAGTGATATTAAAAATTTGCCCGCTACATTCTTTATCGATGGTTAAAAATATACCATCCAGCAAATTATCAATGTAAACATGGTTCATGGTTCCCCGGCCTTGATCAGCCAAAACAAACAAGCGTTTGTGCATTAACTGTAGCGGTTGCAGAACCCAAGCTCCTCCTCTGGGCCCATAAACATCTCCTGCTCTAATGATAACAACGTCAAATTTTCCAGGAGAATTTAATTCCATTAATGCTTGTTCAGCCTCAATTTTAGTCTGACAGTAAGGATTATTTTCGCCGCATAATGGGCCCTCTTCCGTCACCCATTTAGGATAGTTAAATCCATAAACCATCACACTTGAAAGGTGAATAAATTGTTTGACTCCGCTATTTAATGCCGCCTGGGCCATCACCACTGTTCCATTAACATTAACTTCGCGGAAGTCTTCTAAAGAACCACCCTCTTTAACTTTAGCGGCTGTATGTAAAACAATATCCACACCTTGACAAGCTTTTTCAGCAGCAATAGGGTCATTAACACTACCAATAACCACATCTACGCCTAATTTTTCAGCAATTTCAGCTTTAGTTTTAGAAGACTGCAAGCCTCGAACTTTCATCCCTCTGGCTAAAGCAAATTGAGCCGCACGTAAACCGATAAACCCCGCTACCCCGGTGATCAGAATAGTTTTATTTGTAGAGTTCATTTAACGACTCCTAGAAGACGAAACAACACAAGAATTTTTAACCTGATCTTGATTAATTTGAAGAGAAGGAAAGAATTTTCCGCCCAGTTCAATTTGATGATTAGAACAGCCGGCTTTTAACCTTTCTAGTAAATAATTCAAATCACGAGCAATCACATTAGTTCCATGATCCGGTTCAACTAAAGCCGCTAAATTGATATTCCCATCAGTAGATTTTCCGATTTCTTGAATTCCCAGAAAATTAAAAACACCAGATTCGTAAGTTCCACAAGGAACCGACGGATTATAAACGCCTGCACAGTATTCATTAGCCGCAAACCAATCAATAGATGGATAGCCATGAAAATGAACCATTGGCGCTCCATTTTCTATAAGTTTTGGTGTGTACAATGCAGAGGCAAGAACAATAGAAACCATCACATAAAGATCATAAGACGGCTTAATATCCACTTGGCTTAAATCTACATTTTGAGGAAATTGCAGTAACAAACGGTCTTGTAATCCTATGCGAACAATATCAGTCGTTAAACTAAGATTAGTTTTATTGGCTCCAGAACGAGAACTAACCAACCAAATATCAGGAATTTGATGATATTTATCTTGAATTTTTAGATATCTTCGACCTTGACTATTTTGGCGAACTTCATCAAAATTGAGGCCTTTAATGGGGTCAAGCTTATCCCATTCTTGTGCCGTAATTTCTATTGCGCCAACATAACGAGGGGGTTCAGCATAGGCAATAAACCCGTAAGAAACACCGGTTCTTCCATTAGCAATCCAGTCAATAATATCTCGGTGAGAACGTTTACGAATGACATTATCAAGCTTGAATCCCGCCGGTAGCAAACCTGTAGACTCTATTTCCTTTCCTAATTGAGTCAGCATAACCGCATAATTCGATTGAGTAGGGTCAAATTCTCCAATTTCAAATCGACTTAAAGGTAGCGGCAAAACTGGCACGTAAATTTTAGGGATAAGAGACTGACGAATAAAATGATCCAAAGCTTCTCTAGGATAAGTGGAATCTGAGAGATTCATGTTGAGAATTGACAATTTTTTCTCAGAAACGCCAATTAAAATTTCGGAAAAAGTTCTGACCAGTGAGTTAACTCCAATGGGAATTTTTTCTGAATAAGGTAAGGAAGAATTAGTAAATTGTTCATCTAAATCAGTGATCACAATCACTTGAGTATTAGTTCGGTCTTCAATAGCTTGAATACTGCTTTCAGCCCAACTGATCATTTGAGCAATTTTAGACACAGAAAGCTTTTGACCTTTAAGGACTATTTTTGAGTAAAATGTATAAAAACTCTCAGCAATTAAACTTTTAACTTTATCGACAACGGTGGAATGTTTCTCTACATCAATAACTGCACTTATTTCAGATTTAATGACTCGAGTTTTTATCGTTTTTTTCCAACCGATATAAGGCATTTTAAGCTCATACTGAAAATCTCGGGTTGCCTCTTCCCAAGGAATAATATTAACGCCTTGTTCTTGAAGCTTTTCTTGAAGCTGGCTTCTAAAAGTAAGGATATTTTCTTTTGAGTAGTTGGGGGGAAGAGGGCGAAAAGTGACTTTTAATTGTTGAGCCATAGCTCGAGCATCAATAATGGGCGGCTTATAACTAGCACTCACTGAGCTATTATTACAAAATCCTCCAATTAATTTTCCTAGAGTTTGTAAGCTTAATCCCTCTCCCTCTGTCTCCTTAACTTCTGTTTTAGGCGAGTTATTTTGTTGTAAGTAGGTTAAAATTTCGGGTTTATGTTTACTCAGTTTTGCATAAATTTGCTCAGTTAACGCGCCTTTAGGCGATTGTATTTTGAGCTTATCTTCATCCACCCATAACTTGATACCCTGGTGATTTAAATCTTTAATTAATTCTGCGATACTCATAATCAAAAAACTCCTAAAAACTTAGTATTTTTTAAACTTATTTAAATCTCAAAAACTTCTAAATCAGAAGCTTCTAACTGCTCACTAACATACTTAGAGAGCGTTTCAATGGTGGGAAAATGTACTAACAACATGGGGGTTACTTCAATATTAAAATATTGTTTAGCCGCACTAGCAATACCAATAGCTAATACAGAATCAAGCCCATAGCTATCAAAAGGCACTCTAACATCGATTTCACTGGCATTAACGCCTAACTCTTTAGCAATACGCTCCGCCAACCAAGATTGTATATCCTCGGCTTTCCTAGAAATAGCTTTTAGGGTAATATTTTCACCCGAATATGCTTGCTCATCTGGCGTTTGTTTTTGACTTTCTCGCTTTAAGAGTTCAGCTAATTTCGGTAAAAATGCCACTTCATCGGCATTAAGTTCAGGAGAAGAAGCTAAATTTTTAATCAAATCTTCAAAATGGGAGATATTTTTACTTAAAGATATTTCATCTTCAGTATTATCATCCTCTAAAGCGACCCAATATCGCTGTTTTTCCCAAGCATAATTCGGTAGAGATATTCTTTGACGGAAATAACTTTTATCAATTTCTTTCCAATTGATCTGCGTTCCACAAACATACAGTTTAGCAAGGTAATCAAAAATTATTTTCCAATTATTACTAGAATAATTTAAGCTGATCAGATGCTTCAATTGAGGAATTTTATGCAAATTCAGTTCAGATAAAAAAGATTCTATCCCAATTTCAAAAAGAACATTACAACCTTGTTGTTCCAGTTTAGACCCAACAATCTCTCGAGTCATAAATTGAGTGTTTTCTTTTTTAGATAAATGTTTAAACCAATCCTCAAGAGTTGTAAATTGATCAGTTACGACTGTTCCCGTTGAACCAGAAATTAAAGGCATAACCGGCAGAGAAAATTTAAGGTCTTTAATCATTAACTTAAACTCCTCAATCATTTCCTGCCGCAGTGCTAAACCGCTACTTTCAACAATTAATTTCAGTCCGTCTTGCCAAGATAGCACACCTGCCGCACAAGCCGCCGCATATTCTCCTACGCTTTGCCCCATAACGGCCGCTATTTCTATGCCCCAAGCTTTCCACTGTTCAAACAAAGCATATTGTAAGACAAATAAAAGTATTGGACGATAAGCTGACTGATGAATAAGAGAGTTTTGATCTTGCTTCCCATCAAGCTCATCTAATAAAGAAAAGGCTAAATATTTGTTAAGAAAATCTTCACATTGGCTAATGATCTCTTTAAATACTGGTTGACTTTTATAGAGTTCATAGTTCAAGGTTAATGCTGAAGAAATATCTCCCGAGAAAAACGCCCCGATTCGAGGTAAACTTGCCGCTTGGCCAGTAAATACTCCCTCTGCTTGTCGTTGTTCAACAAAAGCGATTAATTTTTCTTTTAAGGTTTTTAAATCACTCGCCACAATTGCTAATCGATGAACAAAATGAGAGCGCCCTGAATTGGCATTAAAACAAAGATCAGCCAAAGCTATATCAGGATTTTGAGTAATATAGTCTATATATTTTTTCGCTAAATGTTCCAGAGACCAAGGCGTTTTCGCAGATAACTCTAATAAATGATGCGTCCGTTCAGTTATTTCAAAATTATCTAACTGGGCTGACTGAAAATTGAGCGTAGGGGCTTCTTCTAACACCAGATGAGCGTTAGTGCCGCTAAAACCAAAAGCACTCACCCCGGCAAATTTTTGGGTATTTTGATTCGGCCAAGCGAGAGAAACTCTCGGAATAGTAATGGGTAAATTTTGCCAATCAATGTAAGGATTAAGCTCTTTT
The DNA here is from genome assembly GCF_000147335.1 of Gloeothece verrucosa PCC 7822. Lineage (NCBI taxonomy): Bacteria > Bacillati > Cyanobacteriota > Cyanophyceae > Chroococcales > Aphanothecaceae > Gloeothece > Gloeothece verrucosa. The sequence continues at coordinate 351,857 of NC_014533.1, forward strand.
AAATTTAAATGAGCCGGAATAGTATTACTTTGCATCGCCAAAACGACTTTGATTAAACTCGCAATACCGGCAGCCCCTTCAAGATGACCAATATTAGTTTTTACTGAACCAATGGCTAAGGGATTATCTGAAGAACGATTGCGACAATAAACTGCTTCAAGCGCACCTATTTCGATTGGCTCTCCGAAAGAAGTTCCTGTTCCTTGAACCTCTACATAACTCACTTGAGAAGGGCTAACTTTTCCATTATTAAGCGCATTATGAATAACCGCTTGTTGAGCCGGACCATTAGGAGAAATTAAACTACTACTACGACCATTATGATTAACAGCAGAACCGCGAATTAAGGCTAGAATTCTATCTCCATTAGCTTGAGCATCCGATAAACGCTTAAGAACAATTACGCCACAACCTTCGCCCCTAGCATAACCATTGGCAGAGGCATCAAAAGTTTTACATCGCCCTTCAGGATCAAGCATCCGTGTTTTAGAAAAAACAATACTACTTTCTGGAGAAAGAATTAAATTAACGCCACCCGCCAAGGCCACATCACTTTCTTTTTGCCGCAAACTTTGACAAGCCAAATGCACAGCAACTAAAGAAGAAGAACAAGCCGTATCTATTGATAAACTCGGCCCTTTTAATCCGAGAAGATAAGACAATCGCCCTGCGGCAATACTCGTGGCGTTGCCAGTGCCAAAATAAGCATCTATTTGCTTTCTACCGCGTTCATCGATAATAACTTTTGCATAATCATTATTACAAATACCAATAAATACTCCTGTTAAACCCTTAGAAAGGTCTTCAGGACGACAATAGGCATTTTCTAAAGCTTCCCAACTCACTTCTAATAATAATCGTTGCTGAGGATCAAGACTGACACACTCCCGCGCCGAAATGCCAAAAAATTGCCGGTCAAACTCATCAACTTGAGGCAAAAATCCACCTAGACGAGTATAAACTTTCCCCGGTACATCGGGATTAGGGTCATAAACTTCGTCAATATTCCAGCGATTTTTAGGAACTTCAGTGATAGCATCAATTCCATCATTTAATAAGTTCCAAAAACGCTCCGGACTGTCAGCATTCCCCGGAAAACGACAGCCAATGCCAATAATAGCAATAGGTTCGTGTTTAGCGGCTTCTACTGCTTCTAGTTTGGCCTGCATATCTTCCAAGGCGAGCAGCGCCCGCTTAATGGGAGAGGGTTGAGTAGTTTCTGATGTCATCATATTTTCTAATAGATGAATAAAGTTTTTTCAAATTATAAAAAAGGAAAAAGGTTATTACATTTCGCGAACAGCCTGCGCTATGTCCAGGTACTTAATACCTCAAATTATTTAACTTACTTAACAGTAAAGCTTCAGCTTCACTATCAGATAATGCCTCGACTGCTAATTTAGCACTTAGAGAAGTATGACCGTTTGAAGATAATATCTCTTCTGAATTACTCAAGTTTTCTTGAGAATTATCGGGTAGAGTTTCCTCAGCACTCTTAAACATTTCTAGTAGCAAATAATCAGTCAAAGCCGCCACAGTGGGATAATCAAAAGCCAAGCTAGGGGAAATAGCCAAACCTAAATTATTTTGCAGACGATTTTTTAATTCCACTGCCATTAAAGAATCCATCCCTAATTCCACAAAACCCTGCTGTACATCAATAGATTCAGCCGAAGAAAAGCCTAAAACTTGAGCCACTTGCAGACGAATAAAACTTTTTAGCAAAGACTGACGCTCTTTTGGCGCAACCGACTGTAATTGTTTGAGAAATTCTCCTTCGCTTTGCGCTTGCTTAGGTTGAGATGATTGAACAAAAGTTTCATAAAATGAGGGAATTTGATTATAAGGAAACTGAGCTAAAAATTTAGTCCAGTTTATAGGCATAACAGCCATCTGAGCCGCATCTTGTTTCAGCAATTTTTCTAAAAATTTCAGTCCTTGTTCAGGAGAAATTAAATTAAGCCCTTGAGCCGCCCAACGCTCCTGATCTCGGGCTGATAACCCGGTGGTCATTCCTCCTTCGCTCCAGGGCCCCCAATTAATGCTTAATGCAGGTAATCCCATTGAGCGGCGATAGTGAGCCAACATATCCATAAAACTATTAGCCGCAGCATAATTACTTTGTCCAGGGCTACCCAACACAGACGCAATCGAGGAAAAACAGACAAAGAAATCTAGGGGAATATCACGGGTGGACTGATGAAGAATCCAACTACCCATGACCTTTGGCTTCATAACCTCGATAAATTGCTCCCAGGTTTGCCCAGTGACTAACCCATCTTTGAGTACCCCGGCGGCATGGATAATTCCCCGTAATGGCGGCATAGAGGCGTTGATAGTTGTTATCAGGTGATCCACCGCTTGAGCATTAGATATATCTGCTTGCATAGTCACCACTTTTGCGCCGCTTGCTTCGAGTTGAGCAATTTTTGCTTGAGCGATGTCTGAAGGATGTTGACGACCCACTAAAATTACAGATTTAGCCCCCACTTCGATTAACCATTCAGCAACTTTTAACCCTAATGCGCCCAATCCGCCAGTAATTAAATAGCTGCTTTCTGAGTTGATCAGATTTTCCCTTTTTTGCTTGTTCGCTGTGGGCAGAGAAATTACCACTTTGCCAATATGTTTGGCCTGCGCCATGTAACGAAAAGCATTAACGGATTCTTCTATGGGAAAAACTTTGTGAGGAAGCGGTTTAAGACTACCCTCCTCAAACGCTTTCATCAGTTCCCCTAACAGGGATGTAATTAAAGTAGGATTTTCTGAAGAAATATCCAGTAAGTCAAAGGGTAAATAAGTAATATCAGGGCGTTGTTCTTTGACCTGAAGCTCATCCCAAATGCCAATCTTACCAATCTCAACAAAGCGCCCACCTTTAGCCAAAATATTCAAGGTTTTAGGAATAAACTCTCCATTTAAACTATTGAGCGCCACATTCACGCCTTGATCTTCCGTGGCCTGCATCACCGCTTCAGAAAAGTCTAAGGTGCGAGAATTCATCACTTTTTCTACACCCAAAGACTCGAGAAAAGCCCACTTTTTCGGGCTGGCCGTCGCATAAACTTTCGCTCCTCTCCACTGCGCCAATTGAACCGCCGCCTGTCCCACGCCTCCGGCTGCCGCATGAATTAAGACTCGTTCTCCTTTTTGCAGTTGGGCTTTTTGGCATAATCCATAATAAGCGGTTAAGAAAGCAGTGGGAATGGTAGCCGCTTCTTCAAAACTCACATTTTTGGGCTTAGGAACCACAAAATCGGCGGAAACGGTGACAAAACTCCCTAAACAACCGATCGCTTGAGCCGCCATTACTTCATCCCCCACCTGTAGATGAGAAACCTTTTCGCCCACAGCCACAATAATTCCAGAACATTCGCCGCCAAAGGGTAACTCACTGGCTGATGTAATACCCATCTGTTCGGTATATTCTTTTAACATTCCCAGTGCATTCAGCACATCTCGGAAATTCAGCCCCACCGCACGCACTTCTATTTCTACTTCTTCGGCGGCAGGAGAACGACGAGTCGCAGGAGACAAGGTTAAATTTTCTAAAATCCCGTAGTTAGATATTTTCAGTTGAAAAGGTTGTTCACTGCTAATTTTTGGGGATTTATCCTGCTCATCCATGCGATAGCGTTCTAAGCGAAGGACAAAGCGACTATTCTGGCGATAGGCAATTTGAGTTTCTGGACTCGACGCGGCAAACTCCTTGAGTAGGTTTTGCACTTCTTCGGTTTCTGGTGTTGGAGCCAAATCCAGACGAGTACAATGTAAGGCGGGATGTTCCATAGCAATCACTCCCCCTAATCCCCACAGTGATGCTTGCTCTACATTTAATCGGCCAGAATCTACTGCCTGACTTCCCCGCGTGACTAACCACAGACGAGAGGCTTGGCTCATGTTAGCTTTAGCGAGTGCTTGCACTAAGTATAAAACACTGGCACAGGCTTTCACTTGAGCCGCTTGTAACAGGGCTAAATCAATTTCTGGTGGGTTTTCTGAACAATTTTCTGCATTCCAAAGGTGAATGATACCCCCATAAGCGGCTTGATTGTCCAAACTTTCTGCCAGTAAGCGTTGGAAATCTTCGGGATTAGAGGGGTTGACTTGATAAAGGTTTTGTGCTAATAGCTGATAAGTTGAACCGGCGGTAGCGATAACACAATCATGACCTTGCTGTTGTAACTGTGCAATTAATTGTTGTCCTAAATGGCTTTGATCACTGAAAATTAACCATCGATTAGCGGTTTCGCTGAGTGACTCGTCAGATACAGGCGGCTGAGGTTGCCATGTGTTTTGATAGAGCCAATCGCCGATTTTAGGTTGCAGAATACGCTGTAAAGCTCGGCGGCTGACACGTTTTAGGTATAATCCCTCTATTTTAGCGATATTTGCTCCTGTATCGTCAAATAAGACCAGATCAGCCACTAAATTTTGACGAGAACCATTAGGAGAACGCATCTGTACGTAACTCCAGAGGTGAGTCTGTGGCGGCTGATAAAGGGAGAATTGTTCTATCGCCACCGGTAAACAAGCTTTCTGTTCTTCATCAGTTAAAGCCGCGCCTAATATCTGCAAACAAGCATCTAATAAAACTGGATGAAACTGATACTCTTGAGCTTGTAAAATTAATTTTTCGGGTAACTGAATTCGCCCCAAAGCACTTCCTTGACCCTGATAAAGGCGTTCAATAGCTTGGAAACAGGGGCCGTAGTCCATGCCGCGCTCATGTAGGGTGCGATAGTAATCCTCAATAGAAATGGCTGTGGGATGTTGAGCGAGTAATGTTTCTAAGTTTTGTCTTGCCGGGAGAGGTTGGGGGTTTTCCAGCAGCATGAGATTCCCGGTTGAGTGACGTGTCCACACCGGCTCTGAGTTATGCTCATCATCAGCCGCTAGACTAAAAATTTGAAAGCTATATTGAGAATTTTCAGGAGTTAAAACAAGCTGTACGGTTTTAGCTTCCTCACCTGACAAAATGAGGGGATGTTCCACAGCGATATCGGTCAATTTTAACAGTGAAGATTTAAACAGATTTTTAGCGGCGGCTAAAGCGATTTCTAAATAGCCAGTGGCAGGAAATATGGGGGATTGATAAATACAATGGTCGCTCAGATAATCCGGAAAATGTTCAGCAATCTGAGATTGAAAGTGAATTTTTTTCGATTCAGCTAAATACAGTTTTTGACCTAAAAGGGGATGAGTTAAAGAGTTAAATTTCGGTTGAGGCAGACTTTTTTTCTCAACAGATTTTAACCAATAAGATTGGCGTTGCCAAGGATAGGTCGGTAATTGAAGACGTTGGCGGCAATAATCTTGATCAAAACCTTCCCAATTGATCTCTATTCCTTGAGTATAAACTGTGCTTAAAGTTTCTAGCAGTTGTTGCCAATCTTCTCGATTAGGTCTTAAACTCGGTAACCAAAATAAGGCTTCTTTGGGGTTGGAATCTGGCAGACAGCGACGACCCATTCCCAATAAAACCGGTTTAGGCCCTATTTCAATAAAGATTTTACATTTTTCTTTCTGTAGAGTGAGCATTCCGTCGGAAAATTTAACCGCTTTTCGGAGATGATCACACCAATAAGCCGGAGTCATTATCTCTTCTTGTGCTACTTCACCCGTTAAATTAGAAATAACTTTAATTTGGGGGGGATGGTAGGTAATCTGTTGAGCCACTTCGGCAAACTCAGCCAAAATTGGTTCCATTAAAGTGGAGTGAAAAGCATGAGAAACATTGAGCCGTTTAACTTCTATATTATTGGCTTGGAACAGCTTAATCACTGCTTCTATGGCGTGTTCTTTACCAGAAATAACGATACTATTAGGCCCGTTAAAAGCGGCTATTTCCACTTCTTCAGTATAGGGGGTAATTACTGTGCTGACTTGTTCATAGGTCGCAAAAACCGAGGCCATCGCCCCATTTTTGGGTAGAGACTGCATTAAGCGGCTTCGGTGAGCAATAAATTTCAACCCATCTTCTAAACTAAACACCCCTGCCACACAAGCGGCGACATATTCTCCAACACTATGACCCATAACTACACTAGGCGTAATTCCCCAAGATTGCCAGAGTTGATAAAGGGCATATTCAAGGGCAAATAAGGCGGGTTGTGTATATTTTGTTTCGTCTAAGAGTGAGGAATTATCTTTAGCATAAATAACCTCAAGTAAAGGTTTTTCTAAATAATTCTTTAGAATCTCATGGCATTGATTGAGGGCTTGACGAAATGTCGGCTGAGTTTCATATAATTGTTGTCCCATGCCTAGGTATTGAGAACCTTGTCCCGTAAATAAAAAGGCTATATTAGGCGCTTTTCGTCGTCTCGGTTCATCAGTTGATTTTGGAGAATCAATTTGAGTTTTGATAAAATTTTTCAGTTGTTGACTCAATGACTCATGAGTATCAGCAAAAACTGCTAGACGATGTTGAAAATGAGAACGCCCACTATTAGCCGTAAAACAAATATCCGCTAAGGAAAGTTCTGAATGAATGGATAAAAAGTCTAGATATTTTTCAGCTAAATCCAGCAAGGCGGCTTCTTTTTTAGCCGAAAGTGTCAGAAGATGATAGGGACGTTCTATTTCATTAGTTTTTTCTGGTAACGTCGGTGCTTCTTCTAGGATGATATGGGCGTTAGTTCCTCCAAAACCAAAAGAATTAATGCCCGCGCGGCGTAGTTCACCTTCTCGCAGTTCCCAAGGTTGAGATTGAGTAGGAATAGAGAAAGCTGTATTATTTAAAGAAATTAAAGGATTGAGTTGTTTTAAATGTAAGCTGGCAGGAATTTGTTTATTTTGTAGAGATAAAATAACTTTAATTAATCCTGCAATTCCGGCGGCATTTTCTAAATGACCAATATTCGTTTTTACAGAACCAATCCAGCAAGGTTGATCGGGTTGCCGCTCTTTTTTTAAGACAGTTTGTATCGATTTCATTTCGATGGGATCACCTAAAGATGTCCCAGTACCATGAGCTTCAATATAACTGATTTGAGCCGGTGCAAGATTGGCTTTTTCGAGCGCTTGCCGCATAATGTTTTGTTGAGAGGGTCCATTGGGGGCGGTTAAACCGTTGGTTAAACCATCTTGATTAACGGCAGAAGCACGGATCACGGCTAAAATGTTATCTTCGTCTCGAATCGCATCCTTAAGACGTTTTAAAACGATAATGCCACAGCCTTCTCCTCGAACAAAACCATTAGCACTAGCATCAAATGTTTTACAGCGTCCATCAGGTGATAGCATTCTCGCATGAGAATAGGCAATGCTCGGCTCTGGTGTTAACATTAAGCTAACGCCGCCAGCTAAGCATAGATCAGTTTCTTTACTGCTTAAACTTTGACAAGCAATATGCACTGCCACTAAAGAAGAGGAACAGGCTGTTTCTATTGCCATACTCGGACCTTGTAAATTGAAAAGATAAGAAAAGCGGCAACTTGAAATACTCAAAGTACCACCAGTTCCATCATGGGGTGTAATGGTTTCTAAATCCTTCGCTAAAAGCCGCGCATAGTCGTTATTCCCACAACCAATAAAAAATCCGGTTCGAGTACCAGATAGTTTATTGACGGCAATTCCGGCATTTTCTAAACTTTCCCAAGCCACTTCTAGAGTTATCCTCTGTTGAGGGTCCATTCGTTCCGACTCACGAGGAGAAATGCCAAAAAAGTCAGCATCAAATTGATCCACTTGTTGCAAGAAACCGCCCCAACGAGTAATCATTTTACCGGGTGTTAATGGCTCAGAACTATAGAGATTATCTATATCCCATCGATCAGAAGGCACTTGGGTTACTGCATCTATTCCATGACTCAAAAGCCGCCAGAAAGAGTCTAAATCATTAGCACCCGGAAAGCGACAGCTAGTTCCAATAATAGCAATAGGTTCCATATTAAACATCCTATATAATTTTTTTTAGTTTTAAATTAATTTAAGTAAGAAAAGTTTATGATTCGTAGGGTGGATTAGGCGCGGTGATGATTTTTATGAAAAAGAGATAAGTTTTGAGCCACGCCGTAACCCACTAAATACAATATTGTATCTCCATGAACATTTTTCCCCACGATGCCGAAAGAGCCGATTTTCTCAATTAGGTGAGGTACATTTGCAGTTTTATTTTCTATTTGTAATTCCCTGCTGTCTAAAACCTAGAACTGTGTACCTCACTAATATGAGAAGCTAGATCAACCTAGTTAAAAGTTTGAACGAATTCTTTAAAGGATTTTTTGTTGGTTTTGATCGCCTTCTCAATTGAACCACCGGCGGACATAATTTTCATTTCATGATTAACCGGCCACAAATACTGCATAGGGTCAAAAAAGCGGCGGAATTCTGTCACCAAGCGACGATGATATTTCTGATTCTGATAGAAGCCGTCATGCTCATGGCACAAGCATTTTTCCATCCAATACAAGGCTTCTTCATTAGACATAGAAAATATCGGCGATTTGAGAATTCTCAGTAGCATTAGTTGAAAATAAGCATCGCTACGGAATACAGTAGGCATCACACCAGAAAGCCCGCCCACAACGCCTAATTGTGCCATTAAAACGGTGAGGTTGGCCACAGTTTTTTCATAGTTAGTCGCTGCCGGAAAATCTTTATAAAGATTTTGAGAAATAACCTGGGAAAAGGTCGTATGGAAGGATTCATCTAAAAGATGATAATGAGAAACAGCCGTCGGTGTAGGAATAAATTCTTCTCGCTTTTGTAAAGTCTTGAAATATTTGAAATAGTTGTATTCATAACATTTCAAAGACATATTGCCAATCATGCGAATAGCATAATATTGGGTTGCTAAAAAAGGAGAACTGCCCCAGTTAATCGTAAAAAATTTCTGCAATGAACCTTGAGAAACTAATCCCCCTAACCCGCCACTTGTACCGGGGATTTCTTTTGTGCGTTCTTCTTGATTTTTTAAGAAAGTTGAGTAATGTTCCTCGTAATCTTTTTGCATTAATTTGGTAATTAAGCGAAAAGCCGAGTCTCGATATTGAGCCGCATAAGCGGACAAACCGTTAGTTTTTGCGGGAGCATTCAATAAAACTCTTTTTTTAGAATTTTTGCTGCTACTGTTTTCTCGGGGATCTTTTAATCCTTGCTTACCCAACAAAGCAAGTTTGATTTTATAACCTATCTTCTGAAAAGTGTAGATATGGGTGTGTTCTTGATTAGTTTCTAGGTCTAATTCTTTACAAAGCGTCTCATAGCTATTTAATCTCGAGAACACTCCTGATGTCACTTGATTATATAAAACGGTATTCGCTTCTGTAGCCGCAGTATGATTATACTGTCCTACCCAAAACAAATGATTAAGTGCTAATTTTTGTGAAGAAGATGCTTGTTCATACAAGGGAGTCCCATAAAATATAGATAATTCAGGAGGTCCCCAATAATATTCTTTATCGGCGTTATAATCGAAATTCCGCGCCAACTCCTCCATTTTTTCTGTATAGTCAGAATTAGTGTTGTTGAGGTAAGTGTTTTCGAATATTTTCTGATGATTTTTCTTCTTGAAGTCAGAAGAAACCGTCGATGATGCAATCATAGTCATAGGATTTTTCTAGCTAATCAGTCAAATGTTCAGAAAAAAAACTAAACTAAACGCATTTAAATTTCCTATCATTAAGGGCCAGAAATAGCACTGAAATCGTTAAGTGTTTTAAGTGTTACTTGCTTACACCTCGCAGAGACGAAGTGTTACCTTGCCTTAAGACAACTTAAAAGCGTGCCAGTTGCTCACAAAAAAACTAATTATTTTCTGGATTTTGAGTTAAGTATTGACTCAGCCGCTCAATGTTAGGATAATCATAAAGAACGGTTGGTTCAATTTCACGTCCTAGCCACAGTTCTAAATCTCCAGTCATACCAATGGCGGCTGAGGAGTCTAACCCAAAACCATCAAAAGGAGTGCTAGGATCGATTTCATCGGGATCAACTTCTAGCAAGTCGGCTATATAATTAATCATCCATTTTTGGATATCTGAATAGCTTTTAGTGGTTTTTTGTAACTGAAATGTGTTAGTCATGATTTGATGTATTATGTACTAAATGATTGCTGTGGATAGTTTCTTGGGATAATTTGAACTTTTACAGCCGCTTTTAAATAAACAAGGTACAAATTCCTGTTGAAGACTAGAGAAGTCAATTAAGTTGTACCTCACTTATTTAAAAAGGGCTATACCTCAATAGATAGAGACAAAGAAAGAGAAATTAGTATGCAAGGTTAACGCTTAACTTGATTAGCGCTTTCAACATCTGGGATTTTGTAATTAACAATATAGTCAATCACTTCTTCAGTGTTTCGTCCGCTATCAAACAAGCTTTTTATAAATTTGATACAATGGACTTGATACTCATTCCAATGAGTTTGACGAGAAACATACCTAAATCTTTCTCTCCAGTGATGCTTTAAGATTGAGACGTATTTGTGAAAAGTAGCTTCACTAATTTGAAGTTTTTGTTTCACCTGTGTTCGAGTTAGAAATTCCACTTTTTTTCATTAGCTTACTTCTCGGGTAAAATAATTTTTTGAACAAAATTTTACAAATGATTAGAATCAAGTAAAACTTGGATTTATATTGTTACTTACTCAAGGTTGACTTAATTAAAGCAGATTTATTAATGTTTGTCAGTAGAAAAAACCTACACTTTGCATTAATATAAAATAGTAGAAAAAATCTACACTGTTTATTTTTAACCTTGTTTAAAATACATAAATTCGATAAATTTACTGTACTATTTAAATAAGGCTATAAGTGGCCATAGCCGTTAAAAAGGCGACAGCAAAATTCTTGAAATAAATTTCTAAAAGCTTACTGGCATCTCATGTACAAATCCTCAATTCTGAATGAGAATTCACTTATTTATTAGCTGTAGGGACACGGCAGCTAACTTTTCTAGTTCTTATAACCTAGATAAGATTGCTATTGACAATTGACTTGAAAACAACTGTTGACAAGTTCAACTCAAGCGGGTATGATTACTACTTGAATGTATCCATTCATAAAACTTAAAATAACTTAGTCAAACGGAGATCTACCAATTTTGCAGATGTTTAACTAAAAACTTTCTAAATAACCTTTCAACATAGCTTGTGAAACGGTTACTATTTGGGCTACCTGTATTTACAAACCTCATCACCTTGAGCAGAGGTTGATGCAAGCAATTACTCTTGGCTTAATGAACAGGCTGTTTAAATAACTCATGCTTCTTTGACAATAAATGTCTAAGCTATTCCGTGACTTATTTAAGTCAATGCCTATCCCATATTTAATTACTCAGCTTAAAAAGTCAATTTCAATTGTCTTCAGTATGTTTCCTAATGAAGATTTATCCAATTCTCTTAATTTTTTCCGCTCCTATCCAATTCTTTGAATTTTAGAGACTAAACAAAATGATTAAGCCAGAAATAGAATTTTTTCAGGAGATTAAATCCGAAAGTTTTACATTGCTCAATCTTTTAGCTCATCGTGCTAACAAAGAACCTAACAAAATTGGTTATAAGTTTCTTCAGCGAGGTGAAACTGTATCTAAAATAACATACTTAGAATTAGAATTGCAAGCACAAGTAATTGCTTATTCTTTACAATCTTTAAAACTTGAGGGAGAGCGAGTTTTACTGCTATATCCATCGGGATTAGATTTTATCAAAGCCTTTTTCGGATGTTTGTATGCAGGTTTAATCGCTGTACCAGCCTATCCGCCTCGTGCGAGTCAGCATATATCCCGTTTACTCTCCATTACCAATGATGCTAAAGCAACAATCGCTTTAACAACCTCCTCAATTTTAAAATCTTTAGAATCAGAAATAAATAAACATCCTGAATTAAAATCTTTGCAATGGTTAGCAACAGATACTTTAGATAATGAATTAGCCAAAGAATGGACTAAACCCAACATAACCCCAAAAACCTTAGCATTTCTTCAATATACATCTGGCTCTACAGGTAAGCCGAAAGGGGTAATGGTAAGCCATGAAAATCTGTTGCACAATTTATCCTTAATTTATTCATGTTTTGCCCATTCTGAGCAGAGTCAGGGAGTGATTTGGTTACCCCCCTATCATGATATGGGATTAATCGGAGGAATATTACAGCCGCTTTACGGAGGATTTCCGGTGTGTTTGATGGCACCGATGGACTTTTTACAAAGGCCCCTGCGTTGGTTACAAGCCATTTCGCAGCACCAAGCCACCACCAGTGGCGGGCCGAATTTTGCTTATGATTTGTGCCTACAAAAAATCTCTCCAGAAGAACGAGATCAACTAGACTTAAGTAGCTGGAAAGTAGCCTTTACTGGCGCAGAAACCATCAGAGCAAAAACCTTAGAACAATTTGCCGAATATTTTGCGCCTTGTGGTTTTCGCAAAGAAGCTTTCTACCCTTGTTATGGGATGGCTGAAACAACCCTAATTGTTACAGGTGGAAAAGTAACAGATCCGCCAGTTATTTGTGAAATTGATGGCAATAGTCTTGAGCAAAATAAAGTCTTACCTGTACAAAACCCCGAACATAGTAAACAATTGGTAGGCTGTGGACAAAACCTACCCAATCAAAAAACCCTAATTGTCAATCCCGAAACTTTAATCGAATGTTTACCCGAAGAAGTAGGAGAAATTTGGGTCAGCAGTTCAAGCGTAGCTCAAGGTTACTGGGAGCAACCTGAAGAAACCAAAAAAGTATTTAAAGCTTATTTAGCAGACAAGGTTCAAGGACCATTTTTACGCACAGGAGACTTAGGCTTTATCAGAGATGGAGAGTTATTTGTCACCGGCAGAATAAAAGATTTAATTATTATTCGCGGACAAAATTACTATCCTCAAGATATAGAACTGGCAGTAGAAAAAAGCCATCCAGCCTTACGTTCTAATAGCGGCGCGGCTTTTTCAGTAGAAATGAAAGGACAAGAAAAATTAATTATTGTCCAAGAAGTAGAACGAACTTACTTACGAAATTTAAATATTAATGAAATTGTAAGTAGTATTCGTCAAGTAGTAACGAAAGAATTTGAACTTCAAGTTTATGCTACGGTTTTAGTTAAACCCGCCAGTATTCCCAAAACATCAAGTGGAAAAATTCAACGCCATCGCTGCCGGGAGCAATTTCTTCAAGGAACTTTGAGTATAGTTGAAGATTGGTGTGAAACCCCTCATGGAAAAGTAAAATTTTTGCATTTACAAAATGAAGTAGATAATTTATTTAAACAATTATCTAACTTGAACCCAACTCAGAAATAGGTAGCCAAAAATCAAGTTAACAGTAGCATGAAGCAAAAAAAGGCTGAGAGTGTGTTTACTTCTCAGACAGTCAGTAAACTTTATTGATAAGCTGTCACTCCTTGAGTTTCTTCTGAAGATCATCATTTTTTTCAATAACTATCTTGTAATTATTGCAGCAGCAAAAATGTCTAATCAATTAATGAATTTGACTGAAGCAAATCTTCTTCAAAAAATTAAGTTATCTATTAATCAACTTGAAGAATTACATCCTTTAGTTTTTCGGGGTGCTTTTGGTTTAACTCACGAACAAGCCGCGTATGAATTATGTGTAGAACCGCAAACCATGAGAGCATACACCAAAAAACAGCCTTCTAAGCGAGTAAAAAAATTAGCCGCTACTACGGCTCGACAGTGGGTTATTAATGGGCATAATATAGTAGAACCAGAATTACTATGGAAAGCTATTTTTGAAAATGCTCATTAAAATAATAATTAGGTTGGACATTAATTAGCAACAGTGAGGTTAAAAAAGGTTTAATTTTTAAAAAATTATTTAGAAACTGTTAATGAGTTCAACCTATTCCCTAAAATTGCAAGAAAAGCGGAAATAATCTTTTTGACTGTCAAATTTTGGAGACGAAAACTATGACATTGTTCGGATTGTTTAAAAGCAATATCAATGGAGAAGTTGACACCGGATTTCCTTTTGGATTTGAAGACTTTTCCACAAATTTTAGAATAGAATTTTTGCCAGATATTTTCGCCGGCACTACGGGAAATGATAATATTACAGGCGATTTAGGCGGGCCAAACGTCATTTTTAACCTTGATATTTCTGTAGATTCAATACCCGATCCAGACAATAGAAACATCAGCCTTCCCAACACCGCCCGAGATTTTATCGTAGGTTTTGGCGGGAACGATAATTTAGTAGGAGACAACTCCTTCAGTGGAGGCGGTAACGATATTATTTTAGGAGATGCTTTTGCCCCCAATGATCAGGGATTGGATGGAGATGACACCCTTGATGGATTAGGAGGAAATGACGTTCTTATAGGTGGAGGCGGCGGCGATTTACTCCTAGGTTTTGATGGCGATGATATCATGCTAGGAGACTATTTTCTCCGCCAGATACAAGTCAACTTTTTTATTGATACAGAAGATTTCCTTCCCAACGATAAAGAAGATGATGTAAACATATATAATCCAGATCCCATTCAGTTTTTTATTGGCAATTTTTTCAATGAATCAGAAGGGAATGATACCCTTTTTGGAGAAAATGGCGACGATCTCTTGATTGGAGACCGAGGTGATGACAGTTTAAATGGTGGTAACGATCAAGATACCTTATTAGGGTTCGGCGGCTTTGATAATTTAAACGGCGGTGAAGGAAGCGATATTATACTCGGGGATGGCGTATCTTTTAACGGGCAAGGAGGAGGTTTTAACAATGATACCCTAGACGGAGCAGGCGGCGATGACATTGTTATCGGTGGTGGTGCCTCAGATGTCCTAAGCGGTGGCGACGGGAACGACATACTGTTGGGGGATTTGTTTTTAGGATTAATTAATCAGACCATTATTCGTAATTTAGGCAGCATTACCATTGCTCAAGCCGATAATACAGTAATTTCTTTAGGAAGCATCAGTTTAGCCGTTGGTGGCATTGGTGGAGAAGGAAATGACCTGATCAATGCTGGCAATGGTAATGACATAGTAGTGGGTGATAATGGCAACGATACTCTAAACGGTGAGAACGATAATGATACGATTCTCGGCTTTGGCGCTAATGATTTAATCACCGGCAGTAGCGGTAGTGACCTAATTTTAGGCGATGGGATCTCAGTCGATAATGTAGGGGGTAGTGCAGGCAGTGATATCTTACAGGGAGGGAGTGAAAACGATACCCTGATAGGAGGTGGAGGCGGCGATCTCATTAGTGGAGACGATGGTAATGACGTAATATTGGGAGACTTATTTCTCGGCTTGATCGATACCACCCTATCAGCTAACGGAATTGTCCTCAGAGTTGGCGGCAGTGGCGGGGAAGGCTCAGATATCCTCAACGGAAATAATGGAGATGATGTCATCATTGGAGACGAGGGCAACGATTCAATATCTGGAGACGCGGGTAGTGATAAGGTTTTAGGCTTTGGTGGCAGTGATTTTGTCAGTGGCGGCTCAGAGGATGACATACTTTTAGGAGATGGGTTCTCTGCGGACCCCGTCGGCGGTGCGGCAGGGCGAGATGTTCTAGATGCAGGCGAAGGAGACGATATTCTTGTGGGTGGAGGTAGCGGCGACACCTTAAATGGTGGTGATGGCAATGACATCATGCTCGGCGATCTTTTCCTCGGTTTAATAGATGAAACCTTCACAGTAGGTGAGGGCGATACTTTAATCAATCTCAGAATTGGCGGCAGTGGCGGCGAAGGCAGCGACTTCCTCGAAGGTGAAAGCGGGAATGATATTCTTGCCGGTGATGCAGGCAGTGATTTTATTGATGGAGCAGGAGACAGAGATATTGACGATCTGGGGACAGATACCGCTATCTATATCAATTCGCCGCTAGGAGCGCTGATCAACATTGATGAAGAAAATACTTATTTCAACATCGCCGATGTGAATACTTTAATACCAGATTTAGAGGGTACATTTGAAGTCGCTGAGGGTACAGCCTTTGACGGATTCGACGGCGTAGATACTTTACGTAATCTAGAAAATATCATTGCCTCAAATTTTGCAGATACCATTATCGGAAATGCAGAAAATAATGTCCTCGATGGTGGTGGCGGCGATGATGTTTTTATAGGCAATGCCGGCGATGACGTTATTATTGGTAACGCTTCAGGGCTTTTACTTAACATCGAGCCTAGTGTAACAACGGTAGGTTTAGACCTTAATTTACCCAGTTTTCTTGACAGTCCGATCCCGCTTCGTTTACCCACTTTTTCTCTGGAAAAAGGCAGCGATACTAGCCTCATCAGTAACACTACCACTAGCGATATTGATACAGCTAGTTACCGTCGAGACCCAGGTGCTGTTAAGGTAGAGTTAGGAGTCGTTACCACTGACAATCTAGGAGCATTATTAGCTAACTTTAATATTGATTTGCCTCCCCAAGTAGATGAATTATTAGCCCAACTTGGTACAGCAATTGATGTAGGTTTTGCTCAAGATGGTTTTGGATTTACAGATGTATTAATTAATGTTGAAAATGTGATTGGTTCTGCTTTTGATGATCAACTCAGTGGTAGCAGTAAAAACAATCAACTTTTTGGCGGTGAAGGTAACGACAAACTCGCCGGCAGTGGAGGCGACGATCTCCTCTTCGGTGAAAACGGAAAAGACAATCTTGAAGGAGGTACAGGAAATGATTTTCTAGCAGGAGGTAAAGACCAAGATACCCTAAACGGAAATTCAGGTAATGATACTGCTTCTTATGCCGCATCTGACGCAGGCGTAAAAGTGAAATTAAGCACAGGAAATGGTCAACTCGGAGATGCTGAAGGCGATCAACTCATCAGCATCGAAAATGTAGAAGGTTCTCAGTTTAATGATGACCTTGAAGGGGATGATCAAGGGAACTTTTTAAAAGGATTAGACGGTGATGATAACCTTTCCGGTAAAGGGGGGAAAGATACTATTTTTGGTGAAAGCGGCAATGATAAAATTGATGGGGGTAAAGGAGGAGATGAAATCAACGGTGGCGATGGTCAAGACATACTCATAGGGGGTGAAGGAAGCGATACTATCTTGGGTGGTCAAGGAGATGATTTAATCGACCCAGGTAACGGAATTAACCTCATTAATAGTGGTACTGGATTCGATATTACTACTTTGGGTAATGAAGGAATCAACAACATTATTCTAGAAGTCGGAGAGGGCTTTAATACCATTGAAAACTTCCGTCTTAAAACAACCAATTTAGGAGTTAGTAATGTTAATACCTTAAGATTTCAAGATGTTTCTGGAGGGGTAGAAATCTTCCTCGGTTTGAGTGAAGACAGCGAAGATCAAATTGCTTTCTTAGAAAATATTACAGCCGCGACTCTTGTAGCCCAAGCTGATGCGATTTTCTTTACCGCCTAATTCAGAAATAAAAATTTAATAAATGGACAATCTAAGCTTTAGCTCTCATTAAAAAATTAACTTAAAAATTTTAGTCAAGAACTGAGCTTAGATTTTAATTTTTCTAAAAAAAAGTTTAATAAGGAAAAACGAATATGCTGTATCATTGGTAAAAATATGGAAAATAAATTAATTACTAATCAAAAAACCGGTAAAAAAAGTAAACTCCTATCCCTTACGGGAAACAAGAAAATATTAGGACTAATTATAGCGGCTTTACTCTTGAGCGGCTTCAGTCTTTATTACTTTCTACGTTTTCGCAGTCTTAGTCCGGCCAGTTCTTCGATTGCCGCTTCAAACACTTCCAAGACTAAAGCCGTCTCAGCCTTGGGTTATATAAAACCAGAAAAAGAAGTTATTTATTTATCCGGCCCCACCTTTTTAAATACCATAGGAGGAAACCGAATAGAAAAACTTTTAGTAAAAGAAGGTGACTATGTAAAATCTGGACAACTAATCGCCATTTTAGACAACGTTTCTACATTAACAGCCGAGTTATCTTATGCTGAAGAACAAATTACCATTGCCCAAGCACGTTTAGAACAAGTGAAAGCAGGAGCCAAAAAAGGAGAAATAGAAGCACAGCAAGCTAGATTTGAGGGCAAGAAAGCCGAATTAGAAGGACAAATTAAAACTCAGCGCGAAACAATTGCCACATTACAAGCTCAGTTATTGGGAGAAGAAAATTCTCAAAATGCTCAAATCGGATCAATACAAGCCGAATTAGAAAATGCTCAAGCAGAATGTAAACGTTATCAATTACTTTATGACAATTCTGTTGTATCTGCCTCCGATCAAGAAGCTATCTGTTTAAAAGAAAAAACTAACCAAAAAAAATTAGAAGAGGCCCAAGCTTCTTTATTTCGTATCCAATTATCTAGAAAAGCTCAAATAGAGGAAGCCAAAGCAAATTTAAATAGAACCATTAGCACTTTAGAAAAACAAATTCAAGAAAATGAATCTGTCTTACAGCAAATTGCCGAAGTTCGTCCCACCGATGTAAAATTAGCTGAAGCCGAAGTTAAAAGCGCCATTGCTAATGCAAAAAAAGCCAAAGAAACGGTAGAATTAGCTTATGTGCGGGCCCCTCATTCAGGACAAATTTTAAAAATTTATACCCACGATGGAGAACGAATTAGTAATCAAGGAATTGTATCCATAGGACAAACGGCTCAGATGGCAGTTACAGCAGAAGTTTATGAATTAGATATTAGTCGAGTGCGTCTGGGACAAACAGCAAAAATTACCAGTTCTGCTTTTTCCGGAGAATTATTCGGTAAAGTCATACAAGTAGGATTAGAAATTGGAGAACAAGGTGTTATTTCCCCGGATCCTACTGTAGATGTAGATCGCCGAGTTGTTGACGTTAAAATCCGTTTAAATCCCGAGGATAGTAAAAAAGTTTCTGAACTCACCAATTTACAAGTAAATGTAGTTATTAATACTTTATAGGTCTGATTTTCTAGCTTTTTAATCCTCAAAAAAAACTGTTTACAAATAAAATAAAAAACTCGGAGTTTATAGTAATGTTTTTTGATATTCCTTTAGCTTGGCGGCAACTAATTAGAGAAAAATCACGAATGATGGTAGTTTTAACAGGGATTACCTTTGCTGATATTTTAATGTTTATGCAACTGGGGTTTCAATCGGCTTTATATGATAGTGCCGCCAGAATCCATCATAGTGTAAACGCTGATTTAGTAATGATTAGTTCGCGTTCAAAATCTCTTAGCTACATGAGAGCATTCCCGAGACGAAGATTATATCAAGCTTTAAGTTTTGATGGAGTTCAATCAGTAACGCCCATTTATGTAGGCTATCGAGATTGGAAAAACCCTAAAACCTCTGATTTCAGAACAATTTTTATTTATGGTTTTGAGCCGGTTAAACCCTTTGCCGATGTACCGGGATTAGCGGAAAATATCGACAAAATTAGAATTAAAGATAAAATTTTATTTGATCAAGCTTCTCGCTTAGAATACGGTGATATTGTCAATCAATTTCAAACAAATCAGATAGTCACTACTGAATTAGGCAATAAAAAAATTGATGTAGTAGGTTTATTTACTTTAGGGCCTACTTTTTCGGCTGATGGGAATATCATTACCAGTGATTCAACTTTTTTACACCTATTTCCTGATCGGCAGGCTGAACAAATTAACATAGGCCTTATTCAAATAAAACCCAATGCTGATATTAAACAAGTCGCTGAAAACCTTAAACAACAACTGCCTAATGATATAATTATTTATAATAAACAAGAATTTGTAGAATTTGAAAAAAGATATTGGCAAACCAGTACAGCCATTGGCTTTATTTTTGCTTTAAGTATGTCGATGGGTTTTATTGTTGGTACAGTAATCGTTTATCAAATTCTTTATACAGATGTTTCAGAACATTTATCAGAATATGCCACTTTAATTGCTATGGGCTACAAATATTCTTATTTATTAATAGTCATTTTTCAAGAATCCATCATTCTTTCAGTTTTAGGATATATGCCGAGTTTACTGATCGCGATCAATCTTTATAGTTTAACCAAATCAGCAACTTTTTTACCCATGCTGATGACCTCAGATAAAATTATATTAGTTTTTATTTTAACAGTGATAATGTGTTCTATTTCAGGACTATTAGCCATGCGGAAACTATTACAAGCCGATCCCGCCGATATATTTTAGTAAATTGTAAATCTTATGAATAATCCTGTAGTTGAAATTTCAAGGCTTAATTACTATTATGGTCATGGAACCTTACGCAAGCAAATACTATTCAACATCATTCTCGATATTTTCCAAGGAGAGATCGTCATTTTATCAGGTCCTTCAGGTTCTGGGAAAACCACATTATTAACCTTGATTGGAGCTTTAAGAAAAATCACAGAAGGCAGTATAAAAGTTTTAAATCAAGAACTTCTTAAAAGTAGTGATACAGAATTAATAGAAGTGCGGCGAAAAATTGGTTATATTTTCCAAGCACATAATTTACTGAGGTCTTTAACGGCTCGCGAAAATGTACAGATGACGATACAACTCCATAAAGATATTTCTCAAGAAGAAGCCCGAATTAAATCAGAAGCCATTCTTAGAACTGTAGGCCTAGGAAAATGGATTAATTATTATCCTGATGATTTATCTGGAGGACAAAAACAGCGAGTTGCCATTGCGCGGGCTTTAGTTTGTTCTCCTAAATTAGTTTTAGCAGATGAACCGACGGCTTCCTTAGATAGTAAATCTGGTCGAGCGGTAGTAGAAATTTTACAATCTTTAGTCAAAGAAAAAGGAAGTACAGTGCTTATGGTCACTCATGATAACCGTATTTTAGATATTGCTGATCGAATTATTTATATGGAAGATGGTTGTTTAGTGACAGGACATAATTTTTATCCATCTAAGCAATAGACAATATATCGCAGAATAGGAGTTAGGCACTCTCCAGGAAATATAGCAATCAAGAATGATTGATGAGAAATAATCCCAAGGTAGAGAATAGGAGTTACGCACTCCCAATTAAAAACAACGATCCTATTCTCTAAAAAATCTACATTTTGATAGATGCAAACGAATAAAAGTATTTTCTTAGACATTTTTAGCAGAGAAATATATAAATAGGCATATCTAAGCGAAAAATAATTATGATAATATTGATACACATTTTCAGGAAAGGAGATATAAAAAAGCCTTTAAATTAAAACAATCAAACATTCAAACAATTAACTTCTTTAATTAGAAATGTTAACGATTCTCGAATACCTATTATTGGCTGCTTTGATAGCACTAGATTTAATCATCAGCCGTTGGATAGGACAGCAATCCTATAGCTGGATGCCACCTGAAGCGACGGCAGAAGCACGACGGGTTGACGAATTATTTAGTTTTTTAGTCACAGCCGGAGCCTTTATATACATAGGAGTAATCAGCGTAATACTTTATTCAATTCTTTTTTTCAGAGCAAAAGAAGATGATTATAGTGAAGGACATCCTGGCCGGGGAAATTGGAAAATAGAAGTTCTTTGGACAGTTATACCAATTATTTTAGTAATGTGGTTAGCTATTCAAAGCTATAGTATTTACGGAGAATTAGATATATCAGGGTTATCTAAGTTAGTACAACTGGTTAATCCTTTAGAAAAAGCCGCTTATGCCAAAAGCTTTGATCATCAAAGCAACAGCCGCCAAGAGGTTAGCAACCAAAAAGTTGATGAAGACATTCAAGTTTTTGTCAAGCAGTGGCAATGGTATTTTCGCTATAAAAACGGCTTAGAAACTCATGAACTTCACTTACCGTTAAACGAAACAGTACGTTTAGTGATGAATTCACTAGATGTAATTCATGGCTTCTATGTTCCGGAATTTAGGCTCAAACAAGATATTTTTCCTAATCGCACTATTACTTTTGTTTTTAGTCCAACCCGAGCCGGAAAATATCGCTTACAAGATTCTCAATTCAGTGGAACTTATTTTTCTTTAATGCAGGCCAATGTTTATGTTGAATCTCCTCAAGAGTACAATCAATGGCTTAATAAAGCGGCTAATGCTCAAATAAAAACTCAAGAAAATGAGCGGATTGCCAGCGAACAAGAGTGGGGTGCGGAACCGGTTCCGCACCAATCCTTAAAAGCAGAAAATTTGCGCCCTGAACCCAGCAAAAAACCACTTTTTAATAGTGGTTGGCAAAGTTAATTAACGAATAACTAATGACCAATCAAAGCCTTACCGAAACCAATAAAAACCGTCGCTCTGACAACCGATCAGAAAATAATTGGCGACGTTATTTAAGTTTTAGTACAGATCACAAAGTAATCGGAGTTCAATATTTATTAACAACCTTCTTTTTCTTTTTAATTGGTGGACTTCTAGCCATGATTATCAGAGGGGAATTGCTCACGCCTGAATCTGATCTCGTGGATCGCGCCCTTTATAATGGCTTGTTTACCATGCACGGCACCATCATGATCTTTTTATGGATTATTCCCTGTATGGCAGGTTTAGCTAATTATTTAGTGCCGCTAATGATCGGAGCTAAAGATATGGCTTTTCCCTTATTAAACGCCATTGCTTTTTGGATTATTCCCCCAAGCGGCTTATTAATGCTATCGAGTTTTTTGTTACCAGATGGTACAGCACAATCCGGTTGGTGGTCTTACCCTCCCATTAGCCTTGAAATTCCAGGTGGACAGCCAATCAACGGTCAATTTATTTGGATTTTAAGCTTAATTTTTATCGGTATCTCATCAATTATGGGAGCCGTCAACTTCATCACTACCATTATATGGATGCGTGCCCCAGGTATGACATTTTTTAGAATGCCTGTGTTTGTTTGGACAGTTTTAAGCGCCCAATTACTACAATTAATTAGCTTACCTTCTCTAACAGGAGCAATAATTATGCTCTTGTTTGATTTGTTAGGAACACACTTTTTTACCCCTTTACATAATGGAGAACCCGTTATTTATCAACATTTATTTTGGTTTTATTCTCATCCGGCTGTTTATGTAATGGCTTTACCAGCATTTGGTATTTTCTCAGAAATTATTCCCGCTTTTAGTCGTAATCCTTTATTTGGTTATAGAAGCGTTGCTTTAGCCTCTTTCGGTATTGCTTTAGTAAGCCTTTTTGTCTGGGCACATCATATGTTTGCTAGTGCAACACCCAGTTGGTTAAGAATTACTTTTATGATTACTTCTATGATAGTAGCTGTGCCTACCGGCATTAAAGTATTTGCTTGGACAGCCACCGTTTGGAAATCTAAATTACATTTACAAACTCCCATGCTTTTTGCTTTAGCAGGAGTCATTATGTTTATTTTTGCTGGTATTACAGGAGTCATGCTTAGTGCTGTTCCTTTCGATTTACACGTCAATAATACACATTTCGTAGTAGGTCATTTTCATTATGTTGTTTATAACACGATCACGATGGCTATTTTTGGAGCATTTTATTTTTGGTTCCCCAAAATTACCGGACGAATGTACTCAGAAGGTTGGGGAAAATTACATTTTTGGCTAACATTTATCGGTGCTAATTTGACCTTTTTTCCTATGCACCCAGTAGGATTGCAAGGAATGGTTCGCCGCGTCTCTTCTTATCCTCCCGAATATCAGGGATGGAACATTATTGCTAGTCTTGGCTCATTTTTACTCGGCGTTTCGATTTTACCTTTTATTGCTAATATGATTTATTCTTGCCTTGAAGGAGAAAAAGCAAGTAATAATCCTTGGTATGCAACAGGATTAGAATGGGCAACTTCTTCTCCTCCTCCTCAAGAAAATTTTGCCGAAGTTCCTACAGTTACAAGACCTCCTTATGATTATGGTGACCCCAAAATTGCTGTTATAGAACCTTCGGATTAATCATTAATCATTAGTCGTTAGTCATTAGTCGTTAGTCATTAGTTATTAGTTATTAGTCTTTAGTTAAAAGTCAACTATTATAATTATTAAATTCTAACGTTATGCCTAGACATATTCATATTGATGATAGTCCAATTCGTTTTGAACGTCTTTTAGAACGATTTCCCCACTGGTTACAACGCTTTTTACCTACTGGCGGCGGTGATGCTGAAAACTCTCAACATAAATCCCTATTTGGAGTTACTGTATTTTTACTATCAGAAAGCTTAATCTTCCTAAGTTTCATCTTGACCTATCTTGCTCTAAAATATAATTCTTCTAATTGGTTACCACCAGGCGTTAAAGGCCCAGAATTAACAGTTTTAGTCGCCATTAATACTGTGGTACTTCTTTCTAGTAGCCTGATTATTCAATGGGCAGAAAATGCGCTTAAAAAACGGAAAATAAACAAGTTTCGCGCTCTTTGGCTGACAACATCTCTCATGGGAATTTATTTTTTAGTCGGTCAGAAAAATGAGTGGAATGGCCTTGATTTTGGATTAAAAACAGCAGTAGCAGGAGGGGCTTTTTATGTGCTGACAGGGTTTCATGGATTGCACGTTCTAACAGGCGTTTTATTACAGTTAACTATGTTCGTGCGCTCATGGCTTCCTAACATATATAAAAAAGGTCATTTTGGCGTAAGTGCTGTAACCCTTTTTTGGCATTTTGTAGATGTAATTTGGATATTTTTATTTTTAATCATTTATATTTTATAGGAAAACAACATGAACAATCCAGTTTATCAAACAATAATTATCGGCGGTGGATTTACAGGACTATTTGCCGCTCTGCATTTAACTCACAACCATTATCCTCGTTCTGTTATTTTGATTGACCCCAATGAACGCTTTTGTTTTAAACCCTTACTTTATGAATATTTTAGTGGGCAAATGGAACCTATGCAGGTGGTTCCTCGTTATGAAGAATTGCTACAAGGTAGCGGCGTTATTTTTGTCCAAGATGCTGTTCAAGCCATTAATTTACAAGAACAAGAAATTCAATTAATTTCTGGCACAATATATAATTATAGTAATTTAGTCTTAGCGGTAGGAAGTATTACCAATTATTTTGGCATCACAGGAGCAAAAGAATTTGCATTTCCTTTGTGGTCTCAACAAGATGCCATCGCGCTTGATCGTCACTTACGCTATTGTCTTCAACAAGCCATACAAACCGAAGATAAAGAATCTCGAAAACATTTATTAACTGTCGTTGTAGTAGGGGGAGGCCCTTCGGGAGTAGAAATGGCGGCTACTTTAGCGGATTTGCTGCCTTATTGGTATGCGGCTTTAGGAGGCGATCAAAATGAAATTCGGATTATACTTCTCAATCATGGAAAGGAAATTCTTGAAGGAGATATTAACTCGCATTTACGTCAAACAGCTATGGATCAACTGCAAGAACGTGCGACAAAAGTCGAATTATTATTAGGTTGTAAAGCTAAAGGAATTACTCCCAGTACAGTAGAATATGAGCAAGAAAATCAAACTAAAACTATCCAGAGTGCTACAACCATTTGGGCAACTGGCAGTTCTACCCATCCTTTAATTAAAAACTTAGCAATTCCTCAAGAAAACAGAGATTCTCATGGTCGTCTTTTAGTTACTCCTACCTTACAACTGTTAGATTTTCCAGAAGTATTTGCCGGCGGAGACTGTGCCGCCATTGAAAATAGCTCTCTACCACCCACAGCCCAAGTTGCTTATCAACAAGGAGCCGAAATCGCTCATAATTTAACAGCACTTGCTTTAGGGCAACAACCCCGTCCTGCTAAAATTAACTTGCGAGGAACATTATTAAAATTAGGCTTAGAAAATGCTGCCGCTAACATTTATGATAAGTTTGAAGTGGATGGTGAACTAGGGCATCTTATCCGTCAGGGCACATATTTAGAGCTATTACCAACGCCAATTCATAATTTTAAAGCCACTGCTGAATGGCTCAAAGACGAAATTTTTCAGCAACATTTAGGCATTACCGAATCTGGTAAAGTCATAGTACGAGCCGCACAAATTGCCGGAGGAGTTGCCATTGGAGTTTTAGCCGCTCGAAAATTAATGGAAATTTTAGGAGAAGATAATTCCAAGTGATCAATTATAGGACTTACGCACCATAACCCAATTTTATGGGTTTGAGATTGTCCGCGATCCTTCGCACAGCGAGGAATGACATAAACTCGTTAGTGCGCGTTTCTGAGTGCGTAACTCCTAAATTAAACTCTTTCAACATCGTAGAAAAAAATATTCAATTGGATACAAAAAACTCGCTGCTCGGTTACGGCGCGGCTAAGGATTCATCAAAAGTCTGGTGAATGGTTTTGAGTTGGAAGAAGTTTATTTTCACAATTAATGGCTAGTTGGAGTTGGCCGAATGATTGGTTATTGCAAATAAAAAAATGAGTCAGTCCATCTTCTGTAAATATTTTTAGCTCATCTGGATGATTAAATTCTCCTATCACTCTAAAACAGATTAGAAAAAGAAAAGTAATGAGGCTAACCATAGAAAACAGTCTCCAACTTTTTACACACTTGCCGCCAGCTAAAGCAATAGCTAATTTGAGAGCTTGTGTGTCTGTTTGATATAAAATCACCAGCTTTTTTATGCTTATAGCACGTAATTGCCAAGCAACTTCCCGAGCAACGAGTTCTGATTTAAATAAAAGAAATAGCATTAATTTTTCTCCAATTTAACTTTTTTAAAGTTGTTGACCATAATGCTTATTTATAATTTTAATACGCCTGTGATTCATTATACATCACTTTCTTGATAAGTTTACTGTACTTTATAACCGACAGTATTTTAACATAAGTACCTAGATATCAATAAAGTTTTCTATGTTAATAAATGTAAAATGCCTAAAATCTTGGGCACTCGCCGCTCCTTCGTCGGTTGTCTGCGCTGAGTCTAGGACTTAACTAGACTTTTGCCCACCTACTGAATGAGATTTATAAGTCACCATAGCGGAATTGCTCTGTCTGGTGTTGAAGATAATAAAAGGAGGACTTAATCCAAGAACTCTAGCCAGCAAATAACAATTTTAAAGATGAGATTATAGCTTAATTTTTAAAAACTTGAGCAACAAAATCTCAATAGGTTTTTTGCAATCCCCAACCCACTCAACAATTTAAATTAAAGGAGTTTTCTTATGAAACCAATCATTAATTATAATTCGTCAAAACTATTTAAATATTTTTTCAATATAACATTGGGTTTTTCTTTATTAGTATTTGGCTTAATACCTCCTTTAAATACCTATGCTTTTCCTAGCGGATCTAGTGATAATAATTACCATTCTAAACAATCAAAAATGATACCTTATAATCGCTTGAAAGTAGGCGGTATAGGTCTTTCCATGACAGAAGAACAAGTGAAAAAACTATTAGGTCAACCTCTCAGCACAAAAAATGATTATATAGCAGTTGCCGGTTTTACACGCATTCTACAATATCCAGGATTAACCGTAAAAATGTTGGAAGATGTTAAACCAAGCGGTAAATTTTTTGTGTACGAGATCGAGGCAAATAGTCCTAAATATGCCACCATTGATGGAGTAAAAGTGGGAGATAATATATTAAAAGTTAGGACTATTTATGGCAATCCTAAAACAAGCGATAACAATACTTTACATTATGAGGTTGAGTACAGTAGCCCAACCTATTTTTATTTTTCCATTAAAAATGGCCAAGTAACAAAAATTACTTGTGGCGACTTTTTAGGATAATAGGAGTTACGCATTCAGAAACGCGCACCAACACTTTTATGTCCCAAGCGAGTCCTGAACGATAGCGAAGGGCCACGAGGAATCTCAAACCCCTAGGAGGTTTGTTATGTTTCCTTTGAAGGACCTTCCAAGCGTAAATGGGCTTTTAATACAGCAATTAAAGCCGCTTCTGTGAACCCTATCGGTTTAACCCATACATAACCGGCTTGTTCCATCCAGCCGCTTAACGGTGCTTCATCTAAAACAATCACTCTTGAGCCGGGTTGAATGCTAATAATTTTTCGCCAAAAAGCCGCCAATGGGGTTTCCATTGATCCAATGGCTAAATAGGTTCCTTCATAAATATAAACAGGTGTATTACTGCTCTCCATTGCTGGTACAGGTGTTGAAATGGCATTAATAGACGGGTTATTCAAGTCATTATTTTCTAATTCAGAAAAATATTCCTCTTTATCAGGGTTTTCTGGGCTTGGTGATTGCTCAAGCTCAAGGTTGGGAGAATTGTTCGCAGTTGAGACTAAAGAAATATCAAAATCATTCTCTTGTTGAGATGAGTCACTCTCAGAAAAAGTGACATCAACGTCATCCTTTAAAGAGTAGTCAAAAGCCTGGATTTTATTGGGTTCTATAATTTCTAAGCCAAATATGTCATTTACTGGCATCGACTGATCGACAGACTCTATCCCTTGCTGTAATTGGGTTTCTGCTATTTTGCTGTCAACATTTTTGTCTTTTAGAGACAATGGAGATGAGTCAATATTGTCTACTAATGTGGTTTCAAAATTAACTGATGGGTTCTCTTGTGTGACACCAAGATTACTCTGATCTTCTCCTGAACTAGGATTTAGCGATTTAATTAGCGTTGACATTTGCTGATCATCTTTGACAGTTAAACTTGCCAAAGGGTTGATAAAATCTACAGGAGCAACCCTGTCTGAAAGGTTGACATTTGTGTCAGTTGGCACCAGAGAGCGTATTTTGAGAGTTTTAGCCGGCACATAGTTGGCTAAACCTGCCTCTACCAAGGCGCGGAAAATTGACTTCAGTTGACTATCATTTAATTCTTTTAACCGACGACTTCCACGTCTTGCATCGCGCATGGTTAATTCGGTTTTTTTGGCTAAAAGTTCTTTAACAATTAAAGCATTGCCTTCGCAAGCTAAAGCCGGCGAATTTTTCGCTAAAACGTAACGTAACTGCTGAATATACCAATTAATCACATAAATTGCTCGTTTCATGGTTTCGCCGCTCACAGAAGGCTCTACAGATCCATTACTCCAAGCCCAAACTAAATGCAAAACTAACGCAATTCTAACGCAGTAAGACTCAAATTTCGGATAAGCCACTTCTAAAGCCGTAATACTTTCAGCTTTCATCTTTTTGACTAACTGATGCTGCCATTTTTGAAAAATAACTTTAGCTTCTGGCGAGAGGATATAATCTTGTTCAGGCAGCAAGTGCAACCATTCGATTAAATTTCGATTAATTTTATTTAAACCAAAATCTTCGCAATCATGAAGCAAATCTAAATAAGGGGCTGGTAGTTCGGTAGCACACACAAGCCATCGCGCTAAAGCTCCCGTATAATCACTATCAGAAAATTTAGCTTGAAGTTCTGCTAATGATAACCATTGAATGGTTCCAGTGGCACTAATCGCTGTCCGTCTTAAATAAGTCGATTCACCCTTGCGGTCTTTAGAGTAGGTCTTGCCGCCAAATAAGGTTAAATCAAGAGTATCATCATCGCCATGACCATTGCGGAATTTATTCATCCGTTTAAAATATCCGGCTAATTCATCCACTTTGTTTAAGAGTCCTCGTGGGTTTTGTTCATGGAGTCGGATAGAACCTTCGTAGTTAACATCTCGTGTCACAAAGCGTTTACAGATAGGCTCTTTGGGTTTAGGTCCCCGCTCATCTTTTTTAGAGGAATACCATTCTTCCACTTCTTCAACATAGCGGCTTAATTGTTGTTGATACTGGGTGTAGGCTTCATCTTCTATCTGTTCTAGAGCTTCGGTGGCATTGTCTAAAGCCGGCGACTTACGATCACCACTATTAGCCACTACCATCGTGCGAAGAATACAAGGCTGAATGTATCTAGAACTTACTTTAACGATAATTCGGGCTGCCGTTCCTATAGAAGCCGCCCACACCGGTAAAAGATGGGTAAAAATCGCTTCTACTGCTGTAGGCATAGCATTGGCTGTATTAATAATGGTAGCGGCTAATTGAGGCGGCAAAATTTTGCGAATGTCTAGCCCTTTTTTATGTAGCGCAATTAATTGCGGCAGAGAGGTGGCTAATTCGAGTTCATCAAAATTTAAATCATGCTCATAGCACCGTTGCTGGTAAAGTTTTCTCAGGTCATAAAGTTGATAGTTGCTCAATTGAGCTAAAGCGCGTAGTTCAATTTCTAACTCGGATTCACTCAGATTGCGGTCTTTAATTCTATCAAGTAACTCCAGAATATCTAGAGAAGATTTGCTTGTCAGTGAAATTAAGTTATTGACTGCTAATTCCTGTTTTGCTGGCATTAAACATTCATTTTTCCACAAATTAGGCTGAATCTTTAAACTTTCTCTTAATTCTTCTAACTTGATTTTTTGCTCGAGTTCTGTTAGGTCTTTTCGTTGTAGAATTTGTTGAATGCCGGCGATCGCTCTTTGAAGGGTTGATTTATTCCCTGATGCCGTATTTAAGGCTTGGGCTTGATTAATAATTAATTCTTGAATTTGGTTAGGAGAATAATTAGGATCATTTATCCATTCACAAATATGATGAGACAGAGATTGAAGCTCTCGTTTTTCCCAGTGCTTTCTCACAATATTTCGGGCATAAACATCAATGTTAGCCGCGCTGACGGTTCGCTCAATCAATTGCGCCAATTGAGAAATGCCGCCTACTTGTTCACAGATCCCTTTTTCTTCTAAGCGGTGTTGCACCGTCATTAAGTCTGTCGGCAGTCCGGACTGGTAAAGTTCTAAGGCGGTTTCGTAAATGGCGGCATAGCGCCGGACATAGAAATGCTCAGGAGATAAAAGGTCAGCGACTTTAGCCATCGCACGAGGATCAAAAAGGATGCCGCCAAGAATTAATTCTTCGGCTTCAGGATTG
Source organism: Gloeothece verrucosa PCC 7822 (assembly GCF_000147335.1). Lineage (NCBI taxonomy): Bacteria > Bacillati > Cyanobacteriota > Cyanophyceae > Chroococcales > Aphanothecaceae > Gloeothece > Gloeothece verrucosa. The sequence goes on from NC_014533.1 coordinate 382,442, forward strand.
GCTAAATAAGCAGATTTTTGGGTTTCTTGTAAAGTTACCATAATGATTCTTTTTCTTAGTCACTAATGTTTAATATTTTGGGTGGGTTTGCTTAAAAACTTAATCAACTTCACCTGTAAGGCCGTTTGGGGGTTGCCCTCGTAGCTAGGCTGGGGTCGGGAACTCGTTCCCGACGAACCGACCCTGTTTTAGCTCAATCTGGAATTTTCCTTAATTAAAACCTGTCAGTCACTTGAAAAACGATCAAGTAGCTGCTAGAATTAAATTAATTGATTTTATTCTTAGTGGATGTTTTCCATAAAGAACCCCCTTTTCTTGTTATTGCTAGAACACAAGAGAAACCAAACAAAACAATCTATTAAATAATGCGATCGCCGTGCAGTTAGCTAGACAGACGGCGTTCACTATTTTTAAGGGACTTTTTGCTAGTTCTCGTAAATTCATCGTAAATCTTGGATTTAAAACCCCGTCCCAGAAAGACGGCTTGACATTCCCTGACGGGAAACTGGTTTTTACTCGCGCTCAGACGACAACCAGCCAACTCGCTTAAGTTCTCTTACCGCGATACAACTTAGATGGCTTGTCTTAAGCCAACGCCCTAAGCAATCAGGCTTACAGAAAATCCGAACTAGGGAAGCATTCGAAGGTCTGTATTAAGTAGTATCTCGATGCGGTATCACCTCTTGCCTCGTCTAGATTGACCTAGACAAACTCCTTCCCTTGAGCGGCAGGGTGGGTGAAAATAAACGAGATATGGATATTGCAATAATACACTGAAATTGAAGAAACCGGGAAGAAATTTTGCTTCTGCTTGAGAAGGTACTGAAAAACTTTACTATTGTTCACATAATCATAACCGACTGATAACCTTATACCAAAGGCAATTAGCAATCAAGAATAGACAAAAATAAATAGTTAACTGTTTGGCAAGGGAACAGGGAACAGCAAAGGATTTCAAGGCTTTTACATTTTTTAAGATAGATTGATTTATTTATGTCCAGGTACTTAACACAAGACAACTGAGTAAAACTAAACCGCCTAAAATCCCTAAAGCTAAAGTAGTTCTATTACTTTTAGCTAAAATTTCTGAATAAGATAACTCATGATTTTGAATCAGCAAAAAAGAATGGGGACTAAACAGAAAAGGAAATAGGCGGCTTAAAACCAAACGTAATAAAAAATTAATATTCCATAGCCGCTTCTGGAAAAGATTTTGATTATATTGCCAAGGATAGCTCACTTGTACCAAGCGAATCAAAGCTTTAACATCAGGTAGTCGTAACTCTTGATAACGAGGAAGTGCTTGAGAGAGATCATCTTTAGTTTCATTTAAAAGATCTTTCAAAAGATAGATATCTTCTAAAGCTGAATTCACTCCCTGTCCTAAATCGGGAGGAAAACTATGAATAGCATCTCCTAATAACAGAATAGCCGTTTTTGAAGGGGAATTTAAGCCTGATTCTTCTAAAATTTTCCAGAACTGGGGGCAATATTGAGGGATAGGAAATTTGCCCCCTTTACTAGCCATAAATCTAGCAAATTCTTCTGGAGGAACAATTTTATCTAAAGGTAATTGAGGAAAAGACTCTTTTAAAAACTGTTCAAATTCTTTAGGAGTTTTTAATTGCCAAATATAGTGATCCCGATAAGTAATAATATTGGCAGTTCTGGGCTGTAAAGAATTTTTAAAAGGTAATAAACCTAAAGAAAGCTTCTTGTGGCGGTCTTGAAAAACTGAGCGAATAACATAAGCCATGCTAGATTGTGATAGATCACCAGCTTGTTCAGAAAGCGGAAATTGAGGCTTAAGAGAAAGAATTTTATATAGTAATTCTGAACTCGGCGAAGGAAATTTCAAGACCTGAAAACAAGTTTTGTCCTCTTCTATTTCCTGTAAAAAAGACCGGACAATAGAATTGATGCCATCACAACCGATTAGGAAATTGGGATAAAAGCTAAATTCCCCTTGTTGATTTGATTGGCAAATGACTTCTAAATAATCACTTTTTTTTTCAATACTTAAACATTCAGTATTAAATAAAACTTGAATATTATTTGGATATTTCTCAATAATTTCCTCGTAAAGGACTTGTAAAAACTCTGCTCTAGGTAACCAATAAGCAGTTTTTCGTTGAGCATCCACTATAGGAAGCTGAGTAGTTTTACGCTTACCATTTTTATCAATTACAGTAAAGTAAAATTCTGTACTAGGAACACTTTTAGCCGCCAATTTTTCAGTAAAGCCTAAAAAATCTGTTAATTTTTGCCCTCGTCCATCAATTTGATAACTAAAAGCCTTATCAGATTCATAATAATTCGCCGAGGGTCTTTTTTCCAGAACAGTAATATTACTCCATCCTCTTTTAGCTAACATTAAAGCCACGCTCAAGCCTGCGGGACCGCCACCGATAATTAATACTGAATTCTCTGATAACTTACTCATATTAATGACTGGTTTGTTTTCGTAACAGGATTTTAACGAGCTAGGAGTTACGCACTCTCGATTAAAAACAACGATTTTATGTCATCCACCAGTGGTAGCGAAGGAGCGCGGACAATCTCAAACCCTAATGATTTCGTGGAGAGTGCGTAAGTCATACGAGCGTGGACTGTACTTATTATATCTCTAGTAAGTAGTAGTGCTTTCATCAAGTTGATACCCGAACAGGGAATAGAACTGGATATATAGTTAATTTTGCTTGGGTACTTATCCCGTTAGCGGCTTGGCACTGAGTGTGAATTTATAGCCTTTTTCAAGTAAAGCCGCTTAAATTTTAGTTTTTATTGCATATTTACTTTTATCTGTTGCCTTTTATTTCTCCCTCTTGCCCCTTATTTATTACCCCTTATTGAGTGGCTCTTGCCTTTATTAAGATTATTTGTATCCAACTGCGTGAAACTACTTAAAACAATCTTAAAAACAGTGCAAAGTATCAAAAATAACGACATTCACTCAGCTTACATTTGTATAGTAATATGCCATAATATCACCGATGGGAAATAAAAAATGCCAAGCAAACTCAACAGTATTAGTCAAATTAGACCAGGCTGATCAAGGGTTTCTAAACCGAAAAAAATTGTTATCAGGAGTTAACGAGTGATGGTCTTTCTAGAACTACAAAAAAATGCTCTAACAGATAGAGCGTATCCACGCCCCCAATTACAACGCTCTCATTGGCAAAATCTAAATGGGTTATGGAAATTTGCCTTTGACGATCAAGGACAATGGACACAGCCAGACGATGTTGATGTATGGACTCATAATATAGAGGTCCCGTTCGCTCCCGAATCTACCCAAAGTGGTATATCTGATACAGGATTTCATGCGAATTGTTGGTATGAGCGAGAATTTCCTACCCCGAGCTATGAAGGAAGATTGCGGCTACATTTCGGAGCAGTAGACTACCACGCAAGAGTTTGGGTAAATGGGCACTATATGGGAGAACATGAAGGAGGCCATACCCCCTTTAGTTTCGATATTACCTCAGCCCTCAATGATAGCGGCATAACAAAAATTACCGTCTGGGCGCACGATGACCCCTGTGATCTAGCCAAACCGCGCGGTAAACAAGACTGGCAACTCGAACCCCATAGTATTTGGTACCCTCGCACCAGTGGAATTTGGCAAACCGTTTGGTTAGAGTGTGTAGGAGAGACTTACATAGAGAAAATTCGTTGGACACCAGAACTAGACCGATGGGAAATCGGTTTTGAAGCTTGTGTAAGCGGCAAACAGCAAAAAGACTTACAAATTAAACTCAAACTCACCCTAGGTGACACCGTATTAGCGAACGACACTTATGCAGTCTATGGCGGAGAACTAAACCGCCGCATCGCACTTTCGGACCCTGGAATAGATGACTACCGCAACCAATTACTCTGGAGTCCAGAAAAACCCACTCTCATTAATGCTGAAATAGAGCTAATTTTAGGCAATAAAAGCTTAGACAAAGTAAAATCCTACACCGCCATGCGGACAGTGGGAATACAGCGCGACCGTTTTATGCTCAATGGCCGTCCCTACTATTTACGCTTAGTGCTAGACCAAGGTTACTGGCCAGAATCATTGATGAGTGCCCCCAATGATGACGCGCTACGGCGAGATGTACAATTAGTAAAAGCAATGGGCTTTAATGGCGTTCGTAAACACCAAAAAATAGAAGATCCCCGCTTTTTATACTGGGCTGATGTTTTAGGATTATTAGTTTGGGAAGAAATGCCTAGTGCCTATCGTTTCACCTCTAAAGCCATCGGGCGTATGACTCGAGAATGGACAGAAGTCATTGAACGAGACATCAGTCACCCTTGTATTGTCGCTTGGGTTCCTTTCAATGAATCTTGGGGAGTGCCCAACCTCACAGAAACGGCGGCTCACAGAAATTATGTACTAGCCATGTATCATTTAACAAAAACCCTTGACCCCACTCGCCCGGTCATTGGTAATGACGGATGGGAAAGTACCGATACTGATATTCTCGCTATTCATGACTATGATAATGAACCCAGTCATTTAGTGCGGCGTTATGGCTTAGAAGTTAAATTAACAGACCTCTTTGAAAAAGAACGTCCCGGAGGACGAGTTCTCACCCTAGATGGTTATCCTCACAACGGCCAACCCGTCATGTTAACCGAATTTGGCGGCATCGCCTACGCCCCAGAACATGACCCAGAAGCGAACAAAATTTGGGGATATGCCCGCAGTTGGCAGACCAGCGAATTACAAAAACGCTATGGAGAGTTATTAAAAGCGGTTAATTCCATTGAATTATTTAGCGGCTTTTGCTATACCCAATTAACCGATACTTATCAAGAGGCCAACGGCTTATTATATGCTGACCGTACACCTAAATTTAATATTGAAGCTATTGCTAATGCCACTTTAGGAAGAGGTAGTCAACAAAAAGACGACGTTACACTAAACTCAACTTGGTCATCAGAGGAAAATGTACGTCCGAAAACTACTGAAGCCGGATGGCCGCCAGCTAACTTTGTACAGCAGGCTACCCATTGCGGAGGAAATAACGGCACCTAGTCCCAGTGTTGAACCAGTACAGGCCAACCCTCATTTAAGGTGGCATCCGTTACGGGGCGAATGGGTCATTTATGCGAGTCATCGTCAGGGGCGGACCTTTATGCCTCCCCCTGAATACAACCCCTTAGCCCCCACTACTAATGCACAATTTCCCACAGAACTTCCTCAAGGTGCTTATGATATAGCGGTATTTGATAACCGTTTCCCATCTATGACCTTGGCGGCACATGATCCCCCGGATAGCTTTATACAAACCTTACCCGCTAATGGTGCTTGTGAGGTAGTAGTGTTTACTCAAGACCCCCAAGCCTCTCTAAGTTCTTTAAGATTAGACCATCTAGAATTATTACTAGCAGTTTGGGGCGAACGAACCCGTATACTCGGGTCAAAACCTGAGATTCAATATGTTTTACCCTTTGAAAATAAAGGCATAGAGGTGGGTGTTACTTTGCATCATCCTCATGGACAAATTTATGCCTATCCGGTCATTCCCCCTGTACCTGCCCAAATGTTGAAAATGCAAGCGGATTTTTATCAAGAATTTGGCGTAGGTTTACTAGAATATTTAATTCAAGAAGAAATTACTGATAATCAACGGATTATTTATCAAGACAAACACGCCATTGCTTTTGTTCCCGTTTGCGCTCGTTATCCTTATGAGGTGTGGGTGGCTCCTATTAAACCCGTAGCAACTTTTAATGAGCTTACCCCAGAACAACGCCAAGCACTAGCGAAAGCTTTAAAAACAGTTACCCTTAAATATGATGGCTTATGGAATCGTTTATTTCCCTATTTAATGGCTTGGTTTCAAGCTCCTACCGATGGAAAAGACTATCCAGAAGCGCATTTACACGCTCAATTTTATCCCCCTTATCGGACTAAGGATAAATTGAAATATTTAGCCGGAACCGAATTAGCCGGCGGAATGTTTGCTAATGATTCTTTACCTGAAGAAAAGGCTAAGGAATTACAGTCTGTTAAGGTCACTATTGAAGAAGCATTAAAGTTATAAAATTTACTGAAAAAATAGTGCTTTTCAAGCTAGTAATTGACCAAATAATCTGTATTGATCTCTGTAGGAGTTAAGCACTCCTGATGAAAAACAACAATTTTATGTAATCCTGAGCGAAGCGAATTTATGTCATCCCTCGCTGTGCGAAGGATATCGAACTATCTCAAACCCTTGTGATTTGGTTATGGTGCGTAAGCCCTACTCTGTAAGTTTCGCCCCTAGAAAAAAGGGTGGCTGTAGATAATTTCTTCGTCATTTACCTCACCAAATTAGAAAAGATTATAATAATTATTTACAAGACAAACGCCTTTAATTTTGCTTACTATAAATGCTGTTAATTAAGTAGATTCAAGAAAAAAATATGAAACAAAGATTAAGTATTATTGGTCTTTTTGTCGTAGGATTAATAGCCACTTTAGGAATTTATCTAGGGGTTCCTCATTCTAATCAAGTTGTGGCTCAAACCCCCAACCCTACTACGACCCAAACCACTCAATTAAATGAAATAGATCGTCAATTTATTATGGAGGCAAATCAAGCCGCCATCGGGAATATTATGCTGGGACAACTGGCACTGAAAAAGTCCAATAATTCTCAGGTTCAAGCCTTTGCTAATGCCGAAATTCAAGAACAAACCCAAAACCAAAATAATTTAAACAAAATTACCCCTCAATTAGGTGTAGATTTATCTAGAACACCTACGGCTAAATTTCAAGCCGCTATGGCAAGACTTTCTCAACTCAATGAGGAACAATTTAATTCAGCTTATATGGATGAAGGAGGCGTTAACGCTCATTTAGAAAACGCGGCTCTTTTTCAACGAGAAGCGGCATTTGGCCAAAATCCTCAAATCGTCGCTCTGGCTAATAGTAGTTTACCCATTATTAAGCAGCATTTTACCACTGCTAGTAATGCTACTAACTATCAATTTGCCGAAGTTTTGCGGCAATATAGTAATATAAGCAGTAATTCAGTCACTAAGTAGTTTAATAAGTAGGGGCGTTTTGACTAGCGTCCCTTACTTTTTTTTGACCTATCGCCTTTTCCCTTGATAATTACTGATGACTTTTCAAAAAATTTTTAATCAAGAACCTAAAATAGAAACCAGTGCCCCAGGACGAGTAAATTTACTCGGAGAACATACTGACTATAACGACGGTTTTGTACTACCTACCGCCATTCCTCAACGAACAACAGTACAGTTAGCTTTAAGTTCTGATGGCTATCACCATTTTTACTCAGAAAACTTAGACGAACTGATCAATCTTGTAGAAGTTAATCATAGCCCGTCTGGGTTTGCGAGTTATATTTTTGGCTGTATGGAAGTTTTGCGAAAACAAGATTCTCGTATACCAGCATTAAATATTTATATTAAATCATCTGTTCCCATAGGGTCAGGATTATCCAGCAGTGCGGCGCTAGAAGTCGCCTTTTTACGAGCATTACGTCAGTTACTTGAGCTACAACTGGATGATGTGATGATAGCCCAATTAGCACAGCAAGCAGAAATTCTTTATGCTGGTGTACAGTGCGGCATTATGGACCAAATGGCCTCCAGTCTTGCCGATACAGAGCATTTATTATTTTTAGATACTCGTACTCTAGAACGTCAGGTACTTCCTTTACCCGCCAATACAGAAATTGTCGTGATTGATAGCGGCATACCTCGTAGCCTGGCCAGTAGCTATTATAATCAACGCCGCTCTGAATGTGAGCAAGCCGCACATTTATTAAATGTCAAAGCATTACGGGATATTACAAACCCTGAAGCGGTAGAAATATTACCCGAACCCTTACGAAAACGAGCGCGGCACGTCATCACTGAAAATAACCGCGTTTTAAAAGTGTTAGATTCAGTTTCGCCTCAAGAATTTGGTCAATTAATGAATGCTTCTCATGCGAGTTTACGGGATGACTATGAAGTTTCTGTGCCGCCTTTGGATACTTTGGTAGATTTATTACAAAATACGGCAGGCGTTTATGGTGCAAGGTTAACCGGTGCCGGTTTTGGGGGGGCTTGTGTGGCTTTGACTGCTGCCGGCAAAGGGTTTGAAGTGGCGGCTAGTGTACTTGAACAATATAACCATCTGGGTTATCAAGGGCGTGTTCTAGTGCCTGTTAAATAGGCTCAGATCTTGCACCTGTGTCTAATGCTATCTGGTAAAAGGTAAGGCTTGTAGAGACTGTTTGTCTATTTCTTATTACCTATTTCTTATTACTGATTGCCTAAAACTCATTCATCTGCATCTATCAACTTAATAACAGCAATATTTACTTTTATTAAGTTTTTTGTATTTTATTATATTTGTCGGTATTATTTTATTTAGCATGATTTTTAATGATTATTATAAAAAGGCATTAAAAACTCAAGATTAAATCCTGTAATTTAGACGCAATAGTATGAAGAATAACTGTCAACAAAATCGCAAAAAAATTGAGCATCAAAAAAAATATATCAATTTAAGCTTAGAAAGCCTGAGAAAAAAAAGATTATCTAAAAATCTCACTGATGAGCTTTCTTCTTTAGTGATCATAGATTCTGGTGTCAAAGACTATCAACAGTTATTAAAAGGCGTTAAACAAGGAATAACCGCCCTAACTTTATCATCTTATCTTGATCCCATTGCCCAAATTACAAGCATCTTGGTACAAAATCCAGAGATTACAACGTTACATTTAGTGTCTCATGGTTCTCCAGGATGTTTATATTTAGGCAATAAAAAACTGAACTTAAACACCCTTACTAATTATCAACAGCAACTAAAACAATGGAAAATTCAACAAATTTTACTATATGGCTGTAATGTAGCCGCACAAGACGGAAAAGAATTTTTAACTAAGCTTCATCAACTAACAGGCGCAACCATTCAAGCCTCAGAATCTCTCACAGGAAATGCCACTTTAGGAGGAAATTGGCAATTAGAGTTTACGGTACAAGATACAGCTACTTCAGAATTACTTCAAATTCCCGAAATAGTTTTTCGCTCAGAAATTTTAAAACAATACCAATCCATATTAGCTGCTCCTGCTTTAGTCGGGGTATGGGAACGTATCAGTAATATTAGCGATGTGGCGCTAGTGGGAAACTACGCTTATGCTGTAGGTGATGGATTAGAAGTCATCGATATTAGCGATCTCAGTGATCCGATGTTTAGGACGTTTACTAACAAGATTTCTGGGAGTGTAATAAAGGTAACTGGAAATAGAGCTTATGTTGCTGCTGGAAATACAGGATTACAAATCATCGATACTAGCAATCCAACACAGCCAACTCTTTTAGGAACCTATGATACTGTTGGCTCAGCTAATGATGTCACAGTAGTGGATAATATTGCTTATGTTGCTGATGGCAGTGCGGGGCTACAAATTATCGATATCAGCAATCCGGCCCAACCAGTGCTTTTAGGAACTTACGATACGCCTAATGAGGCTACTGATGTGGAAGTGGCAGGCAATACTGCATATCTTGTTGGTGGACTTAATTCACAACTCCAAATTATCAATATTACCAATCCCTCACAACCCTTGCTTTTAGGAACTTACGGGAATTTTAGTTATGCGCGAGATGTAGAAGTGGCGGGTAATATTGCTTACGTTCTCGATTACAATTCAGGACTACAAATCATCGATGTCAGCAATCCAACACAACCCGCGAGTCTGGGAAGTTATGGTCCTTTTAACGCTGCCAGGGACCTAGAAGTGGCGGGCAATACAGCTTACATTACCAGTTATTATGGAATAAACACCATTGATATCAGCAATCCGGCACAACCGGTGTCTGTGGGCTATTATGGTAGTCCTGGCACTAATGGTAATTTGACATTGGTGGATAATACAGCTTACTGGGCAACTAGAGGAATAGAAATTCTCAACATCAGTAATCCAGCGCAACCCGAGCGTCTGGGAGGTTATGGAACTGCTGCCAATCTTAATAGTGTGGCAGTAGTAGGCAATACGGCTTACCTTGCTGGAAACGGAGAAATAGAAATTCTCAACATCAGTAATCCAGCGCAACCCGAGCTTCTCGATATTTACGATACTCCTGGGAACGCTACTGATCTGACAGTAATCGGCAATACTGCCTATGTTGCTGATGGCAATGCAGGACTACAAATTCTTGATATTAGCAATCGGTCACAACCAAGTCTATTGCGAACTTATGATACTCCTGGCTATGCTCAGGATGTAACAGTAGTGGGCAATACTGCCTATGTTGCTGATGGAGATGCAGGACTACAAATCGTTAATATCGCTGGGATTACCGACACAGACGAGCCAGCAGAACCCGCCCTTCTCGGGACTTATGATCCTTCTAACTCTGTTCAGGATGTAACAGTAGTAGGAAATACTGCCTATATTACTGATATAGCAGGAATACTACAAATCCTTGATATCAGCAATCCGGCACAACCAACACTTCTAGGGAGTTATGATAGTCCTGCGGCGGCTAATGAGGTGACAGTAGTTGGCAATATTGCCTACCTTGCTAATGGAGAGGCCGGACTACAAATTCTTGATATCAGCAATCGGTCACAACCAACGCTTTTAGGAAGTTATGATACTCCCGGCTCAGCTAGTAATGTGACAGTAGTCGGCTTTACTGCCTACGTTGCTGATGGAGAGGCCGGACTACAAATTCTTGATATCAGCAATCCGGCACAACCCACTCTTAAGGGCACTTATGATAATGCTGGCAGTCCTTTTGATACAAATAGTTTTGGCTATCCTTTAGATCTCACAGTAGCAAACAACTATGCTTATCTGGTTTCCACTGGCGGACTGGAAATTATTGATGTCAATAATGTTGCTCCTAACCCAGTTAACCCCAATAACCCAGATTCACTGCTTAACACTCCTGTCTATCGGTTTTATAACCCCAACTCCCAAGAACATTTCTTTACCATTAATTCTACAGAAAGAGATTCAGTCATAGCTAATCCTGCATGGGGTTATCAATATGAAGGAATCGGTTTTTATGCCTCTACTATACCGGGTGATAATTTATTGCCGATTTTCCGCTTTTATAGTCCCAATTCAGCAGAACATTTGTTGACTGCCACTGTAGAAGAACGGGATAATTTGCTTGCTCATCCTGAATGGGGATATAACTATGAAGGCATTGGTATGTACGCTTACGGAGCCGATGCCAATCGAGCAAACGATATTTTCCGTTTTTATAATGCCAGTTCAGCAAAACATTTCTTGACTGCCACTGTAGAAGAACGGGATAATCTGCTTGCTCATCCTGAATGGGGATATACCTATGAAGGGGTTGCCTTTGAAGCCGGTTAATTTTAGAGAACGGAGAAAGACTCTTTCCCCACGATGTCGAAAGAGCCAGAATATTTTCTAAGAAATAAATCTAGGATTGTAGGGTGGGTTAGGCGCGGGGATAATTTTTATAAGAAACGAATAAGTTTTGGGCAGTGCCGTAACCCACCAGAGAGGATTTCGTATCTCGATGAACATTTTCTTCACGATATCGAAAGAGCCAGAATATTTTCTAAGGAATAAATCTAGTTGTTTTTAGAACTATTACAATATTCCCAAATGTTACTAATATTACTATTCCTATTGAGATTAAAATTAACCCTATTCTTTTTAAAGCTTGAGTTTCATTACTCGCCTTGAGTACAAAAAAAATCTCAACCGCAAAAACTATTAACATTATGTAAATAAATTCTAACATTTAAATCATTTTTTCAAAAACTATCATTAACTCCGATACTCATCAAAATAGCGAGACATAGCACCATCAAGAGAGGGCAATAACTCCGCCTTATGACTTCCCAATACACTATAACTAGGACGCGCCGCAATCAAACCCAACTCTTTCAAGGGTAAACTAATTAAATTATCAGTATTAACCCCAGCCGCCTGCGCCGCATAACGCGCCAAATCAGCCCAAGAAATAGCCCCTTTATTAGCCAGATGCCACAAACCACACTCATCATCCACCAACAAATCAAGACTCGCCTGAACCAAATCCGGTACATAAGTCGGAGAAATCACCACATCTGAGGCAGCGACAAAAGATTCTCCCGCCTCTAACTGACGCAAAGCGATAGTAACAAAATTATATTCATCCCAAGGACCAAAAAAAGCGCTAGTACGAATCACTAACGCCGTTTCATCTGCCGCTAATACTTGTTTCTCCGCTAAAGCTTTACTACGTCCATAAACATTAAGCGGCGCAATATCATCATCTTCCAAATAAGGATTACTCCCTGTGCCATCAAAAACTAAATCCGAAGAAAACGTTAAATATTTCGCTCCATAACGACGACAAACCTCTGCTAAAATAGCCGCTCCCTCAGCATTCACTTTTAAACAAACCTCTGGTTCCTTTTCCGCATCATCCACCCGCACATAACCCGCCGCATTAATCACTGCCCAAGGTTTCAACTCGGCTAATACCCGCTCAATAGACACCGCATCAGTAATATCCATCTCTTGACGTGACAACAAACGATAGGCCACTCCTCGTATTTCGCACAGCCGCCCAAAAGCTTTTCCTAACGTTCCACTTGCCCCCACAATAACCAGGGGACGCGCAGAGCTTAGGCTGTCAGTGCTTGGGCTTGATGGGCATAATAAACGAATAGAACGATGCCACCACCCCGGTGTTTCTAGTAGAGGATGGTCTATATCGCATCCATGCGTTAAAGAGCGGATCAGATGGGCGATAGCTGTGGGTCTAGGTTGGGCAGAACGTAAATCAAACACACCTGGCTCATAAAACCCTGAGTGGCGAGTAACTAAACTATTCCAATCATAGCTACCCAATAAGGCCCAAGCGGTAATGGCCCGAATATCCACTCCTTCGGTTTGTAGTTGCAGGGCAGCATTCCACGCCTCATAAAACCAGCGTATTTGCTCCTCACGAGTACACCCTAAATGAACTTCAGTAACAGCAAGCGGCAATTGATAACGTTCCCAAACTTCTCGTAATAAACCATAATGTCCGGCTATCCCTGACTCAAGCACTCGCACCGCCTCCACATCTACATACTGATGCCGCCCATTGCCGCCATGAAGCTCTGAGGGATATAGCTCTAATCGTTCATCCAAAAAGCGATCACTCGTTAAATAATGATTAATTCCTAGAATATCCGGCGGACAAGGATTCTCTAAAAACCATTCTAACTCCGCTTGTGTAATGCCACAGTTTGTTAATAAAAATTGCCCTATGGGATGAGCGGCATTCACCCGGCCACAAAGTAAGTCAAAACTCAGCCAACGGCGCTCATTTTCAAATTCCGTTTGATAGGCTAGGGTGGGTGTACTGTAAGTTTTTCCTAAATCCTCAGTTTGCACCAGTTGAGCATCGGGGTTAACTTCACGGATAGCCGCCATCGCTAAAATTATCCCACGACATTGATTAAATAAGGCGCGGGCAAAGGTTGCATTGTCTCGTCCATGAGGATACCAATGGCCATACAAGCCGCTAAATCTAGCAGTAGTTAAAGGTTCATTGATAGGGGTATAAAGATTGACCCAAGGATAACGTTGTGCGGCAGCACGGGCATAAACGGCGAGTTTTTCCGGAAATTCGGGATCGATTAAACTCGTATAACGCGGGCCACTCCCGTGATGAACTAATCCCACAATGGGACGGAGATTAAGTTCTTGTAATCGTTTTAATCGTTCATCAGGCCAAGACCAATCAGCAGATTTTATCCCATTGGGGGCGACTTTCTCCCAGAGTACCGGATAACGAAGGGCAGTTATGCCAAGTGCGGCAAAGCGTTCTAAGTCTTCTATTCTGCGGTTATGACCATTATATTCTAATTGATCTAAATATTCCTCGCCAACTCGATTGACGGTACATTCTATGCCGCCCCAAATGTCTAAGCGTTGTTTTAAATTATTCATACTAGGTCAATTCTTATTATGCTTATGCTAATGTAAGGTGCGTTACGCTCTGCTAACACACCCTACTCAATGTTTTATTAACTGTTAGCAGTTGCTTTAACAGCAATTTGTTTATAAGTTGCTAAAGCTTGGGCCACACAATGATCCATATTTAAATACTTGTAAGTAGCCAAACGACCAACAAAATAAACACCAAACGTTGATTCAGCTAAGTCACGGTAATGTTTATAAATTTCCTGGTTTTCTGGGCGAGGAATCGGATAATAAGGGTCACCCTCGGCAGTGGGAAACTCATAAACAATACTGGTTTTGTTATGTTCTTGTCCTGTTAGATACTTAAACTCAGTGACACGAGTGTATAAATGTTCATTAGGATAATTCACCACTGGGGCAGGTTGAAATACCGGGACATGATGAGTTTCATGTTTGAAATTGAGAGAGCGATAAGGCAGTTTACCAAAACGATAATCAAAAAACTCATCAACAGGCCCAGTATAAACCATTTCACGGCAAGGAATCGCTTTTTGAATTTCTCGATAGTCGGTATTAAGCATCACTTTAATATTAGGATGGCTTAACATCTTTTCAAACATTCGAGTAAAACCATGTAGCGGCATCGCTTGATAACTATCAGTAAAATAGCGATTATCCCGATTAGTACGAGTGGGAATACGAGCAATAACCGATTTATCTAATTCTGAAGGATCTAAACCCCATTGCTTGCGGGTATAATTACGAAAGAATTTTTCATAGAGTTCTTGACCCACTTTACTGATAACCACATCTTCACTGGTACGAATGATATCTCGAGGTTCGGCCACAGATTTAAAAAAGTCTGCCACTTCAAAAGAATTAAGATTCATTCCGTAAAGTTTATTAATAGTATCAAGATTGATGGGAATCGGTACTAACTGTCCATCAACGCTGGCAAGTACCCGGTGTTCATATTGCCGCCACTGAGTAAATAGAGATAAATATTCAAACACATGGTGAGAATTAGTATGAAAAATATGGGGACCATATTTGTGAACTAAAACCCCATGATCGTCATAATGATCATAAGCATTTCCGCCAATGTGGTTACGCTTATCTACCACTAAAACTTTTTTGCCAGATTGACTCGCTAAACGTTCAGCAATGACACTACCAGAAAACCCTGCACCGACTACTAAATAATCAAAAAGAAATTCCCTGGTAATAATATTAGGAACTTGGGGAATATCGGTAGTGCGGCTATCATAACGAGCGGCAATCGCTGAATCAATCAATTGCAACATCGAATCCCAGGTTTTATCCCAAGAAATAGTTTCTAAAAAAGCATCTACTTGATTGAGCCATTCTAAGCCGGATATCTCTTCAAGTAAAATATTATCCACCGCCGCCACAAATTCTTCTACCGTGTCAGCAATTTGCACTAACCCTAAATCCCTATAAGGACTCACCACATCGCGAATAGAAGTAGAGACAACCGGTTTTCCAGCCGCTAAATATTCAGGGGTTTTGGTAGGACTAATAAAACGGGTAGATTCATTGCGAGCGAACGGCAGCATCGCTACATCCCACCCGGCTAAATAATTGGGTAATTCTTGATATTTTTTACCCCCTAAATAATGAATATTTTCTCGTTGGGGTAACGTAGCTGGATCAATTTTGACAACCGGTCCAACGATGACTAAATGCCAATCAGGACGAGCATCCGCCACCCCGGTTAACAGTTCAATATCCATCCGTTCATCAATTACGCCAAAAAATCCTAAGCGCGGATGAGGAATAGCGGCTTGGTCTTCGGGGTCTTCTTGAATATCTCTGCCTTGGGCAAAGTGTGCTACATCAACGCTACTGGGGAATGGGTAAATATTTGGGTGCTGATTGGCTTTACTTTCATAAAGACTTTGGCCCCCTGTAAATACGATATCTGCACAGCGAAGGAGTTCGGTTTCGCAGGCTTTGAGTTTTGGGGAAGCACCTTTAAAAGCCGATAATTCATCCATGCAGTCATAGACGATAGCGGCGGGTTCTAAATGGCGTGTAAATTCAAGCGCCATTGGTGTGTAATACCAACTGATATGCTTGTAGATTTTTTGTTTGATCAACAAGCTATCGATGAGTTGTTGTAAAAGTGTATTGATAGCTGTTTCATTTAAACCTTGGGGTAGATGAGGAACGGCAACAAATACGCCGCTTTCATCTTGATTAATTTCCCATTTTGCCACTGATTCTGAATCAAAAATTGGCTCCTCTACAAAAAATACTCTCCTTCCTACTGCACAACGACTAAGTAAATGTTGTGGTCTTTGATAGACAAAGTTCCAACGTAAATGAGATAAACAAATTACATCTAAATTACCTAATTTCTCTCGCGGAAAATTTGCATTAATTAAAGCTAATTCTTTTTGTAGAGAGCTAATTGAAGGGCTGTTTTCATCTAAAAAACTTGGGATCTTAATCTCCATTTGGCTATTTCCATTCACCTGATTTTTGGGCGACTCGTTTTTATTGATCATAAATAAACCCTTTTTTCATGTTATAATTTTTTATCAGCAATCTAAAAAACAAAAAATGACTAATATTCCTGTGTTTTAGTGCATTAAGTTAGGGATTTTCACTTGACTGCTTACTATTATAAAAATAATGCTTATTTGTGCAAATTTCTTCTATCAAAAGGAAGAAATGAAACAAGAATAAAAAAAAGATGAAGTTATCAAGTATTTTTTGATACAAAGACGGTTGCTTTTAAATATGTCTTGAGTATAATAGACGTAATTAAGTTTATGAATTAAGGCAGGCTTTACACCGACAATGTAAAAATAGAGAACAGCTTACACCAGTCTGTCAAAAGAGGCTAAATTCATAAATATAATTTTTGAGTCGGAAATAAATATATAGCCTTTCCTAGTCTACTTACCTTTTGCCTTTATACTCCAACTCTCTGCTTATGACAACCACAACCACTGAATCTAAATCCTTTGAACAACGACTCGATGAGTCTAAAATTACCCGCATCATGTGGTTACTTTGGGCTTTATCGGCGGGCTTAATTGCCCTAGATGGTTTTGACTTTTTTATTATTGGTGTCGCACTTCCTTTTTTAAAGCAAGATTTTAGTTTAAATGCTTTAGAAATAGCGGCAGTGGCCGTAGCGGCGGTAGCTGGTTCATTGGTAGGCTCTTTAACATTAGGTCCGCTTACCGACAAAATCGGACGACAAACAATGCTTTTAGTAGATGTGGCAATTTTTGTCATAGCCACCACAGGAACCGTTTTAGCCTGGAATGCGACCTCTTTAATGATCTTTCGTTTTCTGGTGGGTGTGGGTATAGGGGCTGATTATCCCATTAGCGTTTCTTATATTACTGAAAATGTCCCTTCTCGCTTGCGAGGCCGGATGGTGATAGGTGCTTTTACCTTTCAAGCTATCGGTGCTTTTTTGGGCGCTATAACTGGATTGATCGTTATTTATTTATTTCAAACATTTTACCCGGATTCTTCTATACCCGCCATTCACTATGCCTGGCGTTGGATGTTAGGAGTAGGATTAGTGTTGGCTATAGCAGTAGCCTTTCTGCGGCTGAGTTTTTTATTGGAAAGCCCCCTTTATCATATAGCTAGAAAGGAATATCAAGAAGCATCCCAAGCCGCTTCTATATTACTCGCTCAACCAATTATTATTACTTCAGAAACCGACCCACCCTCCAATGAGCCTGTATTGCCTTACGGTGCTTTATTTGCCTCTAAATACCGTAAAAGAACCCTATTAGCCGCAGTTCCCTGGTTTTTTCAAGATATAGCTACTTATGGCATAGGGATTTTTACGCCAGCTATTATTGGTGTTCTGGCCTTTGCCGGTGAAGATAATTTTATGGCTCGGGAAATGGCTTCTGCTCAAGGAGCGGCTTTAGTCGATTTGTTTTTGATTGCCGGGTTTTTGATAGCGGTGTGGTTAGTTGACAGCGTAGGACGAATTAAACTACAAATTGTCGGGTTTTTAGGGATGGCGGTAGGATTGATGATTTTAGCTTGGTCTAATAGTGGTTCTTCCCCTAATCAATCCCATATTACCTTAATTTTTCTGGGATTTTTCATTTTTAACGTGATGATGAATGCTGGGCCTAATTCCACAACCTTTTTATTGTCAGGAGAAATTTTTCCCACTTCTATTCGCGCCAGTGGGGCAGGGTTTGCAGCAGCTTTTGCTAAAGCCGGAGCGGTATTAGGAACGTTTGCCTTACCTATTCTCCAACAATTTTTGGGAACTCCCACTCTGTTGCTATTGCTGGCTTTGTTTTGTGTTCTAGCCGCTCTGATTACTTATATTTATCGTATAGAAACTACTGGCAAATCTCTTGAGACGGTGAGCGAAAACTAAAAGGAGTTACGCATTCCTGATTAAAACCAACCATTTTATGTCCGAAGCGAGCGATAACGAACAATCTCAAACCCTAATCATTTCCTTAGAGTGCGTAAGTTTTAAAGTTGACTGTGTAAGTTAGCACTTACTTGCGCCTTGTCCAATTAATTAAAATTTTAGATTGTGTTAATTTTTTCGAGGCAAATGGGAATAATAAAAATAGAATACAAGGAGGTCGTTATGTCAAACTATTATTATGACAACCAAGGCAAACTTTGTTACAACCGTTGGGTAGAAGTTGTTCCTAACCGTAAAGTCTGTTTAGTTTATCGAGAAAACAATCAAGGCACCTTTGAATTAGATAATACTGAACCTAATCATCAGTCCTAGCTTAACTAACTAAGTCACTGGCCACTTTTTTAACTTAACTGTGCAATCAGATACGAGGTATCGTTACCACTTATGCATAGAGTGCTTTATGTATGTTCAGCTAGTGAATATAATAAAATTGTTGGTTTTGGGATTTAGCCAAGCCGCTTTTTAACTGTTGACAGTTATCCCTACTTAAATCAGACATGATTAATTTGCTATTTATCCGCTTTTTTTATAAATCTAACTTTTACACCCCACACCCTACCTTAATTATAAGTTTCGTGTCACCCCGTCAAGGGTTAAAGGGGAAAGGTTAAATGTTTTGGTTTAAACAAATCTTGTGAAATTCTAGTTCAAAATTATTTTTTTGATTATCTAAAAACTTTTTATCAACTTTTGTACTTCTAAAAAATAATTGAGGAATTTTTTCTTTAACTTTTTGTTTAATTTCCATATATTTAAAAAATTGTAATTAAATCTAATTTTAAACTCAAGCAATAAAAATCTATCAACGAAAACTTAAACTAACAGGGTAAATTGGGCAATCGAGAAGGGGGAATGGGGAAAGAATAAAATAGCCTGGGGTGCAACACTCGTGTTCCGCACTTTGTCCCTTCGCCTTTAACCTTTCCCCGATATGAGAAAGTTTTAAATAAATTGGTGCAAGCTCTGAGTTTTAGGGTGTCAGCGTTTCTTCTATTTTTAATGATGCCCACCTACTTATTGTTTAAGTAAATAGTCAAGAGCATAATCTTCACCGGGAAGAGTTTGTTCAAGTTCTCCAATGGATTCAGTATAACTAGAGATTAACGCTTGATTTTCATCAGCATTTTGGTAAGCCGAGGTAACCGGTGAACCCTTCAGAGCTTTAGAAAAAGTAAAATCAAATTGAGCTTGAGTCCAAGTAATAGCACGAGCTAATTCAGGGGATGGACTGACGTTGTATTTTCCTTGTAGCATCGCTAATAAAAATCCATAAGTGCCTAATTCACCCATGAGGGTGAAAGCCCAGCTTCGAGCAGAGCTTTTATTAGCAAAAGGTTCAACAGAAACGGACCATCTTTCATAGATCTCTTGAAGTTTATTAGTTAAATCATTCCAAAGATCCACAGCCGCTAACTGCTCACAGAAAAACCTTTCTAATTCTTTTCTGGGCCGAACTAAAGATGAACCAAAAAACATATTAAGGGTTTCAGTAGGGCCTTCAAAAATGCGGAATATTCTAGCATCACGTAGAATTTGAGGAGCAATATTGGTTTCAATATAGCCGCGTCCCCCCAAAAGTTGAATCAGATCATCTGCCGCCTGTCCCAGAAATTCAGGACCCGAAGTTTTGCAAGCAATATAAGCCTCAGTGGGAACAGAAACTCCCCGGTCAAGGAGTTCCGCAAGTCCATACACTAAAGTTTCTACGGCTGTGATGGCGGCGGTAAGATTACTCATACGTACCAGCGTTACTGGATTATCCATCAATTTTCCTGTGCCAATATCGCGACCGGTGGCATACTTTAACATAAGCTGGGCACAACGCTTCATCGCACCAACACTTTTAGCCGCAATAGCCAGACGGGTATACAACATAACATCTTGAGCCACTGTCATTCCCGAACCAATTTGACCTAAAAGATTGGTTTCATTGACTAATACGTCCTCAAGATGTACAGCATTCTGGACTATACCCCGCATACCCATCGTTAAAGCTTCTAGTCCGTGATTTAATCCTGGAGTCAGTTGTCGCACAGCAAAGCCGGTGATGCCAGCCGGCTTATTTTGCTCATCATAAAGTTGAACAAAAACATTAACAACACCCGCCCATGACCCTAAACCAATCCAACTTTTTTGTCCTTGTAACAGCCATTGGCCTTGTTGTTGCATGATTCCTGTGGCAGATATCGCTCTCGGATTGGAACCCGCACCCGGTTCTGTTAAAGCAAAAGCGGCTAATTCACGGCCTGTCGCTAGATTAGATAATATCTCTTCACGAAAAGTATCTGTGGCATATCGTTCTATCGTACGAATTCCTAAAAAACTATTGATTACGACAAATGTCGCTAGTGCAATATCAATGCCGGCCAGTTGTTCCACTACCCGAAGCGAATCAACATTTGTCAGCGCTAAACCCCCATACTTTTTCTGGACTTGCATCCCCAATAATCCTTGATTGCCAAAATCGAGAATAATATAAGGAGGAATACAACGACGCTCATCAATTAAACGAGAGTTAATACGCTTATTCGCATAAGTCCGTACCCAACTAATGAGATCATTAGCTTTTTGTTGACTCATCTGGGAGTTAATAGAGGTATCATCAGATGCAGGGCTAGATTGTAAAGTAACCATAATTATTGAGAAATTAACTAGGTGAACAAAAGCTTAGGCAAGAGGCAATAAGTACCTGGACAAAAATCAAGTTAACTGTGAGGTTAGGGTGTCGGGTGTCGGGTAATTGTAGCCATTTTACAATTCTTTATATAGAGTGCTTGATTTATGTCCGACTACTTAGGCACGAGATGAGAATTTTTATATTTCGTAACACAATGTCTTTTATTGATGTCCAGGTACTTAACAATAATAAAATATAAGAGTGAGGTTTATTTACGATTTTTTATCAAACCTTTTTTAACCGAATATTTTATCTAAATAATTTTTCTGATTTTTTTTCCCGAAAAGCTGTTAATTCTGTCAGAGGTTTATTCTCGTGAGCTTCTTGCAAACAAGCTTTTAATTGCTTGCCAACGAGTTGTACATAAGGTTCTTTTAAAAGAGTTAGGTGTTCTGCCGCAAACTGGTACATTTTAACCCCTTCAGTAGCAATAGAACCCCAGCCTAAAAAAGGATCGATATATCCTAAAGCGGGATCAAAGAGAGAGTCACTCAAGGCAGACCTCTCACTTAAGCTAAAAAGAGTTATTGAACCTGGATAAACTTTATGTTTATATTTTCTTGAAATGGTATAAACGTTTTTTCTAAATAATTGATTCATCGCTATTGCAGAGGAAAATGTAGAATTTTTAAAAACATTAGATTGAGATTTTTGAATAATTTTTTGAGTTTTATTTTTTAAATAGGGCAATGAATATTTGAATAGGTTATTGGCATGACCTAAAATTCGTAAATGAATAGGTTTAGGGATATAAGCGCCGGGCCCTGGTGTATCAAATAAAACCAATAAAGCCACTTGTTCCCCTTTGGCATATAGTTGTTGTGCTATCTCAAAAGCCACAAGACCGCCAAAAGATAGACCCCCTAAATAATACGGTCCTTGCGGTTGCACGGTGTAGATTTCTTTTAAATATCGCTCGGCTATCTCTTCTACTGTTTTGCTGTCGTGAACAGAAATTTCCCTCATTAATCCATAAATGGGTTGCTCCAACCCTAAATAAGGAATTAAAGAAGCATAAATTCCTACTCCTTCGCACAAAAATAAAGGAGGTTTGTTTCCATGAGGTTGAATAGGAGCTAAAGAGGAAGTCGCTAGAGAAGAGTCACTGCTAAAGAGTAATTTAGTGATTTGTGCAACTGTGGGTGCTTGGAAAATCTTTGCTAAAGATAATTGACTATTAAAAGTTTGTTGAATGCGCTCACAAATACGAGCGGCTGATAAAGAAGAAGCTCCCAAAGCCAAGAGATTATCATGAACCCCAATAGGATTAATCCCTAAAACTTCTTGCCAAATTTGAGTAACTTGAAGTTCTAATACAGACCTTGGAGGTTCATATTCTGTTTGCACTATTTCGGCTATAGAATTAACAGATAATGTTTCAACAAACTGACTGTAAGATGGGACAGATGAAAGCCTTTTTTGAGGATTATTAACCAAAAATTCCAGTAAATTTTGATAATCAGTAAGAATTTGACTAATGCGGCTGTCATCAAATAAATCAGTTTTGTATTCCAACATTCCCTGAAGTTGTTCTGACTCCTCCCAGATAGAAAGATAAATATCAAAATTTACTCTACCTGGATGAATAAACTGACTTTCAGAATGAATTTTATCGAGACCTAGATCCGGAAACCACTTAAAGTCTACCGTTAGTAATACTTTTGTGAGTGAGGTTTGAATAAGATTAGGTAAATTTATAATATTTTGAAAGGGTATATCTTGATTTTTATAAGCATTTAGGGCAACCAGCCGCACGCGGCTAATTAACTCAAGAAAATTCGGATCACCCGATAAGTCTGTCCTAAGAGGTATAATATTATTAAAATAACCAATTAAGCCCTTCAATTGGGAACGATGACGGCCGGCAATCGGTGAACAAATAATGATATCTTCCTGTCCACTGTATTTATGTAATAACACCTGTAAGCTGGCCATTAACGTCATGAACAAAGTAACATTTTGTTCTTTACTCAAGGCTTTTAGTGCTTGAGTTAGGCTTGGAGAAAGTTGAAAAGACTGGTAATTTGCTAAGTCTCTAGTAAATCTATTAGTTTGAAAGCGGTTAACGGGTAATTTAAGGGTAGATATAGTTCCTTGTAAATGCTTTTGCCAGTAAGCCATCTGTTTTTCAGACTGCTGACTCGATAGTGCGGAACTCGTTTCGCACCCCAGCCAATCTCGCTGTTTTTGAGCAAAGTCAACATACTGAATGGGTAAGTCAGGTAAAGGTGAAGTTTTCTCTTCACAGAAAGCTTTATAAAGTTGATTTAATTCCTCAGCCAAAACATAAAAAGACCAACCATCAGAAATGATATGGTGCATAATGAGCAATAAAATATGTTCTTCTTCTGCACAACGAATCAGTTGGATAGACCATAACAAACTCATGGTTAAATTAAAGGGTTTTCTAGCCGCTTCTATCAATAAATTCTGCGCTTGCTTCTTGCGTAGGTCTTCAGGAAGATTTTGCAGATCAATAACTGATAAAGTATAAGAAAAATTGGATAAAATAGATTGAAAAGGTTTTTGTCCGTTGTAGAGAAATATTGTCCGTAAAATTTGATGCCGATTAATTATAGCTTGTAAGCTTTGCTCTAGTGCGATTAAATTGAGCGGTCCTTTTAAATTATAAGTTACTGCCAGGTTATAAACAGGACTATCAGGGTTAAGTTGAGCATGAAACCAAACACGTTCCTGACCTAAAGAAAGTGGAAATAAAGCAGATTGTTTTTTTTCAAGCATTTCCCTGAGCAAAAAATTTTTTTCTGTCTGAGAAAGCTTATCTATTTCGTTTCCAGTGTATTTCATAATTAACTTTAAGGTTAGGTTATAGTAACCGCTAAAGGCAGGCTTAAAGACTAAAACCTAAGAAGACCAAGATTTTGTCTTTTGCCTCTTGCCTTTTGATATAACTTAATACACCTGCTCTAGGATTTTTGATGAGTAAATGGACAAAAGTCAATCGAACTCTGTAGATTAAGAATACTTAATTTCAAAAATAATTAACACAGAAGTTGAAATTTTGTCCAGGTACTATGAATCGTAAATGAGGCTAGTCTTGGGAAAAAATTATTTTAATAATTGACCCAATAAAGCATTCATTTGCTCTTCAGATAGTTGGTCAATATTTACAGAAACCTTTTGAGAATCAGCTTCAGAAGACAAGTTATTTGTTTCGATTTCAGCACTATTACCGGTTTGTTCTGATAAATATTCAGTTAAAGCATCAATTGAAGGATAATCCCATACAAGGGTAGGAACAATTTCAATTTTCAGCCAGTCTTCTAGATCGCCCACCAACATCATCGCGGTCATCGAGTTTAAGCTATATTCTAGTAAAGATTTGCTCGTATTAATTTCATTTTCTGATAAGTCTAGTTCTTTAGCTATCCAAGATACTAACCAGTTTTGAATCGAACTTTTTGTTTCCCCTCTAGTTTCCAGTTGTGTACTCATTGGCGAAAATCCTCCGGTGGTAAAGTTAATTGTTTAAATTATACTACATTTCGCTAATTTCAGCGTTGTTTTATGTTAGACTTACTGTTTGTTTTGCAGTAATTTTTCTAACAGGTTTCGTTTTTCTTCTGAAGACATTTCCGGTAGTTTAGTTTCAGAGCCATTTTTAACAAGAAGCTTTTGAATTAATGCTCGCTTTTGTTCCAAGGATAAATCTTCTAATTTTGGCGTGGCTTCGGCTGGTGTTTCAGAGACAAGTTTTTCTAAGTTGACATTTCCGGGTAGATGAGAAAAGTCCGGAAAACCGCTATTAGAAATATCTCTTCGGAGTAAAGGATCTAACTTATCTTCGATGCCTGGGGGTCTTTGTTCAAGGTCCCCAATGCTTTCAGCATAATGATCAATTAAATCCTGTGTTTGTTGAGTATTTAACATCAAAGATTCTATAGCAAATCCTTTAAGCGCCTGACTTAAAGTGCTTTCAAATTGATAAGATGCCCATTCTACCGCTAAATTTAAGGATTCTGAAGGAAAACGTCTCGCACTGCTTTGAGCCGCCGCTAAAACCACGCCCAAAATACTCACTTTCCCAATCAAGTTATAAGCCCAAGATAAAGCACTAGAACGATTAGAGAAACGTCCATTAGCCGACAAACAACGAGCTTGTATTTGTTGAGCGGCTTCTTTTAATCGCTCAGACATGGCGGCATTTCCAAGGCGATTAATTAAAAACTGGTGTAATTCTTCTGAATGAAAGACTCGGCGGCCCACCGTAATCGTCATGATCTCGTTAGCGCCTTCTCCAATCCGAAGCATACGACAATCGCGCATAATTTGCGGCGCAATGTTATTTTCCATATAACCCCGTCCGCCTAACGTTTCTACGAGATCATCAGAAGCTTGCCATAAATAATCAGTGGAGAGAATTTTAAGCATCATGCCAATTTCTTTGGGCGGGTAATCCTCTTCATCTAATACAGTGACTAACTGATTGAGCAAGTTTTGGATCAGGGTGATCTTGATGGTTAATTCGCTTAAAACGGCTAAGATCGTCGGATTATCCAATAAGCGTCCTGTAGAAACCTGACGACGGTTAGCATAGCGCAGCATCAGTTGAGCGCAGCGTTTCATCCCCCCCCCTACACTCAAAGAAGCCATACACAGATGAGCCAAAAGCATTGCTTCTTCAGCTACATCCATCCCTTTGTTGACTTCACCGAGTAACTGAGTCGGGCTGACCAAAACATCATCAAAGTAAATGATATTTTGCATAATGCCTCGTACTCCCATTGTCAGGGATTCAGGTCCGACCTGTAACCCAGGTGTTCTTTGACGCACCACAAAGGCCGAGGGATGACCCACTTTTCCGTTTTCGTCTAGGGTTTTGGCGAACACATGAATTATTCCCGCCCAGCCGCTCGCATTCCATCTTTTCGCCCCGCGCAAACGCCATCCCCCTTTAGCATCCGGAATCGCAATAGTTCCGATGTTGGGAAGATTGGAACCGGCTGTCGGTTCGGTGAGGGCAAAAGCCGCTAGTTCACGTCCTTGCGCTAATATCGGTAGCAGTTCTTCTTGAATAGTCGGAGTCGCATAACCCACCAGAGGACGAACGCCATTTGTATTATGTATAAACAATAGTGATGCAATACTCAAGTCAATGGCGGCTAATTGTTCAAATACTCTGAGTAAGTCACGATTTTTGAGCGCAAGGCCACCGTACTTTTCGGGAACTTGTAATCCCATCAATCCCTGATTGCCGAAATCTAGGACAATATAAGGTGGCAGACAACGACGTTCATCGATCAGACGAGAGTCAATACGTTCTTCTGAGTAGTCGCGTAACCAGGCAATCAGATCATCGGCTCGCTTTTTACTGACATCATCCGGTGCCGTGACTAAAGGAGTTTTCGGCTGGATAGAGGAAACTTTGCCGGCTGGGGGTTTAGTGGGGCTTTGAGCCGCTTTTGGGGCAGAACCATCAGCGATCCAACTGGCAATAACTTCTAAGCTTCCCTCTTGGAAGAGTTTCCAACAGATACTGCGCTGAATTTTGCCACTCGCGGTTTTTGGTAAACTGCCTCGAGATAAAAGCAACACCGCATAAACAGCTACTTCATGTTCAGTGGTGATGACTTTGCGAATAACGTTAAAAATTTCTTCGATATCTTCAGGTTTATAGCCGCGTTCGAGTTCTTGCGCTACGACTAATTTTTCCTCGCCATCGACTTGAATGGAAAAGGCCGCGCTGCTATTGGGACGTAAATATGGGTGACTCTTCTCGACATTCCATTCAATATCTTGGGGATAGTGATTGGTTCCGGCAATGATAATTAAATCTTTGATACGGCTGGTAATATACAGTTGCCCATCTTTAATAAAACCTAAATCGCCTGTTCTCAGGAAAGGCCCTTCTTGAGTATCGGCTACATAAGCCAAGAAGGTTTCTTGGGTGGCATCCGGACGTTGCCAATAACCTTTAGCCACGCCTGAAGAAGCTACCCATATTTCTCCGACTTCGTCAGCATTGCATTGCTTGAGGGTGTCAGGATTCACTATTAGAACTTTTGTATCTGCCAGCAGGGGACCACAACTGGTTATGGCCCGTGCTTGGGTTTTATCAGAAGCTTCAACAATTTTGTTACTGGTGAGGGCTTCGGGTTCGAAGTAGCTGATAGTTGGTTTGAGTGAAGGAGAGCAACAAGACACCATTAGGGTTGCTTCTGCCAGTCCATAAGCAGGACAGGAGGCATTCCACGTCAGGCCATTGGGGGCATAGGTTTGATAAAATTTCTCTAAAACTTTGGGGTTAATTGGCTCTGCACCATTCCCCGCCGAACGCCAACTTTTAAGATTTAAGCTGGCCCGATCTTCGGGTTTTATGCGTCTGACACATTGATCATAGGCAAAATTCGGTGCTTGAGTATGGGTTCCTTGATAATCAGAAATCGCTTTGAGCCAATTTAAGGGGCGCTTCATGAAGGCAAACGGCGACATGATATAACCGGGTGTGCCATTGTATAAAGGCTCTAAAATCCCTTCTACTAGCCCGTAATCATGAAAATAAGGCAACCAAGTGACGCTAACGCTATTTTCGTCGTATTCACAAACTTGCTGGATATAATGACAATGAGAAACGACGTTGCCATGAGTTAGCATTACCCCTTTCGGTGTTGAAGTCGAACCCGACGTATATTGAAGGTAGGCTAAATCATCTACCTGAGTGGGGTATTCTTCCCACGACTCCGCTAGTTGAGGGTCAATACTATTAATATCTATGTATTTAATGCCTTGAAGCTCGGCAACCTCTTGGCGATATTCCTCTAGTTGGGAAATAATATTCGCATTTCCTAGCACTAAACTCACTTGAGCATCTTTGGCAATAGCTTGTAGTCTTGGCAGGGTGCGTTTTAGTCTACTGGCTTCTGGAAAAGGCGCGGGAATAGCAACGATCCCTGCATAGAGACAACCGAAAAAGGCTTTGATAATTTCTAATCCTGCTGGATAGAGTAGCAGTGCCCTATCTCCTTTTGTATCAAGGGACTGCAAGTGTGCAGCAATGGCTCGTGCTTGTTGGTCTAACTCTGCATAAGTCAGCCGCTCGGCTTCTCGATTATTATCAATTAAAAAAGTATAGGCATGATGATCCGGCTCATTAATTGCTCTCCAACGTAAGAGGTCAACTAAAGTAGCATTTTTAAAACTAATTTTTTCCATAAATAACTCACTTAATAACGATCATTTGGAAGGTTTCAGAAGGCGCAACTAAAGTCCCATAACGAACCATAGATAAGGGTTCTTGATCCATCAGGGATAAATCATGAGAAGACAATATAGTAGCAAGCACTATTTTGATTTCTAAGGGGGCTAAAGCCGCACCGAGACATAAGCGGTTCCCCCCTCCAAAGGGAAAATATTCATAAGCACTATATTGATTTTGCAAAAATCGTTCAGGCTTAAAGGAACGGGGTTCAGGATACAGTTCTTCTCGTCGATGCACTAAATATGCACAGGGTGCTACTGTTGTTCCTTCTGGGAAATGATACCCCATCACTTCTATGGGTGTGGTTAAGCGTCGTCCTGAAACCGTAGGCAATATAGGATGAAGTCGTAAAGTTTCTTGACATACGGCTGTCAGATAGGGCAGTTGGTTAATGGCCAGTGGATCTAATTTGCCCTCTAATGTTTTGAGTTCTTCGCTTAAGGTGGCTTTTACCTTGGGTAACTTATGAATCCAATATAAAGCCCAGGTCAGAGACATGGCTATCGGATCTACTGCCGTGATCATTAAGGTTAGAAGTTGATCTTGTAGTTCCTCTTCGCTTAAAAAATTCCCTTCTTCATCTTGAGCCAGTTGTAACCAATTTAATAGATCAACACTCTCAAATTTAGCTTCTTTTCTAAACTCAATTTCTTCCCTAATTAATTGTCGGATTTGAGGTTGTAAGCGGCTATAATTAAACCAAGGTTTCCAGCTTTTTGTTTCTGTAAAAACTTTAGTTTCAAACCAATATCTAATTTTTTCAATGGGCAATGTTCGTTCACTAAAAAAAATTCTTAACGTTACCTCAAGTGCTAAACGGTGCATTAATGAACGAATTTTAAGAACTTTTCCTCTTGTCCAATCTTTTACACTCTCTTGAGCAATTTCTTGAATGTAGTCAGCATACTTTTGCACTCTTTCTCGGTGGAAAGGCGGCATCATAATACGACGTAAGCGTTTATGAGCCTCTCCGTCTTGTAAGAAAAGAGCATTTTTTCCCATCAAGGGAGCATAACTAACATTAAATTGATGACATTCAAATAAATGACCATGTAATTTAAAAATTGTCTCTACGGCTTGGGGATTACCTAAAAAAATCGTTGCTCCCAATGCCCCTAATTCAAGGGTAAATATATCCCCGTAATCCTGAAAACAATGATCCAAAAATTCTAATGGTTGATCAATCCATTTTTGCGCTTGCTGTGCAGGCGATAACGGGGGACTACAGGGTAAGTTAGTCATATATACTACAGAATTATCAAGTTAAAATTATTGAGCCTATTGGCTATTACCAAATTGTTACCAATTTTAGCTTATATGAGTTTTTTGTTTTTATTTATTTTGAGCCACTTGTCAAATTAGGCTAGATAAATTAGCTTCATTTCACAAAAAATAAATAAAATCTTTTAAACTTTCAATTATCAAAAACTCAGGCTATAAGATTTTAGTTGAAAGCTTCTCCATAAGAAAACCGGTATAAAATTAAGCATTTACTTATTTAAAGCTACCGTAAAGAATCAATAATACTTTTGTCAAATCTTTAAATTAGCTATTATAGTTCAAAAAGTCGTCCTCCTTTAGAGTTTTCTCTAACTTAGCCCTAGCTGTATAAGAATATTGTTACTTTTTAGATTCTAATGTATTTAAGAAGCATTGACAAGAGTAAAATCTCTCTTAAGACATAACTTGTTTGATAAACCCACAGCAAAAGGCAAATAGCCTCATGCTCAAAGGTTGTTATACTTTCATAACACAGTGCCCGTTAAATGGCAAGAGACAACAGCCTAATTAACTGTGTCAGTCGACTCGGGGGCAATTTTCTCGGGTTTTTTGTCTCTTGTCTATCTAATTATTTATCCAATAGCTACAACATTAGCACCAGCATTAAAAAGGATATTACCTTTGACTTCAATAGAACCAAACAGGGTTGAGTTCCCATTATAAGTAAAATCTTTGCTGGCTAAAAACTGTCCTGTGGTATTGGTAGCACCATTGTAAACAATTGAACCTTGAGAAATAACGCGCAATTGACTGTTACTATCGGTAGTAGTGGTAGCCCCATTAAACGTAATACTACCGCTATTACTGCTATTTGCTAGTAAAGTCGAACCCGAAAAACGCGCTCCACCATTCATATTAATCGAGCCAGAGGCAAATACCGATAAATTATTCGCTTGAACATTAGCAAGATTAATATTTCCGTTATTAGCAATCAATACCACATTGTTGAGGTTATGGCCCTGACCGTTAAAATTAATACTTCCTTGCTCAACGATAATCACATAATTACTGAGATTAACTTGATTAGGAATCGTTAAGCCGCCATTAATCACACGAACCACTGTAGGATTGTTAGAAGTTCCCGCCGGTGGGAATTTTTGCGCCCAATCTGAGGCATTATTCAGGGTATTTTGTTGAGCATTAAAGATCACCGTCGGCGTTCCGGTGGGAATTTTAGCGACTAACTCCTGATTTAAAAGATCGCTATAAAGCGGAACCGTTACAGTTTGCTGTTCAATCACTTGAGGCGGCAGCAGATTACTGTATTTACCCGTAGTCGCATTGCTAACCGTATAATTAGGCCCAACCGTAACCGCCCTGTCTACCAGAATCTGCTTACCTGCTTGATCCACAATAGCATTACCCTGAGCATCTCTGAGAACCGGTAAAATAATATTTCCATTAAAGGTAAAGCCTTTACCCGCATAAATCAAGGCATCATCATCTAAATTAAGCGGATTTCCATCAAAATCACCACCTCCATTGATGGTTACAGTTCCCTCGGCTTTAATCGTAAACGGACGCGGTTGATCATTATTGAGAATCGTACCAATGGCTTGCGACTGACTCACAATCGCATTAGTCGGACTACTCAAGTTCAGCACAAAGATTTCATCCGCTTCTACGAGACGGTCCCCTTTAACCTCCACAGAAATCGTCTTAAGCGTTTCTCCCGGTGCAAAAGTCAGCGTGCCGCTTGTGGCTGTATAGTCAAGCCCGGCCGTAGCTGTACCATTAGCTGTACTATAATTGACGCTCACTGTCTTACCACTAGGGGCACTCAGACTAACCGTAAAAGTCGCTGTTGTGCTGCCACTATCTCCCTCAGTAACGCTCACATTACCAACAGTGAGCGCGGGTAGGGGATCGTTATCAACAATAGTAGCAACAGCCACAGCATCACTAAGCGTCGCATGAGTCGGTTGTGTCAAATTGAGTAAGAAGCGTTCATCAAACTCATCGAGTTGATCATTAAGAATTTCCACCGAAACGGTTTGTGTGGTTTGTCCGGGTGCAAAAGTAAGGGTTCCGCTTGTGGCCCTGTAGTCAACCCCGGCAGTGGCTGTATCATTAGCCGTCGCATAATTAACCTGGATCGGTTTTTCACTTGCCGCAGAAAGATTCACTTTAAAGACCGCAAGACTCGTCCCATTGTCGCCTTCAGTAATAGAAACATCATCCACTGATAAGCTAGGCGCAGCATCATTATCCTCAATAGTGGCCTGTGCTTGGTTATCCCCTAAAGCAGCGAAAGTCGCGTTACTTAAAACAATCGAGAATTGCTCATCAAATTCATCCACCAGATCGCCAAGAATCGCCACAGAAATGGTTTGAGTCGTTTGTCCAGGGGCAAAAGTGAGGGTTCCTTGAGCCGCCACATAATCTAACGAGGATTTAGCCGTCGCGTCTTGTGTGGCAAAATTGACCGTAACCGTTTGGGTACTGGCCTCAGATAAGCTAACCGTAAAGATAGCTGTACTCGTATTGTTATCTCCTTCCACTACAGTAACGTCATTAATGGTTAAGCTAGGAAGCGGCTTAACATTAACCAGGAATTGATCCACACTGCTGGCACCCTCATCATCAGTCACCGTCAAACTCACCGTATAAGTTCCACTATTGCTATAAACATAGGTAGGTGTTAACGAATTAGTATTACTCGTTCCATCGCCAAAATTCCAGACAAAAGTATGAGTATCGAGAATACCCGGGTCTGTGTAAGTTCCATTAAAGCTAACCGCTTGACCCTGATAAACAGTTTGATCTATTCCCGCCTTCACAGTGGGCGCAACATTAGAAACATTGACCTCTAAGCTTTGAGTGGTGACAGCGTTGTCTGAATCTTTAACCGAGAGAGTCACGATATAAACCCCATTTTCCACAAAAACGTGACTCACCGTTTGCCCGATAACTGCTTCGTTTCCATCGCCAAAATTCCAACTGTAAGTCAGAGAATCATTACCCGCATCAGTCGCACTCGCATTAAAGACCACCGTTGAACCTTCACTAGGAGTCAGATTACCCGTCATACTCGTTATAGTAGGCGCAACATTATTAACGGTCACTAACAGACTTTGACTTGTCGCCGCGCCATCCGCATCCACAACCGTTACCGTGACCGTATAGTTTCCATTATTGGCCCAAGTATAATTGACATTCTGACCAGGAATCACCGCACTGCTATCGCCAAAATTCCAACTATAACTGAGGGTATCATTACCCGGATCAGTTGCTGTGGCACTGAAGCTACCGCTACTCCCTTCATTTAGGGCCGTTGGTGCATTCACACTGATTAAAGTGGGGGCAAGATTAAAGACGGAAACCGTAAGAGTATCTTGACCCATATCCCCGTTATTATCGATCACCGTGAGAGTAACGGTATAAGTTCCGTTATTAGCATAGGTATGAGTTGGGGTTAAGCTGCCGGTGTTGGTATTTCCGTCTCCAAAGTTCCAGATAATGCTATGACTGTCTAAAACTCCGGGGTCAGTATAACTACCGTTAAAGCTCACACTTTGCCCTTCAAAAGAGGTGAGATCATTACCCGCATTCACCAGAGGAGCCAAGTTATTCACCGTCACCGTCAAGCTTTGCTGTGTGGCGTTTCCATTATCATCACTGACTGTCAGCGTCACCGTGTAAGTTCCGTTATCCGCAAAGGTATGACTAACCAGTTGACCTAAAATTGGCTCACTGTTATCACCAAAGTTCCAGCTATAGGTTAAGGGATCATTATTAATGTCTGTCGCTGTGGCATTAAAGCTTGCCGGCGTTCCTTCATTAAGAATAGAAGGACTCGAAATACTGGTAATAGTGGGCAGTGCATTGTTAACATTAACCGTTAAACTTTGGCTGGTGCTGCCTCCATTCGTATCCGTAACCGTTAAAGTGGTGGTGTAAGTCCCACTGTTAACAAAGGTATGACTGACCGCGTTACCCGTCATTGGATCACTACCATCGCCAAAATTCCAGGTATAAGTTAGCGCATCGTTGCCCGCATCTGTAGCCGTCGCACTAAAGTTAATTACAGTTCCCTCTTGCGGGTTGGGAGAGGTTTCTAAACTGGTAATAACCGGGGGCGCATTATTCACCGTAACCGTTACAGTGGTTTCATTAGAGCGATTACCGCTATCATCTGCAATGGTGTAGGTAAAGCTGTCAGTACCCACAAAACTCGCATTCGGGGTATAAGTAAGGGTTCCGTTCGCGTTAAAGGAAAGGGTTCCGTTGCTCGCAGACTGACCAATTTGTACCGATGACAGGTCTAGTGTTCCATCTGCATCCGTGTCATTAGCCGCCACATCGATAACCACCGGCGCGGCTTGAGAGGTGGTGCTAGTATCGGGGTTCGCCTCTGGGGCTAACGGCTGATTTCCTTCACTGAAAATGACCACATTGTCAATGGTGACAGAACCCTCTTTGCTACCAAAACCGAGTAAATCAAAGTAGAGTTTAGCCACTGTACCCGCGCTAATACCCGTTAAATCCACTTGAACAATGCGAGAAGAGGTCAGGCCGATCAGATCGCCAGAAGTTGTTGCCCCATTTATCTTGACTTTTGGACTAAAGTATGCTGCCCCCGTATATTGTAGATTGAGGAAAGCGTCAGTTTGAGTAAGTCCGGCGGCTGTGCCTACTAGGGGCGCAAGGGTATTCGCATCCAGTAAAGCCGCTTCAAAAGCATCACCCGGTGCTGAGGGACTACTGTCAAGGTCACTGTTAATGAGGGTAAACTGTAGCGTCTTAGCCCCTTGAGGAATGACAAAGCTTTGAGAGAAATTAGTCAACAGGGGCGAGGTTTCTTGTAAGACCGCTTGACCATTAATGATCGCTGTCGCGCCGCGTGTAGACCAACCGAAATTCGGATCGGTGCGGTTACTAATATTAAAGTTTCCATTGAGGATAGCGATCAGTGGGCTTGAGGTCAACGGTGCTTGGAGCGTTCCTTTTCCGTTAGCGAGATTACTATTGCGGGCCTGATGGAGAATTTGTAAGTCCAGACTCGAGGGAAGCTTACGTACCCCCGGAGCCAACATAGTATTCATCAGGTCATAAGCATAAGTGGTTGCATCCAAGTGAGAGCGATCGCTGGTTAATTTTGCACTGAAATTATTCCCAACAAAGAACGAAGAACCGCTAAGCGTTTTAACATTGCTATCAAATCCGTTCCAACCACTGATAAAGCCAGCAATATGACCCATTTCATGTAACATCGTGGTCAGCAAATCATAACTTCCATAAGCGGCTGAATTGGATGTAGCTTGGAAAGCACTGTCATTGAGAGATTGACTAAATTCGCTGTGATCAAGCGGCGTAGGATCAATAAACCAACCCAACCCATTACCGTCAATATCGATCACAATTTGGCCCCCGATGGGTCGTCCTTGAGCATCAAATTGAGCCACTTTCGCTTCTGCGAGTTGACCGACGGGTAAGTCTTCGAGGATCACATCAAAGCTAAACGGATTTTCTGGGTTTAATTGACTATTCCAGAGACTCAGCGCCGCCGCTTTAACACTTCCCAGTAATTCCGGCGAGTTGAGAAGATTACCCGTGAACCCAGTGCTGTTAGTGACAGGAGCGGCTTTCAGTTGATTATTTTGTAAGTCAGGGTCAGCACCCGAATAGCTATTACCATCTTTGGGTTCAACAGTGTTATCAGTCCCGTTAGTTAGTTCTTCAGAAATATACTGAGGCAATTCATTGATTAATTGAGAAGCCGTTTTTCTGGCCTCATCTCGTTTAGTGAGCAATTCATCTCGCACATCATTAGACAGATTAGTGAACAACTTCAAACCACTGAGGGTTTCAATATCCGCAACAGTTGTCACATACTCTTCATTTCTCCAATCTAACCAACGGGGATCAGTAACCGATTCAAACCCTTTAGCCGCCGCCGAGGTATTTTTAAATTTAACAGCAATCACACGGGTATCAGCCGTAATATCTGACAAGCTCATTCCCGGGCGGTCCATCACCAGGATCACCTTCCAAATGAATTCTGGTACCACAGGAACCACCGATCCTTCTTTCCCGAAAAGGTCTTCACTCGTCTTGTAAGCATCTCTGAGAGTGGGGGCCGGAGCTTCGGGTAAAGTTGTTAGTGTGGCTTGAGAACCGCCAGCAATAATATAAAGTTCTTTTCCTTGAGCCACCAAAGATTGAGCGTAAAGGTCCAGAGAACGCCAAGGTCCAACCGCCACGTCAATTTGCTGTGGTAGCGTGTTGCTCAAGATATAGGTTCCGGCCATATCTTTTTCCGTGCGGTTAAAATCAGCCGAGGTGGCCATCTGACCGGGTATATAACCACTCTTCTTGTAAGAATTAATATCAGGATTACTTAAGCCGCCAGGCGCATTACTGAGGGTGGGATCGGTGGTAAAGCGAGGATCTACCGGCGTAGTTGGACCCAGAGTCGCAATGGTTGAAGCATTCACCACTGAGCTAACCCAATTGGGGGTATAGATAAAACTATTAGTGGAACTATCGATGGAACTATTGTAAGATGCCGCGTATTGAGGCTTTTCAATCAGATAATTATTTTTTTGATTAAAGGAATCAGTAACAGCCTGTTGTTCCTGGTCTTTAACCTGTATTCCTAAGCCCAAAGACGCACTCTTGAAGAAAACATCATCAATGAGAACTTCTGTATTACCATTGAGTTTAAACTTGAGCGTTGTGGGTCGTCCACGCAAGTCAATGCCCCACGCTTCAGGAATTTCTAGGGTAAAGGTTTCAAACCCGCGTTTACCGTAGCTAATTTCATCCGCATTTTGGCCCAGTTTTAGCTTAATGGTGCCGATGAGAACAGA
The DNA here is from genome assembly GCF_000147335.1 of Gloeothece verrucosa PCC 7822. Taxonomy (NCBI): domain Bacteria; kingdom Bacillati; phylum Cyanobacteriota; class Cyanophyceae; order Chroococcales; family Aphanothecaceae; genus Gloeothece; species Gloeothece verrucosa. The sequence continues at coordinate 418,776 of NC_014533.1, forward strand.
ACTATCATCAAGGAATACTTGCAGGGTATCGGTACTATCAGCCGTCGCATCTTTAACATAGAGGTTAAAGCGTAATGCCCCCGTATCAGGGATAATAAAGCGATTGTGGCTAATTTCAGTCAAGTCTGAATTGAGTTTAATGGCATAATTCGCTTGAGAACGATCCACGCCTAGACGATTCAATTCACGCCATAAAGTCGGATCGCTAGACTGAGAAATATCATTGATATTGACTAAATGAGAATAAAGATCGACGCTTCCTGAGCTATCTCCATTATGGAATGACCAGCCCGGCAGCGATTTAGAAATTAACGTGCGTAGGAGTGTTTGCGCGGGGTTAATCTGAGTAATTGCATCAAAATTGCCATTAAAGATCGTGGGAACCGCATAGTCTCCCCGCATTCTGCGGCTATAAGTATTATCAAAGTTTAACGGCGTTTTCTCGCTTACAGACGTGTTCGGGCGTAAATTTTTACCACCTCCTAAAACCGAGAAGAACCAACCGGTGCCGATGCCCTCCCAAGGAGCCGTCGTCGCGTTATTCGCCCAGTTTGTATTGCTTTGAATATGATTAGGAACATACCAAGGATTTAATTGATTGTTAACGCCCAGAAAATCCGTATCGTAGAACTGGGTATTATAGCCGTCAGCTAAACGACGATAGAGGGCATCTGGTGCTTCTGTTAATCCGAGATTAGCGGTGCCACTGTACCAGCTTAATACTCGTCCATGTACGCCGCCTTGTCCAGCAAATATGGGAATAGGACCAATATTGAGGGGGTCTGTTTCTCGGGTAAAGCCGGCTCGACTATTGAGATAATTAGTGGTTCCTTGCCGCGTTCCTAACTGAAGGTTAATGTTGGGGGTATTGGCATAGAAATTAACCGCACTTTCAGTAAAACTGGTGTCAGTAATTTGAACCGGGGTAAATTGGAATATTTCGCCGCCTCTTCCGTGTCCCCGCATGATATTAGTCTTCATAGCCGCAAAGGTATTCTTGTTGTATCCCCAAGTCGGTGACATATGAGGACCATGTTCAATATCCAGACTATTAACTTGCATCAACTGTCTGACTACCTCATCCTGCCAGCTTCCGTAAGTGGGGTTAAACACAATGGGTAAATTGTCGGGGCGGGTGAGATTATTACCGTTATTTAAATCAGCATCCTTAGTTTTAAAGGGATTTAAAGACCTTCCACTTTCGACTCCAATGAGATCAAATAGATCCATATCTCCGGTAAAAGGTTTATTTTTGTTTGCCGCGTTAGATGTCCACTCGTTACCCGTGTTATCGATGCCGCGATCCCTTGTTAAATTATTGAGGAAATTCGGATCGTAGAGAATTGATTCTTTAGTGTAGTTTGGCGTGATGTTAACATCAATCGGCTCAGGATGATTGAGGAAATCCGGATACTTTAAGACATCGTTACGATTATCGTAAATAACACCGCCTTTAACGTAGGCGCGACTATGAGTATATTCAGTGGTTTCCCCAGGAATCGTATAGCGGAATAAAGTTAGCCCATCGGTGGGATGATAATCAGTCGGAGTACCATTATTCCATTGATTTTCCCAAGCAGTCCAGTAATTTTCCCAATAGTTTTTCCAGTAATCATCATATTGTTTGTCTGGTGCCAAACTGTTGAGGGTAGTAGCGTTAAAGCCGGGGATATATTGATTGAGTTCATCTGAAGAATATTCCTTCCAATGTCCTTCCCAATGGGTTTCCCAATCATATCGACGTTGGGCATGAAGTCCTGTACCTCCGTCGAGTTTTCGGAAAACAGCATCGGGTACATTAACCAGTTTACTGAGGGGTTTGGGTTTGTACAAGCCCACTAAACCAACCGGTCCGTCTTGACTACTGGCAAAGGTATTAGCATCAACGTTAGGTATCAAATAATTCATTAAATAGTAATCTTCTTTCTTAATGGTCTTGGGTTTCAAGAACATTGCTTTAGGAGAACTATTTAACTGACGGAAAATCGGGGCCTGTTTGTTAGTAAAGCGCACTTGGGTGATGACGTTTTGCTGTTGAGAAACATCCCAGAAACCAAAGATAGCACCCGGTGAGAGGCCGCCTTCTTCGGCCATTTTCCACCAATAATCCGCCTCTTGTTGACTAATACCTCGGCGTTGCGCTTCTGCATCAAAGTTAGTGCGATCAAATTTCCAATTGTTCGGAGAACCAATCAATCCGTTAAAGGTTTGATTGTAAATATAGTCAGTGGGTTGGGTATATTGACTATCTTGGTTTTGTGCGCGGGTACCTGTCCGGTCACTGCGAATACCTGGATTACCCGGATCGATAGTGGGAAGCTGGCTGAGGTTACGTCCTCCAGGGGTTAAGGTTCCCGATTCGAGGTTAGGAACCGTCTGATAATAATTATCTGCATAGGTGGTATTATTCCAAACCTGAACCAGAGGTTCATAGAAGTTTCCATAACCTAACTGTAATCGTCGATTGAACGGCCAAGGAATATTGACATCAATGGCGTTGAGACTCTTTTGATAGAAGTCATGAGGATCTAAAGTGGTTACCTGGAAGTCGCGTTCAGCTTGTCCTTGACTATTGGTAACCGGACTTCCATCTGAGTTGATGCGACCGCCGGCATAGGGGAAGAATGTCCCCAACCGTTGCACGATTTCGCTATTAACGACTGTGCCGCGACTAAACCCAATAAAGTGAAGCGGCGAGTTAAAGATATCCCCTTGCTGACGTACTAGATTACCTTTTGTATCATACAGAGATACCAGTTGATCGCCGTTGTATCGACCCACCTTGCCGCCCAGAAGTTGGTCTAATTGAACAATAGAGGTAAAGAACGCATCAGCCGCCGCTTCTGTATAACCGGAATCTGCAATTGCTGACTCATTTGCGCCTAGCCAATCGGGTAACAGCACTAGGGGTAGTGCATCATATTTGGGTTTATTGAGGAAAGAGGTTAATTTTGTTAAATAATTCGGGTCACTGGTGGGATTATCTGGGTTAGTAAAGCCGCTTTCTTCTTTAAACTCTGTCAAGAGTTGTCGGTTTTTATCAATGGGTACCCAGAAACCTGTAGGGCGATCATACTTCATGACCACACCGCCATCCGTAGAGTCAATAATACTGTTGGCGAGTTTGTAAATTTCCGAAGGAATTTCTAGGGCAGAAACAATAGGCGGGTTAAAGCCGTGAGTAATCACGCTTACACTAGCAAAAGGAGTGGTGGCGACGGGATTTTTCGCTTTAAATTCGCCTAACTTCAGATTCCGTTTGCCGTCAACCGTAAAGGCTTCTACTGCCCAATAGTATTTCTGTCCTGCGGTTAAGGTGAGTTCATCCGGAAGGGTAAAGGAGGTGTTATCAAAGGCAAGTATTCTTTGATTACTCCAACTCCAGCGATCAGACTCCCATGTAGCTGTCAAAATTCGGTTGGGGTTGAAATCCTTGTAACCGTTCCAATCTCGCGTCAAAAAGTCAAGTTTTTGCTGTTCGCTTAAGCCCGGTAGAACAGTAGGATCAGAAACATCCACCACTTTATCCCAAGGTAATAAGCCTTTACCCTCTGAGAAGGTACTGATAAATAAATTAACTTTATTGACACCCGCCTCTATTCCGTCGTCAAAGTCCCAACTAAACTTCGGAGTCAGAGGTTTCTCTTGAGTTTGGGTGTTATCAATGGGACCGAGTAAACTCAACCAAGGAGGTGTAGAAGTGGCTAAACCGCGAGGACCGGTGCCAATGGGTCCATAAGGACTGGTTTGTAAATTCCCTTGAGCATCAGGTTTTTGCAGAATTCCATAAGTAAATTGGTTTCTGGGGCGATCTTCTTTAATAATTCCATAATCTGCCGCCACACTAATGCGAGGATTAATATCATCAATGGGAACACGAATTAAATCATTAGCAAAAGTAGCACGTTGAGTAGCGGGATTAAAGAAGGGCGATTCAGGATTGCGGTCTAGTCCGTCTAAGATAAATTCATCCGGATTATTGAGGGTATAAATAATTTGCTCAACATCGAAGACGAAAAGCCCCGGCGTGTTGGGATAAGAGGCATAGAGATAGCGATTATCGGCAGATAGCACCAAACTCTCCGCTAATCCTCCCGGTATGGGGCGAGTAGCCGCCGCTAGGGTGGGATTTGGCCCTAGGGGATTAATAATGATCCCGATATTGCTACCTGCTTGCACCCCATCTACATCTTCCTTCTTATAGCCGTACGGGCCCCCATTCCAACCGACGACGAACCCATAACGCCCATCATTCGTAATAGCCACCGATTTAGCATTATTTACATCAAAATAATCATCTGGTGCGCCAAGGGCTAGTTCAGTGTAGCTAACACTAGCCGCAAATTGATCAGGATTACTATTGGTGATGCTAATTAAGCCGTATCCCGTGCGATCGCTCTGACGGTTTGTAAAGACCATTTTATCGGGATTGGGTGTCGCCGCAATGCCTTCTGCGAGTTGTTCTCCTTGTATTTGTCCAATGACTTCACGCCACCTGTGGCTATTCAAGCGCCCGTTTTGCGGTTGGTCTGCCGGATCGATGTTAATGACAAAAATTTGGCTCTTAGTCGCCGCATTGGCCTTGACAAATGGGATATTTGGTGATGTGACAAATAATTTCCGCCCATCACTGCTAATGGCCATCTTGCGAATTCCATAAGGCGCAGGTCGTACCTGAATGGTTTGAACTACTTGGTGATAGGTGGAGGAAGAAGGATTAATATCTAAAACATAAATTGCCCCGATTTGTCCGTCGCCAATATAAGCGTATTGATCGCGTGAATCAATCACAATAGACCGAGGGGCGGTTCCTTCCCCAACCTTAATGGGATTAATTCCCTCAGTTTCAAGATTGGTATCCACCTGTTGAAGGGTCATAGTATCCACTAAGGCCACTTTGCCGGATTGTTCTAGCGGCACATAAGCGCGAACCCCATCAGTCGTTAAGGCCAGTTCTTGGGGTCTATCGGGTCCATCTTCTCCTACAGGAATGCGAGCTAATAAGAGATTACTACTGGTTTTGCTCGGGTCTTCAAAAATAACGCGCGGATCTCGGCCATCGACGACGGAAATCGAATCACTGGTCTTAAGCGCCCCAAAGACATAATTACCGGCTGAAGAGAGCTTAATTTCATTACTACCGAGTTTGATAATGTCATAGATCGGATCAGTTCCTTCTCGGCCTCTGAGTTGTTTTTGTTTGCGTTTGATACTAATACTAGAAATGCCCAGAGCAAGCGACGTAGGAACTTCGATAGCAACCTTGAATAAGTTATTGCCTAAGTTTTGGCTCAAACTCGACAGAACAGTGCCTTGATAGGTTTGGTTCCCGACGCGGAAATCCACTTCTAAGTCTTCAAATTGAGTACCCAAGGGATCGGGTAAACTATTGGGTTCAATCAGGACATTGCTACCAGTTACATACAAAATGGGTTCGCCACTGCTAAAGGTTAACTCGGCTTTTTGTAGTGCAGGCGGCGCGGTGGGACCTTGTTCCGTAGAGGCCACAGGGCCTAAAGAGATTTCAAATGAGGGAATGCCTTGAGGATCAAGTTGAACATTGGCCCGCGTCACACTCGGTAAACCGGTGGCCGGAACTTTGAGAATATTGACTGAGGAGATGTCATAAGTAATGGACAGGAAAGGACGAGTGTCAAACAATTGCATGAAGGTGTCTGCTTGGGCCACCGCACGATTAACATTGCTGAGTACCTTAGCCGCACTGCCGAGAAGCTTATTAGACACTCGTAACGCTTTAACTAGATTATTGCGTAGCGGTTCTAAGCGTCTGACTTTATCAGAAACCGCGTTGTAAATTTTTCTTAAAGTGGTGACCAGTTCTTCATCAGCTTCAGAGCGAATTAACAGATCAATTTGTTCTAGCGTAAAGCTTTCGATTTTCTTGAGCCAACGAGGCAGCACTCGCACGTAAGCTTGTATTTCTTGATTCTTCTCTTTAATTTCTTTGGTGGTATCTTCTAATTCTTTTAATTTGTCTTTAAAACCATCCCATTGTACAAGCGGTGAGGCGATGGCCCCCTCTGTCGCGTAAGCCGCCGTTAAGTTTTCATCTAAATCCCCGATGGTAATCGAATAAGAATCATTTTCCGAAGAAATCGCGCTAGTTCCCGTTAAGAATCCGAGGGCGGCCGAGAAGTTATCTACAAAATAAGTGGGCATTTTGTAGGTAACATTGAGTTTACCTTTGACTACCGAGGCACTACCAGCGAAATTATCCGGCACAGCTACTAAATATTCACCCGGACGCGCCGCACCTTGCCAAGGCGGTGATTGAGTGCGAATCATTCCGTCAGTTCCCACAACCGCCGATTCAACGGCTAACCATTTGGTTTGCCATACGCCGGTGATGTCCGGAACGGCGGCTTTTTCTAGGAGATAAACTTCGGTTCCGGGGGCGATATTTTGGCTGTTGGGTAAGGCAAATTGAAGCGGTAGGGCTAATGCACCACCATCTAACTCGAGTTTAAAGGCTCCGGCAAAGTTAAAGCCTTGAGGAATGGCTAAGTTTGAGGAAATCTCCGCCGCCGTTAAAGGAGTCAGATTCACGGTTGTGTCATAGATCAGTGCCTCGGGAGCCACTAATACTTGTGAACCATCACTCGCTTGAATCACGCCGCCTTCTGTGCCTAAAACTGTCGCGCCTAGATGAGGGGTCGTCACTTGAACCGGAATAACCGCTTCTGCCGCACCGTAAATGACAGTAACATCAGCAACCCCTTCCTTGAGAGCGGTAATTAAACCGTTTGCATCCACTTGCAGAACGGTGGGGTCACTGACAAAGTAACGAGTTCCCACAGAAGCTAATCTTAAATCAGGAGAATCGGGAATATCGGCTATTCCTACTAATAATTTGCGGGTAGCGTTTTTCGTGAGTGTAACCGCTAAAGGATAAATATCTAGCCCGTTTTCCTCGGCCACTGAGATATAAAACTCGTTTGTCGTGGTGGGTGTCGCTTGGCTGCCGATTCTTGTCGCTGTAACCGCTTGAATTCCATTACGTGCGGCTTTGAGAACTGTTACGCCTTCGGCGAGTCCGCTAACATAGCCGGTGCTGGTGATGCTGGCGATGCTGGCATTTTCTGAGCTAAAGCTGAGATAAGAACTCGGTAAGAGAACATTTTTCTGGTCGGCAAAATCGCCCATAACCATTAAGGTTGTTCCTTTACCCACTTCAAGGCGTGGATTTCCTACCACAAAGTCTAGGTCTACTAAGGGGGCGTTGCTGACAGTAATATTAATCGTCTGGGGTGCAGAAGCACTATAACCGTCATCTGCTAGAAGAGTAAAGCTTGCCGTTCCACTGTAACCGGTTTGCGGTGAGAAGGTAACAGAGGTTCCATCAGGGCTAAATTTGATGCTGCCCTTAGTGGGGTCAATAATGCGATAGAAAATTGGGTCGCCTTCTGGATCAATGGCTAATGAAGCGATATCAATGGTCGTCTCTAAATCGACGTGTGTCAGCACTGATTTAGTATTGACTAACGGGGCGCGATTGGCAATAAATCCGTAATTACCGCCTAGAATTTGCACATCTGTGGCATTAATTACCCCATCTCGGTTTAAATCTAGGGCTTTGCTGTAACCTGTTTGTCCGGCTGCTTTGCCTAATGCCGAGGAAATTAGTTGTCCGTCTAACCCATCCACTAACCCATCTCGGTTAAGATCGCCCGCGACAGACACCTGTAACGAGTAATTGCCTCCGGTTAAACTACTAAATTCCACCAGATTTAATCCGGACTGAGAAAGGGCAAATAACGCATAGGTACTATCATTCGCCTGTTGGGTGACTAAGGGGGTCAATCCTTGCAGCAGAGGAATAGAGGGAACTAACGTATTATTACCCTGTACCTCGACCCCAATCACCACCACACCATTGCTAGTGGTCTGGATTTCTGAGTCACGCAAACTGAAGGTATAACGGGCGGTTTGATTGGGGTTTAATGTGCCTGATGTCGGTGTGGGATTGAATTGAGCCGCACTGCCTAAGTCCCCTAAAATGCTGCCAATTTGAGGCGTGGTACCATAAGTAATCACCTCTCCACCCGTTCCCGGTGAGCCTGTGGCCAAGGTTAAGCGATCATCAGAGACAGAATAAGCATAGCGGCTCGATTGTCCTAACGCTAAATTGCGAGCAGAAATTAAATGGCCCTGATCGTCATAACGATAGATAATTTGGGTGCCGTCTGGGGCAGTAATTTGAGTTAAACGCCCTGCCGCATCTTTAACGAAACTCACTGTCTCGCCTGTAGAACTGGTAATGCCGCTATCACTGTAAATCAAGCGCGTTCCGTTAGCGGCTTTAATTTCTTCTACACCTCGTTCTGTAGAGAGGTAGTAAACGGTACCATCGGGAGCGCTTAAGGTATATTCAGCCCCGTTAAAGAGTTCACTCGCGGGATTATAGGGATTGCCGGTATTTAACTCATATAAACGATTACCGGCTAAGGTTAACTGTGCATTTGCGCTGGTGAGGGTATAGTTAACGCCCGCATCTGCCACCCATGCCGGTGTGTAATAGGTTAATCCAGGAATTTGATGACGTTGTGGAGCAAAGGTAAAACCGACTCGCTCGCCGCTAGGAAGGGTTAAGTATAAACGAGTTCCGATACGGAAAGGATTGTAAACCCCGCGAATTTCTTGTCCGGTGGCGGGGACATTGGTTTCTATATTGGTTTCTAGGGTTGCTAACCGCCAACCACTACCGAAAATACCGCTTTCATCACTGTTGAGAGAATCATAAACCCGAACCAACGAGAGCGGCACACCGCCTAATGTGAAGCTTAAATCGGTTTCTGTGCGTTTATATTGATTTTGTTTCGTTAAACTATTGACTTCTAATGCAACTTGTGCAGTGCTGGTTCGTCCACTCACATCAGTGGCTTTTAATCGCAGTTGATAGAAACCATTGCTAAGAGTAGAAGGATCAAATTGTGTTAAAGCCGCGTTATTAATGATGTTATTTCCACTCGCTAAAGTGACATAATTATTACTTCCTAGGTCAGCAATTTCTAATAACCATTGGTCTAAATTAATGTCATCAACCGTAGCAAGAATTGGGGTCTTAGCACTAATAAGGGTTCCTTCTAATCCGGCGGCAAAAGCGACAGAGGGGGCCGTTAAATCGAGTGGGTTACGAACTTTGAGAATTTGCGTAGTGGTTCCGGTGCGTCCGTCTGCATCAGTAGCAGAAGCTTCTATGGTGTACCGTCCGGAAGCGGTGGGCGTAAATTCAAAGCGACCTTGACTGTCTAAAGTGAGTGTTTGACCGTTAAGTTTAGCACTAATATTAGTAATATCAGCCAGCGAGGAAGCCACTGTTTGAATTAAAACTTTTTGTCCAGGAACAGCCGGAAAACTTGGGGTTAAATCAATGGTTACCGCCGGCGGAATTGGATTGGTTGTCACTCGCAGTAAAACCGCTTTCGATACCGTTAATTCCCCATCAGAAACCGTAAAGTTAACTGCATAATCTCCGGTTTGTCCTGGGTTGGGTATCCAGCTAAACTTGCCGGTGGAGGGGTCTAAGGTCGCGCCTGAAGGTAGCTTATCTACTGCATAGGTTAAACTGGTGTTGCTATCTGGGTCAGTGCCTAAGATATTAAATTCGAGTTTTTCACCCAAAGCGACTGCATGAGAAGAAACAGAAATGGCCGGACTACGGTTAACATTGGCTATCTTCAGGGTCACATTTTGAGTGGCGGTGGCACCAGCCGGATCACTCACCGCAAAGGAGACTACATAATCTCCGGCTTGTTCAAATCCAGGTTTCCAGGTAAATTTGCCAGTGCGTGGATCAAAGGATGCACCCGTAGGTAAAGCAGAAGTCACTGAGTAGACTAACAGGTCATTATCCACATCCCCGGCGGCAAGGGTAAACTGTAATTGAGTGTTTTCTTGTCCAGGTTGTAGCGGCAAAGGTGCAATAACCGGCGCTTGGTTGACATTATTAACCGTAATCGCAATAGTTTCGCTACTGCTGCGATTTCCGTCAGTGGTTCTTAGAGTAATGCCGCTATAAGTGCCGGCTTGAGAGAAATTAGGCTTAAAGGTCAAGATTCCCGATTGAGCATCTAAAACCGCACCAGTGGGTAAATTAGTAGCGCTGTAACTTAGTTTGTCGCCATCTGCATCAAATCCCGACAAGTTTAAGGTTAAGGTTTGCCCTTCATTAACCGTTTGATTGCCCACCGGTGTCAAAATCGGGGTTTGATTGCTGGTGCGGGCCACCAAATTGAAACTGATTTGATCACTCTTAACTTGACTAACATCACCGTTTCCACTGTCAGTGACTCGTAGGGTGATGGGGTAAGTCCCGATGGTTGCATTTGTAGGAGTCCAAGAGAACCGCGCTTGTCCATAAACACCGGTTGGCGTTAAAGTTGCGCCACTGGGTAATCCTACAGAACTAAAGCTGAGGGTTTCTTGATTGCGGTCACTCGCTTGAACCAAAAATTCCAGTAATTGGCCCACTACCGCCACTTGATCCCCGATATAATTGAGGCGAGGCGGCGCATTAGGCGCGTTAACCGAAATCACGAACGAGTAAGTATTAGAAGCGGCAACCGGGCCCCCATTTCCGTTATCCGTAGCGGTTAGGTTAATAGTATAATTTCCGCCGTCATTCGCAGTGGGCGTTAAACGCAATAATCCGGTGCCGTTTCCATTATCGGTAAAGGTGGCAAAATTGGGAATATCAAAGCCCGGTAATCCTTTTGCGGTTAGCGAAATGGGATCACTATCTGCATCGGTTGCTTGAACTTGGATTTCTATGACCTGACCGGCATTAATCGTTTGATTGGTGAGAGCAAGGATTTGAGGGGGTCGGTTAGTATTGAGGACTGTAATAGGAACCGTCACCGTGGCCGAACGATTCACACCGGTATTATCGCCGTTATCTGTAGCTGTAAAGGTGATGTTATAAGTGCCGGCACTGGTGAAACCGGGTGTCCAGCTAAAGATCGCCGTTTCTGGGTCAAAGGTTGCCCCGGTGGGTAAATTAGCCGCCACATAAGTCACCGTCGGGTCACTACCTTCGAGGGTGCTTAACTGGCCTTGACTATTGCGGTCCTGCGGCACAAAACCCAGATTATCAGGATCGAAAGCAAAGGCGCGGAATAGCACTTGTTGACCTTCCTGAACTTGCCAAGCACCTAAATTATCAAAAACCGGAGCCGCATTAACATTCAGTACCGTAATTTTCATGGTTTCGGTACTGCTAGATTCTCCATCACTAACCGTAAAGGGAATAGTATAAACACCCGCTTGGAAGAACGTCGGAGTCCATTCAAATACACCTGTATTGGGATTTAAGGTAGCTCCTCCAGGCAAGAGGCGGCTACTGTAAGTTAGGGTAGAATTCTCTGGGTCACGCCCTTGTAATTGAATACGAACATTATCGCCTTCTTGAACCGTTCGGTCTGCCGGACGAATTAACGTCGGGTCTTGATTGGTGGGTGCTATTAAGAAAGTAGTGGTTTGAACGACTTGAGTGTATCCATCACTGACCACAAATTCCACATCTTCATAAGTCCCCGCCGCCTCATAACCCGGTGTCCAACTTAAAACGCGAGTTTGAGGATTAAAGCTGGCACCTGGCGGCAAATTATTCACCCAGAAATTGAGCGGGTTATTATCCGCATCAGTGGCGTTTAGGGTGAGGGTGAGGGGTTTTCCTTCAGCGCCGCGAATCTGTTCAGCAATAGGAGTAAAGACCGGTTGACGGTTGCCGCCGCTTACTTGAATCGTAAACGATTGACTGCTAGAAGCCCCACGCCCATCATAAACCTGTAAATCTACATTACTGCTGACAAAACTAGCCGCAGTGGGCGACCAAGTAATTAACCCCGTGCTTGCATCGATGCTCATTCCCGCCGGCGCATTATTGAGGAGATAGCTTAAAACGCTTCCATCAGGGTCATTAGCTGTTACTTGATAAGTATAAGCGGTTCCTGCGGTAGCCGTCGTGACGGGAAGAGAAGTAATAATCGGCGCTTGATTGGGATAAGGGAGAGCATATAAACTGGTGGCAAATTCTACTCTTAGCGCGTCAGGGTCATAAACTGTAATAGTGCGATTGGTAATCGATTGACCCGGGCGTAAACGACCATCTGGAAGACTACTACTTAAATCAATCAGATAAGCACCTTCTGGTGTGCGGCCAATGCTGTCTAACGGTCTGCCGGTGAACGAGGAAGAAGGTTCTAATAACAGTCTTAAGGGTAAGAGTAAGTCAGCATCCGCGCGGCTGGTAATACTAATATCATACGACAGGGTTTGATTTTGACGATTTAGGCGCGGGTTCGTGAATTGTAAGTCAATATATGGTAAGAAGTCAGAAATAGCGGTGAAATCTTCTCGATAATCTTGAGCCAGAGGAATTCGAGCCGCACTTTGCAGGTTATCATCGACCTTAAGTTCATAAGCCCCCGGAATCAGCGTATTAAATGAGAGGACAACTGAACGAGTAGCGGCATTATATTGTACTGAACGCGGCGTTAAAGTCCCGTTATCACTAATCAATTGATAATTATTCGGATTCAGCACAGAAGCAGTATCACTGGCCGTCCCGACAAACATTTCTTGGTCAAAAGTAATGCTAATCTGACCTTGAGGTAAGGGTACTACCGCATCCGGAGCCGGATTGGTAGAGACCACTAGCGGCGCAGAAAGAGGATTGAAAACATCAATTTGATTCGACTGACTTAACAGAACTCGCCCATCGCTGGTAGTTTTAATATTTTCGCCGCGACTGCCGCCTCTGGCCACTGTGACTGACTCCAGAGAGGCCAAGTCAACCATTTTTAGTTCCCCGTTGTTATTGGAAACAAACAGTAAGCCGGCGAGCCGCGTTCCGTCTTTTCCAAAGGCCAGAGAATCCACAGGCGAATCAAACTCGAGCATTCTTTGAGCTTTGCCGGCGCTATCAAAACGAACAATAGTACCGCGTTCTGGCCAAGTAGTAGCCCAGAGTTTCCCATCCGGTGCAAAAGCCAGAGAATCTACTCGTAAATCACTGTAATGGGTGAATGTCTCGGTAACTGGGTTAAAGATTTCAATTCCATCCCCAGAAGACACATAAATTAATCCGGTTGTCGTTTCAATCGCCAGGGTTTGAGTTAATCCATCCCCGTATTGTTGTAAAATCTGCCCACTTTGAGCATCCAGTTTAACGAGAGGACCGCCGCCGGTAGTACCCCATAGATAACCTGTGGAGTCTAAGGCCAGGTCAAAAATGGGTTGATTGAGCGTAGCCAGGGCTGTTCCCGCTTGTCCGCCGGTAGCAGAAAAACGATATAAAGAGCCTCGATTTGCACCACCACTAGCGATTACGGAGCCATCCGAAAGCGTAACGATAGCCAGGGGAGCGATGCCTGCATGACTGGTGGGAATGCCTGTGGCAAAGGCCGAGGCCGTAAAAGGTCTGATGACTACATCGAATTCAGAGGGACGAGTCGAAGGTGTCGCCGCCGGAATATTTTCTTTTGCAGTGATAAACAGAGGATTCGTAGAAGGTGTGGGCGATGGAGGCGGTAACGTGCCTAAATCAGTTTGTGTACTTTCCTCTACCGTCGGTAAGCTGCCTAAATTAACGGCAGAACCATCATCTGGGGCGCTAATTCCTAAGCCAGGTTTTTCGGTATTACCCGCGTTATCTGTGGCTAAAACCAGGAATTCATAGGTGTGTCCCGCTTCGCCGCTATAAACGCCTGATGTATCACTGGTTTGTTGCTTCCATATCTTGAAGTCTCCGCCGTCTTTGGAGACATAAACCGTAGACCATTTAACGCCGCTTCCTTCGGAATCATCCACCGAGGACCATTTAACTAGATAATCAGAACTGCCGGCCCGTAGCGGGGTAACGGTTAACGATGAGGTGGGTGCTACTGCATCAATAATACTGGTCACTTCTTGGGTATCCATAGGAGCCGCCGTATTATAAATAATGCGTGCTTGGCTGCTAATTTCTGTACCGGTAGCCAGGTCTGCCTTGGGTAAAATCGTATAGGTGACAAAGCCGGTGCCTGCCGCATTAGCTGTATTGGGGGGTAATAGTCCTAAATTGGGATTGTTGAGAACTTCGCCGGTGTTGGGGTCTATGGCCTGTAATAACCAGGTCGCTGTATTGGATAGGGGGTCTAATCCGGCGCTTACCCTGAGAATAAATCCTTTGCTACGTACAAAGTCGAAATCGCCTTGGAAAGTTCCCCGACCTTGAGGGATATGTAATTGTATGTCACCGATGCGTAGGTCGCCTAATTGGAAGTTGCGAGGGTCTAAATCGCTATCAAGTTGGGTAACAATGCGAATTTCACTAACATTTGTCGAAGCCGTAGCCGCATTTTCAAAGCGAATAGTATAGGGGAGTTTTGTCTGTGCGGGGATAAAGTTCTCATTACCAAATCCTAACGGACCAGTAAGACTCGCTAAGTTGCTAATGCTGCCTGTAGCATTAAAGAAACTGGCAAAACTGGCCGGCGGGATAGGAACAGACCGAGGTAAATCGACTGCTGCCTCTCCATAGGGCACATAAACATTAAAGGCTTGATAATGAGTCGGTTTAGAGAGTCCTAAATTATATTGTGATGCAGGCGGCGGTGATTGCTGTCCGGTTTGGCCGGGTTTGTCGCCGTACCATTGACGAATTTTCTCAAAGAAACTGACGAGATTTCCATTAGAGATAATTTCTTTACCCACCGGTCCGAGCAAGATTCCTGACGCAAGTGTGGTAACTAGGCTGACGACTAAGGGATTTTGACGGATAGGGGGGGCTTGATTTTCAGGACGCAGGAAACCGGCTTGCTCTAAGGCGGCTAAATAGGCGTTTGTCCAAGTATTAATATCGGCGGCCAGTACGGTTAACGCTTGAGAGGCTGTACGGTCCGCTAGGATAGCATTTCTTAATTTAGCGGCTTCGGCTTTTTGCTGGGCGATAAATTCACTGCGGGTTAAGGCGGTCGCACTGGCTAAAATGTGGAATTGGAAGGCGATGTCTTCATCTAGGACATCATCTAAGGCTTTCGGGTCTTGTTTGAGTTTTTCTAACAGGCCGGGATAGGTTTGAACGTTGAAGGTTTGTCCGGCAAATCCGGCGGTCGGTAAATCAAAGATATAACCGGGGGCCAGTATTTCGCCGTTTTGATTGGTATCTGAAACTAAACTTGCCCAAGGTACGTCTGTGGCGGCTCCTTCTGGTGCGCCTCGTAAATTAGAAGTAAAGACTACATAAGGTAAGCCAAATACTTCTGAGTTCGTGCCTAATTCCGGTATTCCAAATTGGAAATGAACATAAGGCGTATCTAGGTTAGTTAAACTCTTGACCGAAACGCCGTAAGTGCCGGTATCTCCCGGAGCTAGGATTCTTGGACCGCCTAGCCCTACGGTTACATCTGGCTCAATGGCTCTTTCGACGAGATAACGATAGGGAACGATAGCTTCAAGTCCGCCGGGATTAATTACCTTGACATCATACAAACCATGTGGTATGTCGGTAAAGTCGAAAATGGCGGTAATTTTGGTACTATCGACCACTTGATAACGCACAGGGGCCACTTCGGCAATACCCGGACGCACTAATTTAACAATAGAGTTTTGATTAAATTGTGCCCCCAGTATGTTAGTGGTGACGTAGCGGCTATCTCCGCCTCGGTCTGTGGTGACATCGGTAATGCCGAAGGGTAAAACATCCGCTAATAAGGTAATGGGGGTATTATTCGCTGGTTGAGAATAACCTCTGACTAAAATGTAGTAGGTTCCCGGTTGAGTCGAAGGAATAGTCGCTGATTGGTTGGGGCCTAACAGTCCGGTGTAAGCCGCATCATAGACAATACCCGTCGGTGCATTGTTGTAGCGTACAAACACTTCATTAGCGGCGGCTGTAGCGGCTGAATTAACATTAACTTTTAAGGTTTGTCCTAATCCCAAATTGACTTGATATAACCGTTCTTGTCCGCTACTGAGGGTAGTTTGTAAGGGGACACCTAATTGCAGTTGTTCTACCGTCACAGAAAGGCTATCGGCCGAGGCGGTGCGGTTATTGGCCTCATTTTCCGCTTCATAAACTTGATTGAAAATGTCAGGACGTACAATTAAGCGGTATTGGCCCGGGGTCGCAGGCGGCAAGGTAGCAGTTAAACTCGAGGTGTAAGATGCCCCTGTGGCTAAAGTTCCGTTGTGGGTGATGCGCCCTATGGGACGGTCATTGATATCCCAAATTGCATCTGTAGACAGGTAAACCGCATCTGTCCAGGTTCCCTCAGCCGGGTTATCGCCATAATTGGTGACAGTCCAGCTAAATTGAACGCTTTCACCAGATTTTGCACTAGCTGGTAGATTAATCGTGGTCACTTGTAAATCTGCCGGGGGCGGTAATTCTAGCAGTAGGGGTTGAGTGCTAGGTGTGGCGTTATTGCCGTCATTCGCGCCTTCAAAGACTTTATATTGGGCATCCGTGAGAACAAAAACGTAGAAGGGCCCCGTTAAATCACTGGGTAAGGCGAGGGTTTTATTAACCGTGTAACTGCTGCCGGCGAGTAATTGTCCGGTGTGTTCTTGATAGCCTAAATAACGGTCAGTTTGTAAATCTAAGAATTGATCTCGTGATAAATAGATTAAATCCTGCCAGCTATTTTGACGAGTGGGTGTATTTCCTACGCCGGTATTGGTAACGGTATAAGATAGATTGAAAGATTGACCAACGGTAGCCCGTTCGGGAATCGTCAGAGTGGTAACTTTTAAGTCCGGGGCGGGTTGTAAGTTGACCGTTAATGCCGCCGAGGTAATGTTATTGCCTTCATCTCTAAATTCCGGCACTCGGGCCAAAATTCGGTCAGCATCAAAGTCAAGATTGGTATTTCCGCGTTTATATTCGTCGATATTGGAATCAGAGAAGACTAAAACGTAGAAATCGCCGGAAATTCCATCGGGTAAAGTGACTTGAGCATTTTGTGTATAACTTGTACCACTGGCCAGAATGCCGCGACGAGTAAATTCGCCTAAAAATACATCAGTTAAATCTAAAGACGGGTCACGAGAGAGGTAAACTCGGTCTATCCAGGTATTTTGACGAGTATCGCGGGTTCCTAAGTTGCTGACGGTCCAACTTACGTCAATGGTTTGACCGGACAGGGGCGGGTTTTGCGGGATGGTTAAGTTGGTGACTTGTAAGTCCGGTTCTCGATAGGTGACGTTTAAGGCGGCACTGCCTAAGTTGTTGTTGGGGTTTTCAAAGCCGCGATATTCAAAGCTTTCTCGGGAACTGGTGTTATCGCCGCCGTTGCTGGGAATTTCGCCCCTAAATTCGCTGGTGTAGTAATCATAGCTGTAATCGGTACTCACATAGACGTAGTATTTACCATTAATGCCGGCAGGTAAAGTAATGTCTTGTGTCTGGGTATAGCTTTCACCGGTTCCCAAGGGTTGAGTCTGACTGTGAACAAAGAAACCGACTTTTTGCGCCCGAGAAGGAATGAAGGTGGGGTCAGGAGATAACCAAACTTCGTCATACCAGTAGCGTGTTCCTTCCCAAGTGGGGGCCCCAATATTGGTGACGGTCCACTGTACGGTCGTGCGTTCTCCTGAGAAATTATTGGGGGTGGTGACAACGGAACTAACAATTAAATCTGCGGGGGTGTTAGTAACGTTAGTAGCGGCGTTGCGTTCATTGTTATTGTTATAAGGACCTTCCCAAGTTTGATCAAAGAATCCCGCATTGGTTTTAACGATCACATATTGACCGAATGCGCCGGGGTTTAATTGCGTGGTGAGTTGCGCGTTGTAGGTTTGTCCTACCCCGAGTTTTCCGTTCCGTTGAACCGTTCCCAGTTGCCAATATTTGCCGCCAGGTGTATTTAAAGTGGGACTGTCAGATAAATAAACGGTATCAGACCAAATTGCGCTAGTCGTTTCGTTTGCACCCTGATTTTGTACCGTCCAACTGACGTTAAAGGTTCCTCCTCCCACAGCAGAGGCGGTTGGGGTAACTGAGGTGACCACTAAATCTGGTGGGGGTGTCAATAATACCGTAATAGGTCGAGATTTGTAATTATTGCTGTCGAGTTCGTTGGGGTCGTCTGGGTTGGTGTTGATGTCTAGGGTGTCTTCGGTGATGATATTGTAAGCATCTGACCAAGGGGTAATATACCACTGACCGGTAATTTGACTGGGTAAGGTAACGGTGACTATTTGTTCGTAACTTTCCCCGACTTTTAGAGAACCGTTATGTCCGATAGTGGTTAATAAAATATCATCGGGTTGAGGGGGAACGCCTTGAGAAACCGGAGAGGGTCGGTTTTTATCGCGGGTTAACCATATCGTATCAGACCAACTATCGCGGTCGGTTTCGCCTATTCCTTTATTGGTGACGGTGTAACGCACTTGAATTTGTGACCCTTCAAATGCTTGGTCCGGTGCGCTGACATTACTGGTGACTAAGTCTGCCGGCGGCAGAGGATTGACATATAATGCTTTAACCAGGGTGTTATTGTCTTCTTGAGGATATTCGTTGACTTGTCCGCCGCCATCGGTTTGTACTATCAGATAAACTTGTCCTCGGTAGCGTCTGGGAATGACTAATGTATTGGCGGTGGTGCGGTAACTTTCCCCTGCTTCAAGGGCAGATTCATTATTAAAGTTCCCTAAAGAAAGGTCATCGCCGCTAATTTGATTATCTAAAGAGAGATATACTCGGTCTTGCCAGTTGGGGGTACTGGTGGCGACGGTACCGTAATTTTTGACGATAAATTCTAAGGAAACAGTGCCGCCGGCCGATACGCTATCGGGGGCAATAATAGAATCTACTCTCAGGTCAGGACGCGGGGGTAAACTCAGTAACAGGGTAGCGTCATCTACGGTAGTGTTGTTCGCTTTAGCGGCTGTTCCGTGTTCATAGAGGGTATTAGTGGCATTGGTAGTAATGACGACTTCATAGAGTCCTTGTAGCGTGGCAGGAAGGGTTAATTGTTCTGAACGGGTGTAGAACTTACCGGCTTGTAGTCCACTAGCATAAGCATAGGACCCTAAAGAAATCAGTGAGGCGTTAGCATTACCGGCCGGTCTTAAATAGATTTGGTCTACCCAAGTTCCTGCCGCATCTCCGATGCCTTCATTATTGACAGTCCAAGTAATGTCTACTTTGTCGCCGGCAAGCATAGAAGCAGGGGCGGTAATATTGGTCACTCTTAAGTCCGGAGAATCACTTAAGGTTACGCCGGTTGCGTTAGAGACTTTCTTGTTATTGTTGTCGTAAATAAATTCAAAGGGTCCTTGAGTGCTAACGACAAAATAATATTGTCCACTCAACCCATTGGGAAGGGCCACATCTACCGTGCGTTGGTAACTTCCCCCTACTGCAAGGGCACCAATATGTTCAAAACTGCCCAAATTACTAATAATGTTTTGTCCTGCCGCATCACTGGCCAATAACAGGGTGTCATACCAAGAACTCGTATTAGTTATACCTATACCTTGATTTTTCACCGTCCAAGATACGGCTAAAGGTTGTCCACTCTTGCCGCTTATGGGGGCGTT
The DNA here is from genome assembly GCF_000147335.1 of Gloeothece verrucosa PCC 7822. Lineage (NCBI taxonomy): Bacteria > Bacillati > Cyanobacteriota > Cyanophyceae > Chroococcales > Aphanothecaceae > Gloeothece > Gloeothece verrucosa. The sequence goes on from NC_014533.1 coordinate 438,321, forward strand.
AATACTGTCAATGATTAAGTCTGCATAAGGAATGGCCATTACCCCAAATGGATTGGGGGCCGCCGCGCTATTATTGCTTTCTAAACCATTCTCAAAGACTTGATTGGTTGCATCGGTTTGTACGAATAACTGATATTGTCCTTTAAAATTGGGTGATAAGCTAATGGTTTCTGAGCGAGTATAACTTGCCCCAACTTCCAAGGCTCCCGTATGGGTAAACTCTTTTAGTACAATGCTATTCGTTAGGGTTCCGTCTCTCGAAGCGATGATGCGGTCTATCCAGCTATTGGTTCGCCCGGCCCCCACTCCATTATTGCTCACTTTCCAACTAATGGTTACTGAAGCCGGATCACCAATGGTTATTTCTGGGGCGGTGACGTTAGAAACCACTAAGTCTGCGTAGGGAGCAAGGGTAATGTCTAGCGCGGATTGAGCTAAATTGTTATTCTCGTAACCGGCTTCGTTGACGGTTCCTTCTGCATCAGTGACCACCAGTAAGTAGCGATTTCCGCTCACATCAATGGGTAGGTCTAAATTAATTTGAGAAGTATAGCTATCTGATGCGGCTAAAGCACTGGTGCGGCTGATTTCTTTTAATAATAAATCGCTACTATCTAAACGGTTATCCGCAGAGAGATAAACTTTATCTTTCCAATTGGTTAAAGTTGCCGCAGAACCGATGTTTTGCACGCTCCAAGCGAGAGAAATGCTGGTTCCAGAGGTCGCATTGACCGGAGCCGAGGTGATAGTGGGGGTTAAATCTGGATGACCTATTTGTAGGGAATTAGCCGCCACTGTTAAGTTATTGGTATCGCCTGCACCTTCAAATAGAGTATTATTTGCATCTGTAACCGCGACAATTTTATAGGTTCCATCGGGCACTAGCGGCAATACCACAGATTGAGAAACCGTGTAACTTTGCCCCACCCCTAAGTCTGCGTTGCGAGTGACGCTACTCAGTAAGGTTGCATTGTTTAAGGTTCCATCCGGAGATAGATAGATGCGATCAATCCAGCCGCCCACAGCATTGCCGATCCCTGCATTACTCACTGTCCAAGATATGGTCTGAGTTTGTCCAGGTTGTCCGGTGATTTCGTTGCTTAAAGCCGTTACTTGTAAGTCTGGGTCGGGTTTGCGGGTCACTACAAGCGGGCTAACGGTGCGTCCGGTGTTGTTGTTATCGTAGAGATACTCAAAGACGCGGTTATCAATATCGGTGACGACAAACAGGTGATAGTTACCGCTAATCCCGTTAGGTAAGGTAATGGTCGCAGATTGAGTATAGCTATCTCCAATGGCTAAGGTTCCGTTTCGATTGATGCGTCCTACTTCGAGGTCATTGTTATCGAGTTGATCATCGCTCGACAAGATTATACGGTCTGTCCAATAATTACTATTAGTAATGGCGTTACCTTGGTTGCGAACGCGCCATAAGACTTGTATGGGGTCACCACTCAGAGCAGTAGCCGGACTGGTTACCGCTTCTACCGTTAGGTCAGCATGAGGCGGTGCCGTAATTTCTAAAGCGGCTACTGCTAGGTTATTGTTTTCATTGCTTTCAGGTTGCTGACGGTTATGGTCACTTGATAAGAGAAGATAATAATTGCCTGGGGTGAGATTGGGTATAGTTATCGATGAACTGAGGGTATAACTGCCGCCGGCGATGAGTGGTGTTTGGGCAGCCGCAGAAACCGCATTTAAGTAAATATCATTATTATCCAGTGTGGTATCTGTGGATAAGTATAAGCGGTCTTCCCAATCAGCTACCGCATTTCCTTGTCCAATATTTGTCACTGTCCAGCTAATGGTGGGAGTATTTCCCCAAGTGACTGACGTGGGAGCGTTCGTAATACTAGCGGTAAGGTCGGCTGGCGGCTGTACGGCAAAGGAAACGGCTCTAATGTTATTATTTTCGTTGGTTTCTGCTTGATAGTTGTAGCGATCTCCGATAAATAATAGATAATAGTTCCCCGCCGCTAGAGTGGGAACCGTCACGGTTTTTGTGAGGGTATAACTTGCTCCGGCGGCCAGAGGTGTTTGGTCTCCGGTCCAAAAATCCCCTAGATAAGTATCGGTAGAAGCATTAAAGGTGTCGTCAGTGGATAGATAGACGCTATCATACCAGTCCCTCGGTGCTGGAGAAGTTCCTATATTTTCTAGGGTCCAGCTTACTTGTATGGATTCGGCCCAGTAGCCGCTTGTGGGTGCCGTCACTTGGGAAACCGTTAAATCGGGGGCCCCTAGGGTAATAGCCGCCGCATAAACATTATTGTTTTCGTTGGTTTCTGGTTGATTGTTGTTGCGGTCAGCCGCAAATAAGAGATAATAGTTGCCTGGGGTAACGTTGGGAATCGTGATGGTGCCTGTTCCGTTATAGCTGGCACCGGCGGCTAGAGGGGTGTCATTCCCGGCCCAACGTTCGGTTAAATAAGCGTCATTATTATCTAAAACCGTATCAGTGGATAAATAAACATAATCCCACCAATCACTTAAAGCGGCTCCGGTGCCGGTATTGCTCACTGTCCAAGAAATGTTAATATTTTCCCCTAGAGCCGCACTACTAGGCGCACTGGCTGAAATCGCTAAATTGGGGGCTAATAATTGAATGGGAATTGAATAGACATTATTGCTTTCGTTGGTTTCTCCCTGATTATTTCCTCCATCACTCACCACTAATAAATATTGATTGCCAACGCGGGTAATCTGGTTAGGAATGTTTACCGTTAAAGATTGATTATAGGTTCCACCAGCCGCTAAGGGCGTTTGTGCATCGATGTTAACTGAACCTATCGATAAATCATTCGTATCGAGAACGGTGTCATTAGAGAGATATAAATAATCAAACCAGTTGCCGGGAGCGGTTACCGTTCCGTTATTTTGTACTGTCCAAGTGACATTAATTGCTTCACCCCAAGTAGCACTACTGGGTGCATTACCGGCGGTTACGGTTAAATCTGGGGCTTTTAATTCAATGGGAATGATGCGAATATTGTTATTTTCATTGCCTTCAGGTTGTTGTTTTTCGCTATCGGTGACGATGATTAAATAACGGTTTCCCAGTGGATAGTTAGGAAGAATGACATTAGCATTAACACTATAATTCGCACCGGCGGCTAAAGGCGAGGCTGCTGCTGCTGATTGTGAGTAAATCGCTGTATCATTACTGTCAAAAATATTATCTTCGGATAAATAAACGGTGTCTAACCAATCTGCCGGCGCGTTACTATTTCCTGTGTTGGTTACTGTCCAATTGAGGTTAATTGTCTCTCCTACAATGGCGCTAGAAGGTCCATTGGCGGCTGTAATGCTTAAATCTGGCTGTTGAGGCCCAATCGCAATAGGAACGGAATATGTATTATTATTGTTATTGCTTTCTCCTTGATAGTTATAAACATCGGTAACGAATAAAATATAATAGCTTCCGGGCGTGATATTGGGTAAAGAAAGCAGTTGAGTTATACTGTATTGATTGTTAATTTGTAGTGGCGTTAAATTCCCTGTGTTAATTTCTTTTAATTGTTGATCGTTATTATCAACCGTCGCATCTGTTGAGAGATAAATTCTATCATACCAATCATCTGTAGCTATAGCGTTGCCGGTATTTTTAACAGTCCAACTGACTTGTATTTGTTCAGTGGGTAAAGCACTGATTGGGACAGTTGCTGAAGTGATTTGTAAGTCTGCACCCGTTAAAGTAATAGGAACTGAATAGATATTATTGGTTTCATCTGTTTCACTTTCATAATTATTGCGGTCGGCTACAAATAATAAATAATAATTGCCAATCTCCTGATCATTAGAGAAGTTTAGATTGGTATTAATCTTGTAGCTTTGACCGGGGGCTAAGGCTTGATAGTTATTGAAATAGCCGCTATATTGATTCGTTAAATAAGTATCTGAATCATCATAAATGGTATCTCGAGAAAGATAAACATAGTCATACACACCCGTATTGCTGGTGGTTTGCTGTCCGATATTACTGACATTCCAACTGACTGAAATAGAGTCCCCGACAACGCCAATAGCGGGTGCTGTGACGCTGGTTATTTGTAAATCTGAACCGCTACCTGTAAAGCTGATGGGAACAGCATAAATGTTATTATTTTTGTTGGTTTCGCCTTGATAACCGTCTCGGTTAGTAATAAAGAGTAAATATCGCTGTCCTACTGCATTGGAAGGTAAAGTAATGGTTTGATTTTCGGTGTAACTCGCTCCGCCGGCTAAGTTGTTTCGGTAGTAGCTACCGATATAAGTATCTGTGGAGTTGTAAACGGTATCGCCGGATAAATAAATATAGTCATACCAATAATTATTCGCGTTTACAGTGCTATTGTTGTTTACTGTCCAAGACACTGAAACGGTTCCGCCGGGTGTAATATTGCTAGAGGGATTTACTGCCGCATTAGTAAGGCTTAAATCCGGACCATTAATGGCAATAGGAACAGCATAAACATTGTTATTTTCGTTGATTTCGCCTTGATAATTATCCCGGTCTGCCACAAATAATAAGTATAGGTTGCCGGTGGGGGCGTTATTGGGAAGGGTCAGATTTTTGATTTGAGTATAGCTATCCGAGGCGGCTAGAGGAGTGGATGCACCGGTATAGAAATAAGTAACATAGGTATCTGAGCTATCATAGGTGGGATTAGTGGATAAGTAAATATAATCGTACCAATCGGCGGGGGCGGCGACAGACCCTTGGTTAGTAACAGTCCAGGAAATGCTAATGTTATTTCCTAGGGTTCCTGACACCGGTGCAGAAGCGGTGGTGACGGTTAAATCCGGTGCAGAAATCGTAATGGGAATGGCAGAGACATTATTATTTTCGTTGCTTTCTCCTTGATAGTTACCTCGGTCAGCTACCACTAATAAGTAACGATCTCCTATGGTGGTATTGGGAATTGTGATGGTCTGGGTTTGCGTGTAATTACTATTGGCGGCTATGGCCGTGTTGCCTTTCCAGTACCCACCTATATAGGTATCAGAGTTATCATAAGTTGCATCATCTGACAAATAAACCGCGTCGTACCAATTGATAGCCGGTGTGGCCACATTTCCTTGATTAGCTACTGTCCAGGTGATGGTAGCTGGTCCGTTTACAGTAACATTGTTGGGTGCAGTGATATTGGTGACGGTTAAATCTGGCGCGCTTAGGGTGAGGGGAATGGCATAGACATTATTGCTTTCGTTTAACTCGCTTTGATAGCGGCTACCATCAGCAACTAAAAGTAAATAGCGGCTGTTTAAGGGGGCATTGGTCGGAATAGTCAGATTTCTGCTGATACTATAGTTGCCTCCTGCGGCTAAAGCTTGGTAGTTAATGTTATCTCCGATGTACTCTCCATCAATATAAGTATCTTTATCGTCTAATACATTATCCTCAGATAAATAGAAATAGTCATACCAAGAATAGCCAGATGTGGCTTGACCTTGGTTGAGGACATTCCAGGTGATGGAGATGGTTTGGTTGGGTACTGCACTTTCAGGTCCACTGGCTGAAGTGATGGTTAAATCGGGTCCTGAAGTATTAAAGGAAATGGGTACAGCATAGACGTTATTGGCTTCGTTTGATTCGCCTTGATAATTATCTCGGTCTGCTATAAACAGTAAATATCTTTGCCCAAGGGCGTTGGAACTGGGGAGGGTAATATTTTTGGAGAGGGTGTAGCTACTATTAGCCGCTAGAGGTGTTTTTGACCCTACCCATTCATAAGTGATGTATTGGTCGGTGTTATCGTAAGTGGCATCATTGGATAAATAAATGTAATCATACCAGTCAGCCGTTGCTGTTAAATTGCTCAAATTTTTGACAGTCCAGTCTACTGATACGGTAGCACCTGGGGTTAAATTGCTGGTTTGGCTGACGTTGGCTCCGGTTACGGTTAAGTCTACGCCATTGAGCGTAATGGGCACCGCATAGACATTATTATTTTCATTGGTTTCATGTTGGTAATTATCCCGGTCTGCCACAAATAAAAGGTAACGGTTGCCGGGTTTAGATTGAGCCGGAATCGTGATGTTTCGGGTTTGAGTGTAGCTTGTGCCTTGAATTAATGGGGTTTTGTCTCCTACCCAAAAATAAGTAATCGAGGTGTCGTTATTATCATAGATTGCGTCATCTGACAAGTAAATGTAATCATACCAATCTGCCCCGGCATCGTTACTACTGGGATTGGCAACCGTCCATGATACCGATATACTACTGCCTAGATCGGCGGCAATGGGGGCGACGGCTGATGTAACGGTTAAGTCTGGGGCGTTGAGGGTGATGGGAACAGCATAAACGTTATTGGTTTCATCGCTTTCGCCTTGGTAGTTATCGCGGTCGGCTATAAACAGGAGATATTGTTGACCTGTGGGGGCGTTACCCGGTAGGTTAACCGTTTGAGTTTGGATATAGTTACTGCCGCCGGCTAGGGGCGTTTGTGAGTCTACCCAATAATAGTTGAGTGAGCGATCTGAGCCATCGTAAATTGTATTATCTGATAAGTAAACATAATCATACCAATTGGTATCGGCTGTAAACGGACTTTGATTAGTCACTGTCCAAGATACGGGGATGGTACTGCCGACGGTTCCTGTACTGGGAACAGATGCACTGGTAACGGTTAAGTCTGGGGCATTGAGGGTGATGGGAACGGCGTAAACGTTGTTAGTTTCATTGGTTTCGCCTTGGTAGTTATCGCGGTCCGCCACAAAGAGGAGGTATTGTTGTCCGGTGGGCGCATTGCCGGGTAGGTTAATGGTTTGAGTTTGGCTGTAGCTGTTGCCGGGGGTTAGTGGGGTTTGTGAGTTAATGTAAAAGTAATTGAGTGACCGATCTGAGCCATCATATACCGCATCATTGGATAAATATACATAGTCATACCAATCTGCATTGGCGGTGACTGACCCCTGATTTTTGACTGTCCATGTGGCTTGAAGGGTACTGCCGATGACTCCTGTGCTGGGGGCTGATGCGGCGGTGACGCTTAAGTCGGGGGCGGTTAAGGTTATGGGAACTGCATAGGTGTTATTAGTTTCGTTGCTTTCGCTTAAATAATTGTAGCGGTCTGCCACTAGCAGTAAATAGCGGCTGCCTAGGGGACTATTAGGGATTTTTATAGATTGTGTTTTACTATAAGTTCCTCCTGCGGCTATTGAGGAACTATTGTAGGTCCAGAAATCATTAATATAAGTATCGGCATTATCATAAACGCTGTCATTGGACAAATAAAATGTATCGTACCAATTGCCGGACGCGGCTTCTGTGCCTTGATTGGTAACGGTCCAAGTGACTGATAGGGTTTCTTGTAGGGCGGCTGTGGAGGCTGTATTGAGGCTGTAGACGACTAAATCTGCTTGTCCTGCGTCTTCGATAGAGATGGTTTCTCCATTTAAGCTTAACGTTGTCCAGTCGTTTTCGCTTTTTAAGGCTAATAGTTCTTCTTCGGATAATTCTTTGCCTTGAACTAGGGCGGCAAAAATGGCTCCTTCGTCTCCGGGTGAATCAATTGTATTAACTTGACTGTCTAAATAATGCCCGATTTCTTCTAGGAAAACATCAGTAATTAAGGCGGGTTGTTCGCTGTTGGAAAAGAGAAATTCTTGAGAAAGATAAATGGTTTTTGTTTGGGCACCAAAAGCCCCTTTCGCGTTCAGAATATTGCTCGGTAATATTTCGATTTTTAATTGAGAGTTTCCGTTAATAATCTCGCTGATTAAATTTTGAGCGGCTTCGGGGTTCCACTGGTTACCAAACGCTACCTCAAGTTGCGCCAATTGGGGTAAGTCATTTTTCAATTGGCTAAGAATATCAAGAGATTGTGAAATTCCAGGAGTCTGGGAAAATTCACTGATGTTTGAGGTTATAGTAGTGGTTAAAGGATCATTAGGGGAAAGCCCCACTAATCCGGTTGCGGTTTGAGTGGTGGTTAAAGGATCATTAGTTAAAGGCCCTACTAATCCGGTTAGGGTTTGAGTAGTGGTGAAAGAATCATTAGTTAAAGACTCTACTAATCCTGTGCTTGATAATCCTTCGATTAATGATGGAGTCGGAAGGTTATTTAAGTCTATTTCGCTGGTTTCTGAAGGCGGCATTTGTACAGTTGCCACTTCTTCTAGCGAAGTTGAAAGCCCAATGCTTGAAAGCGTATTGCCTGACACTCCTACATTTAAAAGATTGTCAGGATTCAATTGCTCGGGTAATAAAGGGTTTGAGGTTACTGACTCATTTAGTGATGAATTATTTTCAGATTCGTACATAATCTCTTCACACTAAGCACTACAACTTAACTAAAAAAAATAAGGGACAGCAATTTTCATCTCTATCAGCCATATTAAATCTGTTTAAACTACCTGATTAAACTAGAAAATGCTGTATAAACTCCTTTTTTGTTGGCTATTTCTTGTTCTCTAATTTTAACCAGTTACTTATATGTGCATGATACTTTACTCATCTATAATGAGTAGTTTTCACTAAAAACACCAATGAGCGATGATTAAAATTAAGGATAAGAAATTAAAATTCCTGGTTGATTTAGCATCTTGAAAAACTTGACAGATTTAAAGTCAACTACTTCTATTTTGTAGCAAATAAATTAGTCTCTTGTGAAATATTGACTTCTGAATTTTCTAAAAATCCTTGATTAATCAAGTCTGTGTAAGCGTCTAAATCTTCTCTCCAGTTGCTAATAATTTGTGATATGTCTTCAATCCGCGTTTTTGGCTCAGATTCAGGTAATTCATAGCTGAAATTTCCCGAAAATAGCACAACGGGTAAGGGAGCTTGTTCAGGAAACTGAAGGGTTGCTTCATTCACTGACAAGTTTAGCTGTCTGCGCCCTAGGGTGTAAAAATAATTAATAGAAGCTTTTACGGGTGTTTGTCCAAACCCTTGCCATTTGCCAGATGATAATAAGGTATTACAAATATATTCGTAAGCGGCATCCGCATCATTTTCATAGCCAACATAAGAGCGTAAATTAATTCCCACTGCTTGATATTCAGCATTAGGAAGGGTTTGTATATATTTACGAGCAACGTCGGCTACTTCAATGGTATTTAAGTCTTTAGTTCCTATCGCCTCTAAGAACATGATGCGGTCTGCTTGAGCCGCTATACTAATACCATTTTGAAAGATAATTTGCACAACTTGGTTAGTATAGACAGGAGGGCGAGCTAATTCCCACTCGGTCGGTATTACACCGCTATATTTAAGAAAATCTGGGTTAAGAATAGTTGGGTTATTATTTTTCACAGCCACAACTATCACTAGCTCTTGAGTGACTAAGCTTTTATTCATAAGTTGTACTTAATTTCCTTAGTATATGATTATGTTTAGGGTAGGGGAATGTACGTAAATAATTATATAATCTTAATACGCAAAAAGCAAACTTTTTTGTCTAATATGGAGAAAAAAAGTCGACAAAAACTAAAGGGATATAGCATATGCTATATTCTTATTCGCTGAAAACCCGTTGGGAAGCGGGAAAGGGAAGTTCTAATCATCAATAGTTATCTTGTCTTTATTGCCTGTTAATCGGCTTATTCATAGATTTTTATATTATTATCTATTTATTATAATCTATAGTATTGCTGACGCTACTGAGCCATAAAGTTTTGGGTTTTAAGGAAGGGTTTCCTCAGATCTTGCACCTGTGTCATAAGCTGTTACGCATCTAAATTATTAGTCCAGATAAAGAAGGGGGAAGGGGGAAAGGGGAAAGGATTGAACCTTTGTACCAAAAATAAAGTTATAAAAATTAAATGCGTCTTAGCTTAGGGGTTAGTAAAGTTGGGGTGTGGGGTGTTGTGGTAGATAAAATGAGATAATAATCAATCATAGCAAGTATTAAACTTATAAATTTCAATAATTTTCAATAATTTTTTAATTAACTTACTTTTCGTCTTTTTAACCCCGATTTCCCACACCCTACCCCCTACTATGCTCCGCGCTACGCACAGTCGCTTGTTCTAGGAGGTCACCCGCTCTCAAGAAGGAAATTGGTTGGTGCAAGATCTGAGTATTATACTCAACATTTTTTTCCACGATGCCGAAAGAGCCATTTTTTTGTCAGTTTTGAGTAATTGATTGGGATTTTTAGTGGCTTAATTTTACCCTATTATCCCAATGACCACGACACTCTTAATCACAATCTTTTTCGTCAAACCACTCAACCAACATAGGATAACCCGCCTCTGTAATTACTAAAAACATTAAAGGAAGGCAAATAGCTCTTAATTGACGATAATATTGACTCATTTTACCAATCATAATTGTTCTTTCCTAAAATAAGCATTTATGTGGTTTACTGAGAAACCCAAGTTAGTTGATTAATAACTCTAGATTGTAAATGTAAGGATCTCGGGTAGACAAAATTTTTTTGTCGCGTTCGTAAATACCCACACCTACATAAAGATCTCGATGTTAAAAAATCTAAATATTTTGAAAGCAGGAGTCTGTCCCCAGATCCGGTTAGGACTTACGTACTCCCTATGTTATGTTAAGCTGTTGTGCATTTAAACTGGATCTTATGATCTTAAGAAACAAACCCCGTCAACTCTTCCCCCACACCCCACGATGCTCCGCACTACGCACAGTCGCTTGTGCTAGGAGATCACCCTACCCCCCACACCCCACCACAAAGAACAAATTATGCGTGACAGCTTATCTATAGACTATAACGAAAAGTCGCAATAACACCACGACTAGGTTTTTTGTTATTTAACCACTGATGAGACAGAATTTGCTCAGTCCACTCTTTACAAAAATCGGCGATTTTTTCGGTTCCATCAGCATCAACATTGATAATTTCTCCGTCTCTATCTATCCAAGCAACTTGGCGATGTTCAAATGCTTGAGAAATCCTTAAAGGAGTCCAAAATTCTTTGTTTTTATCGTCTTCTATGGGTCTTAATTGTCTCAAAAATTCAATTTCAGGGTCGCAAATTGTTTCACGATTCAATTGACGAGTTTGAGAAATACGAACAATATTTTTCTCAAGTTTTTCGATAGTTAGATTGTAACATTTTTTTTCTAATCGTAAATAAGCAAGCTCGTTTTCAAGCTCAAAATGATAAACCGATGAAATTTCCTGAATGAGTTGAACAAATTGGTTGGGGGCGGTATGAAAACTTTGAATACTCATGGATGAAGTGATCCTAATGGTGATTTAAGTGAATTTGAGATTAGGGAACAGAACATCTAAAACTTAATTAAATCTAGGTACTTATAACAATTTGGTCGCCTTTTCCAAAAATCAGCGATGTTATAGCATTTCTCATGTTAGTGAGGTACATAGTTTTTCAATTTTAGGGAACAGGTAATAAAAAATAAAATTGAGGTGTACCTCATTGATTTGAGAAAAGCTATAGAAACGCTATAGAAACGCTATAGAAACGCTATAGAAACGCTATAGAAACGCTATAGAAACGCTATAGAAACGCTATAGAAACGCTATAGAAACGCTATAGAAACGCTATAGAAACGCTATAGAAACGCTATATAACATGAAGAACAAGCTTAAAAGTTTACAGCCATTAAATTTGAAGCTTAAAAAATGTCCTAATAACAATTCCCTCTATTTAAACTACAGATCAATTTTCCCCTTCTCGCACATTCTCCTGTCTGCCTAGTATCATCTGTAGTCTAATTTTTCAGAATTGGTATAACCTATCCTTCCACTGCTATCAAAATCAGTACCTGGACATAAATAAAGCACTCTATCTTAAGAAATGTAAAAGTGATGAAATCCTTTCCTGTTCCCTTGCCAAACAGTTAACTTTAGACCTCTTGCACAAATCATCATTTTTGAAGAAAACGAATAAAGGATCAAGCCTTTTCCCTTTCCCCTTTCCCCTTTTCCCGACTTCTGCAAGAAGTCTTTTAATGAGTGTCCAGGTACTTAAAAGAATTTTGACTTTAAAAAAGCTTAAGATTCATCAAGGGTAAGCGACGATTGATGAGCTTTATTGTTGGCTTGCTGCTGTGCCATAAACTGATTAAACATATTCTCTATTCTTTGCTCAAATTCTATTTGCATATTCTTGATTTGTTCTTTTAAACAATTAATTTCATTTTCTAATTTTTCTCGATAGAGTTTATCTTCAGTTAAACGTTCTTGTAAAGCCTTGGTTTTTTCAGCCAAGATTTTCTCTAACTCTTCTTGAGAATATTTAACGATAGTTTTTTTGAGTAATTTAGCCGCATCTCGCCGGAAAAGTGTAATCGCCGTATAGAGATCATCCTTCCAAGGCCGAACAAGGTTACTGACTGGATCTACAGGACGTTGATTAGAAAGAGCAATCTCAAAGGTTTTGCGCTTAAGATTTTCAATAGTATTACAGTCCAGTTTATATTTAGATGCCACCAGAAGCCAATCGTACTCATCCACAAAAACTCCCAAATCGTAATATAAAGGTGCTAAAGCATTAGCTTCTACTCCTAATTCTTCTAGCACTTCTAATACATCACTGGCCCAAGGGATAGGAACATACTGAGAATTTATTTTTCCCACAGGACGGCCAAACCCTTCTTCAGAAAACAAAAATTCATTGTGTTTTTTCTGGGCCAGTTCCCAAACGGCGGCTCGAGTTTTTTCTAATTCAGATAAACTGAGGTTTAATCGTTGTTGTACTTGATGCCAATGCTTGGCTTCATCTAGTCGAATCGGCAAATATTCACCCTTAAGTCTTTCTCCTTCAACGACTTTAATTTTCCGTAAACGTGAGTTCCATTTTTCCATGCTTAAAGCTCCTGTTTTATTGATAACGATTCGCATATCGGTCACCCCTGATGTAAATTTTTTGATTAGCGTCATCAGAGATAACGGCCAATACAGAGGGGATTTTAATTTCGCTTGTAATGCCTCTACAGAGGTTGTTGCCGAGGGAAGTTCAGCTTCACTAACAGAATCAATCAAGGTTTCCAGTTCGAGTAATTCAGACAGAGATAAACTTTTAAGTTCAATATCTCCAGGTTTTAATTGGTAAGAAAAAATTTCAACAATATGCTGCGGATAATACCTACCTACAACTTCTAAAACATCACTCACCCAAACTTCCTGGGCATTTGAGATAAGCTGTGATTCACTCTTAGTAGTAGCGGCTAAGTAGCATTCTTTTTTAAACTGCTCAAAAGGAAGTGCGGCTTTAATCAATTCTTGAGCCAACAACCGTTCAAAACACTTCTTAATCTTAATCCAATCAAAAGAGAATATCTGTTGATCGCTAAGGACTAACACCTTAATATAAATAGGATGTTTTTCATTACCACCGATCAGCCGTTGACTCACCCGATAATGACCTGTGCGGAACTCGTTCGGTCCCCCAATCTGTTGTCCTAATTCCAGCAAGTCCAATTTAGCTTGAACGGTTTCGGCGGCAGCATAGCTAAGGGATGTGAGTGACCAAGCATTAGCGTTAAATCCTGAAGATAGCAACCTTTCTACATTGGCGGCAGCCGTACCCGGGAAATAAGTTTGCAGGAGTGATTTATATAGAGTGGTGTCCCTTGAGTCTTCTAATTCGTCAAAAGATTCTCCATCAAAAGCGGCTCGGCATTTTTCTTGTAGAATAGAGCTTATTCGGCCTAATTCAATTAAACCCTCTAAAAATAAAGCTATTTTATCAGTATTAGCAGTAATAGAAGCCAATAGCCCTTGTATATCTGGGTCGGATATTAATTGCGCCGTTTTTTCGGCAATCAGTTTTTTAAGGTTAAGGTTAGAATCGTTAGCTGTACGATCACTGGGGTGGGGTTGTAATAAGGTTTTTTGTGTTACCATAGTACAAGTGATATTTTTTTTGGTCTTTGAGGTATATTATACCTCAATCTCTGTAAAAAAAATGCGATATCGATAAAAATATCTCAAGTTTTTCTGAAACCAGATGTTTCTAAGCATAGATAAGTAGTTATGCACAATGCAGTAAATCTCTATTGTCTCTTGCCTAACCTCCTTGTCTAAAGCTAAGGCGAACGAAATTCTGGAGGGAGAGAAGCCGCTATTGTTTGGGGAATATATTTACTCCTATCTTTTTTAGTATTTTTATCAAACCATTTGAGATAATAATATTTTCCTTTTTCAGTAGAACCTCGAATACTTTCCTCAATCCGATAAATGACACACTCATCAGTAGGAATTTCTGAAGGGAGAAGTTTTTCTTCAAGTTTTTCAAGTACCCATTTTCGTAAAATTTTTTGATTTTGTTGTTGTACTGAATCGATTAAAGCTTTGGCCATAGAGGGCACTTCTCGATAAAACTCCTTCATATAAGGATAACTCAAGTCGGCGACTAATTCTTTAATTAATTTTAATTTTTTGCGGTCAGAAAAATGTTTAACGACTTCTTTTACTTGAGGGTAATCTAGTAACTCTTTATTTGCCTCAGTTACAACCGATTGAAAAACCGTTTCAGAAAGTAAAAAGACCATTAAATCTCTTAACACTTTAAACTGATATTGATTCTGGCCTTTTGGTAACACACAAACAACTCGACTTAAATCTTCTGAACTAAGATTCTCGATTTTTTCCGGATAGGCCGTGTAGCAGATAATGGGGCGATTAATGTTGCTGTGGGATACTTCAGTTAAAAATTGTAGCCCATTGATTTGAGCCAAGTCCATTTTTAAATCAAGAATAATTAATACTATTTCTTTTTCTGTATCCTTTTTAAGGGCTTCAAGACCTTGTTCACCCGACGGGGTAAACTCAAATTCGAATAGCCCTTGTTCAAGTTCTTGGCGGCATCCTCTTCGGTAATTTCGTTGAAATCGCAAATCATCTTCCACCACGAGAATTTTTTTCATAAATCTCTACCTTGCTATTTTATTATTGTATCTATATTAAGTGTAAAATGGTAACGGAAAAGAAGCAACAGTCACTCGGTTAACAGATAAGAATTTCAGACATTTTTAAGAGTTAGTGTATTATTCGTTGATTTCTGCCCACTGATTGACTTGTCAAAAGGGAGTAGTTAGAGTGGAAAAACAATAATAAATCGGGTTCCCTCCTCAAGATTTAAATAAATATTGGCCTCATAACGAGTAATTAAAATATCTTTAGCAATACTGAGTCCTAAGCCGCTACTACGAGTTTTCGTGCTATAAAAAGGCTTAAAAATTTCGTTGGCTTTTTCTGGTTCAATCCCTATACCATTATCTTCAATAATAACTTCAACTCCTTGGGTAGTTTGAAGGGTAGCTAGTTTTAAAATCGGTTCATAATTGTCACTTGCCTTAAGAAACTGTTGAATTAAAGCTTCATAAGCATTATCGATTAAATTAATAAACACATAACGCAAATCTTCTTCATTTCCATAAATATTTCCCTGATAGTCATATTGCTTAATCACCGAGAGATAAAAATTAGTGGGGGTATTGACTCTAAACTTATAAGAGCTTTTTTTCCAACAATCCTCTAAAAAGCTTGCCAGATTAATCGCTTTTTTAGCCGTATAAGATAACTCATCAAGGGGAACGTCATCATTAAAAGACTGGAGAAAAATAGGGGGAAGATACTTAGTTAAAATTTCTCCACTTTCCCTGGTCGTTTCTGCAATAATAGTCAATGTCTCCCTTAAGTCTTCTAAAAACTCGAGAACTTCATCAGGAAATCCCTGATAAATTTTTGATTCCGCCATCTCTAGAGTAATGGTAATTTCTTGTAAAATGACTTCAAAGTTATTTAAAATTTCATGGCGAATAGCCGGGCTTAATTGCCCGAAAAAAGCTAATCGTTCTTGAGAGAGCATTCGTTCTTGAATTTCTTGAACACGTTTTTCTAACTGGCGAGTATATTCCTGCTGCGCTAATTGTCGTTTTCTTTCTTCAGCAAGCCGCTTTTTCTGTTCTTCAATAGCTTTATGACGTTGAATTTCCAGTAAACAAGCCAGAGAATTAATGATCATTCCCAATGCCGCTAATCCAGAGGGAATAAACCCATTCGGAAAAGCCGCATAACAAACGCTCCCTAAAACTAAAATTAACAGCCCATTAATCAAACAAACGCTCCCAAGCCACCATCGAGTCGGGAATCTTGTAATAAAATAAACGCCTCCCCCAGATAAACAGACCCAAAAGGCTATCCATAAATAATTAATCAAGCCGGAAGGAATAAGCGTTGGCTTTTGCACTTCTAGAGATAAAAGGTTTAAGGTAGCGATAGCCATTAATTCTAGCCCGTATCTTGTCGCTCTGAAACGATCTCCATTAATTTTATAGGGCGTAGAATAAATATCGGCAACTCGATTAGATGCCCCACCGATCAAAATAATTTTATTGTGAAAAAAATCCGGAGGAACGCGATAGGAAAGAACATCATGAAAGCTGACTAAAGGAAACTCAAAATTTTGAGAGGGCCAGTGAATTAGCTGCTGAAATCCTCGATTTCCCCACTGACTATAACTCATTTTTCCTAGCCAATCTTGTAGCGGCTGAAGTTTGATCATTTTGCCATTGGGGTATTCTAGCAATAGAGGAGAGCTTTTCGTGGGTTCAATGATTTTCACCCCTTGTGCTAACAAAAAGCGACGGGCCAATTCCCAAGGAAGACTGCGAATATAATTGTATTGAGCCGTTTTATTAAATTCCTTTTCATCAGGAAAATTTTCTGAGGGTGAATAGAGTGTAAATCGTCGAATCACTTGATCTCGGTCATATAAAACCGTCACATCGCCAGTGCGACCAGGTATTGTTAAAGGTTCTGGCGGCTCTATTATAGATAGAGCTTCTTTCCACTGAGAGCCAACAATGTTAGTATATTGTGCTAGAATCTGCAATAATTCCTCGTGGCCCTCTCCATGTTTGCGAGTTCGCCAAAAATTCAAGCCAATAAAAGCTGGCTGATATCTCTCAATGATTTTCAAGGTATTGGCTATAACCTGGTCTTCTACTGGATTACCATACTCAAGCCAATCAGTAGCAGTTAAACCCACTAAAGTGATCGCACGAGAGTGAAGCATTTCTCCTTTGTTAGCGGCTAACCAATCATAAAGGGTGAGTTCGATCGATGGAAACGAAAAAATGGGCATGAAGTTAGCTAACAGTAGCCACATCGAGATGAAAAAGAGGACTATTATTGTTATTCGAGTAATAATCATTTTTTTCTTTCGCATGACCTTATTTCCTCGTTTTTGTTAATCGAATCGACCCGAAGCTAACTTAAGTTTGTCTTGTTGCGAGAGATTTGCTTGTGACAGGGATCACGGGTGCTAGAAAATCAGTGATCATAGCAAAAGGCAAAAGGAAAATCCTTGCTCTCACAGGTTTTCAGCTTTTAAGGCTGTTCTAACCTTGTTGGCGGCTCAAATTAAATCCCTCGAACACCTGAGTGTTCACTGCTTGCACCTCGCAGAGCCGAAGTGTTCCCGCTTAAGAGTCTCTAACTGTCTCCCTAACTTTAAGATATTTCATCCTCTCAAATAATATTTCAGCCTGAGAAATTTTCCGCGTGCAATGGAAAAAGATAAAAAACTTTACTCAACCCTTCCTGAGTTAATGGCTCGTACAGATCCCAAAATGACTCAGCGTTATCTTGCTGAACAATTGGGTGTATCGGCGAGCGTGATCAACCGGCTTTATAACGGTCAACCGGTTACCTTTAAGCTCAATCCAGAAGTTCTCGAAAAAATTTGTAATTATTTTGATTGTCCCCTAGCGGATTTATTAACGATGAAAAGCCCCAATGATATTTGAAAGTCGGCTCTCCCGTCCTTGTGGTGATAAGAAAAGCTGATGAATTGTAGGGTGGGTTAGGTGCGGGGATAATTTTTATAAAAAGCGGATAAGTTTTGATCCGCTCCGTAACCCACCACTGTGTATTTTGTATCAAGATAAACATTTTTACCCATGATGCCGAAAGAGCCTGCCTAAAGTTGATTCACCCCAATGAATTCTAGGCGGCGTTGCCGTAGCTTATAGAAATTTTGTCAGGCGCTTAATTTTTCTTTTACTCATTAGCCAAGGTTGACCAAACGAGCCGCAGAAGATAGAATTTTAAATAAAACTCAAGAAAATTAGAAAAATTCCGATGAAAAAATTATTATTGTTGTCCGTAATTTCCCTAGGGATAGGATTAGGGAGTAATACGCCGGTTCAAGCCGCAACCATTGCCCTATTTAATAATCCTCAATACATTACCCAAGATGGTAGTCAAAAATTGATAAATATTCTTAAATCCTTTGGACATCAAGTTAATATATTTACAAGTTTTGAGCAGAGTGCATGGCAAAATGCAACAAAAAATCAGTTAATTTTTATTCCTAATCAAGGAAAATCTATTTTACCAAATTTATCTCTAGAAACACAAAATATCATCAAAAATTATGTCGCTACTGGAGGCGGGCTGATAGCTTCGGGTATAGAAAATACAGCTTTTCCCTTTCTTAATACGCTTTTTGCTTGGAATATAGAAGGAAATTTTACCAATAAAACTTTTTATTTAAATACAAATAATGCTGCTGGAACAATATTTGAAACCGAAACAGCACCGTCTTCTGTTAAGCCTGCTTTTCCCACTACGCCAGCATCTATTGCTTCCCTTCCTTCTGGGGCAAAAAGTATTTATGACAATGGGGGAAATTCAACGGCTTTATTCGTTGCCTCTTTTGGAGAAGGGAAAATAGCAGACATTACTTTTGGCTATGGAGAGGTTACTCCAGAACCTGGATGGGGAAAAATAACAGATATAAGCGTAAAATATGTAGCGAGTCAATCTACTCCAACGCCGATTCCCGAACCTTCTTTATTAATAGGGTTAACCGCTTTCATTTTAGGAGGGGTAAGCAGCAAAAAAACTCAATAAATGGTTTAATTAAAAATTTAAAAATTGATAAACTTTTAATAAATTAGTCAAGAAAAATTTACGGTGATAACTCAAAGTTTTCTTCAGACTCAGGTGGTACGGGTTTAGATTCCAGCCCGATGAGGCCTGATTCAATTTCAGATTTTTTCAAAGAAAAGTCCGAGGAGGTAGAGGAATAAGATAGAACTTTAGTGATTTGAGGATAGAAATTTTGTAATTTAAAATCTTCAGGTAATTTGTTTATTTCAACCGGTTTGGTAAATAAAACACTTGCATCATTGTCTCCACAAAATCCGCTAGTTACTAAATTGCCTACAAAAACCGACCCAAAAAATATAAAATATTTATCTGTAATATTTTTTCTCTTCAGTCCCAATTGATAACCAGGCGCTACAATTAGGGCTTCAATATTATCACTCCCAGTAAGACAAATTTGAGGATTAATGAGGTCCCATTCTCCTAATGTATCCTTCCCATCTCCCCCGTAGCCAACAATTACCAAGTCTTCAGGATTACACTCAGGATTAGTGCCGCAAAGATGTTGAATTTCCGTACCGGATTCTATGGAACCGAGTAAATAAAGCACAATTTTAACGTGTTTTCCGTTGTACATAGTATTAATCTTTAAAGATTTATTTTTTAGGGCCATAGAACTAACCACATATTCATAGACAGGAAGAGTTTCTATAGCATTAGAAGCCTCTAAACTTGGCTTATCTTTAACTCTTGGCAAACTTAACAGACTATTAGCACTGCTATCTTTTAGAATCAATTTTTGCTGAGAAGTGGGAATGCGACTAACGATCTCCTCAAGGTTAGGTAAAGGAGGAGGTTCTAGGGCGACATACTTAGCTTGATAAGTATCATCTTTAAGTCGAACTTTATCAATAGGAAAAGAACAATTACTTGCCCATACATTGCCCTCAAAAGTTAAATATCCTGTTCCCTCCCATCCTTTCTGTACCCATAGCACAGGTATTTTAAGCGGCGGCGTATTTACCTGAAACTGGAGATTTAATTGAGATACAGCCGAACCATCAGAATTTTGAGCCAGTAATACTACCTTTAAGATATTTTTGTCGGCATTGAAATCAAACTCAGGAACGGCAAAACTGTATGGCTCCTTATTGGAAGACTCTAACATTTGGAATCCACCCGATGCAAATAAATCAATCAATTCTTTTTGATGATTCCATTCTTGATCCGTTTTACAAATTCTCAGCAATTTTTGCAGCTTCAAGTCTGATGGGGTGTCGCTGTTAATATGAGATGTCCAACTTTCACGATTGATGTCGAGTAAAGGGCCATTTTTAGCCATAAAACTGCCAAAATGTGCTAAGCCAGAATCTAAAGCATCTTCTATTTTTTTTGTTTGAATTTCCGAGTTTACGATTTTTTGATGAGTCTCTGAAGCGATTAAAGCGGCTAAAGCAATGAACAGAATGGCCACTCCCAAACCGAGGGCGATAACCATAGCAAACCCTTGCTCGCCTTTTTTCTTAGCGATTTTGTGCTTGAAAAGTGCCCTAATATGCTTAGACAAGAGTAACCAACTCGTTTTTTTCTAGATTGCCCTATTTTCTTTTCTGTCACTGTGATCTAAATCACAGACTCGCGCAATTAGCTAAATAACAATAGTAATAGAAAAGTAGGCAAGATGCAAGAGTTATGAATTACTTTATACGATTTTTCCTTAATTATGCGCTTAATTTTTCTTTTACTCCTATCAGAAGAGGGATTAAGGGGGAGCTATTAAACCTAGTTTCAGGGAAAATTGCTACTAATAATTATAAGCCTAAATCAGTAGAAGGTTTCATGATGATGGAGTTATTAGTTGCCATCTTATTATTTACAGGGTTTTTGGCAACGGCTCTAGAATTAATGATGTTTAATATCACTTATAATATTAATATTAAAGTCCAAAAAGAAGGATTGAATTGGATTGAAGAACAAAAACAACAAGCTTTTCTTGTAGCTGATAATTTATCCAAGACTAAATGTACAGATTTTGCGATAGAGCTATGGAAACAATTAGAGTCGAAATCAACTTTTAAAACCACAAGCCGCTTGATACTTGATGAGACATCTGCTCCTGTAGAGAAAACTTTTGCTGATGTAAATAATAAAAAATATCAGCTAGTCAAAGTTTATAAAATCCAAAAAGAGGAGCCAGAAGTTTTAATTTTTGATTATGGAATAGTGGATTCTACGAATCAAAAAAAAATTTTGCAAAGACAATTTGAGGTAAGACCAAATGCGTCCAATATTTGCTATTAAATTCAACAATGCTAAAGGAATGACTTTGCTAGAAATTATTATTACTATACTAATATTAGGAATATTGTCATCTATAAGTATTCCTCATTTTGCTTCTTGGTTAGCTCAAAATGAGGAGGATGCCAGCTTGGAGCAAATCAAGTTGATTATTGAACAAACTAAACAGCAAGCGAAACTGATTAGTAAATCCTGTCAATTACAATTAGTAGATAATTTGATTAATGACTTGACCGTTTATAAAAATAGTACAGATAAAAAATGTTTGAGCGGCTCAACAGAAACTGCAACCATAGGAACAAAAATAGTACCACAAGTCAAATTGTCTTCAGGGATAAAAATACACAGTAATTTAGCGAATAATATTTTAAGCATTTCTTTCCGAGGAATTCGTCCTGTAACTTTAAACAAAAGTCAGGAGCAACCAGCAATAATTGTCCTAGAAAAAAATGGAAAAATAAGTCAAAAATGTTTATTAATTTCGCCGAGGGTAGGATTAATTAGAAGCGGCATATACAAGGATAAAAATTGGAATGAATATAATGCAGAAAATTTTTGCCAAATTATTTTATGAAGAAAAAATTTAACTCAAAGACAACAACGGGTTTTACTCTAGTAGAATTATTAATTGGCTCAGTGTTAACTTTTGGGTTGATTAGCTTAATGGGAATGACACTTGGCCAAATAACAAAAGATAGCATTAAATCCGAGCTACAAGTTCAGATTGAACAGGATTCTGATTTCCTTGTAGAATTTATTGCTAATGAAATTAAAACATCTTTAGTTAGCACACAACCGGCGACAGATTCTGAGCTTAGTAAAATACCCTCTTTTATTTTTAGTTCTATCCCGAGCGATGCTAAGTATATCTTATTGTTAAAAAATCAAGAATTAGCCGCACCTATTATCTATTTTACTGTACCAAGAAATAGCCCTTATGTGACTCAAACTTGGTTAGCTAAAGTTTCCTCATCTAATATAGTTTTGTATAGGTGGGGTCCTAGCCTTGATAGTAGCGGCGATAAATATTCATCTCCTAATAATCCTGCGGCTTGGGGAAATCCAGTTCCTATCGCTGATTGGCTTTCGGCTGATAGTAATACAACAACTTGTCTAGACAACAGTTGGAAGTTAATTCCTAATACTGGCGCGGCAGAGGGTTTTTATGTTTGCGTTAAACTCACAACCCAAGACGCAAAAGAGGCAAATTTACTAAGATTGTATCTTACGGGAAAAGTGAGGTCTGAGCGTTTATCTCGAGATCTGATTTATAAAAAGAATACTCAAGTTTATTCCCGTATTTCTAACAATTAAAGCTCTTAGGAGTTTTTTTATCACCACAACGACGGGAGAGTCTAGTTTTTTAAATGTACATACCACAATAGACGAGCGGATCAATAGTTTCAGTTTCAGGAATTAAAGCTTTAGGGATTACATTTAAAACTATTATCTGGCATTGTGTAAGGTTTTGCAGATAATAAATACCACTTTGATGATTTTCATTACTATTCGTTTCTAGACAACAGTTTAAAGTTAGTCCAAGTTCTTTAATGATTTGAAGATAGCACTCAACTTGTTCCAGGACAGGATTAATCAACATTGCTAATTTAGAACAATTTTCAGCAATTAAGTAGGTGTAAGTACAGGATTCTTTATGAAAAAATTGTCGTAAAATTAGAGAATTTTCAGAAATATTACTATTCATGAAATTTAAACACTCCAATGGTAAGTTTTTTTGGCTTGACTCATTGAATTAAGAGTTACGCACTCCTGATTAAAAATAACGATTTTATGTCATCCTGAGCAATAGCGAAGGATCGCGAACCATCTCAAACCCTTATGATTTGGTTATGGTGCGTAACTTCTATGAATAACTTCGAGTCTCTATTTACTACCTTAGCCAGGAGTTATGAAAATAGGATGAAATATATAGAGCCAACTCAAGTTATTTTAGCAACAAAACAGCAATACAGCCGAGCCGGCTGTACCCAAAAGTAAATTATCTTCTTGCGGTGAAAGCTTAAAAAAGATGTGAATTGTCCAAAAAAACTATTGATTATACCAAGCTTTTTTCCATTGTTTCATCTGGTCAATTTCTTTTTTCTGAGAAATAATAATATTTTCAGAGAGTTGTTTAATTTCGGGATGTTTTGACTTATTTTTAGCATCAGATGCCATTGAAATAGCTCCCTCATGATGAGAAATCATGGCATTGATAAAACGTAGATCAAATTCTTTATCGGCGGCTCCCAA
Organism: Gloeothece verrucosa PCC 7822; assembly: GCF_000147335.1. Taxonomy (NCBI): domain Bacteria; kingdom Bacillati; phylum Cyanobacteriota; class Cyanophyceae; order Chroococcales; family Aphanothecaceae; genus Gloeothece; species Gloeothece verrucosa. Next base: position 461,630 of record NC_014533.1, read on the forward strand.
GTCTATATTCATCATCATACCGTTCATTTGTTCGGTGGACATGGGCATCATGTGACCGGCTTGTGAATGATAAGCCATCGGTGTATTACTAGCATTGGGATACCAAGCTTTTTTCCACTGTTTCATCTCGTTAATTTCTTGATTTTGAGCCTTAATAATCTCTGATGCTAAATTTTTAATTTCTGGACGCTTAGATTTAGAAAGAGCTTCTTTTGCCATTGTTACTGCTCCTTGATGATGTAATTTCATTGCATCAATAAAACGCAAATCATAATTACTATCAGCAGGTCCTAAATTCATAGAACTATGTTCAGATATATCCATATCAGACATACCTCTCTGTTCACTCATACCACTGTTTTGAGCGGCTAGAGAAGGTTTTGTCGTGTTTTGTTCGGTTTGATTTATATTAGAAGAACAAGCCACTACCACAGCCGAACTGGTTATTAAGGTTAATCCAATGGCAATGTTTAGGAATGATCTTTTAGGCATAATTTTTTACCTTAGCAAGCTACGATTCAATTATGTTGCCATTGAATTATGAAATTAGGATGAAATTAAGGACAATTTTCTAAATAGTCAATAACAGTTGCTAGTTCTTGGAGTAAAAAACTGCATTCGCCGGCTTCTCTAGCCGCTTCAATAATAGAACGATAATACCATAACGTGCCTTCTCGTCCCCCCTTAAACTTATTCCAGGTTGCTTGTTTTTGGCTGTAATAGTCGGTGGCTATACAACGAGCGTTATGTAGCTTATCGGCTAAAGAAACTCTGCGTACAGAGGAACCCGCATAACGAAACCGCTCAATATATGCCTGTTTACGTTCGCGCCAAGGGGGTTTTGGTATGGTGTCGCTATCAGTGCAACCTTCTACGATGGCGGCTACCCGCTCACCAAATTGACGAGAAATTTCTTGCCTTGTGGCTTCTCCTCCTTGATCTTCAACGGCATCATGAAGTAAACCGGCGATCGCTTCGTCTTCATCTCCTCCATCTTCTAAGACTAAAGCCGCTACACTCAACAGATGGCTGATATAAGGAACCTGTGAGCCTTTTCTGAGTTGTTGAGCATGGAGTTGAGCGGCGTAGACTAAAGCTTTTTCAAAACGAGCGCTTAATAAGGGTATTTGCTGGTTATTCATGGTCAGTAATTATATGACAAAAGGTAAAAATTTCAGGTATTTTTAATTGGCTTCTGACATTAAAATAGAATTAGCTCCCAAGGAACAGTCATCACATAAGGACTCAAAAACCTTATTCTAACTTTGAGGATAACATCATGAGCCAATCACCAGTAACAGTTAATTACACAATAGAACAGATTTTAACCAAGCTAGATCAACGATTAGATAAAATAGAAAATAAACTTGACACGCTCCAAAAAGACGTTACAGACATCAAAATTGGTCAACTCAAGATGGAAGCCGAATTAAAAGGAGATATCAAGGCATTAGATGAAAAGGTTAACGGGTTGAGTAAACGGCTGGAATTTCAAGAATTTGTCAATAAGGGTATTTTAGTTGCTTTAGTAGTGGCCATTTTAGGCAGCGCGGCTAAATTATTAGGTTGGGTAGGCAACCCATAAGTGGATAGGCAAAATTAGAGGACTTACGCACCGTAACCAAATTATAAGGGTTTGAGATTCTTCGTGATCCTTCGCTTCGCTGGTGGATGACATAAAATCGTCGTTTTTAATCAGGAGTGCGTAACTCCTAAATTAGTTACACATTTTGATAAGCAAAAGGACTAGATTTAGCCCAATAGATTCCGGCTAACACTAAACCAAAAGCAATACTATTACTTAAATTCATCGGTTCAGCTAAAAATAGCCAAGCCATAATCGCCGCAAACAAGGGATCTAACAATAAAAATAAAGCCAGAAAAGCCGAAGAAAAATATTTCACGCTAGAACTAAAAAGTCCTAATCCCAAAACTTGAGAAACAATGCCTAAACCTAATGCACTTACCCAACCCGTCGCAGTGGTAGGAATAATACTGTCTCCCCTGAGCCAAACTAAAGGCAATAATAATAAAATGCCGCTTAAACCATTACTAACCATCAGGGTACTATTGCTAAATTTCTTCTCTAAAGGTTCTAGCATCAAAATATAAACACTCAGACACAAAGCACTTAACAAAGCCAAAACATCGCCCCAAAAATGCTCACTCCCTAGCTGAAAATCTCCTACTCCGATAGCAATGACTCCTCCGAATGCTAACAGGCTACCCAGTAAAAAACGGCGATCAAAACGTTGACCAAACAAAAGCCACACCCCTAAACTGGTAAAAGGAGTGGTAAAACAACCCAGCACAGTTGCATTAGCTACGCTGATTAATTCTAAAGACCAAGCCCACAAAAGCAGGTTAAGCACAAAAGCACAGCCGGAGAAAACAAGTAAAAAATAATCCCAAAAACTAACCTGATCTTGGCTTTCAAAACTTGGCTCATCACTTTTAAGCTTAATCATTTTGATCAGTTCCCACAGTAGCCAACAGGGTGTAGCAAAAAAGAAGCGATTAAAAATAGTGACACTAGCACTTAATTCTGTTTCCCCCAAGCGAATGAAAATAGCACCACTGGCTAAACAGATAGTCCCTAATAATAGACCCAACAAAGGAATTGCTGAGGATTTAAAAAAAGATGAAGCTTGAGAAAGTTTTATTGGGCGCAGCATAATTTGATGTTGAGTTGAATTTTCCAATAGAGGTAAATTTTTGTAAAGATTATAGAAGATGCAGCTAAGATACACTAAAGATTATTATAGAATAATAGCCATTCAATTTGACGAAACACAAAATTTTAGTATAATAGAAAATTAGTATAATAGAAAAATTAGGCTTCCTACTTATTAAAAAAACTCTTGCCCAAATTAAAAAATAATAAAAATAAGCAAGTTTGACAACAGGAAGTCGGCATTCCCTAATTAAAAACTCGAGGCGGGAATATGTCATCAAACCAGGTTCATCAATCAAAATCTCAGCATCTCCAGACCTCATCGAGTCAGTCACAGGTTGCATCTCGTTCCGCTTCATCCGTTGAACCGCAACATTCCCCCACACAAGAAGAAATTGAAAATAACGCTTTTACTCAAGATAAATTTGAAGCCGCAGGACTACAACTAAAAGAAAAGTCCGGTACCATTACTGATGTAGAAAAAGAAAGACTGAATATACTGCAAGCCAAAATGGATAGCTTGTGGAAGCGGCGCATGGATAGTGCTTCATCACAGCCAAACCTATTAAAAATCCTCATCAGCCATTCTTCAACAACTCCCGCCACCGAAGTAGCCGCCCCTGTAACCCCCAAGTTAAACACTCAGCAACCGAAAGCTCCAGACGAACCAGAAGCCGAAGAAGTGCCCCAACGCATGATGAGTATGCCGCCTGCCACGCCTCCTAATATTAGACGGCAAACAGAGCATAACCCATTAAAAAACATTCCCCAAAGCCGCCTTCAACTAAGAACAGAAGCTACCCTCGCGCGACAAATTCAGACAAAAGCCGATCCCAGTCAAATTATAGAGCAGCTTAAAAACACGCCACCGAGCAACATTTTCTCGGCTTATGATCAAGCAGTCGCCGCCTCTCCTAACGCCCTACAAGGGCAAAAACAAGCGCTTCAACAAACCCTACCCCAAATTCCCGCCCCTACAGGCTTGCCAGCCCAACCCACTAGCCCTAAACTGAACAAAGCTCAAGCCGTCATCACCGGAAATCCCCTCGCCGCTTCCTCTCGAACTCATACCACAGCCGACAAAGAACCCTCCGCCAAATCGACAAAAACTCAATCAATGGAAATACAGGCGGCTTCACCTCCTCCTCCCTTCATTCCCACTCGGTTAGTAGGTGGAGAAAGTAACCAAACAGGAGAGTCGCAAAAAGCCGAGTCTAGCGATGCCCAACTAGCTCAAAGTGCCCAAAATGCTCTCTTAAGTGTTCAACTCAATACTCAACCCATCAACACAAAAGCCAGTCAGCCGCCAGCAGTGGAATTAACAGGAGAGGCTAACCCCTCTCAACTCGAAAATACTCAAAAAAATTCACAACAAGAAGTCACTCAAGGAAAACTCAAAGCCGCCAAAGAAATCAATCAAGACTTTGGTGAAAACAAAATTTTTCCGGCTCCTAATAAAGACCTGCTCAAATCTAACAAAGAATTATCTGCCCAGTTACCCACCATCGCCAAAGGAGGTAAAGCCCCGACAATTCCCGGCGAAATAGTTGGGCAATTAAATCAATCATTGGGGCCAACACTGGGGGAAAAAATCGGTGAGCAACAACAGCAATATATAACCGGTAAACAAAAATTTGCTCAAGACACCGCTAAAGCTAAATCTGATAGTGATAAAGAGATAAAAAATTTAACATTAACCACAGCCCAAACGCAAACCAAAGAACAACAGAAAGCCAAAGCCGAAGTCGCTCAACATAAAAAAGAATGGCAAACCGAGTTAAATAAAGTTGATCAGCAATATCAATCAGAAGCTAAAAAAGCCAGCCAAGAGCAAAAGAAAAAAATTGCTGAAGCTAAACAAAAGGGTGAAAAAGAAGCCGAAAAACATTTAACAGAGTCCGAGAAAAAAGCCGAGCAAGAAAAACAAAATGCCGAAAAAGAAGCGGCTCAGAAAAAACAAACAACCCAAAAGAAATCCGGCGGTTTTTGGGGATGGGTGAAATCCAAAGCCAGCGCGGCCATAGATGGCTTAAAAAAAGCGATGAATTTTATTTACGACAATCTCCGTAAAGCCGTAAAATTTATTTTTGAACAGGCCAAAAAACTCGCCTTAGCCGCTATAGAATTAGCCCGAAAAGCCATTGTCACCCTAATTAAAGGATTCGGCGAAGTATTAAAAGGATTAGTAAAAATTGCTTTTGCCGCTTTTCCAGAGATTGCCAAAAAAATCAATGCCAAAATTGACAAAGCTGTTAATACTGCCGTTAAAGCCGTTAATACAGCCGCCGATTTACTCAAAAAAGGTGTAGCCGCTATTTTAGACTTTCTCGCAAAAACCATTGATTCGCTCTTAGGCTTAATTCAATCTCTTTACAATGGGATTTTGACGGTGATAGGTATGATAGTTAGGGGTGAGTTTGGTGAATTGTTAAAACGACTGGGTTACCTAGTAGAAGGAGCTAAAGCCGCCCCCCCTCAATTTGAAACAGCCGCTTATGAAGAATTGCTTGGCGGTAATTTCGATGAACCTTTGTCGCCAGTGGAGTTAGCTCAAGCCGGGGTGGCTCCAGGAGGGGCAAAAATTGAAGGTAACGCACAGGGCGCTGTAGCCGAGCAAATGCCCCAAGCTCCTTGGAGTGAAGCCAATATAGGCGTAGATGGGGTTGAACAGAATATGGAGCTTTCAACAGAAATGTCGGCCGAATTACTAGACAAGACAAAAGGAGAAGGAGAACTCGAGCTTGCTCAAGCCAATGATAGTGAGCGAACAATGGATGCGGTAATGGCTGAGGCAACCGGAGAAAAAGAAACTGAGGTGAAAACCGGACAAACCAGTGAGCCGAAAAATTTTGATGATGGGTTATCGCCTAGAAAACGGGCTGAAATCCGATGGCAGTTAATGAAACAGGGCATTTCTAAATGGTGGTCCGATAACTGGCCAAAAGTGCTTATCGGGGCGACAGCCGCTATCGCTGGATTTATTGCCTTAAATATTGTCACTGGTGGAGCCATTACCGCCGCCTTACCGCCGATTATGAGCGTTTTGGGTCCGTTGTTTGTCGGAGTCACTATTGCTCAGATTGCTGGATATGTGCAAAACTATCTCAATCAATCTTGGGAGGGCAACATTCAGGGCGGCGGTAAAAACTTAGCCAAGGGATTAGCCGCAGGGGCAATTGAATTAGTCTCCTATCTAACGTTCAAAGCGGGTGGAGCCGCTCTTAAGGGAGCAAAAGCTCTAGCTAAAGGTGCAGCGAAAGGGGCGCAGGTAATCGCTAAGGGGGCTGTTAGACTGGCAAAAGCTGCCGCTAATCTCGTTGTCAAAGGCGCAAAATTCCTGATTGAAAAAGGTAAAGTTCTCTTTAAAGGTATTGCCGGAACAGGGCTTGGTAAAGGATTTCAACGTTTAAAACAATTAGGCGCGAAACTTCTCGAAAAAATGCGCTTTAAAAAGTTCCGCATACGGCTCAGTAATGGGATATTCCGCCTCGAGGGCTATATAAATCCTTGGATAGTGATTGCTGAGGGACGAATTAAAGAAGTTCCAAAAGGGACTAAAGATGCTGTTGAGGTAACGCCAGAAGAACTTAAAGCGCTGGGAGCTTCTGGCGAAAAAACCTTACCTACATTAAAATCTTATGAACGAGCGAAAAAGAAAGCGCTTCAACTTTTAGGGGATTTGGGTCCTGATGCTGAACCTCTAATTGGAAGATTAAAGACTAGCGCTGGATATGGAAAAACCATTGGTTTCCAATCTCCTGATGGTTTAACCAGAATCCGACTAGATTTTGATCCTATTAAAGGGCCGCATTTTAATATTGAAAATTTCAAATTTGGCAAAGGGGAAAATGCACTGAAAATTGCTATACCATTTGAAGGTAATGAAAAAGCGGTTAAATCCTATCTCAAACTGATTAATAAATGGGGAGTTTTATAATGTCTTTATTCGATGAATGTATTCAAGCTTTGGGTGAAAATTTTAAAATTTTCTCAGAAGTTGAAACCGAAGAAATTTTTGCTAAATTTGAGAACACTTTTCCTATAAGTGCTTGGGGCAGGATTAAATGGGAAAAAATTCAACAAAAAATAGAGGTAAAATCAGTAAGCGAAATTATTCCTGACCTAAATCAGTATTTTTCGGCTGAAAAGCTTGATAAAATTTATATCCTTTGGGATAACGGCTCATTGCCTGCCATTGAAGCTCCTCTCATTCAAGTCCTTAATGTAATAGATGATGTAACAGCAGTCAGTTTTGATACATGGCTATTTTCACCTATACTTGAGTATGTTGTAGAATTTTATCATGAAGGTGACATCACCATAGGAATCAAAAAAGTCCCTCAATAAAAATTAAACTGAAGTAGTCAGTAGCCTCTTGCCTTTAAACTTAATTATGCTCACTTACTTAAACCTTTTGAAATAATGTCTATTTCTCAATCAGAAGCTAAAGATTTACTAGAGCGGCTAATTTTTGAATCTCAATCACCCCAGGAATGGGTTGAGGATGTGTGGGGTTTAAGTCCTCTGCATGGGGATAGTGCGGCTAAACTCCTTGAGGTTTTTCAGGCGTTGATTGACTGTTGTCCGCCTGAGCAATTAGAAAATCTGTTACAATCCCTTTATCAGCAGCAAATGGAAACTTAAAGTTTGCCATGCTTAATCTTTTTGCCGGCGTACTGCCATCAAAAAGTCATTTGCACGAGTTAGATTGAATATTAGTTAGGTTTGGTTTGATAAAGAGCAATTATGACCACTGAACGCGAATTACAAGAGTGGAAAAATAAACGTCAAAAGCCTCGTTATAAAAGCCCCTCCTCTAATCCCATATTTTTCTGGTTGTTAGGATTATTGGCGGTGTCAGCTTTATTAACTGTAAAAGCTAGAGAACCTATTCATAATTTACCGACTTCTTCTCCTTCATCAACTTCTATTACAAGAGAACAGATTTAAGCAGGTTAGCTCTTACTTGTGAATTATGCAAGAAGTCGGCTGAAGCGGCAGGTTGATCAAATTATTATAAAAAGCCTTCAAATCGGTCAATATCAAACTGTTCTTTAGCTACTTCTGCGCCAATTTGTTGCAAAAAATTGATTTGATCAACACAATCCATCTTTTTAAGAGCTTTTAACTGCTGTGGGCTAGGTGATAAGCCTAAAGCTTTTAATCGTGATTCCTCAAAGGAAGCATTAAAGCGATAATAAGTTAAAAATTTGTCTTTAAGTTTCTCAGCATCGACATGAGGAAAGGTTTGTTCTTTAACAACTTTGTTTGTCTTTCGAGCGAATCTATTAGGTTGGTAACTAATCAGTTGAAGAATTTGATTTTGGCCTACATTAGCATCGTCCATTAAGCGTGTCACTAAATAGGGGGCCCAATCAAGAGCGGTATAATTTGCAGCCTTTCCTACAGGAATGTTCTCATAAGCAAATCCTGTACCAATAGAAACCAGCAAAAGTTTATCGGCTCCTACTTCCCATCCTAATTTATCTTTTTCATAAGCTTGAAGAAAAAGTTGAAAAGAAGGATTGTTATATAAACTTACTCCCCCATCTATAAATTCATAGGCGCGTTGTCCAATCGTAAAACGATGGGGCGGAAAAAAAGTTGGAGCCGCCGAACTGGCACGAACAATATCTCGCAGTTTCACTTGAGAATTTTCTGAGTAAAGATAACTTTCCTGATTATTATCAAAAAACCGTGTCTGTCCTGTGGTAGCATTTTTAGTAGTGATGCTTAAATAACATTTTAATGTTGAATCGCCTAAAGTGGTTTCCTGAAAAACTTCAAGGAGTTTTTTTTCTAAATTGGTAGGATCGTACTGATTATAAAGCTTTCTGAGTCCAGGTATTTGAGCCAGCCAATGTTTTTGAAAAATGTTAACGCCATCAAGTTCATATAAAGATAACAAATCGGTGGTAGAAAGCCCTTTGGCAATACCGGCTGCTAAAATTGAGCCGGTTGAAGTGCCTCCAACCAAATCAAAAAAATCTCCTAATCGGTATAATGGATCTTGATAATGAGTCTGCAAAGCTTTTTCAATTTCTACTAAAATTTTAGCAGACAGAGTGCCGCGAATGCCTCCTCCGTCCAGGGATAAAATTCTTTTTACTCGAGAATTTTTAGAATGAGTTGACATATTGGTTGTTTGTTTCTATTTAATCTTTTTATAGCTTATAAATCTTGAAAAAAAGCACATTTTTTTTTAAAATTAAAAAAATTTACAAAAATTTAAAAAAGTTTTTTAAGTTGTTTATCGAAAATCTTAAAAAAAGTTAGGATTTTTATTCGTTTTAGCTGAAAAAAATTTATGATTGAGATACTAGCTTTATCGTTACTCAACGATATTTAATATGCTCAAAAAAACTTTTGTGAAAATTTATATTAAGTTAGGGCTTGGTTTGCTGATTAGTGTATTGTTCTGGGTTTTAATGATGCCCATTGTTTTTTCAGTCAGGGCACAAGAAATACCTATCAATGTTGGCAACTTGGGCAGTGTACATCTGCTTTTAGGTAATCCTTCTGATGCCTCCCTTGATGGTAGCGACCCAAATAATTTACTAATGATTAAGCGGCAGTACGCCTTGTCTTATAACGGTAGCAAATCTATTGCTAATTGGGTTAGTTGGCAGTTAGGCTCAGAATGGCTCGGAGAGGAAACGCGCTGTCAAAACCCCCCAGGCAGGGATTATTTTCGGCCAGATACAGCCCTTCCTAGCGGTTATAACCCTGTTTTTTCTGAGGATTATACAGGAACTGGATTTGATAGAGGACATATAATTCCCTCTTCAGACCGCACAAACAATCACACTGATAATTGTGCTACTTTTCTAATGACTAATATCATGCCTCAGTCCCCTGATGTCAATCAAGGTCCTTGGAAAACTCTAGAAGAACAAGGACGATATCTTGTCAATGAAGAAAACAAAAAACTTTACATTATTGCTGGAGGAACTGGTAAGGGCGGAGAGGGACGTGAAGGGTTTAAATATTCTTTTACAGGTAAAAGGTCCCTAAATACTATTGCCGTGCCTGCTAGTTCTTGGAAGGTGATGGTGGTGTTAGAGCAGCCACAAATGGGATTGGCAGAAATTACCGAAAATACCCGCATTATAGCCGTTAATATGCCGCATAAGCAGGGAGTGAGAGGGGACTGTTGGAATGTCAAAGAAAACGGTTCTTTTAAGTACATAACCTCTGTAGATGAAATTGAAAAACTGACCGGCTACGATCTTTTAAGTAATCTACCAAAAGAAATCCAAGATGTAATTGAGGCTAAAGCTGATGAGGGTTTAGGTTTCAATAGCTGTAGTCTTTAGCCCAATAATTTCGCCATTAGCCGCTTTACCGACAATGTAAATAGCGATTTCCACCTCTCCAAATCGATAAACTTTTAGGTCTGTGAGGTGGTCTTTCATTATTTTCATGAGGTTTCTTTGTTTAGCGGCTTCTTGTTTTTCCTCTTCTCCATACCAGTCAGGGTCAGGCGCATCAAGATTAAAAAAATCATCAAAGGCCACTTCAGAGCAAGGAGTCCCCTCGGAAATGTTGGCTTTTTGGGCGATTAAATCTTTTGTGAGGGGAACGTTAGGATTATCCCAATGAATAACTTCATAAGGGTAGTCTGACTCGCTTATATAGACTAATCCTTCTGAAGCCTTTGATAATTTGGTTACCAGAGGGTTTGAGGTTGTAAGATTCATACCTAAAGCATCTAATTTAACTACTTTTAATATCATGCCTGATTCGGGCGAAATTGTAATCCATCGATATAATTACCTTTTTGCGCTCCCGTATTATCGACGATAAGCGGCTGAATTTTTGATGCAGGAGCTAAACTCATCAGTACCCCAGGATAAACCGCAGTTCCCCAACTGGGATGGTCAAGAGACTTGCAGAGATTCTGTTTAATAATAGGAATCTGCCGCAACTGATGGATGACTTGACAATCATCATGAGACTGACTCCCTTGTCTAGAAAAAAGCGCATAGCCAGAACGAGGATCGATGATATCTGTTAAAAACCTTTGTTCATCTAAGCTACGACACAAAGCATAGCTAAAATCCAGAAATTTTTGGCGTAAAAAGTCTTTTTCTGCTTCTATATCAGCGCCTTGGTTAATGAGTGCAACCTGTGAGCGTTGCAGAACAATAATAACTGACACAGGCGGCGATTCCCAATCCGGTAAAAAACTTTTGAAATTATTTTTAACATAGTCAGTAGGAGAATGAACAAAAATTTCAGCTTCCATATTAAGTAAATCTTAAGATAATAATAGTGGACTGACACAGCTAAAATGAGGTAATCGGTTTTGAGATTGTTCGGCGGCAAAAATTAAAAACAATGATTTTATGTCAAGGAAAGCATAATTAAGGGTAAAATGGCAACAGGCAACAGCCAATAATTTCACTGAATTAGCGAGAAAAGCAATGAGTGTTATTTACGATCTTGAACATATTACTACCTATCGCTATCGCAATCCTGTGACATTCGGTGAACACCGGGCAATTTTTTTACCCAGTGCAAATTATGGGGGTCGTATCTTAAATTACTCACTTTCTACCAATGTGCCCTCTAAAATTCGTTGGATGATGGACACTCTTTCTAACAATGTGGCGCTGATAGAATTTAGCGAAGCCTCTAAAGAACTGATCGTTACTTCTCGCTTAAGAGGTGAGCATTTTGGCATCAAAGCGATTACTGAGTTTCCCTTAGATGAGCGAGCTAAAGAAATTCCGGTGCAATATACTCCTGATGAGTGGGTAGATTTGGCCATGTTTATGCGTCCCCATGCTGAAGATCCTGATGGTAGCCTAGCGGCTTGGACGAAACACTTTGTGGCAGGGGATCAAGATGACACCCTCGATGTATTGCAACGGATGATGGATACTATTTGGAACACCATGACTTATCAGATGCGCGATACAGAAGGAACTCAGTCCCCGGGTGAAACCTTGCGCTTACAGTCAGGGTCTTGTCGAGACTATGCCTGGTTGATGATAGAGGCATTGCGGCGCTTAGGACTTGCCTGTCGTTTTGTCAGTGGCTATCTCTACGATGCGGCACTCGATGGGGGCGAAATTGGAATGGCTGGTTCTGGAGCAACCCATGCTTGGTTGCAAGTATATCTGCCGGGTGCCGGCTGGCGTGCCTATGACCCTACCAACCGAATTACAGCAGGTTTTGATCTCATCCGAGTGGCTATCGCTCGTCATCCGGCCCAGGTTATTCCTTTGGCGGGTTCTTGGTTTGGTGAAGCACAAGATTATTTAGGCATGGATGTAAAAGTGTCTATTCGTAAGCTTGCTAGTCTTCCTGAATTTGAATGAGCAGTATAGCCAACAGGCAAGCGGCACTTATGCAAAAAAATTGAGGCAAAAGTTAATTATAGTTAATCAGTAAATTTAATTTAAGCTATTGAACAAAAGTTTTTAGCTGGATTTATGCTTAAAAATGTTTAAATCAAAACTTTCCACAAGAGGTTAATTTATGTCGTTGCGTGAATACAAACCAGGAAACACTTTTCCGGGTATTATAGGACGTACAGTGGATAAGTCTAGCCCTGCTTGGCCAGAGCCTTTGCGAGCTAAAGAAGGTACCCCCAATGTGCTATTTATCGTACTGGATGATACTGGGTTTGGTCAATTTGGTTGTTATGGAAGTCCGATCCAAACGCCTAATTTAGATGCACTCGCCGCTAACGGTTTGCGGTACAATAATGTACATACCACAGCACTCTGTTCTCCCACCCGCTCTTGTCTTCTCACTGGACGCAACCATCATTCTAACGCTATGGCCTGTATTACCGAAGGCTCCACCGGTTATCCTGGTAGTAATGGGAATATTCCCTTTGAAAATGGGTTTCTTTCCGAAATTTTACTACAGAAAGGTTATAACACCTATGCGATTGGAAAATGGCATTTAACCCCCGCAGAGCAAATCTCGGCAGCCGGACCTTATGATCGTTGGCCGCTTGGTCGTGGTTTTGAGCGTTTTTATGGCTTTTTGGGGGGCGAAACTCACCAATATTATCCAGAATTAGTTTATGATAACCACACCGTCAATCCCGAAACAACGCCAGAAGAAGGCTACCATTTCAACGAAGATATAGTAGACAAAGCCATTAGTTTTATCGCTGATGCCAAGCAAATTGCTCCTAATAAACCGTTTTTTATGTATTTTTGTCCGGGTGCAATGCACGCGCCTCATCATGTCCCTAAACAATGGGCCGATCGCTACGCCGGACAGTTTGACGATGGTTGGGAAGCCTACCGCGAAAAGGTTTTTGCTCGTCAAAAGGAATTAGACATCATTCCTAGTAATACAGAACTGTCCCGGCATGATCCCGATGTCCCTCGCTGGGGTTCCCTTGCCGCAGACGAAAAGCGGCTTTATGCCCGGATGATGGAAGTATTTGCTGGCTTTTTCACCCATACGGATTACCATATTGGCCGTTTACTGGACTTCCTCAAAACCATCGGCGAGTTCGAGAATACGATTATTATGGTTATTTCGGATAATGGAGCCAGTGCTGAAGGGGGTCCTAAAGGTTCAGTCAATGAACACCTCTTTTTTAACAATATACCCGAATCTTTAGCAGAAAATCTTAAAGCACTCGATAAGCTAGGCACGCCAGAAAGCTTTAATCATTATGCTTGGGGTTGGACTTGGGCGGGTAATACCCCTTTCCGTCGTTGGAAACGAGAAACTTACCGGGGAGGAATTAGCGATCCTTTGATCATTCATTGGCCTAAAGGAATTCAAGCTAAAGGAGAAATCCGTACTCAGTACGCGCACGCCATAGATTTAGTCCCAACCGTGCTAGAGTTACTCAACATTGAACCCCCCCCTACCATCAGGGGTGTCACTCAATCTCCCATTGAAGGAGTCAGTTTTGCTCATACTTTTGATCATGCTGATGCACCCTCTAAGCATCTGACTCAGTATTTTGAAATGATGGGACATCGTTCTCTGTATCATGAGGGTTGGCGGGCGGTTTGTCCTTGGCCGGGTCCGTCACTGGCTGAAGCCGGAAAACCTTTTGGTACGCCAATTTTAGCCGAAACCCTCACTGAACTAGATACCCATCACTGGGAACTGTATCACGTGGACGAAGATTTTGCGGAAAATTATAATATTGCGGCTGATCATTCTCCTAAGCTGATTGAAATGGTGGCCACTTGGTATGTAGAGGCGGGTAAATATAAGGTGTTGCCTGTGGATGGAAGGCTTATACAACGAATAGCCGAAGAACGCCCCCAAATTGCGCCTAATCGGACTTCTTATACTTATTATCCCAATACTCAAGGAATTCCGGCTAATTGTGCCGTCAAAGTGCTAAATCGTTCCCATAGTATTACGGCTGAGGTGGAAATCCCTCAAGGTGGCGCACAAGGAATATTATTGGCTCATGGAGGTAATGATACCGGCTACTCTTTTTATGTCCAAGGAGGTAAACTGCACTGGGTGCATAACTATGTGGGACGAGCGCACTATCATGTAGAATCTCTGGAGTTAATTCCAGAAGGCCGCCATCAGTTACGCTTTGAGTTTGAAGTGACGGGACCGCCAGATTTGGCGAAGGGCAAAGGCACCCCGGGGCGTGCCCAACTTTATATTGATAGAAAGCTTGTGGGACAAATAGAAGTCCCTGTGACCACTCCTTTAGCACTCGGTGTGGTGAGTAGTTTAACTTGTGGAATAGCTCCGGGTTCCCCTGTCACACCAGATTATCAACCTCCCTTTAAGTTTACAGGTAAACTTGATCAGGTCACGGTGGATGTAAGCGGAGATTTGATTCAAGATAGCGAAGCCGAAATGCGTATGATTATGGCGCGACAGTAGGTTTTTAAAGGCAAGAGGCAATAAATCATCAGTAATCAAAAAATTTCTGCTGTTACGCTTGGCGTTTTTTAATCGTTAAAATTGTTTTTAAGTACCTGGACAAAATTAAAGTTAACTGTTTGGTAAGGGAACAGGGAACAGGAAAGGCTTTCAAGGCTTTTACATTTCTTAACATCATGTACACGGAGTGGCGCGGAGCTAGGCTTGATTTATGTCCAGGTACTTGTCTTTTCTCGGATGCCTGTACTATAGTCAATCTATGAGTAAATTACAAATTCTACAAAAATAATACGGGAGGGTGAGAGCCTCCGATTTATGCTCCTTCGCACCGCGAGGGACCCGATGAAACCCGACTATTCTGTCGTATCCTGAACAAACCGCCTAATAGCCTCTCTAATAAGCTCATTGATTGACCTTTCTGTCTTGACTGATAAATCTTTTAATTCCTTGTACTCTTTGTCTGAGAGCCTCAGATTATATCTTTGCATAATGCCATAAATATGTTAATATGGGATTATTTTAACACTGTAGGATGAAAAACTCCAGAACAAAAAACGCAGAGTTAATAATCTGAACCATAACAACTAACAAATTATTAGGGTTTGAGATTGTCCGCGATCCTTCGCAAGGCTCG
Source organism: Gloeothece verrucosa PCC 7822 (assembly GCF_000147335.1). NCBI lineage: Bacteria > Bacillati > Cyanobacteriota > Cyanophyceae > Chroococcales > Aphanothecaceae > Gloeothece > Gloeothece verrucosa. Next base: position 476,779 of record NC_014533.1, read on the forward strand.
CTTGGGACATAAAATCGTTGTTTTTAATTGAGAGTGCGTAACTCCTAATATTTTTGTTGACCACTAAGGATTGACAATTTGATAAACTACTTCTCCTCCACTATAAAAAGGTCGATAGGTAACGCCCGCATATTGATAGTAAGTAATTCCGTTGATCGTGGTTGTGGTGTATCCTGGAGGAAGAATAGGAACGGTTGCACCCACAGGGGCATTAACCACAACATACCCATTATTACTCTGACTATAAAAACTCCCATTGGCGTAGTAATAGGGCGTATTATTAGCATAAATAGTGGTATAGCCTGGCGGTAAAGTAGCCGCAGAAGCTCCCACCGCTAACCCAGTAGCAAAACCCGCACCTATGCCACTAGGATAATAGCCGCTATGGCCGGGATAATAATATCCATCATTCCAACCATTATTTTTCCAATAGTTCTGGCTGTTTTCTTGAAGATTATTAGCGGCATTAATACGATTCTGTTGATATTCATTGCCGGCATTAATACGATTTTGTTGATATTGATCAGCCGCATTAATACGGTTTTGTTGAAGATTGTCTACATTTTGATTATAGGTATTAAAATCATTCTGACGATTTTGTTCGGCAGTATTGTAGTCACTCTGACGATTTTGTTCGGCAGTATTGTAGTCACTCTGACGATTTTGTTCGGTAGTATTGTAATCACTTTGGCGATTTTGTTCATAATCAGAACGATTTTGCTGGACACTATTGAAGTCATTTTGCCGATTTTGTTCTGTGGAGTTGATTTCATTTTGGCGGCTTTGCTGATATTGACTGCGGTTTTGATTAAAGTTGTTATCAAAATTTTGAAAACTCCCAGAGAAGCGATCACTTGAGAGACTTTGACCGGAATTTAAATCAAAACCAGAACGGTTAAAATCTCCATCTGAACCTGAAATTGAACCTTGTCCCCGAAAATCGCCACCAAATCCCCCGCGATTAAAGTCGCCAAATCCTCCTCCATGAAAACCGCCAAAGCCGCTAAATCCTCCACCAAAACCACCACCAAATCGGTCTGCATAAGCGGCATCAACTGATAGGGTAAAACTAAAACTGGCAACTAGAAGGACTAAGCCTGAAAAAGCCATTTTTGGATTTAATAAACTCATTTTTTTCCTCCTATAAAATTACTTAGACAATTAATTAAACTGTTAACGATTCGAGCTTTTAGCCGGTATAAATTCAATTTTAACGGCATTTTCTGGCGGCTTAAACGAGAAAATTTGAGGATTAAGTTGTTTTTGGTTAAAGTTCCAATTGCTAAATTCTACAATATATTGAGGAGCCGCCGTTAAATTTTTGTAGGTAATAACTAGCTTATGAACTAGGGGTTTTTTGCCATCTTCTATCCAAATTTGCCAATCAATATTTTGTTCGGTAAAGGCTAGATGGTGAGTCGGTATTCCCTTGAGAGAGACTAAACCGAGATAAAACCCTTTTTGAATATTCCGACTAAAGGCGGCTGTAGGATCACTATAGGCGAAATCGGCCAAAGGCACCAGAAAACCATAGTCTTTAAGGGTTTTATTGAGAGTGTCATCAATAGTCGGGGGAGCCGCAAAACTACCATAGAGGTTTTGCCCTTTATCAAACAGAGTAAAGTTTTTGCCATTGTAATAAAAGCTTACATTCCGTCGATCACCTGTATAATCAATTCGTAAATGATTCGGCCGTTCAACCCATAGGTTAGCTGTGGCATGATATTGCAATTTTAGGTCTGGCGGCATGACATCATCAAAAGTTATTTGAGCTTGAAAATTATAATTTTGAGAAACTTTTAAATAATGACTTGCTTGGCTCAAAATTTCTTGGGCACGAGGATCGATTTGTTGCTGAGTTTGGGCCTGGGTAATTAAGGGAATTCCCGAAGCAATTAAACCAGTAATCAAAAAAGGACTTAATTTTTTTAATGCTATCATAATTTAAAGATTAAATAATAAATTATAGTAATTGATGAAAAGATAAACTGCCTACGCCAAGATCTAAACCTACAGGATTTTCTCCGGCTGGAAAAGCTTGAACTCTAAAAAGATAAGTACCCGGAATTCCAGGATTACGATAAGCTTGTAACGTAACCGTCAATGTTGTTCCTGGGGAAATAGGCGGATTAAAAGTCATAGTGATTAGGCCGCTTTTAGGGTCTTGAGTTATGCTTTCTAATGCAACAGTCGCTTCTTTCGTGTTAGCTGTGCTTTGAGAGGCTACTGTTTTTAACAAATCAAAACCGATAGTTTCCTGATTAGCTTCAGGGGCAATGGTAATTTTTGCTAGTGATTCTGGAGAGGAAGCGGGTAAATTAAATGTAAAGTAATAGTGCGGATGAGGCCAAGCAATCAAAGGATCAGGTGTATTAGCACTGACTAAAGAAGGCGGAGTGCCTGTAAAAAAAGTGGAATTTGCTGGATAGGGCAATTGTTGAGCCGGGGTAGGGGTAGCCAATGTCAAGCTAGATATACTTAGGGTTAAAGTTAATAGGTTAAGAAAACGCATAAGTCGATAAAAATTCAAAAATATAAGAATTAAACCGATAAATTTAGTTATTTTTCGAGAGTTTCCCCTCTTAAAAACCAATTGAATTCCGTCTATTTGAGCAATATCAACTTCTTAACTATAAATCTATCTTAAGATGGTGGTTAAATGCTTTAAATTAATTTACATAATCTTTCACAAAGTTGCCGTTTTTTGATAGAGTTAAGACTTACGCACTGTAAGCCAATCATTAGGCTTTGAGATTGTCCGCGATCCTTCGCTACCTCTGGTGGATGACATAAAATCGTTTTTTTTAATTGGGAGTGCGTAACTCCTAAGAGTCATCCAAAGATAACCTGTAATTTGACAAAGACTCACCAAGCACTTAATTATTAGTAACGTTTATTATGCAGTTATCACTTTCACTTAAAAAACCAATTGTCGGCGGCCTAGCCACTTTAGCCGTCATGGGATGGCGATTTATTCCTGTTGCCCAAGCCCAGAATCAAGAACCTTTGCCCGAAGAAGTGGTCAATGCGATTGCGGCTAAAACCATACAGAAATTTAACAATGCTTCTTGTCAAGAATTGTCGGCTTCGATGGCGGCCAAAAAATCTAATCAAGGTAATTCAGGGCAAGAAAACCTAAAAGATCAATTAACAGACCGATTTATTCAGCTATTGCGACAAAATCCTTCTTTAACTGAGCAATTTTTTGGTCAAATTTCTACTCCTGTTCTGACAAAATTATTTGAGTGCGGCTTAATTCCTCCTCAATAAAGGAACTCTGTGAGCTAATAATAGTTCAAATAAGGGTAAATTCGCTCAAGTAAAAGTTTTATGAAAAAAATTGTCAAAGGGATCAGTTTAGGAATATCAGTCTTAGGGGTTTTTCAGGCTGAATTGTGTTTAGCTCAATTAGCAGAACCTTTTGCCTATCCTAGTCAGGGACAAAGTGCCCAACAACAACAACAAGACCATTTCGCCTGTTATTCCTGGGCCAAACAACAAACCGGCTTTGATCCGGCTCAACCCCAACCTCAAACCACAGCCCAATCTCCGCAGCAGGGAGGACTCGTGCGGGGCGCTCTTAAAGGTTCTTTATTAGGCCTAGTGGGTGGAGCCATTGGTGGTAATGTCGGTGAAGGAGCCGCCATTGGTGCCGGTGTGGGTGCTTTAGGCGGACTGATGCGGAGACAAGAACAACAACAACAAGCCAATCAACTTTCTGCTCAGGCCCAAGCTAAAGAACAACAAAACTTGCAACGGTATTTTCAAGCTTGGACAGCTTGTATGACAGGGCGCGGTTATACCGTTAAATAGTTGGGCATAGCTAAATTTCTCTGATTATTGTAAAGAATTGTAAAATACCGACAATTCTTTGTTCTTGCTTTTTGTGCATTGTGTAATTTATTGCCTTTTGTCTAATTTTGAGGAGATAGTGTTAAATGGCTTACAGATATATTAATCAATTAGCAACGCCAGAAAATATCAATCGATTTCTGGAATTTGTAGATTTAGCGGCAGGTTCAGGACAAGATACAACCAATGTTTGGGAAATCGAGCGTAGACTTGTTGATAGTCGTCCGATGCAATTGTGTGTCAAAGCCGTGCTTGCAGAATCTAGCTCTGCTCAATTAGTTAAGGAACGCTACATTGGGCCAGCTTATGATTTAGAGGCTATGGGAAAAATGCCCAAAGATTCACTCGGTTGGACTTATAGCAAAATCATGACCGCTTTGGGATATGATCCTCAATTTTATCCTCAGCGCACTGATTTTGAATCAGATGCCGATTACATTGGTTTTCGAGTCAATAAAACCCACGATATTCATCATATTTTGACAGGATTTAGTTTGGATGGCTTAGGAGAATTAGGAGTCATTTCGATCACGGTGGCACAAACTCGCTACCCGACTTTTTTGTTAATAGATCTCCTGGCCCTATTGATGACTTTTTTTACCAGCGATACTTTGCTTAGTGAAGTAGAAAATGATGGCGATTTAGGCAAAACTTTGGGCTATAAATTTGACTTGATTTCCCAAGGAATTACTATTGGTAGAAATGCTAAACCTTTATTTCCTATTAAGTGGGAAGAAGGGTTTGAACGCTCCCTAGAAGAATGGCGCGAAGAACTAAATATTAAACCCGTTTTAGAGGGCCCTTGGAGTTGGTACAGCAGACCTGAATTACGTGCCGCCATTGCTTAAAAGTCTATTTGGGCGAGCATTTATCACTCTGAATCAAAATTTTTTGCTGTTTTCTATTTTTTGTCAGAGAATTATGAAAAAAATTAACAATAAATCACCAATTTTTTTAGTAATTTCGTCTCTTATCTTCGGTTTTAATCTACCAGCAAAAGCCGAAACTTGTGTCCCTATCTCCGTAGTTAATGGTCAGGGAAACAGCATTACTAAAACGGTTTCTCCTCCCACCATTCCTGCTGGTCCCTTGGGAATGGTAGGAGTTGATATTACTCGTAATAATTGGAATACAGATTGGGCGGTTCCCAGTGAGCAAAAATTTAAGCGTTTTATCGCTACTATTTCTTCAGATGGGGGGGCATTTGATATTAAAATGTATCTCAAATATAGTGACCAAACAACCGGCGAATTTTACAATTCAGATGGGGTACAAATAAATTCTAATCAGCCTTTACAAATTGAAGCTGCACCACGACCTGACGATGAACCTTATCAAGTTAATCTATTGGTGGGTGGTTTGAACCATATTGGCAGTAATTATACAGCTTCGGTTGTGGCTTGCTATTAATCATTAAACAAGGGGAGATGAACTCATGGATGGACTCAAGCGTGAAATCAAAAAACTCGGGTTTCTGACTCTGTTTTTTTTCATTTGCTTTGGTTATATTTTACTGTTGATGAAATTGTTTTTAGAAGATTATGAGATTAACACTTATGTGTTATCAAAAGCCATTATAGGGGCATTGGTAGCGGCTAAAGCTGTTGCTATTATGGATTCTACTCCTTTGTTCAAGCGGTTTTTACAATCGCCGCGTTATATCAGCATACTCTATAAAACTTTTTTCTATAGCTTGACTGTAATAGTAATAGGAGTAATTGAAAACCTTTTTCATGCCTATAAAGAAACTAAAAACATGGGTGCGGCTATTGTAAAATTCGTTGAAACTCGAAATATTCATCATTTTTTTGCGGTAATTTTATGTATCGGTGTAGTGTTTTTAATTTACAATATTTATGATGAAGTAAATATTTATTTTGGGAAAGGAAAAGTAAAAAACTTTTTTTTAGAGCGTCCCTAAATGGTGTTTCCTGTTAAATAAAAAGTCAGCTTTTCTTTTTTAATTATTTTATTAAGTACCTAGACACAATTAAAGTTAACTGTGTGATTAGGGAACAGGGAACACTTCGACAAGCTCAGTGCAAGCAGGGAACAGGGAACAGGTAAGACTTTCAAACCTTTTACATTTCTTAACATAAAGTCTCCAATTAGCTTATCAAATATTGAAGCCTGCGGAGACAACCTTTGTCGGATTGGCCCAAAAGCTTGAGTCTGTTAAGCTAAGACGCATTTAATTTTTATAACTTTATTTTTGGTACAAAGGTTCAATCCTTTCCCCTTTCCCCTTTCCCCCTTCTTTATCTGGACTAATAATTTAGATGCGTAACAGCTTAGGACTTACCACAAGAAAGGGAGAGTCAAGTGTATTGATAAGTTATGCCTATATATCAATTCACGAGCTTAGAGTTGATGGTTATAGTTTTTAGCAATCGTAGCCTCAAAAATACCTATTAAAAAATTTAATAAAATTTTAACAGTCGGGGTAGAAAATCAGTCCTTATCCTTGGGAATACTGAAACTGTAGAGCGAGAACTCATTATTTTTTATCAAGCCTTGTATTTCTACTCAATGACTAATGACATTATCTTCTATGATTAACGAATTAAGATATATAACGAATTTTCCGACTCATCTCAGCTTAAATTTCCGACAAATCTTTTTAAGCTTAATTATGACTTTAATTGTAGGTGTTTCAGAGATTAGTATTTGTTTATCTCTGGCTATTCTTCTTTTTGGAGAAAAGTTGCCTAATTATGTTCCTAATGGGTTTAGTTTATTGCTGTTAAGCGGAGTCATTGCTAATATTATAGTCGCTTTTTGGAGTTCTTCAACCAATATTGTTGTTGTGCCGCAAGATGTCCCTATTGCTATTTTTACTGTAATTAGTTCTAATCTAATGACTCATTTACCAAGCGGAACTACAGACCAAAATTTATGGCTGACAGTGGTGACGACTATGGTTTTAACTACTTTTTTAACAGCTATTTTTAGCGGCACATTAGGACTGCTAAAATTTGGAAATTTAATTCGATTTATTCCTTATCCCGTTATGGGAGGCTTTTTAGCTGGTTCTGGGTGGCTGTTATTAAAAGGTTCTCTAGGAATGATGGCAGGGATTAATTTTCAAGGCAATGATTTTTTTAGGTTGTTTGAACCCAATATTTTGTCTCACTGGGGTGCTGGTGCTATTTTAAGTATTATGCTTTTCTGGTTGACTCGCCGTTTTAAACATTGGTTAGTTATTCCCGGGTTTTTAATGGCGGCTATTGTAGGATTTTATTTAGTGTTTTTAATTAGTCATAGTTCTTTAGAAATAGCTAGAGAGCAAGGCTGGTTATTAGAAAGTTTATCTCAAAAAGTTACGTTAAATTTATTTAATCCTTTAAGTATTACCCAAGCCAATTGGTCTTTAATTTTGGGAGAATCGGGTAATATATGTTCTATTATTCTTCTTAGCACTGTGGGGTTATTACTTAATGCTAGTGCCATAGAATTAGCGACTAAGCGTGATATTAATTTACATCAAGAATTACGGGCTGTGGGTTTGGCTAATTTACTAACCAGTTTTGCTGGTGGATTTATCTGCTATCATCAATTGAACTATTCTATGTTAGCTCAAAAGTTAACTATTAATAGCCGCTTAGTGGGTCTTTTTACAGCAGGTGCTTATGGAATGGCTTTAGTATTTGGTGAATCTATTATTTATTTATTTCCTAAACCTGTGCTAGGTGGATTATTACTATTTTTAGGGTTTGAACTGTTGAGTCAATGGTTGTATGATACTTGGTTTAAACTGCCTTTTACTGACTATATTACTATAGTGATTATTTTAATGGTGATTGCTATGGTCGGGTTTTTACCTGGAGTTGCTGTGGGTTTATTGGTAACACTGATGCTTTTTGTGGTTAATTACAGCCGCATTAATATTGTTAAGCATCAATTTTCCGGAGTAACTCATCAAAGTAATGTAGCTTATGCACCTGATAAAGTTAAAATTCTTAAAGAAAAAGGAGAAGAAATTTTAATTCTAGAATTAGAAGGATTTATTTTTTTTGGAACAGCTAATAATTTAGTTGAAGTTATTCAAGCTCGTATAGAAGATATTTCTAAAAATCCTCTTCGCTTCTTGGTATTAGATTTTAGAGAGGTTAGAGGGATAGATTCTTCAGCCAATATAAGTTTTTTAAAAATTCAACAAATTGCTCAAAAAAATGGCTCAATTCTTGTTTTTACTCATTTAAGTGAGTTTTTAAAAAGTTTTTTAGAAAAAGGAGATTTTATTTTCGATAATAGTTGTCAAATTTTCTCGGACTTAGATCGAGGGTTGGAATGGTGTGAGGAAAAAACTTTAGAAGTTAATGAATATCAAGAAAAAGTTAATTATGACTTAAAACAACAGCTAAAAGATTTAGGTTTAAACCTTGAAGAAATATCTAAGTTTATCAACTATTTAAAATTTTTAAAAGTAGAGCGAGAAGAGGTTATTTTTCAAAAGGGAGATGTTTCTGATGGCCTTTATTTTCTTGAGTCAGGTCAAATTAGTGTAGTAGTGAGTATGGCTAATGGTCAAACTAAACGTTTAAGGACTTATAAAAGCGGCACAATTATTGGTGAAATGGGGCTTTATCAACAAGCTAATCGCTCGGCGACAGTTATTTGTAATTCATCCAGTAATCTTTATTATTTATCTACTCAAAATTTTCAAAAAATGGAACAAGAAAATTCGGTATTAGCTTCTAAATTTCATCGCTTTATTGTAATTTTATTGGCAGAGCGTCTTCGCCATCGAGATGTTCAATTAGAAAATTTATTATCATGAAATTGTTCTATTAAATAGCTGGGTTGAATTAAGAGTTAAAAGCTAACTTTTTGCTATAATATTTTTTAATTAAACCCTAAAAGCTTTTTTTTATGATTGGTATCTTATGCTCACCGTTTTTATCCATCAACCATTTTTTATCCCAGAAATAATTATTAACTTGCTGAGTCTCCCACTAATTTTTAAACTCATTCCCCGTCAGGGGTGGTATGGTATCCGTACAGCCAAAACCCTTTCAAATGATAGATACTGGTATTCTGCAAATACTTTTGGAGGAAGGGTGTTATTTACTTCAACGATGATTTATTTAGTGGTGGCCTGGACAATTCCTTGTACAAGCAGTGAATGTCCTGATTTAAAAGTATTTTTAATTCATTTAACAGCAATGGCCTTGCCGCTTTTTACTGGCATGATATTAATTCATTCTTACTTAAAAAAATTATAAAAAGATAGACAAAAGTCCACTGATAGCAAGAAGCAATAAGTAGTCGGATATCTGTAAAGTTAACTGTGAGTTTGGGGTTCATAGTACGGGTGAAAGGGCAATGGTAGGACTTACGCATTCTCCACTAAATCATTGGGGTTTGAGATTTGCGCGATCCTTCGCTAGGCTCGCTTGGGACATAAAATCGTTGTTTTTAATTGGGAGTGCGTAATACCAATTCTCTATAACGCTGCATTTAATCGATCCCCCCAACCCCCCGTGAACTCGGGGGGCTTTAAAAAAAAAATAAATTGTATTATTAAGGAGAATTGGTATAACTCCTAAATGGGTAAGAGTTGGGAGAGTTTTACATTTCGCGGGTACAAAGAAGCTCTATAGAGTGTCCAGATACTTAGAGGTTTACTTGATTGTAAAATTAAGTACCTAGAAATAGATAAAGGATTTGCTCTTAAAAAATGTAAAAATCCCTAAAACTTTTAAAGAGTGCCTCTAGCCTAACAAAAAGCTTCTCTAAAGTTGGCAGGGTCTTGATCACGTCGATGGTCTAGAGGTATTGGAGGCCCTTGTCGATCACCTGCCAAAGCCGCAGTAGTTTCAAGTGCTTCCCTTAACCGTTTAGCGGCGTAAATCGACATATCTCTAGGTACATTTATTCTATCTCGTAAATATCTTAGAGCGATATCTGAATCTGGGGGTGGAGTACAGACTTCCTTTGTGATCATATAAGTCAAGGCACAACGAAGGGCTTCATCAAACAAAGTATCATCGCAAGGATTAACTTTAATCAAATTGTTGCGGTGTTTGAGTACCCGTTGTAGTGCTTCTTGTTGAGAAGTTTCCGGTTCAGGGTAAGTTACATCAGGTAGTCCGAACCAAGGGCCATTGTCTACCCGTGCTTTGTTAATTAGCATTTGAGGTTCGCCGTTTTCATAGCAACCGCCCATTTGAGGCGGCAAATCATGAGCATGGGTGTGAAAGTCGCTTTGAGTTCCTCGATAAGTGGGACGACTTTCCATCGCTTCAAACCATGCGGCTAAATGAGGGTTTTCTTCCCGTAGAGAGTAGCCTTTGTAATAGTAAAGGCTGGCATTCATCCGTTCTACATAAGGGGTAAAAATTACATCTACTGTACCGAATTGTTCTAAAAAGTAAGGTCCTTCGGTGCGGCTTAAGGCATCTTCTACCATTTGTACAACGTTGATGAATTTTTGACGGTTTTGTTGGTCGAAAGAAGAAGAACGAGCCGGATAACAAAGCCAATTACACCAAGCTCGAAATAAAAGTCGTTCTAGTTGTCGTAAAGGAATGACTTCTTTTGCTTTCATACTTTGAGTTAAGGGGCCAAAAACACGCTCTAAAGCGATTAAAATATCATCACTTTCAGTAATCAGTTTTCCGTCTAACTCGAGAGCCGGAAGCATTCCCGATGGCACAAGCCGCTTATACCAAGTCTCTTTTTGTCCATAACAGAACATGGTAATTTTTTTGATGCGGTAAGGGATTTGTTTTTCTTCTAACCATAACCAAACTTTTTGACAATAAGGACACCAGGCATGATTATCGCGGTATAGGGTGACACGAACTTCAGATTCGTCATGATTAAAAAGCCGCAAAGTGGCTTGCGCGTTGGTGGAACCGTTAATTGGATCTGTTTCAAAATTGGTGAGTGCTTCTAGTTGTGTCCAACTGAGAGGAAAAGTCATAGTTTTTGGCCTTTTGAGCAGTTCAGTGTTTTATTTTAACTCGATTGTCGTTACATAATTTAACAAAATTGCCGCTATCTATTTATTTTGATAACTGTGTATAAGAGCCATAAAATCTTTGTTTCCAACTATTCCTATTTAACCCAATAGGTAGGGGCTATTTGGGGGGCTGAATCTCAAGCTCCTCAATGATAGGTTTCCAACTATTCCTATTTAACCCAATAGGTAGGGGTTTTGCCATAACAGATAAACTCTTTGAAAGGAATCAAGGGGGTTTCCAACTATTCCTATTTAACCCAATAGGTAGGGTTCAGAACAAATTTAATGGTTTAAAAAATTCAATCATCAAAGTTTCCAACTATTCCTATTTAACCCAATAGGTAGGGAATATATGTTAAGCGAGCTTGCAACGCTTATGAACTGTTTCCAACTATTCCTATTTAACCCAATAGGTAGGGGTAATTTTCAGGAGGGCTTACACAGAGTTTACTAACCCTGTTTCCAACTATTCCTATTTAACCCAATAGGTAGGGCTCTAACAGCGTCGCCGATTTCTTGTTGCTGTTCTTGTTTCCAACTATTCCTATTTAACCCAATAGGTAGGGATTATGATGTAGCCAAATGCGGAGCTACTTTAACTTGGAGTTTCCAACTATTCCTATTTAACCCAATAGGTAGGGTAGAGCCAAATCAGCAATGATAAAGCATCCATCACCAGTTTCCAACTATTCCTATTTAACCCAATAGGTAGGGACCACTCCTAGAGGAAAGTATAAACAAGACGACGATCCCTGTTTCCAACTATTCCTATTTAACCCAATAGGTAGGGTTTTAAAAAAAAGTGCAGTAAACTAAAGCTATTGGTGTTTCCAACTATTCCTATTTAACCCAATAGGTAGGGCTGCATATTCCTCCCACCCACAACGAAGCAGACCAGAGTGGTTTCCAACTATTCCTATTTAACCCAATAGGTAGGGAATCTATTAGCTAATCCTCATGTAACTGTTGTTATGATTCTCGTTTCCAACTATTCCTATTTAACCCAATAGGTAGGGTGGTGACATCATCTACAACAAGACGAAGATTGATATCCTTCTGTTTCCAACTATTCCTATTTAACCCAATAGGTAGGGATTGATGGGCCATACTCAATCCATCCCCCCTGAATTGTTTCCAACTATTCCTATTTAACCCAATAGGTAGGGAGTCCTAATAATCGCAGAGACAACAAAATCAATGTTAGTCGCGGAGGTTTCCAACTATTCCTATTTAACCCAATAGGTAGGGTAGAAGATTTAGATCCGCTTGAGAATTTGGAAGCCGTTTTGTTTCCAACTATTCCTATTTAACCCAATAGGTAGGGGGACAGGTGGCTCTCGTCTTTAAGCTCAATGGTCGTGTTTCCAACTATTCCTATTTAACCCAATAGGTAGGGGGCTGCCCACAGAACCTTTATAGCATTTGGCTTCTAGACCCCGTTTGCGAACCACACCCTAAATTGTACCACAGATCCCGAATAACTGCCCGCTCAAGAAGGCTCAAACCCTTACCAGGCTTATAGTCGACCGAGAAAATGAAACAATAGGTATTTCAGGGATTTTTGGAGTCAGTCGCCAACCGATGATACAAAACTCAGACAATAGTAGAACCAGCCGCCTTAGTAATAGGAGGCCCACCCCATACCTCAACTTGTTGAAACGTATGTTCCGAAACCGGATAAAATCGTACTTTATCCTCATCTTCCTTAATTCTCTTGCGGAGTCTTTGGCGTAACTTTTCATACTTAGCTTTATTAAGAACACACTCAAAAACCGAATACTGAACCCGTTCACCATATCCCTCTAATAAATCAGAGACTTTTTTTCGTCTGCGATCGCAAGGAATATCATAAGTAATAACATAAAATCGCATAAGTACCCAAATAAAGAATAGCTCTGCGCCTGAACAATGTCTTAAAAAAAGTCAACAGCCTGAAAGCAGCCTCTTCTCTAAGACGCAACTAAAAACACACTTAACTTTAATAACTGTCCACCTACTTAGCGAATTAGATAAGGTTGATATCCATAAGCCGGTGAATAAATAAACTGCTTAAAGTGTTTTACCTGCTGCATTAGCAAATCCCAACGCGGCTGTTTATCTTTTTCATCAGTAGAAATTTTTTCCTCCATACGCCCAACAAAAGCATTTAAAAATTTCTTTCGTCCAGAATTATTTAAAAAACACCCTCCATCTCGATATTCAAAATCGCCAAGATTAATCATTCCTCGATTAATTAATGATAAAACTAAAGAGTCAACAATAGGAGCGCGAAACTCCTCTATTAAATCGGATGCTAAAGCCGCATGACGTTCACTTCCCTGATGAAGACAAGCCGCATAAGGATCAAGCCCAACCAATTCAATTAAAGTTAAGAGATGATTCCATAATATTTGATAACCAAAACTGAGCATCGCATTAACTTCATTCCCCGGAGGTTGCTTAGAACGTGCCATAAAAACAAAATCTGGATTTGATAAAAGTTGTCCAAAAGCCGAAAAATAACTAGCGGCTCCTGCCCCCTCATAACCCATTAATTGCTCTAACTTATTGCTTTTGTTGCTTTGTTCAATCAAATAATCTAGCGTTTTAATCGTTAAACTCAGTATTTCTAAATCTTTACGTCGTTGCTGGCGTAAAAGAAGGACTCTACTATTTTTTAACTTAGCTTGAACGATAGAACGAGCTACTATAAAGCGTTCAGCAAAAGCCAGTTCTTGTTGATAACGTGCCAATTGCCGATAACCCTTTTCTATAGACTTAATTCGTCCATAGCAATATCCCATGCGTGATAGATAAGCTATAGGAATATTTTGCCATAAGCAGGCACGAATGGCTTGTGTTGTGATTTGAGATTTACCAAAAATAAGAATCTGTTCTAATAAAGGTAATTGAACTTCTGCGATTAGTTTTTCTTTAAACTTAACCAATAAAAGCTCTTGTTTTAGACAAACATAACAACCTTGTTGAGAAACATAAAGTGTTTTCATACACAAGTATAGCTCAATATTTTTTAAACAATTTTACTTTTTTGATGTTGATTGACTGGGGTGCTGAACGAGTTCCCCACTAATATACTTAACTCTGAGTAAGTTACAAAATACTCTCTGATGCATTAAGGTGCGGAGCAAAACTTATATTTTTATTATTAAAATTATTCCCGCACCTTTAGGTTAGACTTCTCCAAAAACTCAACTAAACCTGTGTCTGGTGTTGGGTTCGTTCTTCAATTAATAATCTTTGTATTCTTCTATTTCGCGTTGCCGGCGAGAGTGAATTAAATACTCTTGTCTGTTACCAGAAGACAAATGTTGATGATGGGAAGGAGCTAATAACCAACTCACTACCCAATCCCCAACTAAACCAACGGCAAAAGAAGAAACTGTCACTAGAACCGTATTAATAATAACCGCAGCAAGACCTAAAGGCGCAATCAGAAGAATGGCCAAAGTTATTGCTCCAGTGGCGCTTGATACTGCTATATTTCTTACACAAGCGGCTCGCTTTGTTAGATACATAATTTATCCCTTTTTTAATTTAACAAATTTATGAGTCTCATTGAAAGAGCTAGGTCTACATTAACGATTTATCATAATATTGATTGGCTATGGATCACTACAAAGCCAACTGAACATTTTCCTAAAAAATTTTTTTATTTAATATTAAGAAAAATAAATTTTATTTGACAATTTAAAATTTATAGATAATGTCTTGGTAAATGACACATCCAACTTTTGCTTTATCCTGAGCAAGACTCAAGCATTTCTTACCTAGAACCCAGGTAAGAGCGTCCCTACAAAGTTAACTTGAGTTTTGTCTACTTATAGTTAATTGCTTTGATAATGATAATTGTCGTGCGGCTTAGGCATTCAGGCATTCATGTATTTGCCGTTGATTAAATGTTCCGTCTCCTAAATTTTCACTCTTTTCAAAAATTATCTGTTCATAAAATTGTTGAAAAAACTCTTATTAACCATGTTTATTGAATATAGGAGAAAGTCAAAAAGCGGCTGAGGGCATTTTAAAAGCCTATCATCTTTCCCCGAAAGATAAACAAATTGATCAGGCATTATGCAAAATTTTCTTGACTGCGGCGAAATGATCAAAGCTGACTTAATAATTAGCGGCACAATTAACTTAGAGCCGAAACAAAAAATAGGTTACAATTGTATTAACCAGAACCACCCAGTACATTAGCGATGCCTTTATTAACCCGTGAAATATTGGAAGCAGGCCGACTATATAGATCCACTGGTGCTATCTCAACAAAATTATTACGTCAAGAAGTATATCGCGCTTGGGAAAGGTCCCATTTGCTAGGTGCTAACCCTCGTGCTATGCAGGCAGAAAAGTTATCCTCTTTGGACCTTGACCGTTTATTAAACAAAGAAAGCCCATTAATTCAAGCTGTTCGTCCTTATGCACAAATTTTAGCCCAAGCTGCCGGCAAGGAACCCCACGCAGTTTTATTGAGCGATTGCCATGCGGTTTTATTAGATTTATGGGGAGATAAGGACATGGTACAATCAAAATCATTTCCTCAGCCGGGGTCGTTATTGTCCGAAGAGGTAGCGGGAGCTAATGGTATTGGTACTCCTTTAGCCGAAGGAACTTATAGCCAAATTGTCACAGCCGAGCATTTTATTGATGGGTTTTATCCCTTTACTTGTTTGGGAATGCCTGTGCGAAACTTAAAACAAGAAATTGTCGGTGTCTTGAATATTTCGCTACAATCTCCTGAGCATAGTCAAAAATTTAAAGAACTCTTACTCTGTGCTTCAGCCGGTGTTGAAGCAGAACTAATTTTAGGCAATTTAGAAGCGGCTCTTAGCCAAGTTAAAGCCGCCCGTCCTGATGATTATGAAGTCTTAGAAAAACTGCGCCAAGACCTTGTTCAAACTCATCACGCAGCACGTTTACGGATGGATTTTAGCTCTCGATTGATAGCCACTAATCGAATAGATTATGCTCAACAATTATTACAACAGGCAGAGCAATCAATTGCCATATTTCGTCATCGTTCTTATTTTTGGTACTCCTTAGCTTCATCAGAAAGAGATAGTATTAAATCTATATTCCTGATGGATACCATTCTGACTTTAGTTAAGCTATTATCCACTGAGGCTACCATTCGTCAAGTGGAAGTCATTACCCCTTCTTTTAACGAAGAAATTAAGATAACAGTATTTGAAAAAAAATTTTTACGAAAACTTCTGCGTTATTTTCTTGCAGCCTTTGAAAAAGCCGGAGCCAAAGGCATATTAATGTTAGAAATTAGAAAAAAATTTGCGACAAAATTTGTTCAGATAAATTTTATAGTTATGCCAGGTAATAACAATTTTTCTTCAAATCCTATTGTCTCTAGCCTAACCGTACCTATCAATAAATCAAATCAATAATATATTTAATAGTCAGATAGGGTTAGCTCAGATCGGCTCTCTCGTACTTGTGGTGATAAAAAAAGCTTCTTTATTGTAGGGTGGGTTAGGTGCGGGGAGAATTTTTATAAGAAACGAATAAGTTTTCAGTCGCGCCGTAACCCTCCAGAGAGAATTTTGTATTATAATGAATATTTTTCCCCACGATGTCGAAAGAGCCAATCTAAAAAACTTATCAGAGACTCTTATGTCCAATAAAGGAGTTGAGATGAAGGAAAACGTTGAGCAATTTCTTCAGTAAAAAATTGTTTCATCATTTTCATCTGTTCCGCTAAATAAACATATTTTGTTCCCCCAAATTTATTGTATTTAACACTTCGTCCTTTTTCATCGAGGTCTAATTTTGTCTTCGGATACCATTGTAGAATCACTTCTTTAGATTTAGCTGTAAAACGATGAGTAATTAACTCAAATGTTAAATCACACTCAAAATCTAAAGCTTTCTCTATTTGTTCAAACAAACGCCTGTAATGTAATTGCCAATTATCGATCAACATGATTGGCGCAATCACTACACCTACTCGATAACCTCCTCCTCCCTCACTCTGGGGTAAAGCTAATTTTCGTAACGCTTTTAATCTTGCTTCGACGCTTGCTGTTCCCGCTTCAAAACTCCTCGATACTGGTGCGGCATTAATAGAAACTCGAATGCGGGTTTGTCCATTATGCGGCAACGATATTAATGGAGAGATCTCATCAAATTTTGTCACTACTCTTAGGTTAGCTGCCGGCATAGTCCCAAAATAGCGAATACATTCCGATAAGCTCCCTGTTAAATGCTCAAGGGCTAAGGGATCTGTATAACAACTGACTTCAAAACTGGTGTCTGAATTAGGTTGACAATAAGAACTCAAATTATTGAGAATTTCTGGTAAATTAGCATAAACACGAATTAACGGCGCTCCTGTGAGACTACCAGCTAAATAGCAGTATTGACAGTGAGCAGGACATCCTTGAGCAATGTGAAATTGCCAATCAGCAGAGGGGGGAACAGGATTTAATTTTAGCGAGCTTGATGGTGCTGTAACGACGGCTAAGGTGGTTTTTGCCTGACGATAAATTTCCCGCTCGTCGAGTCCTTTAAATATATTGATACGATTAGAGGACAATTCTTCTATGGGTAAATTGAGGGCCACCATTCTTTGATGAATTTGTTGACCTGTTGGGGTATTTAATGCACTGGGTGTAAATAAGACTCGCTTTGGATACCATAAGCGGGGAGAATCAAAAGAAGGACTAGCTGTACTAGAATCGCCGATGATTGCTGACACGGGTAAAATGTTTCTTGTCGATTGCTGTAATCATTTTAACGTCAGCTTTGTGGCGTTAGTCTCCAAAAAGAGAGCCTGTTTTCTTCCTATTTTTACCGTAATTACCGCCTGATGGTTTTAGGTTAATATAATCTCACGTTACCTTAACAGTTAAAAAATTGCTCCTTCGGTTTTGCCATGTTGTGTTTGTTGATCATAATTTATATCTGCTTGATTGTATTTTTTTATAATGTTGTGGGCCGTTTGATTGGCGTTTGCCTCTAGTTGACGGCAAGTAGAACTAGGAGGTAAATTTTTTAAAGTTTTCAGTATGGACTGTCCTGCTAGTACACCATGTCGTTGATGATTTTCTTCATGTTGCCGTAACGCTTGACTAAATTGATTCCATTTTATCCGCAGCGAATTGGGCGTATTTGAGGGCATCTGCCAAGCTGGTAAGGTAATGGTGACAGTGGTTTTAATAACCACTTGTGTGATTTTACATTGCTGCTGTTCTTCTTGATAATTATAATTCCACTGTACATACCAATGAGTGAAAGCCGCATAGCGTTTTCCTTCTTTTTCAGACACAATCCCTCTTGTTCTCAATGACTCTCGAATTTCCTGAACCCCTTTTCCATAAATGGGATAATAATTAACTTTAACTGTCACGTTTAAATTATTAGGGTTTAACTGTTTAGTGGCTTGGATCTCCCCCATCTCAGTAATTCCTAATAAACTGACCATGAATAGGCTGAAACATTTCATGTGTTTTAAAAAAAATTATAGTTATTTTAAATCATTGATTTTTTAATTTTACTTCCCATCCGGCTCGGTATCAAAAGTGTGTTTTTCTAAAATCCACTGAGCATAGCGACGAACGTGATCACGGCAGTCTTTACTACTTGATAATGCTGCCTCAAAAGAGCGTTTCTTATTCAAAAATAAAGCTAACCGCAATTCATCCTTGAATTGTTGAGCAAAGTTACCGCTCTTAAGGCGTTCGAGTATATGTTTAACAAGTCTATCCCTCTGAGCTTGACTTAAGGTACAATGTTTAAGACGACGACACATCAAAGCACGAACACGACCATAACCAGCCTGCTTGCTATCAGCTTCGATGAATTTAATACTAAATTCTATTGTTTCAGGATCATTTACTAAAAGTTTGTTAGTAAGGTCTATAAAATATTGATTCATCAATTTTCTCTTATTTAATTAATTTTACCTAAGTCCCTGGACATATATAAACCTTTCTGTATTAAAAAATGTAAAACTTTTATTTAAGTAATCAAGCCGCTCAACACATCAGTCCGAACAATCTAAGACTCAGCTACAGCCAAACCCAAAAATCTCTATGTGGCTCAATCTGATCTTCGGTCGACTAAGTATTTTTCCTGGTCAGATTTAGCCGCTTGTGTTGTGTATTTGTTTTCTTTTCTGGCCAATTGTGAACAAATGAGCTTTAATAACATTTCCCTCTTCCTGGCGGAGTAGTTACTTAATTAAATACTAAAGACCGTAAACTCAAAAGTAGAAATGACCTATAATAACACTTATTAGACATTCGCCTTAATTGATTATCCTGATTTCTTTCTACCCCATTAACCCTCTTGAAAAAAATGCTCTCCTTTTTTCCTACTCCCCCAGATGAAACCGGTTCCCTTTTTGATCCTATAGAACACCTGAATATTGCTAATGGGAACCCTGCTGATGACACGCTGAAAACCTACTCGGCTGCCCTCAAGCAGTTTTTGACTTGGTGCAAAATTAAGGCCATTTCTCCTATGTGTGCTACAGAGGGCACAATTTGTTCATATAGGCAGTATTTGCTCAAAACTAAAAAGTATAAACCCGCTTCCGTGGCCTTAAAATTAACGGTGGTGCGCCGCTTCTATACCATGGCCACCAAACAAGGATTCATCGCGGCTAATCCGGCTACCGATGTTAAACCCCCCACACAATCTTATGATCCAGCTACCCACAACAATTACCTGGACCTGACTGAGGCAAAACAACTCATAGAAAGTTTGCCAAATGATGATTCTTTGCCTTCGCTGCGCGATCGCGCTCTGATCGAAATCATGGTATGGCAGGGATGTAGAACAGTTGAACTGTATCGATTAAATGTCGGCGATATCATCAAAAGAAATGAGGATTTAGGATTAAATGTACAGGGGAAGCGTTCACGTCGGATTGTGCCTTTAACTCCAGATTTGGCTCAATTGCTGCAAAAATATCTCAAAGCTCGCAAAAAAGCCGGTGAAATTCTTAAAGCAGACACTCCTCTTTTTACATCTTTGACAAGAAACAAGGGTAGCCGCTTAACTCGTCGTTCAATAGCCAGAATTGTCGATAAGTATCTGAAAATTAACGGCTGGAAGAACAATAACCTAGACGAACATCAAGTTGATCATGATGATTTTGATGATCTCTTTATTTGTTCACCGCGCAAATTGAGCGCTCATTCGTTACGTCATACCTGCGGGACACTGGCCTTGTGGGCTGGTGTATCTTTAAGGCAGGTACAGGATTTACTTGGACATCGTGATCCGGAAACCACAGCTTTATATGCTCATGCAGGAGATCGCTGGCGATATAATCCGGCTTTAGCGATACGTAATGCTATGGGGGTTTGAGCCGCTCCTATTTTATTGCTTTCATGGGAAAAACCTGACTAAATTTAGTTTAGTTGCTTAGCTAAAAAAGTTAACTGTGTGAACCGAGAACTGTTAATTTTTATTACAATTTTCGGCGGCTCATTCCACTTAATATGTTGTTAAGTATTGAAGTAAAGAAGTAAAAAAGACAAAGGAAAAATTACTTCTTAAGTAAGATGCTCTAAAGCCAGTAGAAGTCCTTAAATAGAAATTATCATACACTCGATAATAAAAAAATGCATTAAGCATTAATTTAAAGTAATCCTATACTTTAAAAAAAATAATTGTCAAAATATAATTTTTTTAAAAATTTAGTCGCCAAAAAATACTGACAATTAGAGCGTAGTGAATGAATTGTCTTAATTTTTATAGTCGGCAAAATTGTTTTGGGTTTGCAGTGAGGAAACTTAAATTATGATTGAGAATCAAGCTAAAGTTTATCCGAAAGCCAATCAATCTTTTACCCTTTTGATTGCCTGTACCGCCGCGCTCGGTGGTTTTTTATTCGGATTTGATACAGCCATTATCAACGGTGCGATTAAAGCATTGTATCAAGCTTTCAATGCGACCTCTTGGACCATTGGTTTAGCCGTATCCTTGGCATTACTCGGCTCCGCAGTAGGAGCTTTTTATGCAGGACCGATTGCTGACCGCTTTGGGCGTATTAAAACAATGATCGTTGCTTCGGTTTTGTTTACCATTAGTGCTATCGGTGCAGGTGCGGCTTTTGGCATCTGGGATTTTATCTTGTGGCGAGTTGTGGGAGGAATTGGAGTAGGAGCGGCTAGTGTCATTGCTCCTGCCTATATTGCCGAAGTTTCTCCGGCTCATTTGCGGGGTAGATTAGGGTCGCTTCAGCAACTAGCGATCGTCATTGGTATTTTTATCGCCTTGTTGTGTGACTATGCGATTGCCTTAGCCGCCGGCTCGGCTGGAAATCCCTGGTTATTTGGTGTCAGTGCTTGGCGATGGATGTTTTGGAGTGAAATCCCACCTGCACTGCTATACGGTATTGGAGGCTTAATAATTCCTGAGTCCCCTCGATATTTAGTAGCTCAGAAAAAAGAAGAGGAAGCGGCAACAGTTTTAGCGAAGGTGATTGGCGGAGATGTACAAACGAAAATCAGCGAAATTAGGGAGACGGTACTGAGAGAACGTAAGCCTAAGCTATCAGATTTGTTGAGTAGAAACGGAGGACTTTTACCGATTGTTTGGGTGGGGATAGGACTTTCATTACTTCAGCAGTTTGTCGGGATTAATGTAATTTTTTATTACAGTAGCATTTTATGGCAAGCGGTTGGTTTTAGCGAACAAGATTCGCTTTGGATTACGGTAATTACCGGTGCGACGAATATTGTCACCACCTTGATAGCCATCGCTGTTGTTGATAAATTCGGCCGCAGACCGTTACTTCTGCTAGGTTCATTAGGTATGACAATTACCTTGGGGATAATGGCGATCACTTTTAATAATGCTCCCATTATTAACGGCCAACCTACCCTCTCAGGAACGACGGGAACGCTCGCTCTAGTAGCGGCTAATCTTTATGTCTTTTGTTTTGGCTTTTCATGGGGTCCGGTCGTTTGGGTATTATTAGGAGAAATTTTTAATAATAAAATTCGCGCGAGTGCTTTGGCCGTTGCCGCTTCAATTCAGTGGGTAGCTAACTTTATTGTTTCTACGACTTTTCCCCCGTTACTAACAACGGTTGGATTAGGCTCCGCCTATGCTTTATATGGAATAGCTGCGGCAATTTCCTTCTTCTTTGTCTGGTTTTTTATTCAAGAAACAAAAGGTAAAGAACTTGAAGAAATGTAATATATAGCCTTTAAAAATCCCATATAACTACCTGGACAAAATTAAAGTTAACTGTGTGATCACCGGATCTGGGAACAGGGAACACTTCGACAAGCTCAGTGCAAGCAGGGAACAGGGAACAGGTAAGACTTTCAAGGTTTTTACATTTCTTAACATAAAGTGCTTTATTTATGTCCAGGTACTTAGTGCTTAGCAATCAGCCATCAGTTTTTAATAATCTTGTGTGAGGAAAAAAATGAGCCAAAATCCCCCTCTGCTTAACAATAAATGGCGAAAAAGTTGGATTAATAGCCTAGTTTGGCTGAATTGCTTTCTGGGAATTGCTACACCAAGTTTTGCTCAAATACAGGGCAATTCAATGACAAATATCAACAATGCCAATTCATTACCTCCTATGAGTTGGCAACCTGATCCAACTGTTAGCTCCATGTCTAAAGTTCCTTCAGTGTCTCAATTACGGGACGTTGAACCGACACAATGGGCATATCAAGCTTTACGCTCTCTTGTTGAACGTTATGGCTGTCTCGTAGGCTGGGGTGCGGAACTCGTTCCGCATTATCCGAATAATCTTTATCGAGGAGATATGGCCTTGACACGCTGGGAATTTGCCGCCGCCTTGAATAACTGTCTCAATAGTCTTGAAACACAGCTACAAAATAACTTGACGGTATCACGAGAAGATCTCGAAACATTCAAGCGATTAAGCGAAGAGTTTAAACAAGAACTAGCAATATTAGACACAAAACTAGATAATCTAGAAAATCGCGTCGCCTTTCTCGAAGACCATCAATTTTCAACCACAACCAAACTTTTTACCCAAATCATTTGGTCTGTGGATGATACCTTTGGCAATAAAGTAGGCACTGATGAAGACCAATCACAAACACGCTTTGGTTATCGGATTCGTCTGAATTTGGAAACGAGTTTTAACGGACAAGACTTACTGAGAACCCGTCTACAAGTGGGTGATTTAATTCCCACAAGCGAAGTAACTGGCACAAACATGACTCGATTTAATTATGACGATGACTCCAACAATCAAGTTTTTGCCACTCACCTTCTCTACCGCAGACTTCTGACGAATAATCTTCAGTTAACCGTTGGACCGGTAGGTGTCGGTTATACAGATATTACCGATACCTTAACTCCCCCTTCAATTCCTGATGATAGTCGAGGGATTCCCTCACGCTTTGGAGAATATAATCCTCTCTATCGCCGAGGTGGTGGCGGAGGCGCTTTAAATTGGAATATACTTGGTTTAATTGAGGGGGCCAGTATTGGTCCAAGCGATCCTAATGCCCATGATCTGATCCTGACAATAGGATATCTATCCACGAATATTAACAATACTATAGCGGGCAATGGCTTTTTCAACGAAGGTTACCATGTTTTAGCTCAATTAGCTTATTATGTACCTGGGGCGGGGGTCGGGTTGGCTTATTCTCATACTTATGGCCCAGCAGGACAAGTGGACCTCACAGGAGATAATGGCACTCTGAACGCGATTCAACCTTTTGGTAATAACATTGCTACGAGCAGTGACTCTTATAATCTTCAAGGTTATGTGCGCTTAGGGGATAATTTTTTTATTCATGGGTGGATTGGTTACTATCAAGCTAATGCTAATAGCAAAGGCATCAGCAATATTAGTGATGGTGTCGGCGGTACTATTCCTTTAACGGTCAGTAAAGGCGATGAGGCGGATTTTTGGAATGCCGCGATTTCATTCACTTTCCCCGATATTGGAGGAGAAGGGAATTTACCTGGCATTCTCTTAGGAATTCCGCCGACAGTAAGCCATAGCGACCTGAAGCGTGACTGTAATACTCCTTACCATATTGAAGTTTTCTATCGTTGGCAACTCAATGATCATATTGCTATTACTCCGGGTTTTTGGGCCATTCTTAACCCAGAAGGTGACAACCGTAACGATACTCAATGGGTTGGACACATTCGCACTGGTTTTAACTTTTAAATCTATGAAGCTAGGAACTTAATTACAGAGTTTTTTATTTATGTTTACGTCCTTATAATCATTTTAACTATAATTTAGGAGAAATGATTCTAGGATAAATCAATTGTTAACCGTACAGCAGCATTCAAGACTAGGCAAAGAAATTCTACAAGATTGTGATCTTGCACATTTAACTATGCCACAAGTCCAATCATTAAAACAATCTCTCTGGGAACAGGGAGTTATTGTGGTCAGAAAGCAAAAACTAACAGCCTCCCAGTTAAAGGACTTTGCGATTAAAACCTTTGGTGACACTAACCTTGGTCGTCGCCCTAAGCCTTTCGACCCAGAAATTGATCCAGCTTTACAAAGTCCAGGTGTTTCCATTTTAGGTAATCCTAAAGGACTGACTCAGGAAGTTGTGGGCAAATTTGCTTGGGTGTGGCATCATGACAAAGACCATCTCCCCAAAACGGAGGGATTGGACATGAATGCTCTCTATGTAGTGATGCTTTATGGCGTAGAAATTCCTGCCGAAGGAATCGATGGAGAACCTCATACTACTAACTTTCTGGATATGATGGAAGCTTACCAAAATCTTGAGCGTCAACATCGGCAGCAATTAGAAAAACAGTCGATGTATCACCTCTCACCGATTACTCCACCACCCGGGGAGGACATCCCCCGAAAATTACATCCAATAGTTTCTACTCACAAAATAACAGGGCGCAAAGGATTATATTTAGGTTCAAGCACTTCGATTCTTCAGGGGCTAGAAGACAAACCTCAAGAAGCACAACTGTATTGGAACGATTTGTTCGCAACTATATTGGATTGTACGCCAGTCTATGCTCATATTTGGCAACCTGGAGATATTGTATTTTGGGATAATTCCCAAGTTATGCATACAGGAATGCCCTACAATGCCAACAAATATAAGCGGATTGCTCTGCGGCTTGGGGTAGTTAATCACTAGGCTTGGTAAGTCTAGAACTTACCAATTTAGTAAATAGGGCAAGCTTTCAGGTTTTAAACATTTCTTAACTTCCTCGGTTCTTTTATAGACAAATCTCTATCGTTAATAAATTTTAATATTTATTAAATAAAATTACGTAAAACTGATTGACAAACATTGGTGGCGAAGGAGTCGATCAAATTTTGTTTGGAAGCGGGACAGTTTTTGCCGTAAATAGTTTTGGGATAGATACCATAGCAGATTTTACAAAGGGCAGTGATAAGATTGTCTTAAGTAAGCTTTCTTTTGCCGCTTTATCTAGTGCTGTTGGCAGTAATTTACAAGCTTCGGAATTCGCCATTATTAATGTTAATGCTGCTGAGGAAGCCGCTATAAGTTCAACTGAATCGGCTTTAATTATTTACAACTTATCTACTGGTAATGTATTGTATAATCAAAATGGTAATGCCAGTGGATCGGGAACAGTAGGTCTGTTTGCCACCTTAACCGAAACCCTCGAATTAGACAGTAGTGACTTTATCATTGCTATCTAAAAGTTTAGTGTTTTAAGTTAATTTTTTAAGGAGCTATAAAACTCATGTTTAAATGGACTTGTTTAACTTTAACTTCAGGATTTGGAGTAGTAGATGTAGATAAAACTAGCGGAGGAGATACAGCCGTCAATTCCGCCTTATTAATAGATAATATAACCGTTACCTCTGTGCCTGAACCCTTAACTTTATTAGGAATAGCATCAGCAGCTTTATTTGGAGCGGCTTTTAAAGTAGTTAAAGCCAATTAATTTTTAAAATCAGGATTAATACCAAAGAGTTCTAACAAACTGATTGTTCCTGTAAAAAAAATATAAATCCCCAATTTAACGGAATTTTTTCGGTAAAATAATCCATAAAAAAATGCTAAAATTGCTTCTATTAAATGGATCAATAAACCTAGTCCAGCAACCCAAAAAATTACTATCATAAAAAAAGGAAGTTTTTGATGATTTAAAATAGCATAAACATTAATGAATTGTACAATTAAAGCAGCAATCATCATTAATGTCGAGATAGTTTTAATTATTAGTTTCATCTTTGTTATTCAGCCAGACGTAATTTTCAGGTTGTTTCTCTATATAAATACCTAGACAAAATAATAGTTAACTGTTTGGCAAGGGAACAAGGAATAGGGAACAGGGAACAAATTTTAATTTTCTAGTTTTTTGATAAGGCTAATAATCATTAATGTTAACTCAATCCAATCAATTATGTTGACAAATTTTTCAAGACCTGCTCAAAAAATCGCTAATATTTTAACGGAATCTCTTCTAGATGACCCACATTTTAATTTTATCTTCGAAGGTAATTCTGCTGAAAGAAAGGTTTGAAATGTTAATTTTAATGAATATCTCCCAACTTACCCTGTATATTTTAGGTATTATACCCCAGGTAATTCTATGAAAATTCTATTTTATTTATTGCTATTTTACACCTTGCTGAGTAGCAATCTAGCCAATGCTAATACGATTAAATGCTCGAGCAATGCCATTAGTCAAGCTGGTAAACTTCTTAACTTTCATGTAGGTGGCGATAATCGAATCCAAATTGATCCTAAAGTTAAAGAACTTCCTTCTTTAAAAAATCCCGCTAATCAACAACAAACATTTCAAGTGCTTGAAGTTTGGGGTTATATTTATAAAGCTCAATATCGTATGAGGTTAATTTATTACAATTCTCCTAATACTAGCTGTCTATTAATGGGGCAAGAGATTTTAGAAAATTCGAGTCCTTGATTGAAATTTTATATTTTTAGGAGTTACGCACTCCGAGCGCGGTTTATGTCATTCCGAACGCGGTTTATGTCCCAAGCGAGCGAGGAATCTCAAACCTTTATGATTTGGTTATGGTGCGTAAGTCCTAATTTTTTAATTATTGGCTCATAAATAACGGTTTTTATCATGTCGTAATGCAGCCGCTCAATATAGATTTAGGTGCGTTACGCTTCGCTAACACACCCTACTTTATCAACACTCTCTTAAAGTTTTCAATAGTTGTTGAATTTCATCAGAATTATTGTAATGAACTAGCCCGATTCGTAACAAGCCTCCTGTATTTTCTAAACCTAATTTTTCTGTAACACCGAGTGCATAAAAATTGCCATGCCAGGTAAAAATATTAAACTCTCCTAACCTTTGTGCTATGTGATGAGGCTTTTGTCCTGAAATTGTTATACCGACAGTCGGTGTTCGCCAAGCCAACTGGGCAAGGTTTGTAATTCCATAAACTTTTACATTCGGAATTTGGTGTAACCCATCAATTAACAGTTCACTCAATTGCTGTTCGTATTGCTGGCAAGCCGTCATCGCAGCCACTAAAGCCGCACGACGATGGGGAACGGAGGCATCCACAAAATTTCCCAATTTAGTTAAATAATCGATGGTTGCTACCACTCCAGCAAGTCCTTCATAATTAAGAGTCCCAGTTTCCCAACGTTCAGGAATGCTATTCGGTGCAGGTTGTACCTTAAAAGGAGTTAGACGAGCAAGATGTTCTCGTTTACCGTATAGTATCCCAACATGAGGTCCAAAAAACTTATAGCTTGAGCAAACTAAAAAGTCACAATCTAAAACTCCCACATCAATTGGTCCATGTGGTGCATAGTGAACTGCATCTACAAAAACCATCGCCCCAACCCGATGAGCAAGCCGCACAATGGTAGCTATATCATTAATCGTACCAACCGCATTGGAAGCATATCCCACCGCCACTAAGCGGGTACGTTCATTAATCTGCTGTTCCATCTCAGTGAGATCTAACGTACAATCATCAGGATTAAAATCCACTTGGCGAATTACAATACCCTGATCTTCTAACGCTACCCAGGGCGAAACATTAGCATAATGATCGAGCCTTGTTACCACAATTTCGTCCCCCGGTTGCAATTGACGGGCAAATGCTCGACTAAAAGCCAAGGTAAGCGAGGTCATGTTTGCGCCAAAAATTACCTCATCCGGACTACATCCCAAAAAATCAGCCATCGCCTCACGAGCCGCACTAATGAGCCTATCAGTCCGCCGACTGGTGGCAAAAGCCCCATGAGCATTAGCATTTGATTCAATTAAGTATTGACTCATGGCTTCTATGACGCTGTATGGGACTTGAGTGCCGCCTGGCCCGTCAAAAAAAATTCGAAGTTGACCGTTAATTTCGTGGGTTATGGAGGGAAATTGTGACCTTATCCATTCTAAATTGAGAGATTTCATTGTCAATTCCTAGAAACAGTAGAATATGAGCTATCAGGAGCGAATGATCCAGGGCAAGTAAACACAAATACATCCCGAAGACCTGAGTTTAAAGCCGTAATAGCTGAAGTATAATGGAAAAATTGATGATCATTAAAAATTAAAAATTCGCCAGGCTGCAAAATTCTGCTGAAAATTGGTTGTTCATCTTTTGCTTTATATAAATTAGTAATACCCCCTTCAATGTCTTTTCTTTTAACACAAAATATCCCCACTAAATCAACACCATCTCGATGAATTCCTTCCGGTGCCGGTGCGCCAATTTGCTGATTTGATGTGGTTATTCTAATTTGGTGAATGCCTATTTCATTGATATTAGTACACAGTTGACAAAACTCGAAAAACAGTTGAGTAATTTTCTGAAAATCTGGTATAGTAATTAAGCGATCATCTAGTTCAGGATAAATTCTGGCCACATTGCCTAATAGAGGATTATCATCTTTTGATTGATAAAACGGAAGTGAATTTAACTTAATAAGTTGATTTTTAACGATTTTCAGATGAGATAATCGGCGAAAGCGGTAATTTCCGGATAAGTAAGGGTCAGCCGGAAGCTGACTAAAATATTTTTCCAATCGCTCTAAATTGATGCCCTTGATTTTTTCTAGAAAATAG
Organism: Gloeothece verrucosa PCC 7822; assembly: GCF_000147335.1. NCBI lineage: Bacteria > Bacillati > Cyanobacteriota > Cyanophyceae > Chroococcales > Aphanothecaceae > Gloeothece > Gloeothece verrucosa. The sequence continues at coordinate 505,583 of NC_014533.1, forward strand.
TCAGCCGTACAATTAAAACTTTTACTTAAATTGATGAGATTCATAATTATCTCCTAAGTAGGTATTTATTAAAGTTATCTGTGTGAACAGGGAACAAGATTTATAAATAAACCGAGTTAAGACGGTCATCATTCAACCCATCCCAAAAAACGGCGATGGCATCATTAATCTCTTTGCCTCCTCGTAAAAATTTCACTCGGTCAAAATTAGGTTGAAAATAAGCCGCTTCGAGTTCTTCTAAAGTATGACCTGCGTGTTGTCCTTCTACGCGATTATGCCAAGTAAAAAAAGCCAAGCGTAACTGAGGATGTCTTTTGTGTTTAATCAAAGTCAAACCATCTTCTAATTGCTGCCAAAAACCCGCAGCGGCCCAATTTTCTACGGCAAAGCTTGCCCCTTGTGCAATATTGGCATCGTCACTACCATACAATCGAATCAATTCATCACAAAAGTGTAGAGTGGTTGGTCGTCCGTGCTGACGTTTACCAATCTCATCAAATGTTAACCCTAAACTCTGAGCCGCTTCAAACAACCATTCAAAATGGGCGGCTTTAAAGCGATAAATTCCGCCATCTACGGTTCCTTCCGTGCTAAATAAAGCGGCTTCGCTTTCAAAATCGTTTTCTGTTGTTGTCTCTAGCGGGTTTGACTTACGATAAATCACACCTAACTCATTCATTAAAATCTCACGACTAGCGCGGGACTGCATTAAGGTAGGGGCATTAATCACTTTTAAAAGAGCGGCAATCAGAAATTGATTCGAAAAAACCGAAAATTGTTGAATAAAATGGCGTAATTCTCTATCAGTCGCCGCTCCTTGGCTAAACCAGGCTGTATATAGATTGTCAGTAATAATACGATGGTGCAAAAGTTCTGTATCAACTTCTTGCAAAAAATCTTGAAACTCTTTGCTCTGAGTTAAAGACAATTCCCCTTGCTCGAGACGTTCTTTAATGCGTGAAGAAATGTTAAAAGTATTTTGTTGTAAGAGAAAATGAGTCATAATATAGTTTCTCCTTAAGCATCGCTTTTTCTAACTTTAAAAATTTAATGATTGATTTAAAAAGGCTCCCCACTCCACACTGAACTATCAAGCTAACTGTAAAGAGATAGAATGAAAACAAATAGCTTGCAAAGAATTTAAAATTATTTAAACAAAAAAAGACGCTCAAACTTGTTAAAACTAAACTTTTTGAAAAACGAGATTTTAGACACTAGATAAAAAATCGTGTCTTGAAAATTTTGTTTTGCCGGCTGTCATCTTTTAGGCTCTCCCGTCCTTGCGGTGATAAGAAAAGGTTATCAATTGTAGGGTGGGTTAGGCGCGACGATGATTTTGATAAGAAAGTGATAACTTTTGATCCGTGCAGTAACCCACCATAGACTATTTTGTATCTATGTGAACATTTTTCCCCACGATGCCGAAAAAGCCATAAGGCAAACCAGCTTTTTTATGGTTTTTTGAAAATGTTAGTAGCGTTTTTGGCACTTCTAACCGATTTTAGCAACTTGGTAAGTTTTGATTGTTAACTAAATTAATTTGATTTAACGTATAAATTTACTATAACATTTTTTTTTAAAATCGTAGTTAGATGGTGCCTGTCGAACCCTCTCTAGAATTCATAAGCGTTGATTCCCATGAAAAGTAAAAAAGAGCCAAAAAATAGCTTATTAGGACTTACGCAGCATAACTAAATCACAAGCTAACTTTTATAGCCGGTAAGCTTTTTCTATCTAAGCTATAATAGCGAAATCTGCCACAGTTAAATTTTTTCCATCAGCCGCTAAAGAAGGCAAATCGATAAACTCTGCTCCTGTGCCTAAACCAGATGCCGAACCATTTTGATTGTAGTAAAGGCTTCCTGTGCTACTACAATAAACTATCAAAGCATTCGAAGAGGCAGCATTGGCATCATCCACCACTACAGCAAAATCACTGGCACTAATATTATTTCCCACAATACTGCTAAGTGCTGTAAAAGTTGCTTTGCTCAGGACAATTTTATCAGAACCACTGGTAAAGTCGCTGACCACATCAATACCCACATCACCAGTCTCAAAAGCTCGTCGAGTTTGGTAGATAAATTTATCATTACCTGTACCTCCAGTCAAAATATCATTGCCAGCACCTTCAATCAAACTATCATTACCACCGCCACCCAAAAGAGTATCATTGCCAGCACCCCCAGTTATAGTGTTATTAAGGCTATTCCCAATCAGGCAATCTTCGCTACTCCCACCAAGGAGATTTTCAAGAACATTACCAGCAGAAAGCGTTAATTGAAGTTGATTGGGGTGCGGAACGAGTTCCGCACTGCTTACAACGGTTTGAGTGCTGCTAATTCCTAAATTAATATTAACATTGCCAGTGGTGCCGGTAAAATCGAGGGTATCGATACCGCCTGTGGTGGTTTCAATAATGGTATCGCTTCCTAATGAGCTTGAAGCATTAAAAAAATAAATATCATTGCCATTGCCACCCGATAAAATATTATTACCACTATTGCCCGTCAATCCATTATTGCCGTTGTTACCTGTACCGTTAATATTTGCCGTGCCCGTCAATAAAAGCTTTGTACCAACATCAAATATTTGTAGTCCTGCATTGTAATCAGCAACATAAACCCAATTATTCACCACTTGCACATCCACAGCCGCATTAGAAGTATTATAAGTTCCTTAACATAAGCTAAATTTCCTACTACTTGTACATTCCAAGCATTGCCCGAGTAAGTTCCTTTTAAAACTGGCGAGGCGGGGTTGGTGATGTCAATAATTTGTAATCCTGAACGATAATCAGCAACGTAAGCTAAATTGTTTACTACTTGTACATTCCTGGCATAGCCCGGAGTATCATAAGTACCCACTAAGACAGGAGTTAATAAAACTGAAGAATAGTCTTTTAAACTTTCAAGATTAAAGGCAAGAGACGAAAGGCAATTTGCCCCAACTGTCACCTCTAACTCCCAATTTCCTCCTAATTTTGCATTTCCCGTAGGAGTTGCTGAAGCCCTGATATTTGCCTCTGTTAATTGATGCAGTTTCTTGACGAATTCCTTTCCGACATTACCTGCGGCTACATTACAGCCATACAAAAGTAAATTAGGATTAGTTACCGAAAACCATTGTTTTAAGGAATTCCCATATTTATTTAAAGTCTCCAAATTCAGTTGAGTATTACCGAGATATAAACAGCCGGGTGAACCATGAGAAACTAGATGAACCGTATCTATATCTTGACGATGCCGCAAAACTTCTGTAATTTGTTCTATGCCATCTCTATTTGTAGGGATTAAAATTACTTCTATATCTGGCAAACTTTGCGTCATTAAACTTTGGTAATTTTCTACACCTGCATCGATAAATACGATTTTAGAAGATAATTTTATTTGAGACAGACTTTCAATGAATTGAGCTTGCATTGCTGATTGTAACATAAATGATATGATGGTTAAATTAAAAAATAAAGTAAATAAAATTAATAATAATTAACTTTTGACATAAAAATTAAACCAACAAAAATAGAAATGATTTGAGGATAGATAATAGTTGCCCATTTCCAAAATCATAATTTTTTACTCCTAATTATGGTCAAGCTTGAGTTAGTTCATTAATAGGAGTTAGGCACTCCTGATGAAAAACAACAATTTTATGTCATCCTGAGCCTTGCGAAGGATCTCGAACCATCTCAAACTCTTGTGATTTGGTTATGGTGCGTAAGTCCTAATTAATAAATGTAGAGTGCAAATGTAAGGATTTCGGGTGGACAAAATTTTTTTGGAGTAGTTAATCAATCAAAATTAGGAGTTACGCACTGCGATTAAAAACAACGCCTAAGTCCTAAAAATTAGGTGACCGTTTTTTGGTACAAAAGTATTAAATATGCTCTACTGTACGGCTCTTACGTACTTTGAATTATAAGAAAAGCTTATATATTTTAGTGGGAGTAGAGGCACAGATAAATTTGAGGATAAATCGGATATCGGCTTATCATAAGTATTTTAAAATACATACTTGTGAAAATTATCAAGAGTTTATGAAAAAAACCTTAAGTGTTAACTTAGATTTAATATTAAGAATTTAAAATCTTTTTGAAACACTCAGTAAATTTGCTGAAAGTTTCTTTTTTTACTTTTAGATAATCTAAATTTAACCAATGTTTATAAATATGTTTAGAGACTAATCAATGACTTTTCCCAATAACTAACTCAATGCTAAAACTATTATTAAACCCTGAAAACTTGACCATGCTTAATAAAAAACTATGAACTGATAAACTACTGGTACTTTAAAAATGTCAATTTGTCTCTAGCTATACTTTGTAGTTTTGAGGCAATGTTAGGACTTACGCACCATAACCCAATTTTATGGGTTTGAGATTCCTCGCTCGCGCTTGGAATGACATAAACGGCGCTTGGAATGACATAAACTCGTTAGTGCGCCTTTCTGAGTGCGTAACTCCTAAATGTTTAATTTAGAACTCGCATTTACCAAGCAAAAGAGCTTTATCTTATTCCGTTAAAAACAGATTAAAAAATAATTATTCAAAAATACTATGGTGCAAGCTATGGTGTTAAATTTCTGTGACAAGAATAAGAATTTGTTTTCTTGAATTAATTCAAAAAAGGTTAAGGTCATGAAAATAAACAAATTATTCCGTTCTTTAACCGCTAGTATTGGTATTTTAGCCAGTATAGCCCTCTCTTCTTCCATGGCCCAAGCCGCCTCTAACTTTCGGATTGCCACTTTTAATACGTCTCTGAGTCCTAATCAGCAAAACGGACTGATAGACGCTTTATCCATCGGACCTAATGATCCTGCCTACAATACACCAGGGACTCTAACTTATCAAGCTCGTCAAATAGCCGAAGTTATCCAACGAATTAACCCTGATATTATCCTGCTTAATGAATTTAACTATAATCCTGCCAATCCCGTAGGCGCGGCAACCCTTTTTCAGCAAAATTTCCTTTCTGTCGGGCAAAATGTATCAGGTGACCCCAATGGCCCTGCCAGTCCGATTACTTTTAACGAATTTTATGTTAGGCCAGATGCTACCACTAACCCTTTTAATACCGGGATTTTTTCGGGTTATGCCTTAAATGTCCAGCAAGGAGGCGCAATTCCTCAACCGTCTGTAGAAACATCTCAATATGCTAATACTTCTTGGGGCTTTGGCTTTTACCCCGGACAGTATGGTATGGTAGTTTACTCCAAATATCCAATTTTAGAAGAACAAGCTAGAACCTTTCAAAATTTTCTTTGGCAGGATATGCCGAACAATTTACTGCCTACTGACTGGTATTCTCCCACAGTAGCGGCTCAATTTCCGCTTTCTTCAAAAAGTCATTGGGACTTACCCATTGATGTTAATGGAGAAATCATTCATGTTCTGGCCAGTCATCCCACTCCCCCTGTTTTTGATGGACCAGAAGACCGTAATGGCAGACGCAACCATGATGAGATCCGTTTATGGTCGGATTATATTACTCCCGGACAAGGTAACTATATTTACGATGACAAAGGAGTTTTTGGAGGGTTAACCCTTGGTTCTCGTTTTGTGATTATGGGTGACCAAAATGCTGATCCCTACGATGGAGATAGCAGTTTTGGCGCGATCAATCAACTCGTCGATAATCCTCTCATAAATACCAGCTTTACGCCAGGAAGTTTAGGCGGTGTTCAGTACACTGATCGTAATCCTAATCAGATCGGTAATCCTTTTTATGATACCGCCGCTTTTACAGGAGGATTACGGGTTGATTATGTTCTTCCCTCTACTAACTTACAAATTCTCGATGGTCTAGTTTTTTGGCCCACCGATGACAATCCTCTTTCCTCTCTAAATAATGCGTCTGACCATCACGCAGTTGCTTTAACGCTGACTGCTGCTGTTCCTGAACCGAATACTATTTTAGGGGTTTTCACTGTAGGAATTTTTGGCTTTCTTTACCGAAAACATCGCAACTCTAATTAAAATATTGTCAAATTCAAGGAGAAATATCATGAAATTTCTATCTTTCCCTCTCAACTTAAATTCCTCTTTTGCAAAAGTTATCGCACTGGGTGTAATGGGATTCACAGGAAGCCTTTCCTTAACCCCTGAAATTGCTCATGCCGCTACTGTAACCAATACCAAAAATGTCATCATCATGATTGGGGATGGTATGGGCTGGGAAATGGCCCGCGCGGCAGCTATTCAAAAGCAAATTAATGCTGGAAATACGGGAAATCGTTTAAGTGATTTTTATACATCTGGTAAAGGATCTGGATTAGCTTTTCAACAACTGTCTAACTATGCCCTCGCAACCACTTACGGAACTACCATTGCTCCCCCTAATGGCAAATTTAGTACAGGTAACTCGGCTCTAAATAATACAAATCCGGCCACAGGACAAAGTCCGGTTTTACCGGGTTTTGTCTTCAATCCTGTTTTTAACCCAGGTACCACCACCACAGGAGGTGCTTCCAATCCCAATAATTACGCGGTGGGAAATCTTGTGGGCTACGATCCAGTAAGTGGGGGGGCGGCTCCTTGGGACCCGGCTTATTACGGCGGGCCGATCCCTTCAGGATTTAACAAAGAATATATCAAATATAGCTATCCTGACTCAGCCAATACGGCAACCACACTCTATACAGGAGTCAAGAGCTATAACAACGCTATTGGTGTAGATATTTATGAGCAAGCACTAGATTCTGCCTTAAAAATCGCGTCACTAGAGGGAAAATCTACAGGTTTGGTTACTTCTGTTCCTGTAGACCATGCCACTCCTGGAGCCGCCGCCGCTAACGTTAACCGTCGCAATAAATACGATGAACCCTATCCTTTACTGGATAACATTCTGCAACAAGAATTGCGGGTTTTCCAGCCCACAGTTATTTTAGGCGGCGGAAATCCTATCAGTACCCCAGGTTCTCCGCTTCCGGAGGGTGTTGAACCGAACCAAAGTTTTGAGTTTATCACCAAAGATACTTATGATTATTTAGTGGCTAATCCTATCAACAACCGCTATGATTACCGATTTTTAGAGAATGGCTCCAATGCCGCCAACACGTTATTATCAGTAGCCGCCACACTTGATCCTAACAATGGTGATCGTCTTTTAGGACTCTATGGTGCAGAAGGACAAAACGGTAACTTACCCATCAACTCAGCCAATGGCACTTACCAAAACACAGGACTCGATAATTTTTCTCTCTATAGCTCCGCTCAGGCCGGCAATCCCCGCAATATTATCCCAGGGATTCCCAACCCTGATACAGACCGTCCCTTACGCCCCGGAGAAACCGATGCCGAGTTTATCGCTAGACAATTAGATGAAAATCCTCGTCTTAAAGACCTGACTCAAGCGGCTTTAACTGTTTTAGGGAAAGACCCGGATGGTTTCTGGCTGATGGTAGAAGGAGGAGACATTGACTGGGCCGCCCATGACGATAATATCGATAATCTCATCGGAGCTATTTCTGACTTTAACGATTCCGTCGAATATGTGATGAATTGGATTGCCGATAATGGCGGCTGGGAGAAAAACTTATTGCTCGTAACAGCCGACCATGACCATTATTTAACCCTCAGAGATGATTTTCCTGAACTATTACGAACTGTTGGCGCTCATGACTTAGCTTATTCAAGACATACGCCGGCTGATGCGGGTCATTTCTGGGGATCTGAAGGTTCTGATCCGGCTCTGGTTAACAGTTTGGTTAAGTATAAATGGGGTAGTCATAGCAACCGTCCGGTTCCTGTTTATTTTCAAGGAAATGGCTCAGAAGTCTTGCTCAATTCTGTCGGAACTGGCTATACCATTTATGGTGAGCAGGTTCCGGGAATTCCTGGGTTAGTGGATCAAGTCCATATTGCTAAGACTCAGCTTGATGCTTTACAGGCGGTTCCTGAACCTACAACCGTTGGCGGAGGAATTTTAGCTCTAGTTATGGGGGGTTTCTTCCGATCCAAAAAACGCCATGTTAAGTAAGTCTTAAGACAATTGATTCGGTGATTGCTATAGCTCCCCCCAACCTTAACAAGGGGGGAGTTAAAAAAAAATTCGTGCAAAAACTCTACTGTAAAAATATCCCTGAATAATTGATCATGCTATCTTCAAAAAAATTCCTGCTATCAAGTTTATTTTTAACTCCATCTCTGCTTGTTTTGAGTGCTTTTTCTTCTTCAGCTTCTGCCGTTGAATTAGTCGGACGTGCCGTTTTAAATGCAGATACTTTTGCGCCAGGGCCAACTTCTGGTCAATTAATTACTGCCTCAAATGGTCGCATTCCTCCCTTTATCAATCAGCAACCCATTCAGGGATTTTCGGCTGTTTTACCCGGCCCCAAGGAGGGAACTTATTTAGTCATGGTAGATAATGGATTTGGCTCAAAACCCACTTCACCAGACAGTTTATTAAGATTTTATGCGGTTGAACCCGATTTTACTACCGGTCAAGTTTTTCCCGTAAATTTACAAACTGGAGAGAGATTAAATAGTTTTAGTCAAGAAAGTTGGTTTCAACTAAACGACCAAAATCATCAAGCGGGTTTTCCTATTGTAGCAGACCAAACGAATTATCCTGGAAGCAATATTCCTGTAGATTCTAATCTTAAATCTAATCGTTGGCTAACTGGCGCAGACTTTGATATAGAATCCTTCCGTAAAGTCAGTGATGGAACTTATTGGTTCGGGGATGAATTCGGCCCTTTTTTACTTCATGTATCCGCCAATGGAACCTTATTAGAAAAGCCAATTTCTCTGCCGAATTTTTTAGGGTTAGGGAATAATTCGTTAGTTCAGTCCCCCAGTAATCCCAATACCACAACCCCTAATTTACCTAATTCTAAAGGGTTTGAAGGCATGGCATTAAACACCAATGGGACTAAACTTTATGCTATGTTGGAAGGTCCTTTAAATAATGATCAAAATAGAAATCGCTTGTTGATTAATGAGTTCGATTTAGCCACTAAGCAATATACCGGCAATGTCTTTGCTTATCGTATGGAAAATACAGTTGAAAGTGGTCAAGCGATTGGAGATTTAACGGCTATTAACGATCATGAATTTTTGGTTATAGAAAGGGATAGTAAACAAGGAGACCCCAATAATCCAGCTTTTACCACTCCGGCTCAGTTTAAACGGATTTATAAAATTGACATTAGTCAAGTGGATAGTCAAGGATTTGTCAAAAAAAATTTATTAGTAGACTTGCTAAATATTCCTGACCCTAATAATCTTGGCGGCAATGGAACAACTAACGGAGTCTTTACTTTTCCTTTTGTGACTATAGAGGATGTTTTAATTGTTGATCATCAAACTTTGTTAGTGATTAATGATAATAATTATCCTTTTAGTGTCGGCCGCACACCGGGTCAACCCGATAATAACGAGTTTATCCTAGTTAAATTGGATCAACCTTTAACATCTGTTCCTGAACCTTCAACTGTTGGAGGCGGCATTTTAGCACTCGTTATGGGTGGTTTCTTCCGAAGAAAAAAGCAGCAATCTAATTAAAAAAAATGCGGGAATAAGCTGAAAAATTTTGACAGTATTCCCGTTTTTTGAAAGGCTAAAGCAAGCAAACTTTCATAAAAATTTAACAAAAATTAAAACTCACAAGGAAAAAATGTTACGTATTTCTACTTATGCACCTTTAACAGCTTTGCTCGGATTGGGATTTTTTGCTCCCGCTAGTTATGCTGCTTTACTAGGACAATATACGTTTAATAGTGACAGTTTAGCCGCTAGTAACGTAGCTAATAATGTAAGCTTTAGTAATTTTGGTACAGGTTCAGGTGTAACTAATCCGAGTACAAATCCTACAGGTTTTGCTACAGGTAATCCCACGCCTGCTATTATTCGTAGTAGTTGGAGCAGTGGTTTTACTGCCAATGATTACTTTAACTTTACTGTAACTCTTACTAATAATAACATCCTTAATTTATCCAACTTAACCTTTAATAATCAACGCTCTAATACAGGGCCCAATCAAATAGAAATCCGCTCAAGCTTAGATAATTATGCGACAGTAATCGCTAGTTCCAGTTCAGTTTCCACAAATATTAATTCTGCTTCTCTAAGCTTCAACTTAGCCGCATTGAGCAATATTTCTCAACCTTTAGATTTAAGAATATATGCTTATGGTGCAAGCAGTTCAGCCGGAACATTACGCTTAGATAACGTTCAACTCAATGGCGATGTTTCTGGAGCAGCAATTCCAACCCTGCCCATTTACGAAATTCAAGGAACCGGTAATAGCAGTTCTTATGTAGGCCAAACGATAAAAACTCAAGGGGTAGTGGTTGGTAGCTTTCTCGGGGCCAATCAACTCAATGGTTTCTTTATTCAAGATAATAGCGGTAATAATAATCCCAGCACAAGCGGCGCTTCCAATGGGATTTTTGTTTCTGCACCAACGCTTACGAATCTAGATCTAGGAACTTTAGTAGAGGTGGTGGGTTCCGTTTCTGAAAATTTTAACAGAACACAGCTTACTCTTACTAATCCTCTTAATATTTTAGGGACAGGAGTTTCAGTCGCTCCTACTCAAGTGACTTTGCCGGTTGCGAGTTCCGATTATTTAGAACGTTATGAAGGAATGTCTGTAACCTTACCTCAAACCTTAACGGTAACTAATAATTTTACCCTAGGACGTTATGGGGAACTAGGCTTATCTTCCGGACGACTGTACCAACCCACACAAATTGCTACTCCCGGTGCGGCAGCTAATGCTGTTCAAGCGGCAAACAATCTTAACTTGCTGGTTTTAGATGATGGTAGCAACCGACAAAATCCTGATCCCATTGCTTATCCGTCTCCTGTGCCTCCGGGATTAACCGCTAATAATACTTTAAGAACGGGGGAAACCACCACAGGCGTTACAGGTATTCTAGATTATGGTTTTAGCACTTATCGTATTCAACCAACGCTAACCCCCAGTTTTAATCAAGCTGCAAACCCTCGTCCTCAAACCCCGGCAGAAGTTGGGGGAGATATTAAGATAGGCGATTTTAACCTAGAAAATTATTTTACGACTTTAGGGTCAAGAGGGGCGCAAACTGAATTTGAATTTCAACGCCAGCAAGATAAATTAGTAAGTGCGATTTTAGGTCTTAACGCAGATGTTTTAGGCCTCGAAGAGGTTCAAAATAATGGTTATGGGCCAAACAGTGCTATTGCTAGTCTTGTGGACGCGCTCAACACGGTGGCCGGAGCCGGAACATACGCTTATATTAATCCAGGTGTTGCTCAATTAGGAACTGATCAAATCGCTGTAGGACTTCTTTATAAACCTAGTCGAGTCAACCCTGTGGGTAATGCGGCTATTCTCGATACTGGTATTTTCAATCCAACTATTAACCGTCCTGCTTTAGCGCAAACCTTTAAAGGTTTATTGGACAGCGAGCAATTTACCATTGCTGTTAGCCACTTTAAGTCTAAAGGAGGTACGGCGAGTGCGGCAGGTTCTTGTACGGCGGCTCAAAATGCTGATCAAGGAGACGGACAAGGCGCTTTTAATTGTACTCGTACTCTTCAAGCTATTCAATTAAGCCAATGGTTAGCTACTAACCCTACTAATAGCAAGACTAATTATCAAATAATTTTGGGAGATTTGAATTCCTACGCTAAGGAAGACCCCATTACTACCATCGAGTCCGCAGGTTATATCAACCTAGATAAACAATTTGGTGGCAACAATACTTATTCTTATCAATTTCAAGGGCAGTTTGGTACATTAGATTACGGCTTTAGTAGTGCTAGTCTATTGCCTTTCGTGACGGGTGCAACACCTTGGCATATTAACTCAGATGAACCTGATGTTTTAGGATACAGCACCGCCTTTAAATCTCCCAGTCAAATTGATAGCATTTATTCTCCCGACGCTTTCGCTTCTTCGGACCATGATCCTTTATTAATTGGCTTGAATTTTAGAGCCGTTCCTGAACCTTTGACTTTATTGGGAGCGGCAACCGCTTCTTTATTTGGTGTTTGGTTTAAACGTAGTACAAAATCGAAGCAGTAATGGCGTTTTTTTTCTTAGGACTTACGCACCATTTTCTGACTAAATTTTAAAAGTTTCTAGCGGCTGAGGTTTGCCATATAAATAACCTTGGTAAAAATGACAGCCGCGCTTTTTCAAAAAATTCGCTTGTTCAATGGTTTCTACTCCTTCAGCTACCACCGTTAAATTAAAATGACGAGCCACCGCTAGAATTGCTTCTATTAAAGGGGCATGATTAGAATAGTTCCCGATATCCTGTACAAAATTTTTATCAATTTTAATTTCATTTAGGGGCAAACGCTTGAGGTAAGCTAAAGATGAATAGCCTGTCCCAAAATCATCTAAAGATAAATTAATTCCTAGATCTTGTAATTTAGACATGACCGAGCTAACATAATCTACATCTTGAATAATTAATCTTTCTGTTATTTCTAAGGTTAAACTGTTAGCTTGTACTGCTGTAATATTTATAATTTGTTTGAGATTAGAGACAAACTCTGCTTGAGATAACTGACGTGGGCTAATGTTAACCGATAAGTGGAAATCGGGATTTTTTGCCTGAAAATCTGCCAGAAAAAAACAGGCTTGTTGTAAAACCCATTCTCCAATACTAATAATTAAGCCTGTATCTTCCGCTAAAGGAATAAAAGCACAAGGAGGCACTAAACCTAAGCTTGGATGTTGCCAACGTAACAGCACTTCAGCGCCCACTATTCGCTCATTGATGTCTACCTGTGGCTGCAAATAAAGCCGAAATTCTTGACGTTCTAGAGCGCGGCGTAACTCTTTTTCGAGAGTAAAACGAGATTCAACCTGAACTAACATGGTTGTATCAAAAAAGCAGACACCATTTCTTCCCTTCTCCTTGACTTGATACATGGCGGTATCAGCTTCTTTTAACAGATCACTGACGGTTTCATTAGCTTTAGGAAAAATGGTAATTCCAATACTTGCACTAATGATGAATTCTTCATGTTGGAAAACAAAGGGTGTAGATAATTTTTGGCGTACTTTTTCCGCTACTTCGCGGCTTAAATGAGCGGCTGTTGTTGGCTCATGGTGTAGTTGTGGTAATAATACTACAAACTCATCACCACCAAGACGCGCTACTGTATCTGACTTGCGAACAGACTGCTTTAAACGTTTAGCGACTTCTATGAGCAAATGATCACCGGCATCATGTCCACGAGCATCATTTAAAGTTTTAAACTGATCTAAATCAATAAATAGAATTGCACCATATTCTCCCTTACTTCGTGCTACAGATAAAGCACTCTCAAGATGTTCTAAAAATAAACGACGATTGGCTAAACTGGTTAGTGGATCGTAATAAGCAAGATGTTTAATTTTTGCCTCGCTTTGCTTATGCCCCGTAATATCAGTATGAGTTCCTAATAAACGTATGGGCTGGTGTTGGGCATCCCATTGTACAATTTTGCCCACAGACATTATCCATTTCCAGTTTCCTGTAGCAGTTTTTTGCCGAAATTCTAGGTTATGTTGGCTAATTTTTCCGTTTAAATAAGCTTCATACATAGCCATAATTTTTTCTCGGTCATCTTCATGAGTTCGTTCTATTAAAGAAGAAAAAGTTTCTTGAAATTTTTCAGGATTATAATCAAGTATGAGGGCATATTCCGGGGAAACTGTGGCCTGATTTGTAAGCAAATCGAAATCAAATATTCCTTGGTTAGCGGCTTCTAAAGCGAGACGCAATCGCTCTGCCATTTTTTTTAGTTCTGCTGTACGAAGTTGAATTTGCTGTTCTAATTGAGTTCTGCGATGGGTTAAAGTAACCACTACATTTGTTAGCACTCCTGTGAGCAAAATTCCTACTGTTGCGGCTATAATGCCTGTATACTTCAAATCAGTTTTAACAAATGCAGGCCCGGGTTCAGCAAATATTCCATAAGCTTTATCAGCCAGAAATAAGGGATAAATTAAAGAAAAATTGTTTTTTGGTTCTTTTAATAAAGTTTTAATTAACGCTGGTGATTCATAATAGCGTTGATGGGATTTAACTAACCATTGTATAGGCTGATTGATTTGAATTTCAAGCCAATTTAGATACACAGAAGTCTGTTCTTCTCCCGATGGCGTTATGGTTTGTTGAACGAATGGTTTTAAAGGCAACACAGCTATAACAAAACCTTTTATAGATGAGGAAAATAAACTTTTATTATTTTGATTTTTTCTGATTTTTTCTCTGTCGAATACAGGATAATAAATGACAATTTCTTTTGCATTTTCTGTTTGATTTTGTCGCCTTAAAAATTCTGTAACAGTGGGTAATCCCGTTTGAATTGTTTCTGCTAGTGATGCTGAGGAAAAAGAGGCTAAATCATAACCAAAAATTGCTTTATTTGTTTCATTCGGTTCTACATAAAATATAGGATCAAATTCTTGCTGATTTAATGATGAAGCTTTTTGACCTGGTGCATCTTTTTGAAAAATAGAGAAATTAGTTAAGCCTTCTAACTGAGCTTCAGACTCAAATTTTTCTTTTTCTGTAACAGCAACACGAGGAACCCAGGCCCAGGCTTTTACGATATTTTTATCAACTAAAGAAGCTGTATAATAGTTAAATTCTGGCAGACTCACCCATTTACTACTTTCAAAAAATCGTGCTAAAGAAGATAAATTATTTTCGACTTTTTTTAACTCATAAACTACTTTAGAAGCTTTGGCTTCAGCAATTTGTGTAAATAATGATTGACGAGCATAAAATTCACTCTTGGTAACCAGCCAAGTCATGGTTATAGTAAAAACTAAACCACACATCACACTCACATAAATTTCGATGTGTCTTAATTTTTTTTGGTAATAGGGGGTTAATTTTTCCCGTTTTTTTAGGATTAGTGCTATGAGTGACAACATGGCCAACACTATTGCCATAAATATTTCAGGTAAAAGTTTAAGACGATTAATTTGTTTTTGCCATTCAGCAACTTCAACATCCATCGCCACTAACATTAAAACTTTCCCTGAGTCCGAGGCGATTACTGGAGCGTAAGCTGTGATAAATTGACCGTATTCGTCTTTATAAGGCCCCACTGTTCCTGCTTGTGATGAGTGCAAAGCGGCTTGTAATTGGGTAGGCGGCTGCTGGTAAATGGTTCCAGGGGGGGAAGCTAAAGGATCTTTTTCTAAAAGACTTTCCGGACCAAAAACAATTTGGTTATTTTTGATGGCCATACTATATATACTTCTATAGCCAAAAGACTGACTATAAGCCATCATTTGACCCCGCAGTCTTAAAAACTGTGAGTTAGTTTTATCTTTATCTGTAAACGATAAGGATTCTATTTGTTCTGGAGCAATCATTTGGGCTATGGCCTTAACTTGCAGAAGCAATTCTTGACGTAGCTGTAGATTTTCTATTTGCTCTAACCAAATTATTATAGAAATTCCTGTACCTAAAACTATTAGCAATACTAGAGGTAATAGCCAAGAATACCATTGAATTTTTTTAGATTTTTTTCCGAGACGAGGTTTTGGGTTTTCGCCTTTTTTATTCATGTTTTTTGGCTTTCTATTTTTGTTTACACCTTCTATTACTTAATATTTATTATTTCTGCTCGATAGCCTATGCTTTTTTCTTCTTTTAACGGTAATGACTGGGCTGGTCAAATTTTAAAAGTAAGCAGTGGGAAGCTCAGTCAGGTTTGCCTGTTCCCCCATCTAAGTGAACTGCCCCGAAATTTGGCAACAAGCTGGCTGGAGGGTAATAGGGCACGATTGTCCGCCTTTGACAATTGTTGCACATACTACTTTATTTATGCTCCATGTATTGAATCCGTAATTTCACTTGCTCGATGTCATCGGGAAAAGTCAAAATCTATTGTTAACTTTTTGGCTTTGATTTAACCTCTTTCTAACCTTGTATAATTATTATGCCCTTTTTATAGTGGCATATTGCGATCCGGTTTTTGAAACTGCAAATTTAATAATTAGTAATGAATTTAGGCTGAAATGTTGAGTTAAAATTTATGATAACCTTCCGCGAATTGGGGAGAAAACATCAATTTATCTAACTAATTAGTCTCGTTACTAAGTACCTGGGCAAAAATAAAGTGGCTCTCCCGTAGTTGTGGTGATAAAAAAAGCTTATAAATTATAGGGTGGGTTACGGCGCGGCTCAAAAGTAAACTTAACTGTATTACCAAAAAGTGATATATTAATTCTAGTCTCAACTCTTTAATTGTTTTCTCATGATGTCGGATAAGCTTAAACCCGACTGGGCTGGTGAAGACTTCATCTCTCGCTTTGTTAATTTGATGATTCAAACCAAGCCGGTTTATCGTCTGATGAAACACCAAGCTCGGCAAGTCATTATTAATACTGCCAAAAAAAATGGCATTGATTGGCAAGAAATCTGCCAAAATTTAGAAAAATCGGTCACAAAAGGGTTATTAGCCGAAATGACTAACCCTAATATCACTTATCCCGATTATTATCTCGTTCCCTTTCATGCCTATGACGAGGGGAATCTATGTTGGCAAGCCGCTTTAGAAGCCATTCCGGCCACGCAATCTTTAGGCATTCGGGTATGGAAAGGGGAGAAATTGTCTTGGGAAGTAGCACAAGCTCGTTTACGCTCAAGTTTTCATCAGGTCTTAGGGCGTTACAGTTCTCCTATCGTTAGGGACATTTTAGATTTAGGTTGTTCTGTAGGTATTTCCACAAAAGAACTTCATCGTTACTACTTAAAACGGCAAGACCCTCATCCTCTACAAACTCGAGGACTAGATTTATCTCCTTATATGTTAGCGGTTGCCCAAGTAACCGACGAAAAGGAAGAAATTGCTCAATGGGTTCATGGTTTAGCTGAAAAAACCGATTTTCCCGATAATTCCTTTGATGTTATTACCCTGCAATTTGTTCTTCATGAATTGCCGCGTCATGCTAGTTTAGCTATCTTTACAGAAGTAAAGCGCCTTTTACGTCCTGGGGGAGTTTTTGGCATGATTGATAATAATCCACGCTCAAAAGTCATTCAAAATCTTCCACCAGCCCTATTTATGTTGATGAAAAGTACAGAACCCTGGAGTGATGATTATTATACCTTTAATGTAGAACAATCCCTCATAGAGTTAGGCTTTGACTATCAAACTACTGTTGAAAGCGATCCTCGTCATCGCACTATCGTAGCCACTAAGCCATTATAGCCAATGTTTACTTAGGGTTTTGTCCGTCGCTCGCCGACTTAAAACCCTACCCAAAATGCAGAGATGATCGAAGTTTTAGTTATTTTTAGAAAACACTACAAAATTGGCTCTTCCGTCCTTATGGTGATCAGAAAAGTTTATAATTCGTAGGGTGGGTTAGGCGTGTTGATGATTTTCATGAAAAATAGATAAGTTTTGAGTCGCGCCGTAACCCACCTAGGACTTACGCACCGTAACCAAATTATTAGGGTTTGAGATTGTCCACGATCCTTCGCAAGGCTCAGGATGACATAAAATCGTTGTTTTTAATCGAGAGTGCGTAACTCCTACCACCAAATACAATAAGGTTTTAAATAAATCTGTTTCTTAAATTTAGGTAAACAGGTAGCCAAATATTCTACAGACTATCGACTAGATAGCACTTTGGATGAGGCGATAATAACGTTAAAAACTTTTTTGGAGCGCAAAGACTTTATTATTCTGTCTGCCCTAGAAAAGGTTAAATACGGGAAAATCTACACAGAAATTTATGGGATTGTAGCCGGTGATACAATTGAAGGACTACAACATATTGAGAAAAAGTTACAGAGTCAAGGGTTGCATGACCTCAGCTAAACAATGGGATTTAGATCTGTCTTAAGAGAAAGGAACAAACTCTTTTTTGTTTTTAATATTTATCTATAGCAGTTCTCTGTAAAAAATAATTTAAGAATTTTTACCTTAAGAGCATCCTAGATTTCCTATTCTTAAGGGAATTTCTTTCAAACTCAACAATTAAAAACCCTTTGCGGAAAAGGATATTCTTCACGCTCCCCTTAGCACCGTGAGAGGCTAAGTACCTGGACAAAAATAAAGTTAACTGGGGTCGGGAACGCGTTCCCGACTGTGAGGTTAGGGTGTCGGGTGTCGGGTGTGGGGTAATTGTAGCCATTTTACAATTCTTTAGAACGTCTGTCTTTTGTAGAAATGGGGCGAAACTTTACAATAAGATACGAAGAGTATATCTATGAGAGAGTTAAAGAATTAACCGTTGAACAGGTGAGTAAAAATGAAGACTTAAGCCCTGAAAAAGTTGCAAGTATTTTTAAAAGAATCGCACTTAAAAAAAAAAGACTGGGGACTACCTGAGCGTTTAAGCTTGGATGAGTTTAGCCGAAAAAAAGGGCAAGGAAATTTTGTGACTGTTGTTAGTGATATTGACAAAAGCTCTTTATTAGAAGTAATAGATTCTCATAAAACTGATGAAATTATAGAGGCTTTAAAGCAACAACCACAAGAGTTACGAGAGAATGTAAAAGAAGTTTGTGTAGATATGTGGGGAGGTTTTCAAAAAGTAATTAAAGAAGCTTTTCCTCATGCTTTAATTGTAATTGATAGATTTCACGTCATGAAATTAATTAATAAATCTTTAAATAAAATCCGTTTAATTTTAAATTTAAAAGGCTTAAAAACTCGCTGTTTACTTCTTAAAAATAGTACAGACTTAACCGAAGAAGAAAAGAGCGAATTAGAGGAAGTTTTAAAATCCTCTCCTTGCTTAAGGATAGCTTATGAATTAAAGGAAGAACTACGCAATATTTATGAGAGTAGTACCACCGTAAAAATGGGACTGAGAAGAATTAAAAAATGGTTAGTTTTGGCTAGGTGTCTTTTTGGCCAAACTGCCAAAACTGTAGAGAAGCATACTCAAGAAATCTGTCATTACTTTGTTAATAGAACAACCAGTGGTGTTATGGAAGGAATTAATAATAAGATTAAATTGATTATTAGACAAAGCTATGGCTTTAACATTTTTGATTCTTTGCGAGAAAAATTATTAGCTTGCTTGTTTTAATAAGCCGTGCTTATCATCACAGGTACGGGAGAGCCGCTTTATTTTTAGATAATTTACCTTTGAAGAAAGTGCCAAAACATAATGCTGCCCCAGTACCCAAAAACGTTAAAGGTTCTGGAATTGGTTCTACTGTCTTAAAAATTATACTTCCTGAAGATAGTAAATCATTAGTATAGGTATCTGTGTATTCAAAAAATTCTCCAGTATTAACATCGAATCCTCCCACAGAAACGGTTCCCGTAAAATATTGCTCGTAGCTACCACCCAGAAGAAAAAGCGAATGTATCCCATTAATTGTTACTCCCGTACTACCCCCTGGATAAAATACTTCATTGTAAATTAGCTCTGATTCTAAAAATATTCCTGACAATTCTCCTTGATTAAAGTTAAAACTAATGGGAGTTTTAGAACCCGAGATTATGGCGGTTGGAGGAAAGGGCGACGAGGGAATGCCTACATAAGAATAAAAAAAATCAGCATTTTTTAGTTCAGATAACTGAACAGTTTCTAAACCTATTCCTGTTATGGAAGAATTGTCAAAAGATAAAATACCAGACCCTTGGTCACCAAGGAAAAACTCAAAAGAAGCCGCATGAGCCGATGAAGCCGATTCGACAACCACAGTTTTGGCTATAGTTGAGACTTTCACCATAAAAAGGCCAAATTTGTTAACCATAACTTTGCCAGGTTAGAACGAGGTTACAAGGGTTTGCGCCACTGCTCAAGTTGACTTACCTCGGCTATAATTACTCTAACTCCCAAATGTCAACCATAACCGTGCCCGAAGTTCTTGCTCCGTTCGCGCTCCTAAAAAGTTTTCTAAAAACAGCCCCTTTCAAGAGTCAGATATGGTTGATTTTGGCAAAGATATGATTTACAATTAAGAGTAAGTAATAAGCTTAAACACTGACGCAGAGAAAGATTAAAAGGTTTAAAAATGTTGGAACAACTCTAAGGCACTTCGAGGAGTCAAAGAAAGTCAATGAATGACCAACAATTTACTGACTGGTGTCAGAAGTTAAAACTGCCCTCGCCAACCGTGGAATTGATTAAATCAATTCGCTCGTCTCCTCCGTCGCGTCGTGTACAGGGTCGAGCCGGCAATGTGAGCGGGGTGTACCCAAGTCGTAAAATGGGGCATACGGTCTCCTTTGAGAGTGCAAAAGTGGAATTGTGGGCTATTTACCAGATGGAACACGATAAAGATGTTCTGGAGTTTTATGACCAACCAGAGGGGTTTAAAATTAAATATCAAAATGCGGCAGGGCGAACAATTGGACACTATCACACGCCGGATTTTTTCGTGCTGCGCTCAAGTCACGCGGCTTGGGAAGAGTGGAAAACCGAAAAACAATTAATTAATTTAAGTGAAAAATATCCTACCCGTTATCAAAAAACGGAGCTTGGGGTTTGGCGATGTCCTCCAGGGGAAGAATTCGCATCTTTACTAGGTCTTAAATATTATGTTCGTTCTGATGCCAGCCTCAATCCGATTTATATCCAAAATTTAATATTTTTAGAAGATTATTTAAAATTTACGGTTTCGGTTTCTCGAGAAATTCAAACACAAGTTAAAACAATTATTCAAGATAATCAAGGAATCACGCTTACTCAAATTCTGTCAAATTTAGAAGAGGTTCGAGCTAATGATTTGTATAAAATGATAGCTCTTGAACAAATTTATGTAGATTTATCAGCCATCCCTTTAGTTAATGGTGCTGAAGTAAGGTTATATTCCGATAAAACGAGCCATGAAACCGTAATTTCATCCCGTCTCGCCTCAAATTCTCTCTTACCCATATCGTCGATGTTATTATCCGCTAATACTCAGCTAGACTGGGATGGAAAGTTTTGGACATTAATTAATCAAGGGCAGACCACAACAACTTTGTTACCTGAAAATGGACAGCCAGTAAAACTAAATAATGAAATCTTCCAGAACTTATTGCTGTCGGGTTCGATAACTAAACGTTATCCTAATTTATCAGAAAATAATCAACAAAAAATTCGGGAATTAATAAGTCAAGCCTCGGCTAAAGATTTAGAAATAGCTAACCATCGTAATTTGGCTGTTCAAGCCTATTTGGAGCGAAATAAGAATTTTGAAAAAAATTTCTCAGAAAGGACAGTAAGAAAGTGGGTTAAAAAATTTCGTGAAGCTGATGTTGAGTTAGGTTGCGGATACGTAGGTTTATTACCTTTAACAAAAAAACGAGGAAATCGCTTACCCAAAGCCAATAATCAAGCACTTTCATTACTCGATAGTTTTATCGCACAACATTTTGAAACTTCTCGACAAGCTCCTGCGGCATCAGTGTATCGAGCTTACCAGAGAGCTTGTTCGACGGCTCAAATTACTGCCCTTAGTCGCACCACATTCTACAAACGAATAAAAGAGCGCGGATCTCCCGAACATCTAAGAAAGCGATACGGGGCTAAAGTAGCTTATCAGGTAAGTCCTTGGTATTGGGAACTAAATGCTTCTACCCCACGCCACGGAGACCGGCCACTGAGTGTAGCTCATCTGGACCATACTCAGCTAGATATTGAATTACGTTCTTCTACTACAGGCAGACTGTTAGGGCGACCTTGGTTGACTCTGCTGACTGACGCTTACAGTCGTCGCATTCTAGCCATTTATCTAACCTTTGACTCTCCATCTTATCGTTCCTGTATGATGGTTTTACGTATTTGTGTAGGGCGAACAGGGCGCTTTCCTGAGTCATTAGTCGTCGATGGGGGCAAAGAATTCCACAGTGTTTATTTTGATAGCTTACTGGCAAGGTATCACTGCCTAAAAAAAACTCGTCCCGCTCATCAACCTCGCTTTGGAAGCGTTATCGAGCGACTGTTTGATACAACGAATACTCAGTTTGTCTATAATCTATTAGGAAACACTCAAGCATCCAAACAGCCTCGAACCCTCACCAAAGATATTAATCCAAAACAACAAGCGGTTTGGACTTTAAGTGATTTGTACACTTATCTCCAACAGTGGGAGGGGCGAGCTTTATGACACAACTGAGCATCCGGCTCTTTGTGTGACACCCCGAATTGCTTATGAACAGGGGTTAATCTTAACAGGAGAGCGAGAACATCGACATATTGCCTATGATGAAAACTTTATCTTAGCTACTTATCCCACGACCTCTAAATCCACAGCTAAAATTCAAGCCGGTCGCGGAATTAAACTGCATTATCTCTACTATTGGAGTGAGGCTTTTCGTAACCCGGAAATTGAAGGAACTTCTGTGCCAGTCCGTTATGACCCCTTTGATGTTAGTGTCGCTTATGCTTATGTCCAAGGACGTTGGGTCAAGTGCATTTCTCAATACTACAGCATTTTTGAAGGGCGAACTGAAAAAGAACTTGTTTTAGCGGCACAAGAAATGAAGCAACAGGCAAAACTCACCAATAGAAAAATTGTTATTTCTGCGCTTCGTCTAGCCGATTTTCTGCATAGTGTGCAAAAACATGAAGCTTTGCTACTACAACGTTTGCGAGATCTTGAAGGGAAAAATGTTCTTAACGCGCTCGCTCTTGAGCCTACAACAAAATCCTCTGTTAGGCTAACATCAACCCAAATTTTCCCATTATCATCATACGATTCACCAATTACTTTCTCCGAGGTAAAAACCCAATCAATTCCCCCAAAAGTTGAGCTTTCTTCTTTGCCTATATTTGAGGAGTATCGCTAATGGATGAGGAACTATTGGTTAGTAATAGTTTAGCACGCCAAAAGCTCAGTCAATTTAAGGAATATGCGGTATTACATCCTCATTTAAACAAAATTGATCAAGCTTTGATGCGTGCTATTGTCGAGCCAGCCGGCTTTGCTCATGTATTAGTGTACGGACCTAGCGGCGTGGGAAAAACGACAATGATTAATCGTCTTGGAGCAAGGCTAATTTTCATGAAGGTGAAGATACCTTAAGACTACAGCGTATACAAGAGAATGCTCTTACTTTGGCGATAGGGTGAGCGAATGGCTATAGATGCAGTAGAAGGAGAACAAAAATTAACTTATTCGGCAAGTCGCCAAGAACATTTATCAAGATTATTAAAAATGGAAGGAGCTTTGAGAAACATAAAGAATAACGAACAATCTTCTCTACCCGACAGCACATCAAAAATTCCTTCTCCGGAAACGACTTTAACAACTTCTCCCGATGCTCCTCAAACTAATTCTTCGTCAACTCAAAAGAAAAGTCGCAAACGTACTCCAACTGCTTCTTCTACATCTTCAGTTGATAAGGGTAATACAACAGTTGCTTCATCAGCACCAACTGTTAAAAAAGGAAGAAAAAAAGCGACCTCAGTCAAAAACGATGAAATTATCCCTCCTCCTTGTAATAATGAAACTAGAGGAGAAGAGAGCGTAAAAGTAGAAGACCTTGATACAATTGATGCCACATCAACACAGAAAAAGACAAAGCGAAGAGTGGGAGCGCGTAAACCCAAACGCGACCATGTTGGTTCCGAACCCGAAAAAGCGTGAACCTGTATCACTTCGCCCCAGAACCGAGAAACAAGCAGGAGAAGAGCGCTCCTCAGTCAGAAGGAGTAAGCTAGTACATTGATAGTACCCCTAATTTTGTTAACTATAAAAAGACCAATTTGGCCTTTTTATGGTGAAAGTCTCACACACTTTAGTAAGCTGTTGTGCATTAACGCCATTTTCCCTAAGTAAGCAGTTGTTCAGTCCAAGTCGGGCCTTGGGAGCGCGGTCCTTGTGATGTCCAAATCAGCTTATCTAGGCACATTCGCCGCTTTGTCATCTTTGTGTCCCAAGCATGATAAACAATATACTCACTACGATCATCAACCCCCAAAATTATTGAATTATGGCCAGGACCTAAAACACGCTCATTAACAGAACGTAAAACCCTCGGTCCGTTTTCGTTGCCTACGTCTGAGTAAGGCCCCATCACCAGTTCAGCCACAGCGTAATCTACACCATAAAGATCACTTTCCCAGCGTCCTCCGCTATAGAAACAGTAGTATCGCCCAGAATGTTTGCGAACATAAGGCCCTTCAAGAGTATGCCAATCGAATAACTTACCATACATTAAGCGATCTTTTAAAAATCTTTGCCAATCCGAACGCGCTCGTAGAACAACTTTTCCCTCTCCAGATAGAGTTGTCATATCTTGAAGCTTATCTACAAACAGCGCCGTACCGGCACGAACTTCATCCTCAGTATCTAAAAAATCACGAGCGTAAAACAAATACCATTGCCCATCATCATCGCAAAATGGGTGAGGATCGATAGCAAACGGACAAGATTGAGGATCACTTAGCGATTTTCCCACATCACGATAGGGGCCGCTAGGAGTGACACTTTCGGCAACGCGCAACTGATGATTTTTATCCCCATGCCCTACTGAATAATAAAGATAAAATTTGCCGTTGTTATAAGCCACTTCAGGGGCCCAAAAGTTATCACCCAAATGCGAATCAGGCCGTACTAAAGCATTATCCATCCGTTCCCAGTCAACAAGATTATCTGAGCGCAACAAAGGAAATACTAACGATTGAGTCTGTGGGTGATCAATATCTCCTGCCGCTTCAGCCGCTCCTGTGCCGATGGCATAATAAACCCCAAAGTATTTCCAAATAAAGGGATCTGCTAAATAGCCTTCGTACACTGGATTAGTATAAGTCAGGGGAACGGCAGAAAAATTAGATGTGAGATTGTTATCAGACATAGTAATTTTTTGAGTGACAACGGTCTTTGTCGAGGTACTTATCTGTTTAATACTTAAAATTTATATAGGTTTCAGCTTTATTGATGTCTAACTGCTCAATAACCTGACAACGTAGCATTTGTTGTGTTTGTGCTGGCAAACTTTGATAATAATCTTGCGAGAGGGTTAAATCTACTTTTGGCGTGTGTAACCAGTGAATAACATAACCCATGACGATCATTGGTCTTGGAGTCGCCGTCAAATTCGGAGAACCTCGGTGTAAGGCAAAAGGATTTCGCACGATAATGTCACCGGGTTTTAGGTAAAAAGATTCCATTGGGATTTCCCCGCTTGCAATTTTAGCTAACCCTTCGGCACGAGATAGAAGATGTGTCCCCCGCGCCATTTGGAACGGTCCATTATCTGGGGTTACTTCAACCAAAGGAAAATTAATTGCTAAAGCGTAAGCCGGAGTAAATATTTGTTCCGAAAATAAAGGGCGGAAATCTCGGTGAATTTCTTGATAATCAGAACCTTGTACAGGTATATCACAGCCGAGTTGAACCATTACATATTCCTGCCAAAATACGCGGTTTAAAATTTCCAAAACCACTCTATTAGCAAAAACTTCCTCATTAGCAAATGGGGCTATCCAAGGTAAAGTTAAATAATAGCGAGCTTTTTCACGAGGGGCTAGTCCCCCTGGTCGCTTTTGACGCTCTTGAAATAACTTTTCAAAAGCTTGTTGCCACTCTTCAATTAACTCTTGATTAAAAACATTAGGGATGACACAAATTCCATCTTGTTTAATAGCTAAAGCGAATTTATCTAAATCTGTCTCTGTATAGTTAACTTGATTGATTGTTTTTGCCATTTTTTCTCTTTTTAATGAAAATTTCCCCAATTGATTGTCAGTTTTGAAAAGCTGATTGAGCCGCTAATTGACTTCAATTGAAGTTTAAGGTGATACTTGAATTCTAGCAAAACGGCTCTTTTCGCATCGTGGGAGAAAATGTTCATTTATATAGAAAATATAGTTAATCGCTTTGATAATTACAATTTTCCTGAATCTCACTGTTAACTTTATTGGGAGTCCGCCTACTTATTGACTCGCTTTGGTTGTGGCTGGTTCTCTTCAGTTAGCCGCTTTAACTGTCTGTCAAGTGCCTAAATCTTATTTGGTTATGCTATTGCTCTGTTCATCTGTTTCTGTTCGGTGCTGTTGAGTTTATGGAAGTTTTAGAATGGAGTTGGATGAGCGAATGAGGATGATCTTAACTTAGATTTTATGGTTTAATAAGTCGCAGCAAATAGATTGTTAGACCAGCGATAATAAAGGCAACCATTTATTGGAGACTAAGGGAGGCAAAAAAATGTCCACTTCAAATATTGTCAAAGGCAGTTGCTTATGCAAAGCGGTGAGCCTGTCAACAACCAGCTTGAATCATCAAATAGCGGCGTGTCATTGTAATATGTGCCGTAAATGGGGTGGTGGTGCGTTGTTAGCGGTTGAGTGTGGTAGTGACGTGAGTTTCTCTGGTGAAGACAACATCGGAATTTATCAATCATCTCAATGGGCAGAACGAGGTTTTTGTACAAACTGTGGTACTCATCTATTTTATCGCTTGAAACAAAACCACCAGTATTATATTCCAGTGGGAATTCTTGATAATGTGGAAGGTCTTGTTTTAGAGCATCAGGTATTTATCGATGAGAAGCCGGAATATTATTCTTTTGCCAATGAAACTAAAAATATGACCGGAGCGGAATTATTTGCACAGTTTGCACCTCCTGACGAAAGACAATAACACTCTTACCTCACCCTTTCCCATGACACCTACAGGAGACTATCCTGCACTGATCTTTTATAATTCTTTTCAAGGAGGCAAAACCTTTAGAGAAAGAGGATATTTTTGTACAAGTTACTAATTGTTGCGCCTTGGCTGTTTATAATAGTCAAGGTAAGTACCTGGACAAAATTAAAGTTAACTGTTTGGTAAGGGAACAGGGAACAGGAAAGGTTTTCAAGGCTTTTACATTTCTTAACATAATCAACTTTATTTATGTCCAGGTACTTAGCACTTTATTGTTTTAGAACAAAAAGACTCAAAACTGGTGAACGGAATTTTGGTCTATTACATAGACTTTATAAGCCCAAATCAAAATCGATTCTGCACAGATAATTGCTTTCAATTCCTCATTTTCTTTTTTAAATATTAAATTTAAGAAACTTTGAACTTGAAAGAAATAATAATTAAGTTTATGAAAAATGTAACGGACTAAGAAATAACCTTGAAAAAGAAGAGGATTAGAAAAAAATTGTATCGCTTTAACTTGCTCTTTTTCTTTCTCTTTTCTGGGCTGCTCTCCCTTAACATCTAAATAATCATTGGCTAGACGAATTAAAGTATAAATTTCTTCTCGGAAACTTGTTATTTTTTTAGAGAACCAAATTGCGGGAGATATATTAAGAATATAAGCTATATAATTAGAGAGAAGTTCTGCTCCAATGCTGTAACGGCTAATCTGTAAGTATTCTTTTAAAGAAAGTAGTGGGGCTTCATCTGACTCTTCTTCTATGGCTTTAAAAAAATGTTCTATAGCTGGTTGTGTTAAAGAGGAAGATTCAGACAATAATATGCTCATTTTTTCTCGAAGATCCTCGACCTCTGAACGAGCAAAAGTCTTTTCTTTTATATCATAGAGAGAATCCACCTCAAAAATTAGATTAACTAAAGGAAGAAGCACTTTTAACTCTCTTGAACTCACGGAAAGTTTCAACTGTTCTAAAATTTTCTGGTAATAATTAATGTAATGAGAGATTTGCAATTGATTTGGCATAGCTGCACTCAAAACTTTCTCTAACTTTGTTTGATTTTTTGGCTTTCTCAATAATAGTTAGAAATTTTTGGCTCAAACGTAATACCGATTCTCTATAACGCTGCATTTAATTGATCCTCCCAACCCCCTTGTTAAGAGGGCTTTAAAGAAAAATAAATTGTATTATTAAGGAGAATTGGTATAAGTAAACTTAACTATAAATATTCTGGCATAGATAAATTGGCTCTGGCTCTTACTTAAGAGAGATTTTAAAACGTCAATCTTTTAGGTAAAATCTAGCAGACTAGCTAGAAAGCGGAGAACCCGAAAATCTTAAAGAATAATTATTAAAAGCAGGGAAACAATTTATTAAAAGTAAAATTTTTAACAATTAAAGTTTATGCTAGTTGATTAGCGTATTCTTCAGTGAGTAGAATCACAATTATTTTGTTTAATGGCGGCTTATGAGAAAACCTCTAAAGTTTTCTTTCTTCACCGAAAAAATGCACAGCCGGCGACGACAGAGTGAAAACTGTCTCCCGATAGATAACTAGCCTATCGTAGGTCACTAAAATAAAACAAAAAGCTTACCTTTAAATAAAAATTATGGATGCCCTACCCCTTGTCGTCAATCGAGAGCAATTAGAACTGATATATCAAAGCATTTCTCAGATGAGTGCTAATTTAAAAAATGAACAATTTTCTGATAGTTCAAAGCGAGAGCAAAATTTTTCAACTTATGGAACAGATGAATACTCCGAAGCGAGCGAGCGAGCAAAATCGATCGAGGAGGAACTAAAATCTCAATTGCAGTCGTGGGATCATGCGGCTGATCATTCATCACCCATACAGCTTTCTTTAGATTCATATCAACTTAAAATACTGCGGCTAGGGATTGAAAACCAGATGAACACTCTCAACCAGCCTTCAAAAAAAGAACTACTATCGGATGTAATCCATCAGCTTCCTGAAGAAAGCCTACAGGAAGACGCAGATTAAATAAATTTGCCCCAATGGGCGCTCTGCTGATATTTTCTTGCTTTCTCAAACACAAAAATATAGCGTTTTTCAGTCTAGTGAGGTACAAAGTTTTTGGTTTTTGTTCGGTAAACTTTACTATTTTGTAGAGTAATTTAGCTATTTCTATTTAAAAGAGCAAATATTAAGATAGTAATAGATTAATAGCCAGTTAAAAAATTTAAGTCTATGGCGATACTAGAAGAACAAATACAAGCTATTCCTAATGAAGACAAAAGAAAGTATCTTTCGGCTGGTTCTCATGCTTCTATTTTCATAAGCTCATTGGTTGTTTCGATTGGTATTCCTTGTGCGATTGGGTATGTAAGTGAAGATAATATAGTCAAAGAAAACACGGCTGAAGCCATTAATTTTCATCTAAACGTTTGGTTTTATGGAGCCATTATTGCCTTTTTATCTTTTATCAGCTTTGGCCTATTAGGTTTGATTTTAGTTCCTATCTGGTTGGTTTATCATTGGGGTTTGTCGATTTGGGCAGTTATTCACTGTTTGAATAATCCAGACGTTTCTTTTCGTTATCCATTAATTTTTCGACTTGTTTAAAATCATTAAAAATGGTAAATAATTTATCTGACTATCCAGACTGTAAATTATTGAATGAAAAAGGTCTAGCTTTTTATCTTAATCAAGAGTACACAGAAGCCCTTCTTACTTTTAAAAAAGTAGCAGCAATAGTACCTTATTCGGCCACAATTTGGAATAATATAGGAAATACTCTCTCGGCATTAAAACGTCAATCAGAGGCATTGGCGGCCTACGAACGAGCGACTATTCTTGACCCCCAATTTCATGCCGCTTACTTTAACAAAGGATTACTTTTAGCAGAAATGGGAGCCTATGGAAACGCTTTAGAATCTTATGCCAAGGCGATTTCAATTTGTGCTGACCCTTTGTATATACACGCTCAATCAAAAATTTGGCTCAAGAATCAACTCTTTCCAGTTTTTAAAAAATAAGACTTTTTGATTTAAACAGCAATTTCACGGGTTTATTATAATCCTTTTGTCGTTTCTGTGACAATTAAATCAACTCTTCAACACCAATAGTAAAGTCTCCTGATGAGGACGACATACTTAGATCTCCTATGGGTTTAAGAATAAAAACTATTATCAGCAATAGTTGAAAATTTGAGTTTTAATAATCATTATAGGGTTATGCTAAATCTTTTTCCTCTCACTAATTGAGTAGATAGCCTGATAGCCTACTAATAATGTTCTCTTATTTTACTTGGCGGGTTGCTCTTTAAAGAGGAAAAATAAATTGTCATAAATACGAAGTGAGTTGTCTCTCCCGTACTTGTGGTGATAAAAAAAGCTTCCTTATTGTAGGGTGGGTTAGGCGCGGGGATAATTTTTATAAGAAACGAATAAGTTTTGAGCCGGACCGTAACTCGCTAAAGGGAATTTTGTATCTTTATCAATATTTTTCCCCACGATGCCGAAAGAACCCCAAAAATTTTAGTAACTATTAATTATTATTAAATAATTATTGATTGGGCTGGATTTAATGATTTACTATTATTATTATTTGTCTGGGCAACGGGTTTACCCAAATGAGACATCGAAATGGCTAACAGTCCGATTAAAATTAAGTAGAAAAGTTCGCTTCTTTCTCGGCACAACAAAGGTAATTTAGGGAGCTTGACTGCCTTTTTCATTTCTAACCTTCAGTTCTTAATAAAATTTTGGTAAAAAGCTCTTGCCTGTAAACGTTATATTAATAATATTAATTTAAACGAAAGCGATCTGAATTCTTTCTTAAGAGATAAAAAAGTATTGGGTAGGTCAAAGGGACAGATGAATCAAGATCCGCACCAACAGATAAAACGTAGCTGGGAAGCCAATGCCAGAGCTTGGACCGAAGCGGTCCGTAGTGGCTCTATTGTTAGCCGCTCCTTAGCGACTAATGCGGCTATCCTACAGGCTTTAAGTGAGCCTGAAATAAAGCGTGTTCTAGATCTTGGTTGTGGCGAAGGATGGTTGACACGGGCTTTAAGCTCACGAGGAATTGAGGTGATTGGGGTTGATTTTTCTGCACAGTTAATTGAACTGGCACGGGCTGAGGGAGGCGGAACTTTTCACCATTGCTCATATTCTGAACTTATAGCCGCTCCAAAGACTGTAGGCAGCAATTTCGAGGCAATTGTTTGTAACTTTTCACTCTTGGAAAAAGATATTTTAGAACTGCTGAAATCTGTGAGGAGCGTTCTTGTGCCCCCTGGGATGCTAGTAATTCAGACAGTACATCCACTAAGTGAAATCCGACAAAATCAATACTGCGATGGGTGGCGAACAGAAACTTTCACCGGCTTCGGTGTTGGATTTACTGAAGCAATGCCTTGGTATTTTCGTACCTTAAGCTCCTGGGTTTCACTGTTGCGAGGAAGCGGCTATTGCATCGACAAAGTCCATGAACCGGTTCATCCCAATACGGGGGAACCTCTTTCACTGCTGCTAGTGGCCTATAGTGAGCATCATCAAGGATAGTTCACCTAAGTCTAGGATTGTATAAGTTTTCTACAGCAGAAGGAAATCGCTCTCCCGTACTGATGGTGATAAGAAAAGTTTATGATTCGTAGGGTGGGTTAGGCACGGTGATGATTTTCATGAAAAAGAGATAAGTTTTGATCCGCTCCGTAACCCACCAAATACAATATTGTATCTCTATGAACATTCTAGGAATTACGCACTCTCCACGAAATAATTAGGGTTTGAGATTGTTCGCGAGCCTTCGCTAGGCTCGCTTGGGACATAAAATCGTTGTTTTTAATCAGGAGTGCGTAACTCCTAAATTTTTTACTTGCTCAAAGCATTTTTGATGTTATCAATAGTACGTTCAACAGCATTAACATTGTTGTCGATCGCTTTTTGAGTTCTTTGAGCATCTTCATCGGCTCTCTTTTCGATACGGGCTGCATCTCTTTTAGCTTTACGTTCAAGAAAACTTCCATCATTGTCAGTTGCTTTTTCAACTCTTTGAGCATTTTTGGCGGCAGTTTCCTTGACTTTGTCGGCTGCATCCTTTACAAAGTTTTTATTTTCTTGTTGTATTTTATTACCTGTCTCTGTTCCGGCTATGGCTATTAGGTTTCCATTGTATGTGCTACCCCAAACCAATGCAAGGGCACAGACACAAACCATTACGGCAACAGTCCAACGTTTCAGCGTAGCAAAAAAAGAAGTAATTGATTTCATAGAAACAATTTTGACGAAATTATTAGTGTTTCTCACTTTTACATTCTTTTCAAACTCGTTTAAATAACCTTTCGGCAGAATCCAGAAGACATAGATAGAAAAGACCTGAGTGAGGTTTTTTTAAAATATAACGATATATCATTTATGCTTAAATTTTAAGTCGTGTGAAGTTCAATTTTTGTGTTGAGCAAATTAACTAAAGCAGCAGAAATCGCATTTATTGGCAAAACCAAATCTACTTTCCCTGTATCAATAGCAGACTTGGGCATACTGAAACATTCCGAAGTTGCCTCATCTTGAGCAATCACAACTCCGCCATACTTTTTAATCGCCAAGACTCCCAAAGCTCCATCGCTATCTCTGCCTGTAAGAACAATGGCGATCGTTCTAGTCTTGTAAGTTTTTGCTAATGACATAAACATTTTATCCGCACAAGGACGAACAAAATTCATTTTTTCTGAATCCGACAAATAGAAAGTGCCGTCGGGATTGATTAGTAAATGCCTATCAGGAACAGGTGTATAGACCGTACCCGGACGTAATAGTTCTCCATGTTCTGCCTGCTTAACGCGCAAAGCCGTGCGCTGACTTAAAATTTCGCATAGATAGCTAGGATATTGGGGGGCTATATGCTGAACTATAACAATGGCGGCTGGAAAGTTTTCCGGTAAAGCACCCAAAATCTTGCTTATCGCACTGAGTCCCCCAAGAGAAGCGGCAATACCGATAACATTATAAGCAACAAAAGGAAAGTGAGAGAGAATTTTGTGCCGTTGTTTTTCGGTGAATGCTTCTTCTTTTGACTGAAGATCGAGTCGGTGCCAAGGAATTTCCCCTCACTCAAGAGTTTCTAAGCCAGATGTTAGGTGTTCGTCGCGCCAGTGTCAGTTTGGTTGCAGCCACCATTCAAAAAGCGGGACTGATTCAATATCGGCGCGGACAAATGACTATTATTGACCGAGACGGGTTAGAATCGATTTGTTGTGAGTGCTATGGGATTGTCAAAGCAGAATTTGAGCGTTTGCTTGATGATCACCTAAGAAATCACTCCTAAGACTAGACTTGAAACATTTCTTTATTGTTTATTAGGCTTCTTGCAAAAGTCCAATCTCTAGCATAGCTTAGTGTGAAAAACATAAATTTTTTCGCTCAGATTTGTAAAAAACCCTAGGATTACTCTATTATTTCTAATAAATGTTCTCTCCATAGGGAGCTTTTAGGCGGTTTTGAAATTGGTATGGTATATGAAAGTTGTTTTTGATATGGCGTTAATAGAATTAGTCGGTCAATCTGGAGTAGGTAGAGTAGCGAAAAATTTATCTTTACAATTAGCAAAAGCGCCTGAATGCGAGTTATCGGTCTGCGCCAGCCTACCAACAGTTGAGCATTGGCTGGAAGTTTACAAATATTTAAAAAAATCAGAGTTACTAGATACAAAATTATTAATAGAATTCCAAAACAATATCACAATTAACCAAGAAAATTTATTAAAAATTATTAATTATTTAGATAAATTTAATCAATGGGAATTTACCCTATCTAAAAAATTTAAAAAAATCCTAATTAATACATTTTTGGGTAATTTTGATCCTATTCCTCAGCAACAACTAGCTGATAAAGAAATTTATCATTCTTCTTTTTTCTCCATACCTAAAAAAATTCAAGGAATGAAACACTTACAAAAATTTTTGACTTTTCATGATTTAATTCCTATTTTATTTCCCGAGTATGTTCATGAAGCCATCGTTAAAAATTTTCAAGAAATACTCAACAGCATCAATCCTGAAACTTGGTTGATTTGTGTTTCTGAATCTGCCAAAAATGATCTATGTAATCATTTAAAAGTTATAGATAGCCAACGAGTTCATGTCGTTTATTCTGCCGCCTCTGAAAATTTTTATCCCTGTAAAAATATTGAACAAATCGAGCGAATTAAGAAAAAATATAAAATACCAAACCGCCCTTATATTTTGGCGTTGAACAACTTAGAGCCTCGTAAAAATATTGAGCAACTTATCCGATGTTTTGCTCGTTTAGTTCAACAAGAAAAGCTTAAAGATTTATCGTTAGTTTTAGCCGGAGCTAAAGGTTGGCTATATAATAATATCTTCAATGAAATTGATCAACTCAAAGAGTTAAAAAAGCAAATTATTGTTACAGGTTATGTGGATGATGCCGATCTTGCTCCTCTTTATAGCGGAGCGATGATGTTTGTCTTTCCTTCTTTATATGAGGGCTTTGGGCTTCCTCCCCTAGAAGCAATGCAATGCGGTACTCCAGTAATTACTTCTAATACTTCGTCTCTACCAGAGGTGGTTGGCGATGCAGGAATTATGATAAATCCTAAAGATTCTGATGAATTATGCCAAAGTATTCTCGAGCTTTATTATGATTCTTCCCTACGTGAAAAACTGTCTCATAAATCCATCGAACGTGCTAAACTTTTTAGCTGGGAGCAATGCGGAAAAAATGTTATTAATCTTTACAAAACAGCCGTTAATTCTTGAATTAACTTTCTGTAACCTAGAAAAAATTTTTATTATCTTATTTCATTAAATAGTATAATGATATGATAAGTCCCTAGACATCAAGAAATATGATAATAATAAGTAGTAGTATTCCTAAATCTGCTAGTACACTTGTTTTTCGATATCAGCAAGATTTATTAGGATTAGCTAGTCACAAAAATGTCATAGCTCAAGAAAAATTTGACAATTATTCTAATTACGGTTTTTTAAGAAAAATAGGGCTTAAAGAATTTGTAATTATAATTTTTATTAAAATAAAATACGGAAATATTGTTATCAAAACTCATTCAGAACTAACTTTTTTAATTAAATTATTAATGGCTTTAGGATTGGCCAAAGCAACTTTCTGCTATAGAGATCCCAGAGATATTATTCTTTCAGCTATTGATCACGGAGAAAGAAGTAGGAAAGGATTAGATCCTTCAAATGGGTTTAAAAATATGAAGACTATTAAAGATGGTCTTCCCCTGGTTAAATCTTGGACAAGTAACTGGTACAAATGGCATAAAATCAATCAAGTGTTTTTGATTCAGTATGAAAAGTTGATGGCAAATAAATTTGCTGTTCTTTTAGAAATGAGCGAATTTTTAAATTTAAATTTAAAAGAAGAAGAAATTAAGCAGATATATCTAAAACACGAAAATTGCAAAGCAACAGCCTGGAATTTTAATAAAGGTACAATCGAAAGATATAAAAATGAAATGAATCAATCAGATTTATTATTATGCAATCAAGAACTTAAAGATCCTTTAAAAGCTATGGGTTATACTAATTAATTGTATATAAAATTTTTTCTTATTAATAACAAAATAACATCCTAAATCTTAAAAAAAGTTTAGTTTTGTCCAAAAAAGCTAAACTTTATTCTATATTAAAAAATATGAAAATAAAGACCATTAACCAATAATTTCCCCATGCTCAACAAATGTATTCATCATTTATTTGAAACCCAAGTAGAACAAACACCTGAAGCCGCAGCAATAGCTTTTAAAGAAAGAGAATTAACTTACCAAGAATTAAATATAAAAGCAAATCAACTGGCTTATTATTTACAAACATTAGGCATAAAATCTGAGACATTAGTAGGTCTATGTGTTGATAGCTCCTTGGAGATGATTATTGGAATGCTCGGCATTCTCAAAGCCGGAGGTGCTTATGTTCCTCTTGATCCGGCCTATCCCCAGGAAAGATTAAGCTACATGGTGCAAGATTCTCAAATCTCTCTGTTAGTAACTGGAGCAAAATGGTCTAATTTAATTACCAATTATGAGGGAGCAGTAGTTTGTTTAGATAGTCAGTGGTCAGACATTGCCCAATATAGCTCAAGTAATTTAATTAATACAGTAAAACCTAATAATTTAGCCTACATTATCTATACATCAGGTTCAACAGGAAAACCTAAAGGAGTGATGATTGAACATCAGTCCTTAGTTAACTATATTCAGTTAATTATTGATCAATATCAGCTTGTTAAAGCTGAAGGCGTGCTTCAGTTTGCTTCTATTAGTTTTGATGTAGCCGCCGAAGAAATTTATTCTAGTCTTTGTTCAGGTGCTACTTTAGTCTTACGGACTGAAGAAATGATCAGTTCTATCCCCTTATTTGTCAAGAAATCTGAAGAATTAAGTATCAATGTATGGAATTTACCCACTGCTTACTGGCATTTATTAGTTCAGGAATTAATTAACCGTAAAATCGCCTTGCCAAACAGTTTACGATTAGTTATTATTGGTGGAGAAAAAGCCCAGTCTGAAGCAGTAAAACAGTGGTTAAAGAGGGTGGGAACTTTCCCTCAGTTAATAAATATTTATGGCCCAACTGAAACTACAATTGGAGCGACAATTTGTAAGCTATCAGAACTGACAGAAAGTCAACTAAATAGGTCAGAAATTCCCATTGGCAAAAGCATAGGAAATAATATTCAAGTTTATGTTTTAGATGAAAATATAAAAATTTTGCCTACTGAAGTAGAAGGAGAAATTTATATAGGTGGTTTAGGGGTTGCTAGGGGCTATTTAAACCGTCCAGAATTAACAGCAGAAAAATTTATTCAATCTCCCTTTAACCCTTCAGAAAGATTATATAAAACAGGGGATTTAGGTCTATATTTAACGGACGGGAATCTAGAGTATCGGGGACGAATTGATTATCAAGTCAAAATCAACGGTTTTCGGATTGAATTAGGAGAAATAGAAAATTTTTTACGGCAACATCCACAAGTAGCTCAAACCCTTGTTATTGACAGGGAAGATTCTTTAGGAAATAAAAGCTTAGTTGCTTATATTGTTCCCTATTTAGCTGAGGAAAATTTAACCACAAACTTGGAAAAATACCTAACAAATAAACTCCCTAGCTATATGATTCCTAGGAATTTTGTTGTATTAGAAAACTTGCCGCTCACTGTCAATGGAAAAGTTGATCGGAAAGCTTTACCGATACCTTATTTTACTCAAACTGATAGAAAAATTGTAACCCCTCGTAATCCTCAAGAAGAAGCCTTAGCACAAATTTGGTCTAAAGTATTTGGATTAAGGCAAATAGGAGTTAATGAAAACTTTTTCCAATTGGGGGGACATTCCCTAATTGCTGTACAAATTTTATCGAGAATTCGGGATACTTTTAAAGTAGAAATTTCTTTAGAAAATCTTTTAAATAACCCGACGGTTAGTGAATTAGTTCAAGTGATCGCTCAACAACAAAATAAACAGCAAAAATCAAGCTTTACTGAAATTAAGCCTATTCCTAGAGAGGGATATTTACCGGTTTCTTTTGCTCAAGAAAGGGTTTATTTTATAGAACAATTATCTTCCTCAGTAACCGCCTATCAATTTCAAGAAATATTACAGATTAAAGGATATTTAAATATTAGCATTTTAGAAAAAAGCTTAACGGAAATTTTACGTCGTCATGAAATATTTCGTACAACATTTCCTACAATCAATGGTAAATTAGTACAATTGATTCACCCCCCTCAACCGGTTAAGCTACCTGTAATCAACTTGCAAAATTTTTCGGAAGAAGAACAAGCACAAGAAATAGCAAGATTGACTGAGAAATCAATTCATAAACCTTTTAATATTAGCCAATTACCGTTAATCCATTGGACATTATTAAAATTAAGTGATCAAGAATGGGTGCTAATCCATGTAGAACATCACATGGTACACGATGGCTGGTCATTTAATTTATTTTTAAAAGAATTAATCATCCTATATCAAGCTTTTTCAGAAGGAAAACCTTCTCCCTTAAATGAACCTTCAATACAATTTGTAGACTTTGCTCATTGGCAACGAGAATGGGTTAAAACTGAACAAGCACAAACCCAACTCGACTATTGGCAGAAAAAATTAACGGGGATGCCGCCGCTTTTAGAATTACCATTAGATCGCCCACGCCCAACAGAACAAACATACTCAGGGGGAATGATTCGAGTTGATCTCCCCTTAGATATGTGCAAGTCCCTAAGAGCTTTAGGTCGTCAAGAAGGGGTAACACTATTTATGAGTATGTTTGCCGTATTTTTAACCCAAATTTATCGCTATACAGGGCAAGAAGATATTTGTATAGGATCAGGGGTTGCTAACCGACGTTTACGGCAAACTGAAGAATTAATTGGCATGATTGTCAATAATATTGTTTTTCGCACCGATGTTTCAGGTAATCCAACTTTTCGAGAATTATTAAACAGAGTTCGTCAAGTCACCTTAGAAGGTTATGCCAATGAAGACTTGCCCTTTGATAAAGTTGTTGAAATTTTAAAACCAGTTCGTCACTTAAGTTATAATCCCTTATTTCAGGTAATGTTTAGTTTTCATGATGCTCAATTACCTGACCTCAATTTACCGGGATTAAGTATTAAACAAAATGAGGCAGTTAGCAATTCTTCAGCTAAATTTGACCTTGATATTGTAGTAATTCCCCGTTATGAACAACGAGTAAGCTGTCATTCTACTGCCCAAATCAAAAGCAATGAAACTGAAGGAATTACAATGGTTTGGGAATACAATAGTGATCTATTTGATCGCTCTACAATTGAAAGAATGATCACGGATTATCAAACCCTATTAAGTGGCATTTTAGCTAATCCCTATCAACGCCTCTCTCAATATTCTTTATTAAAAGAGGAGCAAAAACATCAGTTATTAGTAGCCTGGAATCAAACTGATACTAAATATCCTGCTGTTAACACTATTCATCAACTCTTTGAGGAACAAGTCAGAAAGAACCCAGAAGCGATCGCCGTTGTTTGTGGGCAAGAAAAAATTAATTACCAACAATTAAATGAAAAAGCTAATCAACTAGCTCATTATTTGCGAACTTTAGGGGTTAAATCTGATGATTTAGTAGGGATTTGTTTAGAGCGATCCCTAGAAATGATCATCGGAGTTTTGGGCATACTCAAAGCAGGAGCCGCCTACTTATCTCTTGATCCTGTCTACCCGAAAGAAAGATTAGATTATATGATGATAGATGCTAAGGTTTCTATTGTTGTCACCTTAGAAAAGTATGCTTATTTAACTAATAATCAAGCCGTAAAATCAGTTTATCTAGATAGCCAAAAAGCGATTATTGAAGAACAAAATACCGCTAATTTTGAGGCAGAAATTGGTACTAAAAACCTTGCCTATATTATCTATACATCAGGTTCTACGGGACAGCCTAAAGGAGTGTTAATTGAGCATAAATCTTTAATTAACTTGACTCAAAGTGCTATTAATCAATATCAAATAAATGTTAAAGATAAAGTTTTACAATTTGCCTCGATTAATTTTGATGCGGCGGCAGAAGAAATTTATCCCTGTTTAAGTAGCGGCGGTACTCTTGTTCTCAGAACAGAAGAGATGATGAAATCTGTGGCTAATTTTATACAAAAATCCCAAGAAAAAGGGATTACTATTTGGGATTTACCTACCGCTTACTGGCATTTATTAGTCACAGAAATAATGCAGGAAAATCTATCTTTACCCCCTTCATTACGGTTAGTCATTTTAGGCGGTGAAAGAGTCTTACCTGAACGGGTAAAAATGTGGCAGGAATACGTCGGTTATTATCCCAAATTAGTTAATAGTTATGGTCCGACTGAGGCCACCGTTGTCTCTACCCTCTATTATCTCCCTGATGCCCCCGTTAAGGGAGGCGAAATTCCTATAGGTAAACCTATCAATAATGTTCAGGTTTATATTTTAGATCAATATTTACAACCCATGCCGCTTGGTGTACCTGGGGAACTTTATATAGGGGGATTAGGTATAGCTAGAGGTTACTTAAACCGCCCTGAACTAACCGCCGAAAAATTTATTGATAATCCTTTTAAAGCCGGCGATAAACTCTACAAAACTGGAGATTTAGTTCGTTATAAACCAGATGGTAATCTAGAATTTTTAGGACGGATAGACTCTCAAGTTAAAATTCGCGGCTTTCGTATTGAACTGGCAGAAATAGAAGCCATTTTAAACCAATATTCTCGAATCAAACAAGCAGTAGTCATCGCTAGGGAAGATCATCCAGGAAATAAACAGTTAGTGGCCTATTTACTAGGGAAGCAAAATCAAGTAACCCTTGAAGAAATTCGCTATTACCTCAAGGAGAAATTACCCGCCTATATGGTTCCCTCTGTCTTTATTTTCTTAGACGAGATTCCCTTAACACCCAATGGAAAAGTCGATTATAAAGCTCTACCAATTCCTGATAAAACTCTGTCTTATACTCAGGATATTACTGTTCCAACCAGCCAAACTGAAAAACAATTAGCCAGCATTTGGGCTGAAGTTTTAAGGCTGCAACAAGTGGGCATTCATGACAATTTTTTTGAACTAGGGGGCGATTCAATTATTAGTATCCAAATGATTTCTAAAGCGAATCAGATGGGGATACAGTTAATTCCTAAACAGCTTTTTCAGTATCAAACCATTGCGGAATTAGCCACTGTGATTGGAACCAGTCAACAAATTGAAGCTAATCAAAATGTTGTTACAGGAATTCTACCATTAACGCCTATTCAGTGTTGGTTTTTTGAGCAAAATTTAGCTGAAACACACTTTTTCAATCAATCCGCTTTAATAGAAGTACCAGCTACCTTAGACCCAGACTTATTAAAAGGAGTTTTACAGCAATTACTCAGTCACCATGATGCGTTACGGTTACGTTATGAAGAAAAAAATGGTCAGATTCAGCAAATTAATGATGGCCTCAATGAAATTGTTCCCTTAAGCGTTATTGATTTATCTCATCTGTCTACCAACGACCAAGCCGCCGCTATTAACCGTTATGATTCTGAGTTACAACGGAGCTTAAATTTGACATCAGGAGAAATTGTTAAAGTCGCCTTATTTAAATTAGGTAATCAACAAGCAAATCAATTATTAATCGTCATTCATCATTTAGCGGTAGATGGTATTTCCTGGCGGATTTTGCTAGAAGATTTAACCACTGCTTATCAACAAATTAGTCAAGATCAAGCCATTAAATTACCGCGCAAAACCACTTCTTTTCAAGATTGGTCAAAACGGCTAGTTAGCTATAGTCAATCTGATAAATTAAAACACGAGTTAAGTTATTGGTTATCTCAATTCCCAACAAAAATACAGCCTTTACCTGTAGATTATAACCCCGAACAAGATGTAAATTTATTAAGTTCAGCTAAAGCGACTAACTTGTCCTTAACAGAAGAAGAAACGCGAGGATTATTACAAGATGTTCCCAGTGCTTACAATACTCAAATTAACGATATTTTGTTAACTGCGTTAGTGGAAAGTTTTGGTCAATGGACGGGGGAAAATGCCTTATTAGTTGACTTAGAAGGACATGGACGAGAAAACTTATTTGACGATATAGATTTATCTCGCACTGTCGGTTGGTTTACCACTTTATTTCCTCTAAAATTGGAACGGAGTCAAACAGGTAAACCCCAAGAAACATTAAAAACTGTTAAAGAACAATTACGTCATCTACCCAATCATGGTATTAGTTATGGTATCCTCAGATATCTATCCAAAGATAAAGAGGTAATATATAATTGTGAACAGTTAATAAAGCCCCAGGTCAGTTTTAATTACTTAGGTCAATTTGATCAGGTACTATCCGCTACCGGGGTCTTAGGAACAGTCAAAGAATGGAAATCCGATCACACTTCTTTAGGCTATCGTAGTCATCTTTTAGAAGTTAGTGGTCTCATTCATTCTCACAAATTGGAAATACAATTTGTTTACAGTGAAAATATTCATCGTTTAGAAACTATTGAACAACTCGCCAAGCAATTTATGAAGATTTTGAGAAATTTGATTGTTCACTGTCAAGCGATTGAAACGAAAAGTTACACTCCTTCTGACTTTGCAGCCGCTCAAATTAGCCAGCAACAGCTTGACAAATTTCTGAACAAAATAGCTCAAAAGCAATCGAGAAAAAAATAGCGAAATGAGCAATAGAGTCTAACTCCTTTTAATTGCTATCTTATTTTAGTCAACAACAAGCTGATAAATTTTTGAGCAGAATAAACCAACCCCAAGAGAAAAAGAGGTATTCAAATGAACAATATTGAAGATCTGTATGAGCTTTCGCCCATGCAGCAAGGAATGCTGTTTCATAGTCTTTATTCCCCTGAGTCGGAAGTTTATTTTGAGCAGCTAATTTGCACATTAAAAGGAAAATTAAATTTGTCGACTTTCCAAGAAACTTGGCAAAAAATCGTAGCTCGTCATCCTGTTTTACGTAGTTCTTTTTATTGGGAAGAAATAGAAAAACCCCTGCAAATGGTCAATCGTCAGGTAGAATTATTCTGGAAAATTTATGATTGGCAACATTGGGATCACGAGCAACAAAAAAGTCAATTAGAAATCTTTTTAAAACAGGATCGCGCCAAAGGAATAGCATTAGATGAAGCTCCTCTAATGCGTTTTACAATTATACAATTAGACAGCGATACTTATCAATTTATTTGGAGTCATCATCATATCTTATTTGATGGCTGGTCAATGCAAATTATTTTGCAAGAAGTTTTTGACTTATACGAAGCTTATCAAGGGGGCAAATCTTTAACTTTAAAACCCTGTTATCCTTATCGGGAGTATATTCAATGGTTACAACAACAGGACAACAGTAAAGCTCAAAAATTTTGGCAAAATAAATTGCAAGGTTTTGAAGCCACCACCCCGATAGAAATTGATAAATTACCCGGTCAGAAAACCTCTCAAGTTGCCTATCATCAAATACCCTTTAAATTACCTTTAGAAATCTCGCAAAAATTAGAATCTTTAGCAAAAAAAAATCATTTAACCCTCAATAATATAGTGCAAGGTGCATGGGGATTACTGCTGTCTCGCTACAGTGGAGAAAGTGACGTTATTTTTGGTGCTACAGTATCAGGTCGTCCTAGTAATTTGCCGGATGTAGACAAAAGAGTTGGGTTATTTATTAATACTTTACCCATTCGCTTAATAATTTCTGAGCAGATGGCATTAATTCCTTGGCTGAAGGAATTACAATCTCAACAGCTTGAACAAGAACAATATGCTTATTATTCTCTAGCAGACATTCAAAAAAACAGTGATATTTTGCCTGGTAAGCCTTTATTTGAAAGCATTTTAGTTTTTGAGAATTACCCTGATTATCCCGAAGAGGCTGCAAACAAAACTTTAAGAATTACTGACCTGTATTGTTTTGAAAGAACCAATTATCCTATAACCCTCGTCGTTAACCCTGACTCAGAATTATCAGGACGAATTATTTATGATAGCAGTCGTTTTGCGCCCGAACCCATTGAGCGTATGATAGAACATTTTCAAAATTTATTAACAAGTATTGCTGAGAATCCCGAACAGCCAGTCGTCCTCATTCCCTTTTTAACGCCGCAAGAGCAACAGCAATTACTCAAAGATTGGAACGATACCCAGGTTGATTATGCCTACGATAAATGTATTCATCAGTTATTTGAGGAACAGGTCCAGCGTACACCAGATGCAGTAGCAGTGGTGTTTGAAAATGAACAATTAACATACCAAGAATTGAATCATCGTGCTAATCAGTTAGCACATTATTTGCAGTCTTTGGGAGTAGGTGCGGATGTATTAGTAGGGGTGTGCTTGGAACGTTCATTAGAAATGATAGTGGGACTACTTGGTATTCTCAAAGCCGGCGGCGCTTATGTTCCTTTTGACCCACAATATCCAATAGAGCGCTTAAAATTTATGCTTGAAGACACTCAGGTGAAAGTGCTACTAACTCAAGAAAAATTAGTCAAATCTTTGCCTCAAAATCACGTACATATTATCTGTTTGGATACTGACTGGCAAACAATATCCCTGGCAAATCAAGATAATCTCAATACCCTAGTTAGTGGAGAAAACCTGGCTTATGTAATTTACACCTCTGGTTCTACAGGAAAACCTAAAGGAGTAGTTGTAACTCATCAATCTGTAAATAGACTTGTGTTAAACACTAACTATATCCAGTTAACAGTTGATGATTGCATTGCACAAGCAGCAAACATTGCTTTTGATGCTGCTACATTTGAAATTTGGGGAGCATTACTTAACGGAGCAAAGTTAGTAATTATCAATAAATCTGTATTACTTTCGCCGTCAGAATTTGCTTTCAATATTAGCTCCCAAAAGATTAGTGTCTTATTTTTAACAACAGCTTTATTCAATCAGCTTGCTAGTTTTGTACCTAAAGCATTTAGTTCTTTAAGATATTTATTATTTGGTGGGGAAGCGGTTGATCCTAGGTGGGTACAAGAAGTTTTGGACAAAGGCGCTCCAGAAAAACTGCTTCATGTTTATGGACCCACAGAAAATACTACTTTTTCTTCTTGGTATTTGGTAGAAAACTTATCAACTACAGCGACAACTATTCCCATTGGCAAACCTATCACTAATACCCAAATTTATGTTTTAGACAAGTATTTACGCCCTGTTCCTGTAGGTATTCCAGGCGAATTGTATATTGGTGGTTTAGGATTAGCACGAGGGTATTTACATCAGCCAACATTAACTCAAGAAAAGTTTATTACTAATCCCTTTAGCTTGGGAGAAATCCTTTATAAAACAGGAGATATAGCTCGTCGTCTTCCTGATGGTAATTTGGAATTTGTAGGCAGGATAAATAATCAAATAAAAATTCGAGGCTTTCGTATTGAATTAGAAGAAATTGAAACCGTTTTAGTCCTACATTCTGAAATAAAACAAGCTGTGGTTACTTTACGAAAAAATTCTTTAGGAGAAAAATATTTAGTTGCTTATATCATTGCTAAAAATTCCCAATTAAGTCCTAAAATAGTACGGAATTTTCTTATGCAAAAATTGCCAGATTATATGATTCCTAATGACTTTGTTTTTTTAGACGCTTTTCCCCTTAATACTAATGGTAAAATTAACCGGCAAGATTTACCAAATCCCAATCCACAGCAGAGACAAACCTGGGTAGAATTTGTTGAACCTTGCACAGAAATAGAGCAGGAAATAGCAACTATTTGGTTAAAGGTTCTTCGCTTAAATAAAGTGGGAATATATAATAACTTTTTTGAATTAGGGGGACATTCTTTACTCGCTACTCAAGTTATTTCTCGGCTAAAAGAAACATTTGAAATGGAATTGTCTTTCCGTTATTTTTTTGAGAATCCGACCATTGCTCAACTAGCTGAAAAAAT
This sequence comes from Gloeothece verrucosa PCC 7822, assembly GCF_000147335.1. NCBI lineage: Bacteria > Bacillati > Cyanobacteriota > Cyanophyceae > Chroococcales > Aphanothecaceae > Gloeothece > Gloeothece verrucosa. The sequence continues at coordinate 550,487 of NC_014533.1, forward strand.
TGTTATCCAGCAACTTGAAGAGACAGAAATTGATGACATAGATCAAATGTTAGAAGAAATAGAACAATTATCTGAAGAAGAAGTTGTTCAACAATTATCTCTTGAAATTTAAATAAAACAACCTAACCCTTTTTTAAGATGAGTGATATTTTACAAAAACTAGAAAAGCTTTCGCCTGAAAAGCGGCAATTAGTTTTACAAAAACTAAAACAGCAACAAGGCAAAAAATCAAATAATAAGGAAAAGCTAACCCTAATTCCTAGATCAAGAGAAGAAAATATTCCTCTTTCTTTTGCTCAAACTCGCCTTTGGTTTGTCCATCAATTAGAAGGAGCAAGCGGCGCTTACACCATAGAGCGAACTCTCCGTTTGCAAGGTAAATTGAATCTACAAGCCTTAGAACAAGCTTTTCAGGCTCTTATACAACGCCATGAACCCCTACGGACTCAGTTTAAAATTAAAAATAATCAACCTATTCAGGTGATCGCCGCTAACGTCACCTTCCAATTACCTGTCATTAATCTGCAACATCTGAGCAACCCTGAGCAAGAAATCACCCATTTATTAGCAAAAGCTGTCTGTGAACCCTTTGATCTAGCTAATGGTTCGGTTCTCCGAGTCAAACTCTGGCAAGTGGCAACCGATGAATACATCTTGCTCATTGCTATACATCATATTGCGGCAGATGGTTGGTCAATGGGGATATTAATCCGTGAACTAGCCGCCTATTACCAAAGTCATTGCATGGGTGCAACTGCTGATTTACCTCCTTTACCGATTCAATATGCTGATTTTGTCTCCTGGCAGCGTCAATGGTTCACCGGTGAAGTGCTAGAGCGTCAATTGAGCTATTGGAAACAGAAATTAGCCACTATTCCCCTACTGCATCAATTACCAAGCGATCGCCCTCGCCCCGCCACTCAAAGTTTTTCCGGGGGAACGGAACTATTTCAATTAGACCGGGAACTGACTGAACAACTCAAACAACTGAGTCAGCGAGCCGGTTGTACCCTCTTTATGACCCTTTTAGCCGGATTTGCGGTGTTGTTGTCCCGTTATAGTGGGCAAGATGATATTGTGATTGGCTCACCGATCGCTAACCGTAACCGGACTGAAATTGAAGGGCTAATCGGCTTTTTTGTCAATACCTTGGTTTTAAGGTTTTATCTCTCGAAAAACCCTAGTTTTGAGGAATTTCTGATACAGGTTAGAGAAACGACTCAAGAAGCTTATGATCATCAGGATTTACCTTTTGAGATGTTAGTCGAAGCCTTGCAACCTGAACGGCATTTAGACCGTCATCCCTTAGTACAGATTATTTTTGCCTTCCAAAATGCCCCCTCAGCATCTTGGGACTTGCCGGGGGTAAGGGTGGAAAAAATCGAGACAGGGTTAGGGTTAGACTCCCTATCCCTCGATCTAGAGATTCATCTTTCTGAAGTAGGCGGCACTATCGAGGGTTACTGTTGTTATAGCCGCGATCTTTTCGACGGAGAAACTATTAGCCGTTTAATGACCCATTTTCGCAATTTATTAAAAAATATTGCTAAAAATCCCCAACAATCCGTCGCTCTGATTCCCTTCCTAACGTCGGACGAGCAACAGCAATTATTGAAAGATTGGAACAATAATAAAAAAGATTATGGTTGCAATCAATGTATTCATCAACTGGTGGAAGAACAAGCCGCCCTTAATCCCGAAGCGATCGCTCTAGTTTTTGAAAATCAATCTCTCACCTATCGCCAACTGAACGAAAAAGCAAACCAATTAGCTCATTATTTGCGGGAAATGGGCATTAAAACCGAAACGCTGATAGGTCTATCTATAGAACGTTCTTTAGAGATGATTATCGCTCTCCTGGGCATTCTAAAAGCCGGAGCCGCCTATCTTCCCCTTGATCCTGAATATCCCCCAGAACGTTTACATTTCATGCTAGAAGATAGTCAAGCGTTTCTCCTACTAACCCAGGCTTCATTATTAGAAAAATTACCAAATAATCAAACCAAAATACTTTTACTAGCAGAAATTTGGCCAAGAATCTCCTCTTATAGTCAAGAGAATTTGACCGGAGTTGTAGAAGCCGCTAACCTAGCCTATCTTATTTATACATCGGGTTCCACAGGCAAACCCAAAGGCGTGATGGTAGAACATCGAGGCGTTTATAACCTTGCTCAAGCCCAAATAGAAGCCTTTTCCGTAGAAAAGAACAGCCGCGTTCTCCAGTTTGCCTCCTTTAGTTTTGATGCTTGCATTTCAGAAATATTAATGGCTTTAGGTTCAGGGGCGACTCTTTATCTAGCTTGCAAAGATGCTATCATGCCGGGACAGCCTTTAAATGATTTTTTGCGGCAACAAGAAATTACCCATGTCACCCTACCCCCATCGGTTTTAGCCGCCTTACCCGTTGAGACTTTACCCGCATTACAAAGCCTGATCGTAGCAGGAGAAGCCTGTTCTCTCGAACTTATGAAACAATGGTCAAGGGAGCGAAACTTTTTTAATGCTTATGGACCGACGGAAGCAAGCGTCTGTGCTACGATCGCCCAATGTACCCCCAATGACGCTAAAGTGACCATAGGTTGTGCGATGGCTAATGTTCAGGTTTATATTTTAGATTCCCACCTTCAACCCGTACCCATAGGGGTCATTGGCGAAATTCATATCGGTGGGGTAGGAATTGCTCGGGGTTATTTAAACCGCCCCGAATTAACTCAAGAAAAATTTATCCGAGATCCTTTCAGTAATAATCAAGCTAGACTTTATAAAACAGGCGATTTAGGACGTTATTTAGCCGATGGTAAAATTGAATATTTAGGACGCATTGACCATCAGGTAAAAGTACGCGGTTTTCGGATTGAATTAGGAGAAATTGAAGCCGCTTTATTGAAACATCCTTTCGTAAAAGAAGCAGTAGTTATCGCCCGAAGTGATTATACAACTGTTCAGCATGACTCTAAACTAAATACTAATCTTATCGCTTATTTAATTCCTGCCTTTTCTGCTCAGGTTTTAGCTGAACAACTCGCCCAAGTACGGGAGTTTATTCAACAACAACTGCCCGGTTATATGGTTCCCCAAGAGTTTGTACTGCTCGATGCTTTCCCCCTAACCTCTAATGGCAAAATAGATCGGAGAAAGCTACCAACTCCTGATAAAAATACTCGTCATTTGACAGAGCGCTTTTTAGCTCCAAGTAGTCCTATTGAAGTCCAGATGGCGGAACTTTGGAGTCAAATTTTAGGGATTGAACCCATAGGAGTAGATGATAATTTCTTTAAAATTGGTGGTCATTCTCTTTTAGCAACCCAATTAGTTACCCGTATTCGTGACCAATTTAAGCTAGATTTACCCCTAAAAAAAATCTTTGAATATCCAGTCCTTAAAGATTTAGCGAATTATTTATGCTGTAATGAATCGGCAGATGTGGCAAAAGATCAAGAAATAATATTAGAAGATATTCCCCGTCGGCCAGAAAATAGCCCTAAAAAGCTTTCTTTTGCTCAACAACGTTTGTGGATATTAGAGCAAATAAAAGGCCCTTCTCCCATTTATAATATGCCGATTGCCTTAGAATTAAAAGGCGACTTAAATATTGAGGTGCTTTCTCAAAGTTTAACCTATATTGTCAATCGCCATAGTAGTTTACGAATGTATTTTCCTTCGGTGAACGGTCAACCTGAAACTCAAATTAAAAGAATAGAAAAACTGAGCATTTTAAGCCTAAAAAATTTACAAAATTTAGATCAAAATACTCAATTTTTAACTGTCCAACAACTTATTGATTTTCATGCTTTAGAACCGTTTGATTTGAAGGTAGGGCCCTTATTTAAAGTTAAGTTGTTACAACTCCAAGCTAAAAAATTTATTTTATTAATTAATATGCACCATATTATCAGTGATGGCTGGTCTATGGCGATATTTATGCGGGAATTAAATCATGCTTATAATGCCTTTTTTCAAGGTCAAAAACCATCCCTTCCGTCACTACCTATCGAGTATACTGATTTTGCCGCTTGGCAACGTGAGCGCCTAGAAAAAGGAACTTTAGAAACCCAAGTTAACTATTGGAAAAATCAACTTAAAGATGTTCCTCCCCTAGATAATTTATTGATAAATTGTCCAAAATGTGCTAATGAGAATCAGGAGGGTAATTCTTATATTCATAATTTAAACCCTAAATTAACAGAAAAATTAAAAACCTTAAGTCAGGAACAAGGCGTTAGTTTATTTATGGTTTTATTAGCCGCTTTTAGCCTTTTACTTTCCCGTTATAGCGGTCAAAATGATCTGTGTATTGGTTCTCCCATCGCTAATCGCACCCATAGCCAAACTGAAGGCTTAATCGGCTTTTTTATTAATATCTTAGTTATGCGAAGTAAAATCAATCTAGAAGAAAGTTTTATTGAATTATTGCAACAAACTCGACAAACTTGCTTAGACGCATACTCTCATCAAGAAATTCCCTTTGAGTATATTGTAAAACTTTTACACCCAGACTGTAATCTAACTTATAATCCCTTCTTTAAAGCGCTGTTGGTGTTACAAAATATTAAAGGATTAGAGCAGGGATTTAGTTTACCAGACCTGAATATTCAACCTTTAGAACAGAATTATTCTTTTGCCAAATTTGACCTACTGCTTGATATTTCCGAACAAGAAGATCAACTACGTTGTGGGTGGGTAGGTGCCAAGAATTTATGTGAAGTTGAAACCCTTCAACAGATAGCGGCTCATTTTGTAGTTTTGTTAGAAGAAATTGTAAATAATTCACAACAAGCGCTTAAGTACCTAGACATTCATTAAAGTTAACTGTTTGGCAAGGGAACACCGGATCTGAGAACAGGAACGAGCCTTGTCTAGAGGGACTTTTAAAGATTTTTGAAGCCGCTTTACTGGTTTGTACGTACCCCTAACCGTTCCTATGGCTCTATATATTATGGGGTCGTTGTGGGGTTTTTCGCTCATGTATACAAAACCGCGTAGGCAATTAAGACAACGAAATTTTTTTTGAGGAAATTTTGGGAATAAGCCATGAAGAGCTTGTTGTAAGAAATATAAGGATAACAATCCAGCTTACACCCTATTACTTTCAATAAAGAAATATGCTAGTTAAATCTCAAAGTTTATCTATAATTCGGATGGTTGCTATTGGCTGTTTATCTGCAACAGTTCTTATCAGTACCTTTGATGTTAAGAGTGCTAATGCTGGAAACCGTTTTGGCCGAAATCATAGTGAAAATTCTCACAGTCGCGGTTCGGGAAGTTCCCATAATGGGGACCATCATCCCAGTTCAAGAAATTCTCATGATTCCCACGACGATTGGGACAATTCTAGTAATTCGGGCCATCATCCTAATTCGAGAAATTCTCATGATTCCCACGACGATTGGGACAATTCTAGTAATTCGGGCCATCATCCTAATTCGAGAAATTCTCATGATTCCCACGACGATTGGGACAATTCTAGTAATTCGGGCCATCATCCTAATTCGAGAAATTCTCATGATTCCCATGACGATTGGGGCAATTCTAGTAATTCGGGCCATCATCCCAGTTCGAGAAATTCTCATAACTCCCACGATGATTGGAACAGTTCTAATGAACCCTCTCGTGATAGCCGTTCCCGCAATTTCTAACATAGATAGCTAATAAAAAGCCAAAATTGATTTGTTTGCTGCTCACAAAGCTAGTTTGGAGTACATTTGGGGCTAGATTTTGTTTAAGTCCCATTAGTAATGATGTTTATGCTTGTGGAAGATGTCAACGAGATGAACCTGCAAGAGAATTCATTCTGGCACACCGTAAACAAGTGTATGGATGAGTAGCACACAAAGGTTGTTCTTCTGTAACGGCATTAGCGATCACAAATTCTCGTAAAATTGTCACCCAAGAATCTGATAAAGAAGCCGCTTGTGCAAAAGCTAAAATAGGAGCATATTCAATTAAAAGATCTTTTTTCAAAACCCTAGAAATTTCTTCATTAGTAACATCATTATCAAAACAGGGCGGTAAATCAAGTCCTAACACTCGAAAAGTAAGAATAGCTTGAACGCATTTTTCACAATACCCACAGTTACGGTCTTTTTGTTTTCCTTCCCAACAAACTCTGAGGTTTTCTAACGCTTCTGGCCACTGAGCAACTAGCTCAAGTTTAGCGGGACGAGAAAAAGCGCCTCCATCATGAAATATATTAAAAGAATCGCTTGACAACAAAGGATCAGTCAAAGGATTTGAACCCCAACCCCAAGATATATCAATGGCATTATAAGGATCAGAACTCGGAATTAAACCAATAGAATAGCCGCCCTGTAATAGCATTAAACCAGAAGCAACAGCCGCGCCGTGAACATCCTCCCAAATTTTTGATTTTCCCAGAAATTCTCGAAAGTTAGTTTTCATGGTAATTAGCTCTAAACCCAGACTGTTGAGCATTAATTTGGACTTTTGCGCCGCTCGCTCAAAAGCTTCAGATTCAGACAGAGGAATATCAAACCCTTGCACCATCAACCCTGCTTGTAGAGGGCGCTGACTCCTGCCGCATTTTCCTTGACTATGACGAAAGGCCGTAAAGCAACTATCTAAACCCCCTGAGAAAGCAGAAATAGCTTTTTGAGGTCTATCGGTTATCAAAGGTTCTCGTTCAACTTCTGCGGTCATTGCGACTGGCCGGTAACGATTTGGCCGCCAGCATGACCAGACTGCTTGAAATTCCTCTAGATTTCGTAACAAAGAGGGGGAAACCTCTCCATGAATCACTAGGTCAGTTTTTTGACTCATGGCAAGAAAAATTACAGCCGCCACAAAGGGATCACAGTTTGGAGTCAGTAAAGAACTATGCTCTGCTGGTATTTGATAGCAAAGAATATTTTTATTGTTATCTGGAGTTTCAATGGTCACACTAACGGTAGTTATGCCATCAGTTTCGACTGTTGATTCTGGCCAAAGATGAGTTTTAGTCATGATTTAATTTCCTTTTAAGATAAATTATGAAAATATTGACTTGATTTGTCTAATAAATACTCCGCAGCCTGATTAATTTCTGAAGAATCTTTAACAAATCTACAAAATGAAACTTCATGAGTCCAGCTTTCATAAAATGACTGATTTTTATGATAAGAGTTAGCGAGAAAAATGTGAGGAATACCTAAAATAACACAAAGAATATGCCCATGTAAGCGATTTGTAATAATCATTTTATGTTGTTTAAATTGATAAATACCACAGTGCATTATTGCCCAAGAAATACGATGATGATTACAATTATAAAGGCTATTAAAAATTACTGGGTATGAATTAAATATTGGCTGTAGCTCTTTCAACATAAACTCTAGTTCATTAGTTAAACCCATAACTTGACCACCAGTTATAGCATTGACTAGGTTTGATTCGCAAATCTTCCAAGGTCTTCCTAATTGGTAGGAAACCCAATCAGCTTGAACAACATTTGATAGAGTGAAAATAGGTGCTGATGAAAAATCTTTATTCAGTTCTTCGTCAAAGCGGCAATGATACAAAATAGAAGAAGATTGACCATAATTAAGAGAGGTTAAATAAGATGTATTCGCCAATTGAAACGCTATATCAGTTGTTTTAAATATCTGACAGTTACTAAAATATTTTAGCGCAATTTCATAGCTCTGATTTTCTCGTGTAAATAAAGTTAAATTAGGATGAGAATTAAAAATATCAGCCGCTTGTTTTAAATTCTCCTGATTTTGAAAATAAATGCTTTGCGGCATAATGATAATGGGGCGATCACGATATTTAGCAATCACATATTCCCTAAACTCTTGATGATTTTTCCATAAATCCCCTAAATTACCGCCTCCTTGAAAAATAATCGGTATTTTACCGGCTTTTTTTTCCATTTCTTCATCAGAAAAATCGTAGATGCTGGCGGCAGTATAGCGGATTTTGGTCGGGCAAGCTTCGGTTAAATAAGAAATCTCTCCTAACCAAATTAGATGATCTCCAATATTATGATAATCAGGAAAATTGAGGAGACAGCACTCAGTTAATGAGCCAATTTGAGTTAAACTTTGGTGTAAATTTGTTTTGAGTTTTTCTGCTACAGAATTATTCATTACTTGACCTGATTTAGTTAGAGAAATTATTTTTTTGATTTATGTTTTTAAAGTTTAAGCTAAAAAATTATTTGACATTTTTAGAAAAACTCGCTCTTAAAAAACCATAAGACCAGAATAAACGATAAATAGGGACTCGTAAAAGCCAAAATTTTCTCTTCTTATTTTTAACAATAAAACAAAAATCAGCTAAGACTGATGTCGCCCAATTTTTGATAACATAAAACCGACCTACTCGAAGTTGATAAATCGACTGAAGTCCTATTATTTCTTTATAAATTCTGCGATAGACTTTGAGCAAAGATTCGTTATGCGAATGATAAACGGCGGCTGAAGGTTCATAAATAATTTTGTAGCCCATCTTTAACATTGTTACTGCCCACTCTCGGTCTTCGCAAGCCGGTAAAATTTCATCAAAATTATGCTTTTCCCAACAAAGACGGCGAATCGCAGAATTAGCATTAGAAAAAGAATGTTCTTTGATATTATCTGGATCTGTCTGAATTCGTATCTCGTCTTTGTAACACATTAAATGATCTCGCTCAACTGTTGGCCAAGCATCGGGTTGAGGTAGCTGTTTACCATAAACACCCGCCACTTTTTGATCATCAAAATGTTTAACCATATTTTGTAACCAGTGCTGATCGTAGGGAAAAGCATGAGCGCTCAATAAGAGAATGATCTCTCCTGTAGCCGCTTTAAAACCAATGTTCAAAGAACCACCAAATGTAAATTCCTCTGGAGAAATTTGAATGAGTTTAATGTCACTTCTTTGCTTGACAATTTCCACTGTTCCATCTGTAGAACCGGAATCTACTACAATAATCTCATTAGGTTTGATTGATTGATTATTCAGAATATCTAAAGTTTTTCCTATATATTTAGCTTCATTTTTGGTACGAATCAAGATGGTAGTTGTGGGACTTGTACAAATATCATTTACCATGAGCAAAACCTTGTAAGTAACTGGATTTTCATTAAAGTTAACTCTGTTTTTTTGACATACTATTTTTAATGACTTCCATAAGGTTAGTCATCATTCGTTCTACTGTAAACATCTTTTCTGCTCGTTGCCGGCAAGCTTGACCAATAGAGCGACGTAATTCCGGATTAAGCGCCCATTCTTCAATAGTTGTCACCAATTCTGCGACGGTAGCTTCCTCCTCAATTTTAGGGTCGCTGACTAATTTTCCTGTGTCTCCCAATTGTTCAGGTATACCACTAACCGCCGAAGCAACCACAGGTAAACCCTTTGCCATCGCCTCCATCACACACAAAGGCATTCCTTCTAATTTGGAAGGAAATACAAATATATCAGCCGCATTGAGCAAATCTGGTATATCTGAACGAGAACCTAAAAATATTACTTTGTCAGCGATGTTTAATTTTTCTATTATGCGTTTAAGTTTGCTTTGGAGTCTTCGCTCTCGCCATAGTTCTCTTCCTGCCCAAACAAAATAAAGTTGAGGCCAGATTTTGCTATGAACTAACTGTTTAATTGCTTCTATCTGGTATTGATAACCTTTTCGTCTTTCTATACGAGCGGATGTAAAACAAATTACCCCATCTGCCGGAATATTCAACGATTGACGCAGACGATCACGTATTACTTGATCACAAGGAGTAAAATACTCCGGAGGTCTTCCACAATGAATAACTTGCCCCTTATTTTTAGGCACTTTGAAGAGTTGATGTAATAAATTTAGATTATCCTGGGAGACGGTAATTACTGCCTGAGCTTGATTGTAGTGATCTAATAGTTCATCTAAATATTCTGGAAAAAACTCAGGGAAAGATGGTACTACTAAACCCTCACGTATAATATAGGGAATTTTCCGTTTAATAGCGATTTGTTTAACGGCAAAATTAGAGAAGGGATCACAATTACTACAAATAATTAAATCTGGCCGTTCGGAAGCATTGTTTAAAGTGGCTTGCCAACTTTGGGGATTATAATTTATATGCCATATTTTCCCTTCTGGTTCTACCCAAATATGTTTTATTCCTAACTGTTTTTGCTCGTTTATTTTATCTTCATTGAAAGGCTGAGGTTGAATACAAGTAACTTGATAACCCAATTGGGCTAAGGCACACATAATGGTGTGATTATCTTCTGCCACTCCTCCAATACCCCTATCATTTGTGTATAAAAATATCTGTTGACTCATTTTTTTTGTTGATTATTGACTTAATACAGCAGTTTTGTAAGCTTTAATTGTTTCTTGACCAAACTTTTCCCAACTAAACTTTTTTGCTTGCTCAAGTGATTTTAAAGACATTTCCTCCCTCAAATTAGAGTTATTATATAGCTGAAAAAGATTATGGCAAAGCTCATCTCTATCCCTAGGATCGACCATAATACCAGCATCTCCTACAACTTCTGGCAGGGAAGAGGTATTAGAAGTAATGACTGGAGTCCCACACTGCATAGCTTCTAGAGGTGGAATACCAAAACCTTCATACAAAGAAGGATAGACAAAGGTCAAAGCATCACTATATAAAGCCGCTAGGTCTTCATCAGATATATAATCAGTTATAATAATTCGCTCTTTTAATAAATTGTAATTTTCATGTTCTTGTAAAATTTGCTCGTACTCGGCTAGTTTATTTTTAATGGTTACACAAACTAAAACAAGATAAAGGTCGTTAATCTTTTGTTCTTGTAGCAGTTGAGCAAAACAATGAATGAGATGAGGAAAGTTTTTTCTTGTTACCCAAGCACTGACACTTAAGATATAAGGACAATCCCTAGGAATATTATATTTATTTCTAATGGCAGTAATTTTTTCGGGATCGGAACAGGAAGAAAAAACTTTTGAGGGTGCTAAATGGGTAACAAACACTTTAGCAGGATCAATTTCTGGACAATAGTTACATAAATCATCTTTACCAGACTGAGATACACAAAATACCCAATCGTAGGATTTTATGCTATTTACTATCCTATGAGTAAGAGGAATTAACCCCGGATTTTTTTTATCAACTAATTCTGGATATAAAAGGGGAATGATATCGTGAATAGTGATAAATCGCTGTAGTTTTGGGTTGGATGGTGAGAGTTCAGGTAAAGGATAAAAGGGAGAATGAAATATATCATTTTTATCTAAATTGCTGGGAGTTAACAAAAGATTATTGTTAGTCATCAATTCAATTATTTTTAATAATATTGATTGCCATATTCTTGAGATATAGTTTAAATTATATTTTTTATTTAATTCTACCAAAGTCCTTCTAATTTTTCTATGAATATACTTTTCAATAGTTGAAGTGGCTAAATTTATATCAGAAAATTTATCGCAAGATTCTAAGTATGAAAGGGCACAATCTATCATAAGTTCTCCTGGATCAAGCCACTCATTTAACTCTGGACATAAAAAAGTACAGAAAGATAGATCACATTCTTTTGAAGTGGCAATTATTTCGGCAATTTTTTCAGCAACACGGAACGCTCCTGTACGGGTATTATACTTGTAGCTTATACCCAGTAGAGAAATGTCATAAAGAACTTTCATTTCAAACCCATGAAAAATAATTTTTTAGTTTGCTTATCATAAATTACCATAATCTACCTCTATAAAAAGGAGGAAATAATAAAGATTTTAGATTTGCGCTTTGGAAAAAAGAAGTAATAAGCTATAATTAATTTTAATGAGTCAAAAAAAGACTTATAATCTTGAAAACCCTATTTTTTATGGTAAGTACCTGGACATAAATAAAGCACTTTATGTTAAGAAATGTAAAAACCTTGAAAGCCTTTCCTCTTCCCTGTTCCCAGATCCGGTGTTCCCTTACCAAACAGTTAACTTTACTTTTGTCCAGGTACTTAAATCCATTGATAATTACATAAATGAGCGATATGATTAAGTTATATTTACATATTGGCACGCCGAAAACAGGTACAAGTACACTACAACATTTTTTAACGGTAAAACGGCAAGAACTTTTAAAGGAAGGTTTTTTATATCCTTTGGCGGGAACTATTGATTTTGACCCAGGTATATTAATGAGTCATGAAAAGTTAAGTATAGCCATCAAACATGAATTAAATATTCCAGTGAGTTATAAATTATATAAGCAAGAGGAATGGCGAAATACCCTTAAAACAGAATGGAATAGACTGCATGATGAAATTAATAAGCATTCAGGAAGAAATGTAGTAATAAGTGCAGAATCTTTTAGTGACTTTGAGCTTGAGGGAATTAAATTAATTAAAAAAAATTTATCAAACTCTGATGTTAAAATAGTTGTTTATATTAGACAACAAGATGAATTTTATCAATCTTGGTATAATCAAAAAGTTAAAATAGGAATTTATGGTAAAGATATTCATCAATTCATTACCGAAGACAGACCTGACTATATTTATTATTATAATTTTTTGCAATCTTGGAGAAAGGTTTTTGGTAAAGAAAATATCATTTTGAGAGTTTTTGAAAAACAACAATTGAAAAATGGCTTAATAGGAGATTTTTTAGAAGCCATTAGTTTTAAAGAAAATAAAGATTATTTAAAAAATATAGACTTTATTAATGAAAGTCCCTCTATCCAAGCTATTAAATTTATGAGAATTTTTAATAATTTAATCATGAATAAAATGTATCTCTCATATCCAGTTCGACAAAAAATTAATCATTTATTGAGAATAAAATTATCGAAAAAAAATGAGTCTTTTTCAACAAAATTATTTAATAATATTATTGGATTATTATTTAAAGATACTCAAGATGTTGTTTTGACTCATCAGGAAAAGATAGACATTCTTAAGGAATTTGAAGAAAATAATCAGAAAGTAGCTCAAGAATATTTCGGAAGACAAGACGGAAGGCTATTTTTAAAATCTCAATCTAAGTAATTACAAGCAGTAAAAGTTGGCTAAATACCATGTGTAACAACTTAATTCATTTTTTTCCATCTCCAACTTGAATCAACCTGTAATTCTAGAATATAGTCATGATAATCTAATAAACTGGGACGATGGCCAGTGCTGATAAAAGTTATGCCGATGTCTTTTAAATACTTATATAAATCTTTTTCATTTTTGAGGTCTAGGGCACTGGTAGCCTCATCTAAAATAACATAGTCTGGCTGGTTAAGTAAAATACGGGCGAAATTAACCCGTTGTTGTTCTCCCACTGACAGAACTGATCTCCAATCATACTGTACATCAAAACCGCCGAATCTTTCTTCTAAACCTTGTAGATTAACTTGCTGGAGTACCTGTTGTAATTCCTCATCCTTAACCTGACTCCTACGATAGGGATAAAGTAACTGATCTCGTAATGTTCCTAAAATCATATAGGGACGTTGCGGCAAAAACAGCATTTGCTCAATATCTGGCCGTATAATTAAGCCAGTACCAGCATTGTCTAGTCCAGCGATCGCTCTTAACAAAGAACTTTTTCCACAGCCGCTTGGCCCCCAAATTAGCAAATCTGAAGCCGGTTCCAGGGTAAATGAAAGATGTTTAATTAAAGTTCGTTTATAATCGGGGGTTAGCAAGGTCATTTCTTTAATAGCTATTCTATTATCTATCTGAGTATGAATACAATTGAATTCCTGTTGCTGTTTTTGAGTAGAAAGATTCATCACCGTCAAAAATGACCCTAAACGATTAATTTGAGCGATAAAAGCACTTAAACTATCAAACTGTCTGACAATCAAAGAAAAAGCCGACAGAATTTGAGCAAAAGCCAAATTAGCTTGAGTAATTACACCAAATTCCACTTTGCCGTTAAAATAGAGAGGAGCAATCACTAAAGAAGGTATAATCAGATGAAAATAATTGTAGCCAACGGTAAAAAATCTTAAATTACGCTGCCAACCAATCAATTCCATCAAATTTTTAAATACTGCATTAAAAGTTTTTTTAATTTGTTTTAATTCGGGTTTTTCTCCCATAAAAAAAGCAATCATTTCGCTGTGATTCCGTACATAAATAAGTTGATAGCGAAAATTAGCTTCTTTTTGAAGTTGTTTAAAATTGAGCTTAATTAATTTTTTGCCTAATAAAATAGTAATAAAACTTCCCAAAAAAACATAAACAATAACAATGATTACCAAACTAAAAGAAATAGAATAAAGAATCCCTAAAAAAGAGATCAAAGTAATAATACTCTCAATAATTTTGAGAAAATACTCAAGAGTCGCTATTGTAAAAGCTTCTATATCCTGACTTATCCGCTCATCAGGATTGTCAATTTCGGAATTATAATTAATGGTGTAAAAATTACGGTTACTAAAATATTTGTCTAAAAAATAACAAGTTAACCATCGTCGCCAATAAATTCTTAATTTTTGTTGAAAATAAGTATAAAAAACCACAAGAGGAATCATAATAACAAAAGAACCTATATAAATTAAAGCTAAATAAAAAAACTTTGATGTATTCTTATTGGCGAGCGCTGTCATAAAATCTCGATTAATAAAACTCCAATATACATCAACTCCGTTTACTGAGAGAACTAATAATAACAACACCATTAATAACGCTCTAGCTCCCCATTTTTCTTCAGAAAACCAGTAGGGAATAGTAAGATGCCAAAAAACATACCAGAATTGACGATTAAATAGGTTCATAACTAATAGTCAGATGCTATAATATTATAAGCAAATAGAACAGTATCAACTGTTGTAAAAGCTAAAATAAAACTAAAAAGAAAGCTAAATTCTGTTTTGATGTATTTCTCTGTGAAGATGGAAAGCATAATTATAGCACCAATTTAGCCAGAAAGATCGAAAAGCCAAACAACAATTAATTAATCTGTGAATAAATAAAAAATGATCCTGTTGTCTATTTTTTATTCTCTACTTTAATGATTATGGAAGACAATAAACAAAAAAGCAATAATTTTATTACTACTTTTAAGTTTGCCTGGCATTATTGGTCTGGATACCGTTATGCTATTGTATTTTTACTGGTTTTGCTGGGACTTCAGACTATTTTACAGGTTTTTATTCCCATTTTGACAGGAAAATTAGTCAATAGTTTTACCAATTCTACAGATAATTGGATCATTCCTGCGTGGATATGTGGAACTTTAGCTAGTATAAAATTATTATCTTACATTTTGCGGATATCGACAATTTATTTATGGAGTAACGCGACTATGAAAGTGACAAGTAAACTTGTCGCTGAAACTTTTAATAGAGTGCAACATTTAAGTACAGAATGGCATATCAACAATTTTGCAGGTAGTATCATCAGAAATATTAATCGTGGAACATGGGGTTTTGACAAGTTTATTGATACACTCTCTATGTCAATTTACCCAAGTATTTTGACAAGTATCGGGTTGATATGTATTTTATTTAGAAACGGGGTTTGGATTGGAATTATTGGTTTTTTGGGCTTTATAATTTTCTTTTTTGTAACTAACAATCTATCAAAAAACTATTTAGTTCCTAGTTTTGAAGAAGTTAATCAAGTAGATACCAAGATGAATGGTATTCTCTCAGATGCTATTGTCTGTAATAGCTTAATTAAATCTTTTGCAACTGAAGAATATGAAAACCAAAAATTTAACCAAATAGTAGAGCAATGGCGCATTAAAAACAAAAAAGTTTGGTGGCGCATGGAAACATTTTTATCGGCTCAATCTCTCTTGTTTTTAATGTTAGAAACCGCCATTATTAGCATCGCTATTTGGTTATGGTATCAAGGCATTCGCACAGCCGGTGATGTCATTACAATTTTGGCAAGTTTTCAGATGGCACAAGGTAAAATGCAAGAAATTAGCAATGGCATCAGTAATTTAAAAAAATCTATCACTGATCTTAAAGAAATTATCAATTTAGAACATATTAATGCCAAAATAGTTGATAGTGAATCTGCCGTTAATTTAGAAATAAAATTAGGAAAAATTGCTTTTAAAGAAGTAAGCTTTAGTTATACAAATCAAAAAAATACTCTTTATAAAAACCTTTCTATTACAATTAATGGTGGGCAAAAAGTTGCCCTTGTTGGTCATTCTGGGAGTGGGAAAAGTACCTTTATTAAATTGCTTCAGCGCCTTTATGATGTGCAAGAAGGAGAAATAACGATTGATGATCAAAATATTCGTGATATTACTCAACAAAGTTTACGCAAAGCTATCGCCGTAGTTCCTCAAGAACCTATACTTTTTCACCGTTCGATCGCTGAAAATATTAGCTATGGTAAACCCGATGCCACAAGAGCAGAAATTGAAGAAGCCGCCCGTAAAGCGTACGCTCACGACTTCATTATTAACTTACCTGAAGGTTATGATAGTCAAGTCGGAGAGCGTGGTGTCAAACTTTCAGGAGGTGAACGTCAAAGGATAGCAATAGCTCGGGCTTTTTTAGCTGACTGTCCTATTCTCGTTTTAGATGAAGCAACCAGCAGCTTAGATTCTGTTTCAGAAGCCTTAATTCAAAAAGCATTAGATAGCTTATTTATCGGACGAACAACGGTAATTATTGCCCATAGATTATCAACAATTAAAGCTGTGGATCGCATTTTTGTTTTCTCTCAAGGAAATATAGTTGAAGAAGGAACACACGAAACTTTACTCAGTGATTTGAAAAGTCATTACTACGCCCTCTACTCTCTTCAGTCTCGTAGTAACGGCTTTTATGGGTGAGGTAATTTGTTAACGAAAAACCGAGAAAATGGAGAATTATTTTGATTATGGGAGAAAATTGAAAATTAAGTTATTTAATAAGATGGCTATTCTCAATAAGCTGCAAATTTCTTCCAATTTAACCGATTAAAACCAGTCTGGACAATTGTTTCAACAAGCTTGTCACCCCCTCATGGCACTGTTGCACTATTCCAAGAGTACCTGTTGCGATAACTCAACGATAGTTTTAATTAAGACGCTAGGGTTGATCGGTTTAATAATGTGTCTTTGAAATCCCTCTCTAAGAGCTTGTTGCCGGTCAATTTCTCCAGCATAAGCTGTAAGAGCGATCGCTTTAATTTTTTCTCTACCTTGTTGAGCTTCTAACATTCGTATTTGTTGTATCAGCATATATCCGTCCATATCCGGCATACCCACATCGCTAACAATGACATTTGGAGCAGACCTCACCAAAACTTGTAGAGCTTCGCTTGCAGAGCCTACTGTCGTTACCGTTGCGCCGCTTTGTTGGAGAGCAAACGCCAAAAAATAACGAGTGTCCTCATCATCATCTACCACTAAAATTTCTAAGTCTGCCAAAGGTAAAACAGTCTCTTTAATATTTGAAATAGACACATTTTCATCTTCTTTCGTGAAACTTGAGGTGATTAATGGAAATTTAACCCAAAAAGTCGCTCCTTGATTTTCGCCGGGGCTTTCGGCTCCAACGGTCCCACCGTGTAGTTCTACTAAGTGACGAACGATCGCTAACCCTAACCCTAAGCCACCAAATTTTCGGGTTGTTGTACTATCGGCCTGACGAAAGTAATCAAATACATAAGGTAAAAATTCAGAAGTAATGCCTTTACCAGTGTCGCTGACAGTAATCTGGGCAGATTGGCCTACAGACTCCAACAAAACCTCCACTCGGCCTCCCGTTGATGTAAACTTAACCGCATTTGACAACAGATTCCAGACAATTTGTTGTAAGCGAGCCGGATCGCCTAAAATTTGTCCGACTGTTTCGTCAAGAGTGGTTTGAATATCAATAGATTTAGCGTTAGCGGCTAAATACACTGTTTCAATAGAATGCCTGATAATAGAAGCTAAATTAACCGGAATCGGATTAAGACTGATTTTGCCTTGCAAAATTCGAGAAACATCGAGCAAATCCTCGATCAGTTGAGCTTGAAGTTGGGCATTACGTTCAATGGTAGAGAGAGCTTGTTTAAAAGTTGCCCCATCGAGTTTTTTTGTTTGCAGTAATTTAGCCCAGCCGAGAATCGGATTAAGCGGCGAGCGTAATTCATGAGACAACACGGCTAAAAACTCATCTTTTATTCGGTTAGCTTTCTCAGCTTCTGTTCTGGCAGCTTGCTCCCTTTGCAAAAGACGATCCCGTTCCACTTCAGCCGCTTTGCGTTCGCTAATATCAATCACTGAGCCGATGTATCCTTTGAATTCTCCCTCCAACCCAAACCAAGGACTACCGACATCAAGTGCCCAGCGATATTCACCATCAAAACGCCGCAAGCGGTATTCTAGACGGAACGCTTCCTGACACTTGTTAGCGGCTAGAAAAATATTTCTCGAGTCTTCGGAGTCTTCCGGATGTACAGCATCTAGCCACCCGAATCCTAAACCCGTTTCTTCATTCTGGCCGGAAAATTCATACCAACTTTTGCTGAGGTAGGTGCAGTAACCTGTAGGATCGGTCACCCACACCATGACAGGGGCATTATCAGCCATTTGTCGGAATCGTTCTTCGCTTTCCCGTAGTTCTTTTTCTGCTTGTTTGCGAGCGCTAATGTCGCTCACCAATATAGTCACACCCTCAGCAAACGGATAAATCCGGTTTTCGAACCAGCGCTGCCAAGGCCAATAAAAAAACTCTACTTGAACGACTGTTTGTTCGGCAACAGCACGGTGACACTCAGTATAGAATGGGCTGTTCACTAGGTCAGGAAATAAGTCCCAAATGTTATGACCCAGAAGTTCTTCGTTGGACTTGCCGGTCACTTGTATCACTTGGTCATTGATGAAGCTATAACGCCACTGTTGATCCAGCACGATAAACTGCTCATTGATTTGTGCTAAAACATTTTCTAAACGAACTCTGGCCGCTTGCGCTTGGGCCCGTAATCCCTGCTCCCGTCGAGTTGCCTCTTGACGCAAATAGGACAATTTTAGAGTGGCTTCTACCCGTGCTAATAATTCACGGGCCGAGAATGGTTTAATAAGGTAATCATCCGCTCCTGCTTCCAACCCTTCTACGCGAGATTCTTCTCCTGCCCTTGCAGATAACAAGATAATGGGAATATGTTGGGTGCTGAGGTCAGCACGGAGCGATTTTAATAACTCAAAACCATCAAGTCCGGGCATCATCACATCTGTCAAGACTAAATCGGGATGACAAGAATGAATCGCCTTTAAAGCCGTTAAACCGTCAACAACCGCCTCGACTTCATATTGTTGACTTAATAAGCGCTTGAGGTAGTCACGCATATCAGCATTGTCATCAGCAATAAGAATACGACTCCTATTCAACAGAGAAAGGGGTGTTCGCAGTTTTTTTAGGGAATAAGAAAGCAGGGGCAGAGGAGAAGCCGAAAAAATCTCTTTTTTTTCTGTTTCTGTTTCTGTTTCTTCTTGGGGGGGTAGCCAACGCGATGCTTCTTCCAGGAAAGTAGTAGCACCTGTTGCTGTTGATGTCAGGGTACGAGTAGTGCTAATGCGTTCTTGAGGGAGATGAGCAGTCCCGGTAGGAATAAAAATGGTGAAGCAAGTGCCCAATCCTTCTACACTGACAACATCAATACTTCCTTGATGCAGTTTCACCAATTCTTGCACCAGTGAAAGCCCAATACCCGAGCCTTCAAAACTTCGTCCTTGTGCCCCTTTAACTCGATGAAATCGCTCAAACAAGAGAGGAATTTCAGCTTCGGGAATACCAATACCTGTATCATTTACCGAGAGTTTAACGGAATGCTTAACCCATTCTAAGCTCACCGAAATTTCTCCATTTAAAGTAAATTTAAAAGCATTAGAAAGTAAGTTCAGAACAATTTTTTCCCACATTTCTCGATCTACATAGACGGGTTCTGGTAAAGGAGGGCAATTGACCATTAAACGCATTCCGGCCCGTTCAATAGTAGAACGAAATACACTGGCTAACTCGGTGGTAAACACTGACAGATCTGTCGCTTCGTAAACCGCCTCGACACGACCTGCTTCTATTCGGGAAAAATCCAGCAGAGTATTGACAAGCTTCAATAAACGTAGTCCATTGCGTTGCACAATTTCAATACGCTCTTGCTGAGATGGACCTAGAGGTTCATCTTTATCAGTTAGGACATCCTCTATCGGCCCTAACATTAAAGTTAGAGGAGTGCGAAATTCATGGCTAACATTGCTGAAAAACACTGTTTTAGCGCGGTCTAATTCGGCTAGAGCTTCTGCTCGTTTTCGCTCTTCTTCGTAAGCCTGAGCATTAGCAATGCTGGCTGAGATTTGTGCCGCTACCAAATCAATGAATCGTCGATAATCATCATCAAAAAGCCTAAATGGATTTAAACCTACCACCAGTAAGCCAGCTTTTCCGGTTTGTCCAGATGATGCGATCGGTACAACTACTGCTTGATGGGGTGTTCGCTGCCAAGCGCCGCTAGGCAAGTTTTCAAAAAAGGATTCCAAGTTAGAAACTAGACAAGCTTTATTCTCTGTAATTACTTTTTTAAAGGGCCAAACAGAATCGGATTGTAGAGCCACCTTTGGGGGTGCTGCCACGTTATCTATATCAATACCACAAGTTCCTGCTAACACCACCTCATGCTTTTCTCGATCAATGAGATAAATCATTGCAAAGGGAAGGTCATAAGGGTTGCTTTCCAAACATTTCGCACTCACTCTACAGGCCTCATCAAATGTCCGAGCATCTGCTGTCCTAGCCGCTAGTTCCCGCAACAAAGCCAACTGACGTTCGCCGATAATGCGCCCGGTGTCATCTGTGTTGGCGCAAATAATCCCCCCTGTGCCACCTTCGTCATTGGGAACTGGACTATAAGAAAATGTATAATAGGTTTCCTCTGAGTAGCCGTTACGCTCCATAATGAGCAGCAGGGCTTCGTCGTAAGTCCCTTCATTATTGAGGAGTGCTGAGGCGGCTCTAGGGCCTACCTGATCCCAAATCTCGCGCCACACAGATGATGCTGGCTGCCCAAGGGCAAGCGGATGTTTGCCACCGACAATCGCTTTGTAAGCGTCATTATAAAGGTTAATTAATTCCTCGCCCCACCAGACAAACATTGCTTGGCGAGAGGTCAACATAATGCGAACAGCAGTCTTCAAGCTCTGCGGCCATTTTTCTACTGAACCGAGGGAAGTTTGCGACCAATCATACGCTTGCATCAGCCCCCCCATTGTCCCTCCACCAATAAAGAGATTATGATCAGTTGATGTCATTTGTTCTATACATTTAAATAAAAATATACATTGTTTGAATTGCTTTCTAGTTTATCGAGTAGGGTGTTGAAAATGCTAGGAAACCCAAAAAAATTTCCTACACAACTTTTATGCCACAAGGGTAGCTCCGATTTTTAAACAGAGTGCCTGTATTGGCGTGCGTTGCTATCCCTTTTCTGTCATTCTCCGAAATCACGAAGTCATAATTAAGCTAGTTGAGCCAAAATTATAAAATGGTTGAAATTGATTCATTAAATTAATTCAATCAAGCAAACCAAGCAATAAAGCTGTGCTTGCTTTTTGACATCCGCGTCAGTTACCATCTATTAGGATGGTAGAGAGATGATTAAGGTGAGTGATACAGAAAAAATCACAATTAATATAGGCTTTGTCGATCTTGGACAGATTGATTTATTGGTACAGGAGGGCTTTTATTCCAATCGTACTGATTTTATCCGCACGGCAATCCGTAATCAGTTGAGTACCCATAGCGAAGAAGTCAAGCAAACACTCGCCCGTAAAACTCTAATCCTCGGTCGCCAACATTACACTCGCTCAAATTTAGAAAAAGTACACTCCGCCGGCATCAAACTGGAAATACAGGTGCTAGGCTTGGTCAGCATTGCCCCCGATGTACCTCCTGAACTGGCAAGAGCGACGATTAAATCTATTTTCGTTCTAGGTGCATTTAAAGCTACTCCTCAAGTCAAAGCGGCTTTGGCAGATCGAATTCATGGTTAATATCAGCACTTATCAAGCCTCAATCGAGAGTAAAATGATGGAAAACCCAATTTTAGCTAAAATAGCTCAAGCTACCGAACTGACACAAGCGGGACGCTTAAAAGAAGCCACTCAATTAATCCAACGGACACTGCAAAATTTAAAAGACCCCTCGACCACTGATGAGGTCGCCGTAGCCGGAACTGATGAAATCATCGATGTTACGGCTGTTGTGATTGACGAGCCAATAAATTCAACAGCACATCCAGGGCAAACGAGAACTGAGCCAACTCCAGCATCATCAGAAGCCGTTGACTTCAAAGAGCAACCGAGGCGCGAAGCAACTGAGTTCCCTCAATCACCGAAGAAAAGTTCTATAGCCATTTCTGAACAGTTAAACTCGATCTTAAACTTTTTTCCTCAATTAAAATCCCAGGCCCAACCCGCCAAAAATTCAGACCCACAGACAAAGGGAGGACAGTTTATTGAAGGCTATTATACAAAAGGCACTCAAAGCCGTAGCTATAAACTTTACATTCCGGGTGGTTACACAGGCCAAGCTTTACCTGTTGTGGTTATGCTTCATGGCTGTAATCAATCAGTAGATGATTTTGCCAATGGCACTCGTATGAATTTATGGGCAGAAGAAGAATTGTTTTTTGTGGTTTACCCGGCGCAGGAAAAGAAAGCTAATGGGTCACTTTGCTGGAATTGGTTCAATAATAGTGACCAGCAGCGTGGTCGTGGCGAACCATCGATTATTGCTGGAATCACCGAACAAGTGGTTAGCACTTATAATCTTGATCAAACTCGGGTTTATGTATCGGGTATGTCGGCAGGGGGAGCGATGGCTGGGATTATGGGGATATGCTACCCTGATGTTTATGCGGCGGTGGGAATTCATTCGGGTCTTCCATATAGGGCGGCAGGAGATCTTCAAGGCGCGTTCGCTGCCATGCGCGGGGGAGGAAACGGACTCTTAGGGCACACAGATGAGAACTTGCCTCATCTCAACGTAAATACTCGATTCGTACCGATAATCGTCTTTCATGGCGATCGTGACAGCACTGTTCATCCCGTCAATTCCGAAAAAATTATAGCACAATGGGCTTTGATCCATTCTCAAGGAAACTCAAGCCGAAGTGAAAAAATCTTATTGCGTCCTAAAGTGCTTCGAGAGCGAGTAAAAAATGGTCATGCCTACACTCGTTCGATCTATCATGACTTGAACGGTTATCCTATTATGGAACGGTGGTTGGTACATGGTTCAGGACATGGATGGTCAGGCGGAAGTGCTTCGGGATCGTTTACGGATGTTCAGGGGCCCAACGCATCAAGGGAGATGCTACGCTTCTTTAAAGAGCAGACAAAAACAAGCAAATAAAGGCAAAGGCAGGGAATAGATTCATTATTGACCTAAAAGCAAAAACCTCGATTGCCGAGGTTTAGATTAGGAAAAATCAATTGTTAATGTAGTCTTTGTAAAATTTTGATTAGCTTACTGCTAAGGAAACTAAAACTAATGTGGTGACAAATAGAGTAGCGATAGCTCCTTGAATTAAATAGCGACGTTGTTGGTAGGGAGCGGGATACTCCGCGTAATAGGTTTGGGGTTCAGCAGCGTAGATATTTCCGATTCCGTTATCGAGTTGGGTGGTGTACATTGCTTGTTTTCTCCGTTATTTACCTTATGGAGATAAATGTAGCAATTTATTTATTAATAGTAAATAAGACTTGACAAAAGATTTTAAATAGTCTATATAAAGGCGGCTTATCGTTTTTGGTTGGCTGCGGGAAGACTTAAAGTGATGTTAAGCTAAGACGCATTTAATTTTTATAACTTTATTTTTGGTACAAAGGTTCAATCCTTTCCCCTTTCCCCTTTCCCCCTTCTTTATCTGGACTAATAATTTAGATGCGTAACAGCTTAATCAGCCGCTTCAAGCCAAGGAAGTTGAGAAAAAAAGTAATGATTTAATTGATTTTTGCCATGTAGAAAGTAGTGGTAAATTAGAATACAGAACGAGTTTTTTAAAAGCTTGCAGGAAGATGCTGATTAAGCCCTAGGCTACTAAACTTGTTATTCTATAGAAAGGAACTCAACTATTAAAATAATTTTTCCGATGGCAGATCTAGGTTTAACTCATCTGGCTATAGAAGTGAGTAACATTGATAAGAGCATTGCTTTTTATGAAAAGTACGCTCGAATGAAAGTGGTACATCGTCGCAGCGATCAGACGATCCAATCAGATGTCGCTTGGATCAGCGATCTAACTCGCCCCTTTGTGATTGTTTTGCTGAAAATGCCTTCTGTAAAGGCGAAGCTCGTTCCAAATTTTCATTTTGGAGTGGCGGTTGAAAGTAGACTTGAGGTTGATCGCGGAGCGCCACTTCGTGATCGTCTTTGGGCTGCCGCCTCAGAGGAGGGGATTTTGCTTGATGGGCCAGATGAAGCGGGGCCACCAGTCGGTTATTGGGCATATATACAAGATCCCGATGGACACACCTTGGAAATTTCTTACGGGCAAGAAGTTCGCTTTACAGTCGAACAAGCCGCTAAGTACCTGGACAAAAATAAAGTTAACTGTGAGGTTAGGGTGTAGGGTGTAGGGTGTAGGGTGTAGGGTGTCGGGTGTGGGGTAATTGTAGCCATTTTACAATTCTTTATATAGAGTGCTTTATTTATGTCCGACTACTTAATCAATAAATTTTATTTAAAAAAAGCTGATTTATGTGGGAACATTGGCTAATACCTTTGCGTGGGATTTATTGCAAGGTGAGTTATCGCAGTATTTTAAGTCTGGCCAGCGTTGGAAGTTTACTTAGTATTGGCAGTGTTGGCAGTATTTTAAGTATTGGTAGCGTTGGAAGTATTTTGAGTATCGCCAGTGCAGGGAGTATCTTAAGCGTGGCGAGTGCGGGCAGTATTCTTTCGTTTTTTGGTGTCGGCAGTGTATTGAGTTTTTTTCATTACAAAACTATTCTTAATCAAGAGATGGTAAGTAATGTTTTGTCTAAAATTAAATAAATTAATTATTGGACTTTGGACATAACATTAATGGCTCTTTACTTAGAGTTCGATTTTATTTGTTCGACGAAGGTGCATCAGGCGTAGAGCTTGGAGTTCATCGCTACTTTGAGCAAACTCCTCTATTAGGATTATGTCAACGACCCCAAGGAGAGAGAGTGATTGATTTTAGTAACATCAATCCTTTTAGTTGCGATCTCCAATTAGCTTGGCAAGAGAATCTGTATCAAGGAAATAATGCGCCTAATGGCTGTCCGTCAACTTTTCCTCCTGGCGGTAAAGTGGTTTCTTACCTAAATTTGGGAGAGAATGATATTTATTCATTGGATCAAATTTTTAATGCCAATGGAGGGCTAGAAGCTGGCACACCGATACAGTTTAGGCGTGTTACTATTCCCGAACCTTCCTTGCTAGACGGGCTTATCTTATTCGGAGTTAGTAGCATTTTGATTAAAAAAGTCTCTTGAAGACATAAGCATTAACAACTTTTAATCAAAAGATATAAAAGAAAGTCCTCAACACTAACCTATTAGCTGATACATCTAAGGCCACTTAGCCGCTTAAGAAATGTGAGCGGGCACGTGCTAAGTAGAATCTGGGAGCGGCGTGATGAGGCAAGGTCATGATGTAAAAAAAGGAAGCAATTGCTGTTTAGTGATCGTCTAGTCCATCACTAAAATAAAATTTTGTGGAAGATTTGTTATTGTCTGAGCTTGTTATGGTTAAATTAGGTAGTAAGCACTACTTGATAACCAAATAAGTAAGTAAGTTAGTATATCAGCCTTAAGTCCCTCAATAAATGTAAGGCTAATCATTAATATTGACTGCCATTCGTGGCGGTAGAGCTTTCCATATTTGACGAAAGGAAAAGGTTGTCATGAAAAAACTATTGCTGGTAGCAGCTATATTTTCACTCGTTTTCAGTTCTGCTGACATAGCCAACGCACAGGAAAAATTGGCTTTGGAAAATACCTCTTCAATCACGAAAAGCATTAAAGATTGGGTAGATATTTTAGTTCCTGTCATTGGGGGAATTGGGGGAGTTATTGCCTTATTGAAAGGCGTAGAAGAGTACAAAAGAGAGCAAAGATGGAAAAGATTAGAATTTGTTGCTAATGTATTTAAAGAGTTTGAATCAAAAGCAGAAGTTAAAAATGTTTTTTGGATGCTAGATTGGAATGGGGCTTATTTAAATTTTGAAGGGATTGAAGGTACAGTTTGTGCTGATGAACCTTTATTGCAAAAATCTTTTAGTAAAAAAACCTCTTTTGAAAAGGATGAAGCAGCTATTAGAAATGCTTTTGATGTGTTTTTAACTGGCTTAGACCAATTTAATACTTATATTAAAACAGGACTAATTGCCAATGAGGACTTTAAACCTTACTTAAAATACTGGCTGAAAATTTTAACTAATAGTTCTGAAATTAAAAATGAAAATCGTAAATCACTTCTTTTTTATCAAAATCTTTGGAATAATTTTATCGATAAATATGAATACTCAACCAGAGAATTATTAGGAAGATATGGCTATCCAGTTAATTTATCTACTGATTGTCATGAAGAAGCTAAAAACCAAGAATTAAATTAACACGAAATTAGTTCTCTATTATTAATTAACGGCCGACTACCCCAGGCGCTAAAGGTTTCAAACGAAAGAGATAAAAAGGCGGTGCAGCCGTATTATTTCCCCGATTTAAAGGCGCAGAACGGTGTAACTGATTGCAATTGAGATATAAATAACCGTCTGCTCCAAAACTCAAGGAATCCACCCAAGATAACCGTTCATCACTGATGAATAATTGATAGGTGCGATCGCTCTTTATGACCCCAACCCCATTAGCCGCTAAATCTCCTAAATAAAGATTATCATTTTGATCGATAGAAATTCCGTCACAAATGGGTCTATCACCGTATCGTTCTACTTTACTAGCGAGTTGGGCATCACTCAAATTCTGATTGCACAAATCTTCACTTTTAATCCGATACATCGTATTACTGTGCATAGGGCAATAATACAACCATTCATTATTAGCATCGAGAACAAGACCATTAACCCCCAAATGCGGTCGGATATCTGGGGGATTCACCACAGGTACTCCGTCAATGATTAAATCAATATTTTGCGGAATAACGCTTTGATGACCTTGTAAAATCCGGGTAGCTAATCCTGTTTTTAAATCTACTCGAATTAACGCCGCTTCTTCACCTTGAATAGGATCAGAAATATAGATGACATTATGGGTCAAATCTACCGCTAAATCATTGACAAAAGAGTTATTTTTAGTAATGGGTGGAGGTAAATAAAACACTCGGGCTAGTTCATGGTTGACAATATCCCAAGCGACTAATTTTGGATTCAAAAGATTAGGATTTCCATTATCTAACATCCAAACCCACCCATTCTTATCGCACTGAATACCCAATACATTATCAAAGTTAATTTGATCACTTCCAAAACCACTGGGAAATTCAACTAATCTACCATCAACCAGTTCCGCGATTTTAAATTCGGGGTTATAGAACTGGTGTAAACTCATAAAAATTCGACCATCGGATGATAGAGTAATATTCCCGGGTGCTTGGGATAATTCGGCGACTATTTCTAAGCTAGTTGATAAAGGCTCCATGTCAATTTATTTTACAAAAGTGTTAGATAAAACATCATATGACAACACGAGATTAGTAGCCGTTACCTGTAAGCCAGGCAAGTAAAGCATCAGGATCATCTAAGATAGCTTTAGGGTCAAACATTGGCCAAATATAAGAAAGTCCTTGCTCATCGAGACGGAAAAAATTATGTAAAGTATAGAGAGTTCCTTTAGTTGTTCTCATCTGCCATACCCCGCTTGCTCTAGGATATTCAACAGTAATTGAGAGGACATTTACCTCAGAAACCCGTGTTGCAACCCCACTAACAAAATTGACAACGGCTTCAATACCGTCGATGGTATCTTGACGAATAGGACTAAGAAACTGAATGTTAGGAGAAAACTGAACGAGGGAAAAATCACCTGTTTTAAAAGCTTGGAAATATTGCTCGATAATCTCGTGATATTTTGTTGTATCCATGATTAAAACTCTCTAAATCTACAAATTTACAAAAATTACAAGGGCTTATTATTACAGATTTGATAGTCAATTTTCCAGGTATTTTCTACTTTTTTCAATAATGCCCGAAATTTAACCTATCTTGATGGACTCCCATCATGGAGATGAATAATGGCGATAGAAATTCTAACTACATAACTAAAATCCCCCATCACATCGAAGAATTACCCTAACAATAGAAACTAATAAACCATTACTATATTCAAGCCAAAAGCTGTCATAATAGCGGTTTGGGTTTATGTAAATTCATTTCAATTTCTGTAAAAGCTTGAATGGGTGAATTTGTGCTAATTTACTAACTCAAATGGTTTCAATTAAAGAATTGTTAAAAATATTCGGAAATTATTTAACAGTATTACCCATTTAGGAACAGATGTTAGGTTAGGAAAAAATCTTTAAAACAATAGTGAGATAAATTCCTAATCAAGATATCTTAGCTTTTAGCATACGCTATTTTTGCTTTAAAAGCCAGCCTCATCTCCATAAAAGTTTACAAAAAGCCTCAAATAGCCTTGAAAATATGTAAATAATCCTAAACTGCCATTGAATAAATGTTAACTTTTGTAACAACCTTATCTTAATATTACTCACTTAAAGTAATATCAATTGGTTAATAGAGTAGCAATGGTATTCGGATAAATATTCAAACTTTGTCTTAACTAAAATCTAATTTCTTAGGAAACTAAGATCAACAAATAGTCTTGAAGGGTTAAAAGGTCATGACTTCTTCATTCAATGAAATTCTCAGTCAAGCAACAGCAATTCCGTCCTACTCTCTAATGACGAAACAGCCTCAAAAAGACCGTCCCAAAGAAGATTCTATTCCTAATCCGAGGGTTATCTCGCCGCGAGTGGGACAACCTTCTATTACCACTAACAACATCATATTTGATGCACTCTATGCTCTTGCCATAAGTGAAATGGAGGAAAATACTGTCCTCAATATTAGGGATAATAATTTCAACAATGGGCAGGCGATACCATGTCCTCCTGGGGGCTGTTTTCAGGCTGGGAAAAGTTGGACTTATGTCTGGACTCGTGACACTGCCTACGCTATTCACCTAGCCTTAGCTGCACTCAAGCCCAAAACTGCGCTAAATTCTTTGAAATTTAAAACTTCTGCTGATAGACACGGACAAAACCCTCAAATTATTCAAGATACTGGTACAGGAGGTAGCTATCCTATATCCTCCGATAGAGTGGTATGGGCTTTGGGCGCTGCAAGACTCCTACATTATTTGTCGGGAGAAGAACGGGGAACTTTTGAGAAGGAAGCTCTAGAAATCATCAAAAACACTATTGAACAAGACCGTAAAGTCCTTTTTGATCAGCATAACGGCTTATATTCAGGAGAACAATCTTTTTTGGATTGGCGGGAACAAACCTATCCGGGTTGGGTAGCCGAAGACGTTATTCATGTGGGTATGTCTAAATGCCTGTCTACAAACCTGCTCCATCTCCATATTCTCGAATTTGGGTCTGCCTTAGCCCTAGAAACTGGCGAAGTGAATTTATCCAATCAATATCAGGATTGGGCAAAAGAGCTTAGAGAGGCTATTCAAAACCACCTTTATTTAAAAGACAGTAAGCTTTACTCAACATTTATTACCACGTTCCTAGATAATGGACCGAGCCATCAGTTCGACTTATTGGGTTTGACTCTGGCTATTTTGTTAGAAGTTGCCACTCAAGAGCAAACAAAAGACATTATTGCTCATTATCCCCTATTGCCCAATGGGATTTCGGTGATTTGGCCTCAACAGCAATATACTCCAATCTATCACAATCGGGCTATTTGGCCTTTTGTCACAGCCTACTGGATTAAAGCGGCACGAAAAGCAGGAAATGCCACTGCCGTCAATCACGGCATTAAATCTCTAATGGAGGGGGTAATCCGCTATCGCTCAAATAGGGAAAACTTTGAGTTGGTTTCTGGTGATATCTGGGTTGATGAAGGGGAAACTTCAGGCCCTGTTGTTAATTCTCAAGCTCAACTTTGGTCTATAGCAGGCTATCTCTCGATGGTTAATGATATCATTTTCGGCCTAGAAACTACTGATTACGGCATTCGCTTTCTTCCTTACATAACTTGTGAAATGAGGAAGGAAGTATTTAGTGAGACTCAATTCCTTACTCTAAATGACTTTCCCTATCAAGGAAAAATTATCACTGTAACTGTAAAGCTTCCTGATTCCGACAATCAAGTGCAAGGAGCTTATAAAATATCAAACATTACACTAAATGATCAGGCGATTTCATCGGAAGACTTTATTAAGAGCGACAGGCTTGAGAGTGATAATCGTATTGTAATTGAGTTATCAGAAGACCTTGAATTAACAATTAGTAAAAATCAAAATTCAATTACCTTAATCACTGATACTGGAGAATGGCGCAATTTATTTGCACCCAAATATCCAATTATTAAATCTATTGATTTAGTATCTGGTAAGATTCAAATAACCTTTAGTTCAAATGGAGAAAATGCAGAGAATATTGCTTTTAATATCTACCGTGATGGGAAACTGGTAAAAGGGGAATTACCAGGATCGACGTTGTCGTGGGTCGATCCTGAAACAAATCAATCTTCTCCAAGCTACTGCTACACCGTTGAAAGTTATTATTATCATGATGGTTTAGCCATTAAAAATTACTCCCAAAAGTCCCGTCCTGTTTGTTATTGGGGATCAAATGATTCGCGAATTCAAGTCTTTGAAGCTACTCAAGATTTGAACTATCCTGGGAGCGATCAAGATCGAGTAAAGAAATCTCAAAATCATGGATACTCTCACTATGAAAATTGGGGCCAAGCTGAAGACACCCTAATTCTTGAAGCCTTTAAACCAAAGGTGACTGGGTTTCACCTTCTCCAGGTCGCTGCTGCCAACGGTTCAGGTCCTTGGAATACAGGTGTTACCTGTGGAGTAAAATATATTCAGGTTTTTGACCAAGCTAATACTTGTATTGGTAGTGGCTATTTGATTATGCCTCAGACCAGTTCATGGGAAAACTTGAGAGATTCTTCTTTTGTACGGGTCAATTTGGATGTAGATAAAATTTACAAAATCGTTATTGGCGAAAATGAAAATGCTTTTAATATGTCTAAATTTAAACATTTTGACTCTTATACAGGAAATAACGGTACTGGTGGAACAAAGGGTCTCTATAATTATGTCAATATCGCTGCTCTTAAGGTTTTGGCATTAACAAGCTTAAACACTTAATTCAGTATTCAGTGCTTAAACCGTCTGAGTAAAAATACAAATATAACGCAAAAAATATGAATTGATCACCCACATTTCGCACATCGATTTGTTGTATTAAAATACAAATATAATCTAAAAAAGAGTGTTCATTATTAACTGAATTTGACGACTATTTTTACTTACAAACAATAGTTTTCATGTCAAAATAAAAAACTGTATTTTAAAGTGCGGAATGTGGGATATAAAGCAAAAATAAGAAAGTTATAAGAAAAACAAAATTTTAATAAATCTTAAAATTGACGAGTAAAAGATACAAGACCACGTTTTAGTATTAGAACAGCCTTGAGGAAAACAATAACGGGAAACAGTTCAATCTATTGAGCTTTCACGGGTGTAATTGGTCTTGCTTTAAGTGTATAAAATCCGAAGCTTACATACAAGAGTTTAGCTTTATTTTTAAAATATAAGAAAATTATAAGAGTCAGCCCAAATGTTTAGATTACTTTTTGCTTGTATATCTCTCTACGTCTAGCTCTCGTGAGAAGAACAGAAAAAACAAAAAAACGGATTTAAGAAAAAATATTGCTAAAAATGATTAGCCGTGTTATTTTTCTAAAAGAGCATTTGTGCAGGTTTTTCATCTATCAAAAGAATGAACATGAAAAACCAAAAGCATAACAATAAGAAAAAGAATACATTACCGTATCCTCTTGATTAGGGGTGCTATCGTCGCGTCAATAAATGCGGCAAAGCACTTAATTCTTAATCTAATCGGTGAACCCCAAACGCCAACCTAGTAATTATTACTTCGATGGTGTGGACGCGACAGCGTAAGTATGTATGAAGGATTACAAAATCTTTCTGACCAACATCGTCAAAGGGGCTTCCGAATTTATCCCCCTCGAGACAACCAAAAACATCCAAACTGTTTTTTAATCCTAACTAAAAGTTTTCTATGATGATGCCGAGAGTTTTCGTCCGAAGTTGTACAGTTGTGCTTGCTATCTTGTTTGCCGTTCAGTCGTTGTTTCTGTTCCCCATGACAGCTAAAGCGGCAAGTTATCCCATCACAACGTCAGGCCAGGACATTCTCCCCTTCTCGGCATCATCTCCAATGCCAGCCGCACTGCTAGAGGCTAATGGTTTGCCGCTAAATATACAAGCACAACCGTCAGTCATACCATCAAACGAGCCTGAATCGCTCTCAGCAACGGATGGTTCTTTGATAGCCTCTAGAGAAATCGGCGATATCATCAACTATGGCGATAATCCGATATTTATCTTTGGTAATGACAACACAGTCAATGTGAATCAAGGCAAGGCTTCTAGGGATGAAAAAGAAAAGGAAAAAGCGCAAGAAAGAGGTGAAGTCGCTTCTCCATCCATGAGCCAAGAGCAGGTGAGAGGGCTGGTACAACAAGGCCGGGCTAAGTTAAAGGAAATGGTCGCACGAGATGCAACAAGCGGCTATATCAAAGTCACTAAGACTAACGATAGCAGTAGTGATGAAGGATCTTTTCGCTATGCGCTTCGGCAGGCTATGGCTGCCAATCACGACGTAGTCATTGATACCCGCTCGGTCGATGGCACGATGCAACTAAATACTCCTTTAAACGTAGTTGAAGGCAGCAACAATATTTGGGTGATTGATGATGGCGGCTTCACAATTGATGGACGTGGCGAACACCAGATTATCTCCGTTAACAAGAGTAGTGGCTTTGTGGTGTTTGAAGAAGTTACCTTTAAGAATGGACTAGCTCAAGGAGAAGATGCACCCAGAGATTATATATCTTATGATGGTGGTAGCTATAAGGGTGGCGGTGGCGGTGGACTTGGGGCTGGTGGTGCTTTATTTATCAATAGGGGTCAAGTTATTGTTGTGCATTCAAAGTTCAATAATAACAAAGCTCAAGGAGGCAATAACAGTTCACCGGCCGGCTATGGCGCTGTTAATGAAAGATACAAGGGACAGCAAGCAAATCGTGGAGGCAAGTTTAATATCACATCCGATTTATCCTTTTCGTCGCTATTTATTCCTGGATCTGGTGGTCAAGGCGGACCAGAATGCGGAAATTATAATGTCTGTGGGGCTGATCCAATACAGAATGGAGGAAATGGTGAATTTGGAACCGGCGGCGGAGGTGGTGGCGGAGGTGGCCGAGATAATAAGGAAGGTGGTGATGCCGCTAGAAGTGGTGGACCTGGTGGTAAGGGTGGATTTGGAGCCGGCGGAGGTGGTGGCGGTGGCGGTGGCTACGACGACGGCGAATGTGACGATTATGAAAATGATCAGGGATTTGGTGGACCTGGTGGTCAAGGTGGTGCTTATGGAGGGAAAGGTCGCAATGGTAATCAAGCCGGCAGAAATGGATGTGATGCTGGATGGGGGGGTTACGGTGGCGGTGGTGCCGGTCTTGGAGGAGCCATTTTTGTCCGCAATAGCGACAATGAACAAGGCAGTTTAGTTGTATTTGAGAGTAGCTTTGAGAATAACGTAGTTCAACAAGGAACATCAACAAAAAATCCTGATACAGTGGAAAATACGGTTGGGGAGAATGGTCAAGCGTTAGGTGCTGCTATCTTTACTACAAAAGGAGAAAAAATAGACAATGGCACATTCGATTTTATGTTGTCTAGTAGTGTTCCAACTCTTAGTTTGAGCCTAGTGAATGAGAGTGGTGAAGACATCAGCACTAGCGACAAAAATAAAGTTAAAGAGGGAAAACAAGCTCTCTTCAAGATTACAGCCGACCAAGACATTCCCAACGGCACAACCATCTATTTCTACCTCACCTATCCAGAGGAAAATAAACCAACTAAAGGAGAAGATTTTGCCTGGTCAGACACAGAAGTTGGCTCAGTTAAACTTGGGTCAAACATGAGAGAGTTTTACCTTAAACGGGGATTAGGGGATACCAGCTTTACGGCGGTGTCAGACAAGGTTGACGGTGGCATTGAGTTCAACGACGACTACAAAAGAGAAGAAAATGAAGCGTTCACCATTAACCTACTCCCCAGTGGTAGCTACAAGCTAGGTGACCAATATACTCAACAGGTTGTTATTGAAGATATGACAGCGATCGTTGAGTTATCATTAGTGGATATCAACGGCAAACCTATTGATAAAGTCTGGGAAGGAGAGCGGGCTATCCTTCAGGTGAAAGTAGACGAGAACTCCCCAAGAGAATCTATGATCCAGGGGACGGAGTTGCGTTTCAAGCTCACCCAAGGTACAGGCTTAAAAGATACTGATTATCAAGGGGAAGAGGAAACTAACGGTTACATCAGCCGCACCCTAGACAAAGCTTATGAAGAATACTATCTCAACATACCCGAAACACAGGGAGAAACCAACGCATTAGGGGCTTACGCTGGAGTCCGAACCTATATTGATAAAGAGGTAGAAGGAGACGAATCCTTCACCGTCGAGCTATTAGACTATGAAGATGCTCAATACAAGCTCAAGAATAACCTGCAACAGAAGCAGGTTATCATAGACGACGCGAACTACGAAGCCGAAATTCTGATAGATGAAAGTAACCTTGACATAGCCGATGTAGCCAATGCTCTAGCCCCCAAAGACGGCCCGACTAAAACCTCTGAAAATACTATCGATGTATCCAATCTTAAAGGGCTAGGGTACGCCACAGTACAAGTAAGCCGCAAAAACGGCGACAAAAAGGTTTACTCTAACTTATTTAACAATGCCTTAGCCGCCGGATTACCCGTACATTACACCCTCACCCGCAATGACGAAGAAAACGGGGGATACGGGGAAGAATATTTCAGTAACAAACTGAACTACAACAACGATAAATACAATCCTCATCAAATCGTTAATGCAGTAGTCATACCTGTCACCCCGCCGAGCGACTCCCAATACAATCAATTACAGCCAGGACAAGCTCGAATCTATTTTGCGGCGCTGCCAGATGCCGTAAAAGAAGAGCCGGAGGAGTACACTCTAACCCTAGTTCCCTTCGATGATCCCAGTTATAATCCCGATTTAGAAAACAACATCTCCTCTGATCAGATGTTCCAGTTCTACACCGTCAAAGAAAATGCTAAACAAGCAACCTTTACCCTCAACGACAGTGGAGAATTCCTGCCCGGTATCCTCATTGCTGACAACATCAATGGCGAGCTGGTAGATGAAAATAATACCTTAGTCCCTAATCAAGATGGGACAGTTAAATTCTCGGTTAAGCTTTCCAGTCAACCGACGGCTGATGTTACGGTAAATACGGGGGGAGTATCCCTTATCTTTACTCCGGCCAATTGGTATACCTATCAGTCAGTAACGCTCTCAGAAGTGGCGCCCGGAGACATAATCAACCTTACCGGCAGCAGCGAGGATAATAACTACAAAGATGGGGTTAATCGCCAGATTACCCTAGTTGAATCTTATGATCACTTTAAAATTTCAGAAGGAGCAAGTCCGGATGTTTCTAAACGTAGCGTAACCCTCAACGTCACCGCCAGCAATGATACCAACCTCGAAGGATCTCCATCACCGGGGGAATTTGTCGTTACCCTAGGCCAGCTGCTACCGTTTGATCTTCCTGTTCAATACACCCTAAAAGTAAATGATGTAACTGAGACAACAGACACCCTCATCGTACCCAAATATCAGCAAAGCGCGAGTCTAAAATATCTTGTTCGGGACGATGACATTGTGAGCGGCACAAAAACCATCAGCATCACCTTGACTGCCGAAGGGTTACCCGAAGGTGTAAGCATTTTACCCGCAGGAGAAACTGCCAGCTTTATTGTAAAAGATAACGATAAAGCTCAAATTCGATATACCAAGCACTTACCTGCTGAACCTGTGCCTGGGGATTTCGTCAACTTCTTCCCTGAAGTGGAAGTTTTGGGCAAAAATGAAGATCAAAGCCTAATCATTCAAGAATCTGATGCACTGATCAAAGATATTATCTTAGAACCCGTTGACTCTGGGAAAGCAGATAACAGTGCTTCTTCTAAACCTCACCCCGGAGTACGAGTAGAAATAGCCCCGGTGACTGAAACAGTTGAACCTAAAATTCAACTCCCTTATCTCACTTTCCCTGATCAAGCAGAAATAGCTTATTATAATCCTAACTTTGAAATTAAAAACATTCCAGCTAATACCTACCTCCGGGCGATCACCTATCTGACTCCCAATGAGTCCAAAAACGAAGATTATATTTATCACTTCATCACAGAGGTTGAAGCGGTTAACTCAGCAGATGACGGGACTTTCAATGCAGAATCGGAGCTTTGGCTCAATAAATTTGGCCCTTATGGGGATGCGGCGCAACTGATCAGACCTGATGATGAGATTCATTTGAAGCCGGGGCAAACTTATTACCTAGAAGCCCGCTACAAAGGCGGAAATGCTGCCGGAAACCTGATGGTTAAGTGGAATGGTGACCAAGACGAACAATTAAATATTATTAAAAATCCGTATCTCCGGGCTGAACTTATTCGTCATGGTTTCTTAGTCGAGACTTGGAATAACCTGATCACTAACGATGTTTCAGTCTTGACTAACAATGATCGTTACCCAAACCAACCCACACAATCGGGTAAGTTCCTCGCTCAGGCTTTAGATCTGCCCGAAACCAACAGCCAAAATAAAGGCCGACGGATTAAAGCCCTCATTACCCCACCCGAAACGGGAGATTATACTTTTTGGATCGCCTCTAACGGAAATTCTGAGCTACGCTTAAATCCTAGCGGTGAAGCGGCTGAAGCGACTGAAACCATCGCTCAAGTCGAGGGTCAAGAAATCTACGCCTCTGTTGCTTTTCAACCAAACGAGACCAAACATTTTGTAAGAGTTACAGTTGAGCGAGGAAAACCTGACGAGACAATAACACCTAATTTTGATTCTCAATACTGTAGACCAAAAGCTACTATTGAATTCAACTCGGACATAACTCCTCGTATTGATCCAGATAGCTGGTTAGAAATAACTGGGGACGATGGGCAAACAATTAGTGGCTATCGCAATCAGGTTTATGCTGAAAAAAATGAGGGTATTGTAAAGCTCTGTGATCAAATTTCAGGCCACGATAAGAATCAAATAAATATTAACATGGGTATCTCAGGCTCATCTAAACCGGCTTCCCACTTTGTGATAGACAGTCATAATCTAGATGATTTATCTACTGTTGATTTTCCCGCCTATCAGCAATGGGATTGGAATGAGAGCCAAAAATCTAGCCCTATTCACTTAGAAAAAGGAAAATATTATTATCTGGAAGCATTGCAGGTTAATTTCACAGAAGCCGACCATCTATCAGTCGCATGGCAGCCGCCAAGAGCTATTAGACCAGAAATTTTACCCGCCAGTGTTACAACAATTCCTAGAACTATTATTCCGATCCGCTTAAAAACTCCAAGTTACAACATCGAAGATGATGGACAAATTGCGGCTGAACTTCAGTTAGAGCCAAGCCAAGTCTCTATTTTAGGTCAAACCTATAACGTTAAGAGCGTAACTCTAGAAGAAAATGCACAACTGAATTTCGTTTCAGGTTTTCTCGCTCAAGCGTCTGAAATTAAGCTTGATCAGGGTTCTGCTCAATCTGTCATCCTCAAGCCGCTAGATAACCCGATCAAATTAGAAATCTTGAACCTTACCGAAGGCGAACGAGGAAGGATTAGCCTTCAGCTTGA
The DNA here is from genome assembly GCF_000147335.1 of Gloeothece verrucosa PCC 7822. Lineage (NCBI taxonomy): Bacteria > Bacillati > Cyanobacteriota > Cyanophyceae > Chroococcales > Aphanothecaceae > Gloeothece > Gloeothece verrucosa. The sequence goes on from NC_014533.1 coordinate 588,333, forward strand.
GTCTCAACCCGCAACGAATCTAGAGGTTACCCTGAGTGAAAGTGGGGTAGGAACATCTGCCGGGGCGGACCTAGAAATTTATTGTGCTGACGGCAACCCTTGTCAAAAACTTACCTTTACCCCCGAAAACTGGAACCAGCCCCAATATTTGATAATTGAGGGAATCAGAGCCGGTTATGATGCTAGTGGTTATAATCCCGATGATTCTCAAATCAACCTAAACGCCACAGGTGACGGTTTAAATGAAAATTTCATTACCGTTAACCTTTTACCTGCCACCTTAGATAGTTTTGCGGTGTATCACGTCAAAGCTAATGGCGAAACTCTAAGCGGCGTGAACTTTATCGATCCCCAAACACAACCAGAACCTCCCAGTGTTACCTATACAGATAGAGACGGTAATCAGCAGCCCTTAGCTTGGACATGGGCACTGGATAATTTGGACATAGTCGCACAACAAAACGGTAGTGAAGTCTTACGACTAATTCCCCATGAAGAAGAGCTTCCAGCAGGTAGTCCCGTTACTCCAGTGTTACTAACCGCTCAAGCATTGGTCAACGGCAATTTATTTAAAGGAGAACAATGGCAGGGCACGATTGCAATTACTGGACTACAACTTCAAGCAGAGGGTAACCAATCGACAAAAATGGCCGATGTTAAAGTTATCTTAAGCGATGGTCAGCCCACTATTGAGGTACACAGCACCTTTACGGGAGAAGAGGACTTAAGCTCACCTACTTTAGTCACTTATAGCACCACTGGAGGAAAAACCATTGAAGCTAAAGTCAATGAACCTCTAATAACCGAATACGGAATATTTACGCTAGAAGTTAATGATCAAACCCGATGGGTTTATGAGCCTAATCCAAGGCAACAGCCGGACCAATTAGCTTTTACTGTTAAGGACGGAACACAAGAGAAAGAGATTGTAGTTGACCTCAGTGAATGCAACACCAGTCTGCAAATTCCCACCAGCTTACTTACTATCCCTGATGCGACAAAGCCTTTAGCTACCATTTCAGCCGCAGTATCAACAGTCAGTGAAAACCAGTCCGGGGTCGATCTCACCATACAACTAGACTCAGCACCCGCAGAAGATACCCAAATCTACTACAGCATTGATACCCCAACCCCAGAAACACCGAGCAATAGTGCCCTAAGCCTAAATGCTATAACCGATCAAAACTATGCTTTAGAGTTCCCAGATCCAGGTTTTGCAATAGGGGGTCAAAACGGAAATGGCACGATTGAAATGTGGGTTCGTCCTGCCGCATTTACAGGCAATCAAAGCTTATTCATTACTTCTAACTCCTCCTCAGACGGTTTGATTTTAAATGATGCAAAAATTGAAATCAAAAAAGAAAATTTAACGCCATTATCAGTTGATCTTCAGAATGATTTAGGGATATTGCCGGGTCAATGGTTCCATGTCGCCTATAGCTATGAAAACAATGGTGAAGCGAGACTCTACATTAATGGCGAAAAACAGATGGGTAGTGAATATAAAGAATCAATTTTCCTACCAAGAATCAAAGCCATTGGTCGCGGGTCAGACAAAAACTACTTCAAAGGCGCTATTGATGAAATACGGATCTGGGATATCCCTCTAAGCGACAAACAAATTCAAACGCACTACAACGCCACCCTCCCCATCCAAGAAACAAAGATTGCTGAACACCTTGTAGGTTACTGGAATTTCAACCAGCAAACTCTGACTAATGCGATGGATGAGAACCAAACAGTTCAACTGATCGGAGACGGTGAACCGATCAACTTACAGCAGTCGGGCCTTTGGGCGATACGGGGAGCGGCAGAGCAAGAGAAAGACTATAGCTCGCTTAGTGGTTTCACTAGCCAGCAACGCAACCTTTTCGGGCTAGATGCCGGGACGCTAGGAGGCCGTACAACCTTTGCGATAGGTGACTTTGATGGTGACAATCAAACAGATGCTGTCATTGTCGATGGTCACGGTGAGGCCATGCTTTACCAAAATCAAGGACAAACCCGCAATGGAAAACCCCAATTTAATGTTCAATCCCTCGGCCTAAATTTGGGTGAAGCCGCACCGATATCCGCAGGAGACATGGATACTGACGGCGATCTTGACCTAATCATCGGCAAGAGTAGCGGGGATGTTCAAATAATCGAAAATAACGGCTCTAGGTTATTCCCAAGCTTTCGACAACCGCGTGCCCTCATAGGTGATGGAAAAGCTTTAAGGATGTCTGGACCAGTCGCCCCAACCTTAGCGGATCTAGACGGCGATGGTATACTAGATCTCATTAGCATTGACAGTACAGGTCAAATGAGTGAGTTTACCGTAGGGACAGCCGAAGGAAAAATGAGCCTACAGCGTAGTGTCGCTCACCGGTTACCCAAATTGGGAGCCAATGAGCAAGGTTACTTTGTCCAATTCTTTGACCTAGACCAAGATGGCGATCTAGATGCCTTAGTAGATAACACCCGCAATCGTCCAGGACAACTGGGGAACGGTTACCACTATTATGTCAACTACGGGACAACCGAATCACCCTACTTTGTAGAATCGTTCCACAGTAGTGTCAATGTCTTTTTACGAGATTTAGATACCCAAGTTACCTACGGTAATCGCACTCTCAATAGTCCTTATGACCAAGTCCAGTTCTATAGCTTTGCAGATTGGAATCGGGACGGCAATCCGGATCTCTTCCAAAGTGACAACCGAGGGGAAATACACCTACGAGAAAATGATCGTTTAGAATCGGTAACCATTCGGGCCGGACAAAATAGTGTCACCTTACCGATACAACTGATAGATGATCACCAAGTTGAAGGGACGGAAGTTATTCATATTCACCTGATAGAAGGAAGGGCAGATGCGGCTGACTATCACACCGAAGTGGGAACAGATCACATCACCCTCGAAATTACGGATAATGATATTGCAGATATCCAAGTCCTTAATGCTAATGGAGAACCGATAGATTTAACCCATCCGGTTAACGTATCGGAAACAACAGGAACAGCTACCCGGTATCAGGTCAAGCTAACCAGTCAACCCACCAGTGATGTACAGCTTACCATCGCTACCAGTAGTATTCTTCAAGGTTTAATTTCTAGAGACTCAGAGGGCACATATCTACCGACGATCACCTTGCTGATTCCTAGCAATCAATGGGATCAGCCGCAGGTTTTCTGGGTCAAAGGAGTCGATAATCGCATAGATGATCAAGATGCAACCTTCGGCTATATCATTACCACCCAAAGCACAGATTATACTTATAGCAATGGTCTGAGGGTCTTACAAGCGATAAGTACCGATAATGACGATCAGGTTGGGTTAAATCTTACCTTTGATACCTTGCCAGATGTGGCCATTGCCCAAGGTGCTTTACACACCACCGAAGGACAAATTAATACGGTTAAAGTCTCCCTAAACAGCCAACCAACCGAACCGGTAATGGTTATACTCGACCCAACGGATCGAGAAATCACCTTCTACCCTCAGCGACGAATGGCTGAATCAGTAGAAATGGATTCCCTCAGCCGCCAATTCAAAACAATTCGCACCCGTAAAGCGAAAAATGGGAATTGTAACCCCGGCGATGGTCAACTGGATGGGACAATCAAAGTCGGGCAATACGGAACCCTGTGCTGGCGTGCTAATGGAGACTATACTTATACTCAAACTCAGCTTGCATCAGAAGCTAACGCCAGAGATGAGTTTTCTTTCTCGATTGACAATGGCTATGGTTTTCTGAGTAATGATGGGATCAGTATCCCTGTTGCTTACGCAGTCAATGAGCAAGAAACTGTCCCAGAAGAAAGCGGATCACTCAATCTCATTACTTATACAGGTAACCTTTTCTATAATACCAACGAGTTAGCTGGTCAGCCGATCCAACTTTATTTCACCCCTCAAGATTGGAATTTAGAGCGCACTGTTGCAGTAGCGGCAGTCGATGATGACACAGTGGAATATCACCACGAAAGCCAGATCAAGGTTCGTCTCTGGGACCCCAATCAAACCTTATATGGTAGCTACGGTAGCCTGAAATCGACGTACGATTCCGAAATTACTACTCTTACTTATACTTTACCCACAGAGCTACAACTCGAAGCCGGAAAGTATACTGAACCCCGAATTTATTTTACTCAAGCAGACGACAAAACGAAGAATCATACCCTAGATTTTCAGGTTACAGCGATCAACGATGAAGAAGGGACAGTCACTTATAATGTAGTGGCTATCATCGACCAAAACCTCGATCAACCTATCGTTCTGACTCAGAGTGAATCCCTACCCGGAGTCTTCATTGGCCAGATTGAGCTAAAAGTAACTGGTATGAGTCAGGAAATGCTCGATCCAGCCTATCTCGCTACAGGTGAAGCCGAACTTCGGGTCAGTATTGAAGATAACGACAAACCTATTGTAAGAGCGGGAGTTGACCTAAACGCGCCAGAAAATACTCATCCGGGCTATTTTAGCCTCAATGTGATGGAACCGGTCGGCGACCCCAGTGGGCTACCTGTGCATTACAAGATATATGCGTTTGAGGATGGCCCTAACTTCGGTGCTACCGCAGAAAGAATAGAGCATCAAGGAGATCCGGGCCCAGACTTCCAGTTACCCGAAACCTTAAAAGAAGGTACGTTATACATACCATCTGGCCAAACTAAGGTTCTTTTCCCCATCTTCCCGATAGATGATTTCGTTCCTGAGCAATCAATGGCGGTACGTTATGAGACGGTAATTGTCGAAATTCAACCCCCGAATGATACAGATAACTATCGCTTAGACGAATTCTACCCAGATACCCAAACCGCCGCCGTCCGCATTTTGGATAATGAGGAAGTTGGACTCAAAATAGTCATTCCTGCCGATGGCTTAAAGATTGATGAAGGGAAATTTAACGGCTTCCGGGTGGGTCTTAAATCTCAACCTCAACAGGATGTAGCCGTGAAATTCTACTATAACGATATTCTGTCTGATAACCAAAGAGACCTCACCTATCTAGATATTGACTCTGCTACCTTTACCCCGAACAACTGGAACCAGTGGCAAACTATCGATGTACGCGCATTCAATAATCTGAAGGAAAACCGAGATGATATTCATCCCCGTTACACCGATCTCTATGTGGCAGTAGGGGAAGATAATACAGATCCCTTCTACAACAGCCTAAAAGGTTTACTTAACCTTACCGCAGAAGTGGATAATCCTGAAGCAGTGACTATTGAAGGTACTGTCAAGATTGAGACTACAGGTGATTACGGTACTCTAACTACACTGAACGATCAAGGTGACTTTAGCTACGACCTTAAAGATGAGCCAGCTATCCTTGCAGAGATTGCCCAATCGCCTTTAGGTAAAGTGTTCGATGTATTTGACTACACTATAGAGAAAGACGGTACTACAATCTTAGACCAAAAGTTAGCCGTTGAAATTCGCGCTCTCAACGATACTCAAATCGATCATGAGCCGGGTTTTTTAGAGGGCGACTTTGGAACTCTTATTCTCAATAGAGATGGTAGCTACACCTATACTTTAGAAGAAGGAAAATTACCAACTGATGACAATTGGTCTATTCATGATTCCTTCCTGTACGAGCAGACAACTGAAATCCCTGGACAAACACCTCTGATAGACCGTTATGCCCTAAATCTGACCGTCACCCAAGACATGGATGCTGAAGGTAACATCACAATGTATGCTCAGGCTAATGGGGATACGGTTCAATTCTGTAGCGATGACCTCACCGTATGCGAGAATGTTGTCGAGGGTAATGTCATCATCAATCAAATCCCAGATCCGGACGCGGCGCAAAAAAATCTTTCTGTCACGATCACTAAAATAGGCCGTACCACCTTAAAACCTGTGGTCACAGCTATGATCCTTCGGGATAGTAATAACCAAGATCTAGAAGTTGCTGGTGTCCCTCTGTATGCTAACCCCCTCCATGCCGCTAATCCTTTGAACCGCGCTAAGATTTATGTCACTCCTGAACAAGCACTGAAGGGAAATCACGGCGTATTAACCCTTAATGCAGATCGCACCTATACCTATACGATTGACAAAGCGGCTCTGAGTCATAACTTAGAAGACTTTGATGAGCGGGTCGTTCACGATCGCTTTACCTATGACCTCGATAATCACGGCGACGGAATCCTAGAACTGGTTACCGTCTATACTCAAGATCCCCAAAATAGCTGTCCAATGGTGGTATACGCTAACGGTATTCCCCTAGAAGAGTCTCAAAACTGCGGCAGTTTCAGCGGCCAGTTAGAAGAACCCCAGACGGCTCAAGTCCTGCGCTATGGCCTGGCTACAGCAAGTGTGCATCTCCAAGAGCAACCCCTAGATCCCTTTGTGGTAGCCGAAGGGTTAGAAAACGTCCTCCCGCTTTTAGATGAAAACATCAACAATATCAGCCTTCCGGTCTTGGGTCGCCTAGGTGGGGGTCAGGAGGCTGATGAATCGGGAACCGCAACCAGCGCTCAAATACCCAGCTTCGGAGAGCGCTTACTGGCGATGGTGACTAGCCAAATTAAGAAACAGCCTCATCTAACCACCGCCGAGTTAGAAAAAGTTCTTAAAAAAGCCCTTCAGGCGACGTTTGCCGAGTACGGTATTCCCCTCTATGTGATCAAACTCGATAGCGAGAAACTGATCCTCCAACTGTCCTTTAATTGGGGTCAAGGTGTCTCTACTGAAGGAAAAGATAGCGATTTTGGTATACCTGCCCTTCAGGGTCATGGGGAAGCGAGTGGCCAGGCCAATTGGAAAATCAGCATAGATCTGGTATTTGGCATTAAATTCCGGGGAACTGAGACAAGCGGCACTAATATTACAAACCAAGTCTTTATTGTCACCGACAAAGCGGCTTTAACGGATTTGACCAGTAGTCCTAAGAGCAAACCGGTCACTATTCCTAACTTCTTAGTCAAGACCTTTCCGGGGACGGTCGTCTCGGCCGATGGAATTCGCTTTACAAAACAGAATGGGAACGAAGTCGCACCGCCTACGAATAACAATGACATTAACGATCAACTCAAGACTAAATATTCCCAATCAGAAGATCCAGAGCTTCAACAAGCTCCGCCGCAAATTACCTGGGATTGGAAAGAGATCCCCGGTCATACTCCAAAACCTGAGCGTAACAAGGATAAGTCGGTCATGGTGGGATACGCCGTTAAGGGTGAAGAGTTAGAAGTTCCCTTTATTGAGATCTCTTTACAACAACCGGCCTCCATTGTGCCGAATCAAGCCGCCGAAATAGAAATCAATGCTTTATTTGATCCTGAACATTATTTAACTCAATGGAATTCTGGAGAGAGTTTATCTAGTTTGCCTTCTAAGACTAAATATCTGAAAGCAGTTATCGATTATCTCAAACAGATTGAAATCAACTTTGCCGACCGTGAGATTCAAGCTACCGATCTATCTGGTAAAGCAACTTCCCAGGTACTCAAAGTTAGCTTCGGTCTTAAACTAAAAGACAATAAAGAACCCGGCGCAGGAGGAATAGAAATAATCACGGTCAAGCCGGTTTTGGATTTGGATAACACCCCTCCAACCGTCGACCCCGCTTTCCCCGATGACAAGAATGTCCTAATACAGACTAGCTCGGTTTACGCAGACCCCGGCAGAATTACAACTACCTGCGGTCAAAAAACCGCTCAAAATCCTTGTCCAAACCTGCAAAAACTAAATGTGCTGGCAACGCTAGAAGATGGAAAACAAACCCAGGTGCAGTTACCTCGTAAAGCAAACGCCTTTAAGAGTGGGAAACGATACAAGGAACGGGTAAAACTCCAGGATGGGGAACTGGCCCTGACGGGGACTTTGAAAGCCAAAGATGCTAACACTAACGAAATTGAATGGACCTGGAAATTTTACACCGACGCTGAAAATGAAATACAGTGGCCAAATAATGCCAAGCTCAAGGATGTTCACATCACTCTAAATGGGGGAGCAACTTCTCAGGAAGTGACATACACTATCAATGGCTACTCAGTTATCTTCTCCGAAGCCGGGGATGAACAGCCGAAAGATCCAAAACAGGAAGCCGTCAGTAAAGTGACGATTGAAGCCAATGCCTCAGCCGATTTTCTAGCCACCGGACAGATGGGTCCTTTAGCCGCCAGCTTTACCCAAGCCCTTGTGCCTCCTGCACCCGCCAGTAATGCCAATGCCGGTGATTTACCAAAAATTTATAAAGACTTATCAGCTAAATATTCGGATCGCCAAAAAGTGGTGACGCTTACAGATGAAAATGCTTCTCCCGGTCAAGGGACACCCCTTTATGTCGTGGGCAAATATGGGGTATTGAGTATCTGGCAAGATGGGACTTCCCATTACACCTTAAGAAAAGAAGCCACAAGCGATAAGACTAATCTGTATTGCCCAGGTACGAGCGCAGACGGTACTTTTATCTTAAATCAGGCAAGCAATGCTGTGGAAGCGGGGACTTATGAGGTTTGTCAGGCCCTTCTGGCCACAGATAGCGGCGGTAAACTCCTGCACTGGAAACCCGACCCTGCGGCTGAGACTCCGGTTTATCCGCCCCAAAAGCTTGATTTCATGGGCTATCAAATGCAGTGCCCCTCGCCAACTGACTTAATAGACGGTATACCTTGCACTGAGTTTACTCGTCACATCCTGATCTCTGAAGTGAGCAAGGAAGACCTAAAAGGAAAAGGAGTTCCTAGCTTAGAAGCCGCCTACTCCGTTCAGAGCAATGATGTTCCTATTACGGGTTGGCAAGAGGTATCACAACTTCCCAACTATCGTTCTCTTCAAGAGTTAAGAGACGAAATTAATAACGGGAATACAGAAGAAACTTTTGAGCTTGACAAGCTTGAGGATGAGTTCTTTATTGCCACTGACCGAGAGCAGACTTTTCAAAAATTGTCAATCCGCATTAAGTCTAACGATGGGTTAGAAGTAGAGTTTAATGGCAAGCTATTAGATCAGTTTAACAAACTCACTGAAGATATTGATAGCGATGGCATAACCGACACCGGATTGGGTAATCTCTTTGATACAGAGCCTATTGCCCTGAAAATCGTAAAAGTTTCTCCTTCTAAAATTGCACCTATGGCTAAAGTTCGGGCATACATGGAAATTGCTTTGCGAGATCCCAAGAGAAACACGTCTACAGAAGGAACACAGCAGAGCGGTTATCCTAATGGGATCATCCCGATTGCAGAGATAACCCGAGTTTCAGATTATTTCCTGTTCAGTTTGGGGGGGAACTTCGCCTTCTACATGAATACCAATTTGGGACTAACCCCTGTGGACAATACTCTCTCTCAAGAACAACCCATATCCTTACCCTTGCCTTCGGTTAACTTGAAACTAGGCATTACCCTCAATGCAACCGCCCAAGCTTCAGCCAGCAGTAAATTATCCAGTGCTAACCCCGATGTGGTTATCGGCCTTTATGACTTGGGACTTGACTTAGGTGAGTTTTTGTCCGATCAGTTTGCGGCTGTTCTTGGTAAATGGAGTGACATTGTAGACCCGGCCAAGCCAATTGTAGACACTTTAAGTGCAGACACTAAGATTTTTAACAAGTTAAATCTTCAAAGCGTCTTTGATATTAATGGCGATGGCCGAGTCACACCGCTAGAAATTCCGACTCCCTTGCTGCAAATTGTGGGAGGAAATTCCCAAAAGTATAAACAGAGATTAGAACAGGTCAACAAATTTTTGAACCAGTTTATGGAGCTTCTGAAGCTTTACCAAATTTCTGTTGATTTAGGCGAGCAACTCAGAGGAGTGACAGCCTTGTCTGAACTCGTTGTTTCCAGAGATGGATTCTTAGTCAATCCCGACGACATCCGGGTTAATCCTCTAGAGGGTAGTGAACCTATTATCCCCGGTTTCCAACCCTATGCCGATAAATATGGTCATGTCATTTTGGGGAGTACAATGGGCTATCAATACACGACCCAACTCGGCCAAAAAGGAAGCGGTGGCGATCAACCCCAACAACCCAAAGTTAGTCCGGATAATGTCAAGGAAGTTCAGCCAGAAAAACCTGCATCGGCGAATAAGAACAATAATGCTAATGTGGGCAAGATTAAAGATAAAATGCGAAACTTCCTCAGTAAGAGTGGTTTCATTGATTTTCCGATCTTTACTAACCCTCTAGATGTGATCAAGTTCGTTTTGGGTGATCCCACCGAGATTGTAACTATTACCCTTCCTGATTTGTATTACGAGTTTATGGTGTCTCGGGAGTTCCGGCCTTATCCTGGCATTATTGCAGAAATTGTCGGTACGCTAGAGTTTGGGACTAAAGATATTTCTCTGGGAGTTGATACGGCGGGTATCCTAGCGATAGTCTGCGGCAGCGATACCCCGCAAGCTATCTGGGAGTGTCGTGCCCAAGGACAAAGTGAATTATCTTCGTCTGTGGGACAGCATTTTCTCCGTTTACTCAATAGTATTTACTTAAAAGATTGGTCGGTGGCTAGTTATGGGGCAGAGGGCGATAGCGCGGCCAATTATTGCGACGGTTCCCAATGTTGGCGAGGATTTGAACGGGAAGCTCCGGGCGGCAAGACGATTTTTGATAAGAATGAACTCCAAGGTAAGGGAGGGGCTGATCTCGGATTTGGTTTAGATGCCTTGGTTGCCTCGGTGACCTTACGAGGTGGTCCTCATATTGAGGGCGGCGCAGATATCGCTGATCTCTGTGAGGCAACGACTCCCGATGTTTGTGATCCGATTAAAGTGGGCAGTGTTACAGCCGGAGGTTTCTATGATGGTAAGATCCGAGCTTGGGACTTTATCGCCCAAATTGCGGATGTGTTTGAGGGTGATAGCTCAGGGTTGAGTTTATTCAACGTCTTCTTTCAAATTTATGTTGAACTCAAAGCGGTTGTCAAAGTCCTAGGCGCTGAAGTTTGGTCGAGCAGGTTGGGTCGTTTTCCGATTTACACCTTTGTGCTGGATGGGGGCAACTTTAATAGCAATGGTGTATGGGGAAGCGATGGTCACCCGGTTGTAGGTGCGGCCCTCTTCTTCGATGCTAATGGCAACGGACTTCCCGATAGTGGTGAACCCTTCACCTTTACCGATAGTCAAGGTCGCGCCGCCCTCCATATTCCTTATCAGTTCTTTGACAAGAATGGCGATAGAGTAATTGATGAGCGGGATGGTCGTATTGTGATGCTCGATGGAGTAGATACACAAACCGGAGCGCCTCAGCTTGAAAGACTTGTGGCAGTTCCTCAAGCTAAGACTGTTAGCCCCTTAACTACTCGGATTAGTGATCTCGTTGATCTGGGACTATCGGTAGATGAGGCTCAAGTACGGGTCAGAAGTAGTTTCTATTTCCCTGCCGAACTAGACTTCCTACGCTAAGAACAAATGTATTTATTTTGGTTTTTCAAGCTGAAGCCTGCTAAACTAATCAAAAATTTGTTACGAAAGGTTGTCATAATTTAAGCCTAATAAACTTTATAAACTTTAGTTTTACTGGTAAACTTGAGAATGTAACAAAATGTTAAGAAAAGTTAAACTTAAAAAAGTTTACTGTACAAGGCTTTGAGTCGAAAACATGACTCTTAAAGCAGATTGGCTACCTAAAAGTCCCTCAAAAAAAAATGAAAAATCTTGATTTAAAAAAAAGAACCAAAAAAATAATCGAATCTCTCCCACTAGAAAACCAACTTG